>PDOP01000033.1 GCA_002749205.1 Treponema sp. | reverse complement strand
GATATAATTCATTCTCCTATAATAATATATTTTTCACTTTGGGGGTGAAATTTTCATTGGTTAATCTTAGGGGTGAAATTATCACAGGTTAAAGACAGTTCATCTTGCTTTTGTATTCAAAATAATGTAATATTCATATCGGGTGAATTATGATTGATAAAGAGCTTTATAAATTTTGTGGGAAAGCACGGCGATATATTTTTTTATTGGTAACTGTGAATTTGGCGAGTTTAATTGCGGGAATTAATTTTGCGTATTTAATGGCTCGTATTGTTTTTGGACTATTTAACAAAGAGCCAATGAAGTTAAACTTTTTTATATTACTTGCGGTAATATTGTGTTTGAAGTTTATATTGATAAAACAAGCTGCATATTTTAAATCTAAAATTATAAATGAGGTTAAGCATAAATTGCGATTTTCAGTTTATAATAAAGTGCTTGAGATTGGTGTTTCATATCAAGATGTAATGACCACACAAGAAGTTACACAGCTTGGTGTGGAAGGTGTCGAGCAATTAGAAAATTATTTCGGCGGCTATTTACCACAATTTTATTATTGCTTTATAGCGGCCGCCTTTTTGTTCGGTGCAATTGCACCACTTGATTTGCGCTCTGCAATTATTTTAATGATTGCTTCTTTGACAATTCCACTGAGCTTACAGGCAATTATGGGATTGGTAAGAAAAACACAAAGAAAATATTGGCGAAAATATGCCGATGTTGGCAATTTATTTTTGGACAGCTTAACGGGTTTAACGACATTAAAAATATTTCAATCGGATAAACAACAAGCAGAGGCTATGGACGTGCAAGCAGAAGGTTTTAGAAAACAAACAATGCGGGTCTTGGGTATGCAGTTAAATTCTATAATGATAATTGACTGGATAGCTTACGGCTCAACAGCAATTGTCATAGCTCTTGCAGTCATGCGGTTCGCAAGTGCGAATTTAAATCTGTTTTCTATCATTGCAATTATTTTACTTTCCGCCGAGTTTTTTGTTCCAATGCGTATTTTAACAAGTTTGTTTCATGTTGCAATGACAGGAGTCGCCGCCGGTGAACAAATACTGAAATTTTTAAATACAGAAAAACCAAAATTGCATGATGGAATAAAACTTGTTGAAAACTCAAAAATCGAATTAAAAAATTTTTCTTATATATATCCCGATGGTACCGTAGCATTAAAAAATATAAACGCAGATATATCGTTAAACGGTTTTACGGCAATTGTAGGACAGTCCGGTTGCGGTAAGTCTACGCTTTCTTCTGCTATGACAAGTTTATTAAAAAACAAAGCTGTACGTATAAATCACAACCCGCATATTTTTGCAGGCACGGTTCGTGAAAATGTTACAATGGGAAATAAAAACATAGACGATGAAACAATCATAGCTGTTTTGGAAAAACTGGAACTTATGGAATTTTTAAACGAAAAGCAAGGTTTGAACACCGAATTATTGCAGGGCGGAAAAAATATTTCAGGTGGACAAATTCAGCGTATAGCCATTGCAACGGCTTTACTGAGTAATTTTGAAGTTTATATATTTGACGAAGCAACTTCCAATGTTGATGTGGAATCAGAAGAAATTATTTTGAAAATAATAAAAGAGCTTTCACTATCACGAACCGTAATTTATATTTCACATAAAATGAAAACAGCAGCCCTTGCAGACTTTATTTATGTAATGCAAGCCGGTGAAATTATAGAGACAGGCAAGCACAATGAACTAATGCAAAAAAATGGAGTATACTTCAATCTTTATACCGAACAAGAACGATTGCTTAATTTTAACGATATGCAAGGAGGTAAAAATGAAGACTAGGCGTAATTCTTTTTCAATAATGCTTTCTTTAATAACACTTTTAAAACCATTGCTTATACCCATGCTTATCGCAATTACGGTTGGTGTACTTGGTTTTATCGCTACATTTGGAATTGCTGTTTTTGGAGCTTATGCAATTTTTTCGATATTACCCGAATTTAATTTAGTAATGTCAAAAATATTGTTAGGCGGATTTGCAACAAAAACATATTTAATACTGCTAATTACATCAGGTTTTTTGCGAGGCGTTCTCAGATATATCGAACAATATTGCAATCACTTATTGGCTTTTAAGATTTTGGCAATGATTAGAAGCAAAGTTTTTTCTGCAATGCAAAAACTTGCACCTGCAAAATTAGACCGCAAAAACCCGGGACAGTTAATTAGCTTAATCACCGGTGATATAGAGCTTCTCGAAGTTTTTTATGCTCATACAATATCCCCAATAGCGATTGCTTTAATAACGGCAATTTTACTGTTTATCTTTTATTTTACGCTACATCCAATTTTGACGGTAATACCATTATTGTCGCAAATTATAATTGGTATTATACTTCCCGTAATTGCATCTAAACGAGGTGAAAAAACAAGTGTTGAAATCAGAGAAAAAATAGGCAAACTAAACGGACAATTTATCGACAAACTTCGCGGTGTGCGGGAAGTTTTACAGTACAACTGTGAAGAATCTACATTGAAAACTTTAGAAGAAGTTACGGAAGCTCTTTTAATTAAACAAACCGAATTAAAAAAACAAGCCGCCAATTTATCTGCAATCGTTGATTCTGCAATTATGATTTTTTCAATTGCACAAGCACTTACTTGCCTTTACTTAATACAAAATGGTTTTATTTCTATCCCTACCGGCGTAATTACAACACTTTTAACTGCCGGCTCATTTGCACCATACATTAGCCTTGCAAATTTAGGCAACACATTGACTCAAACATTTGCATGCGGAGACAGAGTTTTATCGATTTTAGAAGAAGAGCCTGTTATACAAACTGTAAACAACGGCAAAACCTTAATCGACAAAACTCCGGAAGCAAAACTTCAAAATATCAGTTTTGGTTATGGAAAAAACCAACCAACCGTACTTGAGAATTTGGATTTAGAAATTCCCTCAGGCAAAATTCTCGGTATCATGGGAAAAAGCGGAAGCGGTAAATCAACTATTCTCAAACTGCTGTTACGCTTTTGGGATCCCTGCAAAGGCAGCATAAAAATAAACGACACCGAGTTACCCCAAATTAACACCGGCTCTATTTATGAAAAAATCAACTACATGACGCAAGCGACTCAACTTTTTACAGGAACAATCCGCTCGAATTTGCTCATTGCAAAAAAAGACGCAACCGATGAACAAATAGTCAACGCTTTAAAAAAAGCATCTGTATACGAATACATAATGAGCCTGCCTGATGGGCTTGAATCTAAAGTAGGCGAAAGTGGGGTTAATTTTTCAGGAGGGGAGCGACAACGACTTGGACTTGCAAGATGCCTCCTTGCCGACAAACCAATGCTTCTACTTGACGAGCCAACATCCAACATAGACTCAATCAACGAAGCATTAATTTTACGCGCAATCAAAAAAGACAGTGCAGAAAAAACAGTTGTCCTTGTTTCACATCGTAATTCTACACTTGCAATTTGCGATAAAATTACAGAAATAAAAAAATAACTTTTTGGGCGCATCCCTCCGTTACACTTCGGGTCGGTGTATTTAAAGCTACACTAACGCTTCGACTAAAAAAGCTGTGGAAAATTACCACAGCTTTTTTATTTTGTGCCGAGTACTCTAAGTACTCGGCACAACTTTAAATGTACCTTGCGCAAGATTAAAAAATAATCGTTACAGTTTGTTTAATCCTCAAAATAGTTCATAGCATCTTTATAAGTTTTTCCGTTTATTTTCATATTGACTTTTTCAGTTGCCGGAGTAATTTTTAAATACAGTTTTTTTACACTTGTGTTATCTAATTTAAAGTTAAAAACGATACTAAAAGCATCTTTAGACGGATTTTTAATATCAGTATTAATAACCATAGTTCCGCTTACCTTTGAAAAAGGCCATTTTGCATTTTCATCTATCCACTCTTCTTTATATTTTTTCAAAAATTCTTCTACCGGTAATTTATCAAATTTAGCCGTGAATTTTTTCTCACTATAATTTGTTTTAATATAATCATTTTCTATTTCACCTGCCTCTACGGTTATATCAACAACCGCCATATAAAGCACGGACACATAAGAGATTACCTCTTTAATTTCTTCTTTTGCAGGTTCTTCGGCAAACAAAGTACCTGAAAATAAAATCAAAAGAGCCAAAAAAGCCGGAATAACCTTCTTCATAAATTCACCTCCATTAATGAATAGTAATTAAAATTGTAAATAAAGTATACATTAAAAAATATTTTATGTCAATTGAAAGGCAAACTTTCTTTGTATTTTAGAAAAGCTATGCGATACTTAAAAAAAATGCCATGCCGACCTTAGCCGACATAGCCTTAAAGATTGTTTTTACATATTCATTTCTTGCAAGTATTCTTCAACTGCAATGCCAACCAATTTGTCTTCTTGACCGGCATATTTTGCAACCAAATCCTTTACAAACTTGCCCGCTTCTTCAGCTGCTTTTACAATAGGCACGCCCTTTAAAAGTGTTCCCAAAAAATACGCCGAAAAGAAGTCTCCTGTACCTGAAAACGCTACAGGCACTTCTTCATAAAAGCTCAACTCACAAGCATCTTTTGTGTATGTTTCGATTGCATTTTTATTCCCAACCTTAGTACTTGTAATAACGCATTCGGTGCTAAAATCATTATGAAGTTTTTCAGCCAAAGATTTAGCCTCATCTTCCGATACAGAAGTTTTCCCTTTAAGCATATCCGCCAAAAAGCAGGCCTCCGTAAAATTCGGCGTAATAACATCAGCAAACTTACAAACAGACTGCAAGGCATTAACATTTTCTTCACCCAAACCATGATACAACTGTCCGTCATCGCCCATAATCGGATCCAAAGTTACAATCAAATCAGGATTTTTCTTTTTATTGAATTCCACCAAATCCCGAATAATACCGGCTTGCTCACCCGTTGCAACAAAACCAATACTGATTGCATCAAAGGAAAATCCTTGTGCCTGCCAAATCTCAACAGACCTTTTCATGTAAGCCGTAGTAAGCAACATCTCATAATCAGGATAGCCAAAATTATTTGAAACCAAAGCTGTCGGTAAATTATAAACATCATAACCCATTCGCGAAAGCACAGGCACCTGCGCAGACATTCCAAGTTTTCCGTAACTGACAGAATCCGTAACCAAAAGTATTTTTTTACTCATCACCTTCTCCCGTAAAAATAATAAAATTGAGATAAAAATATAACAAATATTTTAAAAAAAAGCAATTATTATTTAAAGCAAATTTTTGCATTGCGAAATGATTATTTTAAATTAAATTGCATAAAAACACGCAATGCAAAAAACGGGCTATCCGCTTTAATTTTAATGCCTCTACTGTTTTAAATTAGCGGCGTTTTCCGTTACACTCCAACCGCCTTTACCGGAATAAAAATCGGCATGAAAATTCCGCTACTATCCCTTTTGCGGCTTTAAACTTCGCATAAAATAAATCTGAAAATAAAATGCGGTAACTGAAGAGCTTTTAGGCAATTTAAATCGTAATGCTATTTGAGGAAATTGTAAAAGCCGGACGAGTTTTGTAAGTACCTCATTTACTGATTACGATACTCCCGCCCCCGTCTGAAATCGGAAAATATGCAAAACCTAATTTAGGCTTTAATTCCAAAACAGCTTTTTTTACGCCCTTAAAGTTTTCGTTTGTATAATCATGAATCATAATATACCCGCCAACAGACAGGTTTTTATAAAAATAATTTATTGCATCAAATGTCGGGCGGTATAAATCAAAATCAATACTTACAAAACAATAAGGCTCATTTTCAAGCCCTTTGCATGTTTTCGGAAAATGCCCCTTTTTAAAAATCGCATTATCGGGGTGTTTTAATTTTTCTTTTACGAGGCTAATTTCAGTATCCTTAAACATTTGCCTGCCGTCATTTGAAAGATTTAATCTTTCGTCTTCTGCAATATCATTTTCCGCAAAACCCTCGAATGTATCAAATAAATAGAGAGTTCTGTTTGGAAAATTTGCATTTATGTATTGTGTAAATTCGCCCTTGTAAACACCAGCTTCCGCAATTGAGCCTTCAATTTTATTATTATGTATTTCTTCTGCAAGTAAATTCAATGTGCATATTCTGGGGTCAAATAAACCTTCGCTTAAAAAATCTATAACAGTGCAAGGTTTTAAGTTTTGTTTTATATATTCTTTTATTTCTGCACCGTGAGTGTTTGCGATTATAATCGTATCAAAATCAATTGTGGAAATCTCTTCAATAGACTTAATTTCTTTTCCGCAAAAAGTTTTGCCGACTTTTGATGTATTCTTATCAACAAAACACAATACGGTATTTTTATTAAAGGGGGCGGTTAAATTTAGTGAATATAATACGCTTTTGCCTATATTATCCGCACCCCAGATAACGATTTTCAAATTATGCTCCTTAAATCCGTAAATTAGTGGTTGCAGCGAGCATCTAAGTTATTATCCAATGTGCCTTTTATGTAAAGGTTAAGAGCTGTATCAACAGAATCTTCTTGCGTAAGATACACGGTTATCTTATTTTGCTCAAAATCGCTGTACAGTCTTCTTCCCATTCCGCCGGCAATTACTACAGAGCAACCTTCAAGTGCTTTAAGAATTGAGTCGTGGCTGTGATTTTCATGATGCTCGTGGTCATGAGCGCGGTTTCCGCCTTTTGCGTGATGAGTAAAATCATTTTTTTTATACTCTTTGTTTATTACTTCGTTCTCTTTAATTTCGGCAATTACAAAACCTTCCGATTTACCGAAATGTTTTGAAATAGTTTTGTTGTCATTACTTGGAATAGCTATTTTCATTGTTTTACCTCCGTCTGTATATTAACCAATTTTTGCTTTTTAGGCAAGAGTTTTTTTGAGCCCAAATTTTCAAAACTTGCCGGCTTTTTGTTTAACCTGATTTTAAGCCCGAAGTCTATCCTTTTGCCCGATTGTTTTTTAAGTAAAGGTGTTTGAAGTGATAACGGAAAACGCCGATTGAATTTTTAATTAAAGGGCAAAAGATTATGCGAGGGCGAGGAGTTTCAGTGCAAAAGCGAAGCGTTGCGTTTATTTTAAAATGTATTTTGCTTGTTTTATTTATGAAAATAAGGTATAATTTCGGTGAGGGGTTAAATGACAGATATTGAAAGCATGATACAGGAAAAGGGGCTTGTAAAGGTTCCCAAAAAAGAAAAGGATTCAAAGTATCGCCGTGTTGCTAAGTTTTTGTTTTTGATTGGGCCGAAGCAGGCGGCTGTTGTTTTGCGAAAACTTGACGACAATAAGGTTGATAAGGTTATTGCTGAGCTGATTACAATTCGCAATGTTCCTAAGGAAGAGGCTCTGGAAATCCTTGATGAGTTTACCGCAATATATGAAGAAAATAAGGGCTCGTACGGCGGTGTCGGTACCGCGAAGCAAATACTCGAAGAAGCATACGGAGACGAAAAGGCTGCAGAAATTCTTGAGAGAGCTGTTCCGCAAACCTTGCCTAAGCCGTTTGTCTATTTGGACGGTATTGAAAACGACAGGCTACATGCACTTTTAAAAGATGAGCTTCCGTCTGCGTGTGCTGTTGTTCTGTCGCATTTGCCCCCTAAGCAGGCGGCACAGTATATTTCGGGATTAAAAGATGATGCCGTTAAAAAGAAGGATATTGTTTTGCATCTGGCAAAAATGCAAAAGCTGAATATGGATGTTTTGCAAAACATGAGTGATGCTTTAAGGCAAAAGCTTGTGAATATAAGGGTCGACAGAACTTCGGAGCTTGACGGCAAATCCGTGTTGGCAAAAATTTTACGCACAAGCAATTTGGATTCCGAAAAGATGATTTTGGAAAAACTTGCAGAAGATGATGAAGAACTTGCAGAAGAAATTTTAAAACAGATTTATACTTTTGATGATCTACTTAATATGTCGGATAATGATGTTCAGTTTTTGGTTTCTCCGCTTTCCGATTTGCAGATTAGAACGCTTATACACAATAGAAAAGCTGATATAAGGCAGAAGTTGCTTTCCAATATTTCCAAAAACAGGGCTTTGTTGATTCTCGATGATGAGAAGGCTCTTGACCCGCCTCGCCAAAGGGATTGTTTGGATGCTGAAACAGAGTTTGTAAACAAAATGGTTGAATGCGACAGAACAGGAAAGGTTATTATACCAAAAGACGAGTCTGATAAGTTGGTTTATTAGTGTTCATGTTTTTTTTATCTTAAACAAACTTTAGCCCGCTATTTACTTTTTATGCAAAATAGCGTATTATCAATCTATGGTGGAAAAAACATCTCAAAAAATACACACGGAGTCTGATGAAAAAGCAACGGTTATAAATAATTCATCGGAAAACAGCAAACAAGATTTGGCGATTGAAAATTCAATCGCAGAAAAAAAAGAAGAACAAAAAGAATTATTTTCCGCAAAACGATTTTCGATTAAATTTTTACGAAGGGCTATGTTCTTTTTTTCGGCAGTAACTCTTATGTTATTCATGCTTTATGTTTTTGGTAATTATAAAGGTTTTCTTGATTCAAGCCAAACTCGTATTTTGCGTATTATTATAGGTGTTGCTTCTATTGGTTTTTTATTTTCGCTTGCAACACTTATTTTGCAATTGTTTTATTTTTTTAGGCGTAAATATAAAATTTATTTAGTCCAAGGTATAACCAGCTTTTTATGCGCCTTATTTGGAATTGCAATGGCGATAATTTGCACCACTATTATTATTATCTCAAGGTTGTAAATAAGGAAGTATTTATGAAAGAATGTTTATATTTAGCAAAAATTGGAGAGCTAAGTTTAAAAAAGGGAAACCGAAATTATTTTGAAAGAAAGCTCTCTAAAAATCTTGCAACTTTTTTATCGCCCACAAAAGCAAAAATCAATGTTCGCTCAGGCAGGCTTTATGTAACGGTTCCTGAAGATGCAAGAATACTTTGCGAAAAAGCTTTAAATTCATTGATGGGCATAACCGGTTGGGCAGAAGCGAGTATTACGGACAAAGACTTAAATGCAATTATAAAAGTTGCAAAACAGAAAGCTGTCGAAGCCAAATTACAAGGCTGTAAAACTTTTAAAATAGAAGTCCGCCGTGCCGATAAAAAATTTCCATTGAATTCATATGAGCTTGCGACACAGGTCGGCGGGGTAATTCACAGTGAAGGTATTCTCATAACCGATGTGCATAATCCTGACATTGTCATTACTATTGAAGTCCGCGAACAAGCATTTATTTACGGTGCAGAAAGAAAAGCAAGACGCGGCCTTCCATGCGGTACGGCAGGTAAGGGGCTACTTTTACTTTCCGGCGGAATAGATTCACCTGTGGCAGGATACAAAATGATTTCGCGTGGAATGAAAATAGACTGTCTTTATTTTCATTCATACCCATATACCTCGCATGAGGCACAAGAAAAAGTCGAAAAACTTGCGGCAATACTTGCAAAATACAACTTAGGCACATATCTTAATATCGTGTCATTTACAAAAATACAGCAACACATAAAAGACAATGTTCCTGAGGCATACATGACATTGATGATGCGAATTTGTATGATGAAAATAGCCGATATGACCGCTCGGTATATTAAAGCGAAATGTCTGATTACAGGCGAAAGTCTTGCACAAGTTGCAAGTCAAACTGCCGAAAATCTGAATATTACAAATTCTGCAAGTGATGCGCTTATATTTAGACCGTTAATTGGACTTGATAAACAAGAAATAACCGAAATAGCACAGTATATTGGCACATACGAAATATCAATACTCCCTCATCCTGATTGCTGTGTTTTGTTTTCGCCAAAGCACCCAACACTGCACACAAGCTTCGATGATGCTTGGCAAATATTTGAAAAAATGCAAATTGACGAAATGCTAAAAGAGGCGTTTGAAAATCGTGAAGTAAAAAAAATAGGTTTTGAACTATAAACGCAGGTAAAACTAGCATTAGGTTAAATTTAAAAAAAGCCTTTTTTATTTTAAAATTTAAATCCTTCGACCTTGATTTTGTTATTAAATAATGATATAATTTGCTCGGTGGGGTTTTATTGTGGAAATTATTGACGGTATAAAATTTTATAACAACGGAAACTATTCTGAAGCTCTTACTGTCTTGCTGTCTTTACCTGACGGCGCTGACAAAGACGACCCTTTTCAAATTGCTTATTATTTAGGCCTATCCTATGTTAGGTTAAAAAGATATGAAGATGCTATCGGCTATTTGGAGCAGGTTGTTACCTCTGACGAAAACATTGCTCGGGTGTATCAATGTCGTTTGATATTGGCTTACAGCTATACTATGACAGGCCGCTCAAGACTGGCTGAATTTGAACTTTCTAAACTGATAAGTGCAGGATATGAATCCGCACAAGTTTATGCTTCTATGGCTTTTATTGCCTATGAACATGAAGATGTTGAAAAAGCCATAGAATGTTATGAAAAATCTTTAAAAATAGACCCAAATAATACTACGGCACAAAACGGTCTTGGGTATATTTATGCAGACACAGATAAAGATATAAAAAAAGCATTGGTATTTTGTAAAAAAGCAAATGATTTATCCCCTGATAATCCTGTGTACATGGACTCTTTGGCATGGGTGTATCATAAAATGAAATTTCCCAATGAAGCAAAAAAGTTAATTACTCGTGTTAAAGAAATGCTTCCCGAAAACAAACTCGTCCTGGAACATTACAGGGAAATTATAGAAAACGAAGACTGAGGATAGTATATGAAAAATTTAATTAGAATTACATTTTTTGTTCTGTGTTTTTCTTTGATTGATGGTACGTCTTTTGCTGAAGGAAATACCCTTTCAACCCAACCGTTTTCAAGCGACAGAGCCGCCGCAGCAGAAGAATTTAGACGAGGAGTTCAATCGTATTTTAGAGGGCAGTTTAACGAAGCTGTCTTACTTTTTGAAAAAGCTCTTTCATATATACCCGGTGAGCCTTTAATTATGGACTGGCTCGGAAAATCTTATTTTCGCTCAGGAATAGAAGGAGCCGCTTTAGAGCAATGGGAAGCCGCAAAAGATTTAGGATATGGCGGTATTTTGCTAAAATCAAAAATTGAAACAATTAAAGACAGACGGAGCATGAACCCTGCCATTTTTTCGGATATTAAATTTTCCGACCAAGCATCTATTAAAGGCACTGTAAACAAACAAGAATTTTTTCTTCAACCTACATCAATATGCGCAATGACTGACGGTACTTTTTGGCTGGTCGATTATGGTGCAAACGAACTGTTGCATTTTAATGTAAACGGAATTATCACCGAAAAATCAAACGGTCCTATTCAGGGTTTTGCTCGCCCGTTTGATTTAATCGAATTACCTGACGGTCGGCTATTACTATCAGAATTTTCTGCAGACAAAATTTCTATCCTTGATAAAAACGGTAAATACATAAAATCCTTTGGAAAAAAAGGAAGGGGGGCAGGAGAATTAATCGGCCCTCAATATTTGGCACAGGATGAATTTACAAACATTTATGTTTCTGACTTCGGTAATGCCAGAATTGGGGTGTTTTCTCCTGAAGGCGAGCCGTTATTTGAATTCGGTCAAAAAACATCTGATTTTGGAGGGTTTATTGACCCCGCAGGAATTGCCATTTTTGAAGGGCTTGTATATGTTGCAGACGGTGTACACGGAGCCGTGTTTATCTTTGATACTGCCGGTAACTATATGGGCGAACTATTACCAAAAGGGTCTCTTAAAGGAATGACCTCATTAAAAGTTTGGAAAAACAGGTTAATTACCGCAGATACGAATTCGGCATACACAATAGACATTTCCACAGGCGCTATTACCAAACTTGTTAGCTTAGGTAACGCTCCCGTCAGATTACTGGCGGCAACACCCGATATAAATGATAATATCCTCCTTGTAGATTATCAAAACGAAAAAATTGAAATAGCTTCGACTATTAAAGAGTTGGCAGGCGGTTTATTTGTTACGGTAGATAGAATTTTTTCTGAAAATTTTCCTGAAGTTACAATTGACATTCGAGTACAAAACAGAAACGGCTATCCTGTTGTAGGGCTAAACGAAAAGAATTTTTTCATCACGGAAAAAAACCGCCCTGTCGATAATTTTGAATTTTATGGCTCAGGACATCTCAGCGAAGAATGTGATATAACAATTCTTATTGAACGCTCGCCTGAATCCGTAGCTGACACTGAGCTTATCGACACAGCCTGCAATGAAATTATTTCGGCATTAAAAGGCAAGGGAAAGATAAAAATTGTAACCGCATCCGACAACCCCGTCTTGGAAGGCGTGTATACATCTCTGACAAAAACCACAGCATTAAAAAATCCCATTTCCTACGACTGGAACTTCGACTTAGCGGCCCGTCTATCTGCCGCCGAACTATTAAGCGCAAAACCTAAACGAGCCGTAATTTTTTTGAATTCAGGCGGTGATTTAAGCAACGGCTTTAACACTTACAGCCTTAATGACTTAACCGCTTTTATGAACAACAACGGCATTAAATTTTACACCATCAACTTGCACAAAAACCAAATCTCCCCTGAAATTCGCTATATAACAAAAAACACCGGCGGAAAAATGAGCTATGTTTATGCAGAAAAAGGCTTAACACCAATAGTAGAAGATATAATCGAAACCGCAAGTGGCTTGTATCGCATGACTTACCGCTCTACAATGTTCACAAACTTCGGACGAGACTTCCTCCCCGTTGAAGTAGAAGTCAGATTTTTAACACGCTCGGGAAGAGATGAAATCGGATACTTTGCGCCACTTGAATAAATTTTATTAGGGCGAATTTTTGCATTGCGATTTGAACAAATAAAATTTAAATCAACTATTTTACGCAATGCAAAAAACGGGCTATTCGAGGCTACGCTATCGCTGCGACTAAAATTGTGGCTAAAAATTAACGCCACAATTTTATTTGGGGTATGTGTTTTTTAAAAACACATACCCCACCTCTACTATCCCTTTCGCAGGCTATTCATCCATTTTCGATGCAAAATTGTAATATTGATTTCCCAAAAAGGCTCATTACATAGCTTCTTTAGGGTAGGTCGTATTAAAAGCTGTGCCTAAAGCGACTTACACAAGCGGAAGCCGGAATAATTCCACCACGGCCTAGTTTTTTCATCTTGAATTATATACCTGGTACCAAGTCCGTAGAGGGTGCTAACTGAAGAGCAGAATCTAACCTTTACCAATGAATACCAATCATCACCGCGAGCAATATATTTAATATTGTACAAACCGGGCTTGTTAATCTTCTTACCGGGTATGTTATTATTAGACTTAGATTCGTGAGCGTTAGGATCATGAAAAACCCATTCCAAAGCATTTCCACTCATATCGTATAAACCACTGTCATTGGGAGCCTTTGTTCTTACAGGGCTTGTTCCGTTTACTCCTTGGTCTCGATGTGTTTTACCATCCCACCACCACTTATATACGGCGACTCTATTAATTTCATCTCTTAAGCTTTCCCATGTTTCTCCATCGGGTAAATCTAAACCTAAACAGCCTATTGGTTTATCGGCACCACTGGCACTGTTCAATTTTGTCAGCCATACACTTCCATGCCTTATTGCATTATTGTTGCTGTTATCTTTTTGCCATCTGGCTGCATACTCCCATTCAAACTCTGTTGGTAGTCTGTAGCCCTTTTTAGTTATGTCGCAATATATATGTTCAATCTCCGGAGTCGAGAATGATGTTGCATCTTTTAATGCCTTGCCATTACCGGAAAGCCGGTATGCACATTGGTCTTCGCTCTTAGTTTTCATTTCTGTATATGCGTTACACCATACTACGCTATCTTTCCAATCTACATATAGTACAGGGTGATTTTCATATTCTTTTTCTTCAGGCAGTAAAGTATTAGGGCTGTTCTCTTTCCCGTATGATCCGGCTCGTCCTGCTTTTATAAATGTATAGCCATTATTTATAGCCCAGTTGTATACCTTTCTCCAAAGCTTATATGTTACTTCTGTCTCGCCAATTAGATATGGCTCCATTTTTATAGTCTTCCTATTTTCATATGAGACATCTGTAAATACGCCGCGAGTTATCCATTTTGAATACCAATCACTATATTTTATCCGATAAGCCGCCGGATTAGTTATCGGATCAAGAGGTATTCTGGGTATTCCTTCTTTTGGCGGAATAATTTCTACAAAGCCTTCATTGTCTTTGCCTGCAAAAGTTTTGGTGTAGTTTGTGTTTGTATTATTTTCAGGTACTTTTTGCTCTTGCTGTTTATCTGCTTCATGAGTAGCTTCTGTGTTATTTGAATTTATATTATCATCACCCAGAAGTGCCAATAAAAAACTAGCACAGCCTGTAAAGATGCTAACTGCAAGAACCATTGATAAGACTAAAATTGTAAGCTTTAAGATTTTTTTCATATTGTTCTCCTATTATTCGCCAGCTAAATTTTTATTCAATACTATTAACATTTTAATATCAAGAAAGTAACGGATAAATTACAAAAAAGGTTAGCGTATTTTTTTTAACTTTTAAAGCACGAATTCCTGTAGCGGGTGGGAACTCTCTTATTATATACATTGCATCAGCTGTGATGAAACTTACAAGGGTTAAGCCGCGAAAGTGATAGTAGCGGAATTTTAATGCCGATTTTAAAAGTAAGCAGTAGTGGTTGAAGTGTAACGGAAAACACTACTCGTTATTATCAGAATAGGCGTTAAAATTAAAAGCGGATAGCACGGTTTTTGCATTGCGTAAAATATCGTCATTTGATTTTAGCTAGTACAAAACGCAATGCAAAAATTCGCCCTAAATATAAATTAGCTTACAGTTCCTCATGCCTTTATATTTGCCGGTTTTGCAGACTTTATTTTTGAAGTCGAGTATTATTAAATTTCATAAAATACAAAATTTCTTAAAACCTATTGACAAAATTTTAAAAATCAGTTAGAATAAGTCACGATTTGCGGATGTTGTATAACGGCTATTACCCCAGCCTTCCAAGCTGGAGACGTGGGTTCGACTCCCATCATCCGCTTATTTAATCTTTTCAAACATTCCATAAATCTATCTTAACATTCTGAATGACAATTGCAGCTTTACCATGTCATAGGGCTTTTTATACAACAAAGGCATTATAGGAAGCCTAATATCGAGAATATAATTACCAAGCTCACATGTATAAAACGGTGAAAGGACAAAATTCATTTTTGAAAATTTCTTATCCAAAGTCATCAATGAATTGACACCTCCTTCCATTTTATATAAATCTAAATTCCCGCCTGCAAATTTTATATTCAAACCATACATACTGTCTTCAAGCCCTGTGTTTATTAAATAAGCAGGTATTTCTTTTGGACTTTTGGCAAACAATGCAATAGCAAAATTAAAGTTTTCAAGTTTAACTCTTGATTCAGTCATTAAGTAAAAATGAGAAAGAATATCTTCTTTATATTTTTTGAATTCTATATTTGAAAAACTTGTTGCGGCATATAAATCAAAATAGTCAGAAATTCTTACAATACCTGAAATTCCGACACCAATATTTATTTTTTTTATATCTTTTGGAAGATTTACTTCAGTAAAAAAATTTAATGCACCTGCAGTACTGCTAAAACCACCCCTTAATACACCGCCTATTTGCATATCGGTATCTGTAAAGCCGTTCCAGTATGTATAACCTCCAACATATAAAGAAGGATTATTAAAATTTCCGTAAACACCGATTCCCAAGCCGTCCAAAAGATTATCAGCCTTAAAAATATTTCCCGGATAATAGTTCAAAAACTCCGGTTCGTGCATTTCAACTTTTGCTGTTTTCTGTAAAATACTGTCAGAATTCAAATCATCATAAGCACCGTAAAAAAGTGCTAAATCAATATTTGAACCATTCATTTTAGGAAAAGTAAGTGATGTATTTAAAAAAGTAAGAGCGGCGGCTTTTCTAATATTTTTATTTGGGTGAAAAAAATTTAAAACATTTGCTGTATCCAAATCAAAACCAATATCAAAGTATGCAAAAGGATAGCGTTGAACTCTTAACCCTACATTAGTATTTATATCCGTGCTGATATAGGGGGAGGATTGCTTAAATCCCAATAATGTAGATAAATCAAATCCGGGTACAACATAATCCTGCGCACTTAAAAACATTGTCGAAAAAACAAAAATAGAAACAAATATTTTCTTCATAAAATTAACTCCAAAATAAAATATAGCACACATATCTCGAAAAAATCAATATGCAATCTCCTTGAATTATCGGTGAAAATTTAAAAACATTTAGATTGCATGTTATACAAACATTATTTACTCAATATTCAAAGGTCAGTTTTAATTTCGCACAATATTCAGGTATTTTTTACGGTTTAGACAATTTTTACTGACCTTCATATTTTTCGATTTGATCATCTAAATGTTCAAGCTCTATACCGGCTTGTTTAAACATTTCAATTGTATCAGCACTGTCGTGATAACGCTTTTCTGCAACAACCCGTTTAATACCGCAGTTTATTATCAACATAGCGCATGTACGGCAAGGAGTCATTTTACAAAAAAGAGTTGCACCGTCTATGCTGATACCTCTTTTTGCGGCTTGACAAATTGCATTTTGCTCTGCATGAACCGTCCTGACACAATGTTGGGTAACAGACCCGTCTTCATGTGTCATTTTTTTAAACTTATGCCCCACATCATCACAATGTGGTAACCCACTCGGAGCACCTACATATCCTGTTACCAAAATCTGCTTGTCTTTTGCAATAACACAACCTGAGCGCCCTCTGTTACAAGTCGCTCTTTTTGCAATAGATTGACATACTTCCATAAAATATTGATCCCAGTCAGGTCTTACATGTTTTTCGCTCATTATTTAGCTCCTTTTATTATAAAAAAAAAGGAAGGCTTGCTAGAGCAAGCCTTCCTCTAAAGTAGAATAAATTAGCTTATGCTAAATTAAGTTTACTCTTCAATTTCAACTTCTTCTTCATCTTCTACATAATTGACTTCTGCACCTTCATTACCGGGAATTTCGTCTGCAGGTAAGATTACATTTTCATCTCTATCAATTAAGTCAAGAATTGAATCCGGATCGATTTTGTCTACATAGAATGTGTATTGAACAGGCTCTGAAACATTTCCTACATTATCAACAGCAGTTACTTCAATATCATAAACATCATTAGCGCTAAATCTAATTGGCTCGATGTATTTTGTAGGCTCGCCATCATTTATTTTAACATAAATTGCATCTACACCTGAAAGCTCATCTTGAGCGCTGAAAGAAACAGCTTCGTTAGTTGAAACAACAATTCTTCCTTCTTCATCAACTAGTTGTTCACTTGGAAATTCTGTGTAAAGGTCGTCCATACGGATAAGTCTGTTGTTGCTTTCAATGCTTACAACAGGAGCTGTTGTATCTACAACAACTTTGAACATTTGAATAGGAGCAAGGTTTCCTACATTATCAATAGCTGTATAATAGATTTGAGCAGGACCTTCTTGATCCAAATAAAAATATGTTGATCCGTCTTCTGCTTCGCCAACGCCATAAGCATCAAGCATTTCATAATCAGTTCCAACATAAGCATTAGCTACACCTGCGCCTGACATATTATCTTTTGCTGTTACAAACCAGCTTGTATCTGCTGAACAATATTGTACTAAACCTTTTTTATAAATAGGCTTGTCGGTTTCAAGCATTGTTTTAGGTGCTGTGTTATCAACGATAACTTCAAAAGTTCTAGCCATTTCAAGGTTATCACTGTTATCATAACCGCGATAAGAAATATCGTGATTACCTTCGTCCAAAATTTGGAAAGGACTGCGATAAAGCATAAAGTCTGAACCATCTAATGCAAATTGAACATAATTAAGACCTGTTTCATAATCTACAGAAGATAATCTAAAGAAAACATCACTGTTCACAAAATTATCTTCCCCATCATAGTAATGCATGGCAGAGCGAACATAATCAGTTCCAACAGCACTCGGAATTTCAGTTTGTTGAGCCCAAACACCGGCGCCTATAATAGCCATAATCATTAAAACAAAGATTGTTTTTTTCATAAAAAACACCTCCAAAGTTTTTTTAATAAGGCAACGCCTTATTTTTCAATTTCTATCTCTACTCGACGATTAAAACTTCGAGCAGTAATGTCACTGTGTGGTTGAAGCGGTTTAGCTGCACCAACACCTTCAACTCGGGAAATCTTTAGATTTCCAATTAAACCCATTCTGTGCAAATATTCAGCCACAGCTATAGCTCTCTTGAGTGAAATTTTTTCTTCTTCTTTCTCTCCGTTCAACTTAGCAGAATGACCAACAATTTTGATAGATATAGGGCCCTCCATTTTAACTCGATTGATAATCAAGTTTAATTTTGCTGCAGTACGCTCATCAATTTGATAGGATTCCGGAGCAAAAAAAACATTATATCCATTGTCATCAATAATTCTTGCTTCCGCGCTTTCTACAGCTTCTTCTTCGCCGCCGACTTCTTCCTCAGTTGCTTCAACAACTTCCTGTTCTAGCTCTTCTTCAGCTTTTTTTTCTTGTGATTTACAACCAAAAAAAATAAGTCCAAAAGCTAAAATTAGGAAAACAATTACTTTAGTGTTACGCACAATTACCTCCTAAAATTTATTTATTCTCAAATTTGAATAAATTTTAAACTAACATATAAATACTATCTTTTTTTTTCATAAAAGTCAAGTATTCAAAAAGTATTTTACATCATTTTATATTAACAATATCAATAAAATTCTTTTTTATTAATTACTTTGATAGCTGCCGGCAAAATCCATTACACACATAATTCTAAATTTTTGATGGGTGCCTATACCGATACCAATTCTTCTGTAATCTCGAGTTAAAATATTTTTGCGATGACCTCGACTTGGAACGCCCTTATCGATTAAAAGCGCAACAACAATGTCTCTTGCGGTATCATAACCGTAAGCTATGTTTTCACCGTACCTTCCATTTACTGTACCAAACTGTTTCATTCTGTCTCCGGGTGTTTTATAGCCGTAAACAGAGGTGTTATGCCCTGTTTTGCCTGACGGCCCTTGATGATAAACAAACCAATCGCCGGCTTTACATAAACCCATGGCAAAGCTGAGTTTTGGCATAGACTTCGTTTGAAGCAATTCTCTGTAGCATTCGTCAGCTTCAGGTGAGGTTTCCCTGTATTGTTTTATTATTTCGTTTGCGTATTTTGGAGGGTTAGTGCGAACCAAATTAAGCTCATATAAAACCTCTTTTTCAATTTGGCTTATTGTTGTAACCAAACCGTTATCATCAACCTGTCCTGAAACAGGCTCATCACTTACAGAGCCGTTTTCATTTGAATTATCCTCAAAATCATTCCACCAGTTATCATCATCGGGTTCTTCCGGTGCAGGCTCATCAGGTGAAGGGTTTTCTGCAACCGGAGTAGGCGGACCAAAAAAGCCGCTTAAAAGCATACATGAAGAAACAAAAAGCATAATCAAAATTAAGAATATGCCCTTAAAAAATAAATTCATATATTTGTTTTTCATCATTCATTCTCCTGATAGTTTAAGTTAAGTTAAATTATACACTATATATTTGTTTTTCGCAAGGTTGCGAATAGTTAAATTTAGCTTTATTAAATGCGTAAGCGATTGTAGGTATGTGAGCCTTGTTTTTCAAAACTAGGCTCACAGATCCATTTTGCACAGTATCTGTGTGCAAAATTAGCCGAAGCGTTAGCGGAGTACCGGAATGAGCGGTTTTTGTATTGGTGATATTTTTCAGTTTTTACAATATATATAATCACCCCCAATACAAAAATACGTCCAAATTTTAATTTTTTTTATTTGAGTGATGCAATTTTTTAAATTCAAGTTCATATTATAATTGGAGGCTTTATGAATATTTTTAATTACTCAGATGCACCTGATGATTTACATGCGGATTTTGTCGAAACCGATAATCCTGAGTTTAGTTTGGAAAAAACAGGGGACGCTGTTGCTGTTTGTGCCGCCGCTGTTTTCGGTATTCAGGCGCTGTTTCCATGGCAAAGGCTTGCAATTGCAAATATTTTGGATGCGGTTCATGCTGTTCAGGCAGTTGAAGCGGCTGAGGTTGAGCAAAAAGAAGGGTGTATTGATGGTGTAGTTACTCAAGACGAAGATGGAGCAGGTGATTTTTTTGAAGAGCCAACAGAATTATATGATGAAGACGGGGTTCATCGGGGTAGGCAGGTTGTTTTACTTCCGACAGGTGCCGGTAAGTCTTTATGTTTTCAGGTTCCCGCTCTTTTGTTGGATAAGCCGACTTTGATTGTGTATCCGCTATTGGCTTTAATGGCAGACCAACACAGGCGAATGAAAGAAGCGGGTTTGGATCCTGTTCTTTTGCGTGGAGGGCAAAGTAAGGAAGAGAGGGAAAGCCAGTTTGCCCGTCTTGAGGGAAGTGCCGAAAACTCGCCTGCGAAATTGATTATCGCTAATCCTGAAATTCTTGCATCCGAAACAATATTAAGCAAAATCAAGCAATGCGGTATTTCTCATCTTGCGATTGACGAAGCGCATTGTGTTAGTGAGTGGGGCGATTCATTTAGACCTGCATATTTAAATTTAAGCGAAATAATTAAACAGCTGGATCCCCCCGCCGTTACTGCTTTTACCGCTACTGCAAGTCCGTATGTGCTAAAGAGAATATCGGAAGTGCTGTTTGACGGCAGAGCTCATATTGTCCGCGGAAACTCAGACAGGCCTAATTTGAGATATTTTGTCAGGCATTGCAGGATTAAACGACCTGCATTGCTTGCAGAAGTCAAAAGCAGAAAATTACCGATGGTTGTGTTTTGTGGAACAAGGGCACGAACCGAAAATACTGCCGCATTTTTAATACATTCGCTGCACAATGATAATATTAAATTTTATCATGCCGGTTTGGAGCGGGACGAAAAGGATAGGGTAGAAAGATGGTTTCATAATCACGATAATGCAATTTTAGTTACTACCTGTGCTTGGGGCATGGGTGTTGATAAAAAAAATGTAAGAACGGTTATACATCTTGATCCGTCTCCAACTGTAGAAGCATATATTCAAGAAGCGGGGCGCTCCGGCAGAGACGGCAAGGTTTCGGAGGCAATACTTTTGTGGAGTCTTGATGATAAAACCGGAATAGAGTCCTTACCCAAACAACAAAGGCTACGGGCTGAAGTGATGATTAAATATGCAGAAAGCGGGAGATGCAGGAGAGAGGTTTTACTTGAGGCTTTGGGAGAAGAAATATCCGGTAATTCCGATGTAGAAACAACGGTCTGCTCCGGTTGTGATATTTGCAATCGCTCTGCGACACAGTTTGCAAAAGATGAAAAGAGCATATTGGAGTTTATCAAAAAAACAAACAGGGTGTTTACACAGCAAGAACTCGTATCTCTACTGAAAAATCAAATCAAAAATTGGAGAACCACAGACCTTAATCTTTTACTTAAAAAGTTGAAAGACGAAAAAAAGATTATCAGTAGTAATTCAATTTTTTGGAAGCAAAAATTAAGGGTGTCTTAAAATTAAGCAAAGATTGTATTTTAAATTATTTATCACCGCTATTTTCTTCTTCGCTTACAAAAGCTATAAAAAATTCATCATGAGGGGGTGACTCCCCCTAGCTCCGAAAAAAAGGCTTTTTATTAAAATAAAAAGCCTTTTGTTTCTCCGCTACCCCCCAAAATAAACTGAGCGCTCCACATAAAAAGGTGAGTCAAAAAAATGCTTTAATGAAAACTTTAGTTGAGGAAATTGCAAAAGCAACTCATGTTTGTAACCGGCTCAATTTAAGCAAAAATTGTATTTTAAATTTTTTTCACAAACATGTAAGAATATGTTGACAAATATACAATATGTAAGTATAATCTAACTATTCTAATGTAAGGAGATTTAAAATGAAAAAATTAAGATTTATGTTCGTTTTAATGATGGTTTTTGCATTATTGTTTACCAGTTGTGTAAGTACCGGAAGTAGTGCAAAAAATAATGATGTTACTGTTCTTGAGGATACCGTTTATGTAGGGGACAGAATTTTAGATGTTTCCAACAGTTTGGGTATTATGCCTAAATTCGCCGCAGCCAGATATGGTCAATGGCCAAAATCAAAGAATTTTCAAACCGGTAGATTAGGTTGTCCTAACAGGGTTACACGAAAAATGAAAGATGTAGTGCCTAAGTTGATAGCCGAAAAAGGTGTTAAAAAAGTTGTTGTTGAAAAAGCAACTATGCCTTATTGTCTTTTGATGAAGCCTGTTAATCCAATGGACATTATCGGCATTGTAAAAGACAAAAATGTTGAAATTACTGTTATCGATTTTTCTAAAAGCAATAAAAATGGTATTATCGAAATGGCCAAATATCTTGGTAAAGAGGCAGAAGGTGTTGCTTTAGCCGATAAGTATGAAAAAGAAATGGCAAAAGCAGAAGCTTCAATGAAAGATGTTAAAAAAGGAAAGAAAGTTGCTGTATTACATACTTTTGTAAACCCAAAAACCGGTCGATTGTTTTTATTCGGTGAATCAAAAGGATTCTATACAGATACAATATTCCTCAATAAATTCGGGGCAAAGAATGTTACTGATGTTTTAAATAAAGATAAAGAAGAGCTTTTTAAGGGTAACTTCACAGTTACGGATTTAGCTCTTTTAACTGAGGCAAATCCTGATGTTATTATTGTATATGGTTCCGGTGCAAAAAATGTAAAAGAAAAATTAGCCGAGCTTAAAAAGCAAACCCCTAAATTTGCAGAAATTCCTGCGATAAAAAACAAGGCAGTTGCTTATGACTTGCCGTTCTATATTGGCTGTGATATTGAAGATGCACCAAAGATGATTGAAAAATGGGTTAAATTCTTTAAAAAAGTAAAATAAAGAGTTTTCGAGTTAATTAAAGATAGGCAAGGGTTTGAATTATCGCCCTTGTCTGTTTTCGTGATTTTATGGGAGAGTAAAATGAAAAAAACAAAACTGATTTTCAGCATGATTTTTATCGGATTTACAACTTTAATGTTTGCACATACAGCACTTTTGTATGTAGAAGATAATTATGACGGAACAATTTCTGTTGAATGTGCTTTTTCAAATGGAGCAAATACAGCAGGGCTTACGGTCTATATATTAGAAAACAAAGAGTATAAGGGTAAAGAAGAAAGTCTTAACGGTAAAAAGATTTTATACAAAGCCACTCTGGATGATATTGGTTGTGCAGATATAGTAAAACCTGCGGTAAATGATTATATTATACTGTTTGACGGTGGTCCCGGACATACTACAAGCCTAAAAGGAAAGATTTTAACTGACGATGAAAAAGACGAATGGAATACCTACATAAATAAGAACAAAAAACTCATCGGAAAATGGTTGCCATTCATCAAAGGCGAAAAATAAAAGTCTTTGCAAAAACAATACAATTTATGTTTTAGGTCAGGAAAACCCCACCCTAGAGGAATAAGAGCCTGTTTTGGGTGGGTTTTGTTGCTGTGTGGACACTTACAACATTTATTTGAAAAGAGTACATATCTTATGATAACATTATCCGATATTGCTTGCGGAGAGTCTTGTAGAGTTCTTCGCTTGAATTTAGAAGGAGCCGCTTTACAAAGGGTTTTGGCTATGGGCTTTTTACCGAAACTTAAAATCAAGGTATTAAGAAATGCTCCTTTGTTTGATCCACTTGAAGTACTAATCAACAAAACTATGGTTGCAATCAGACGCTCCGAAGCGGCTTTAATAGAAGTTGAGTCTTTATGAATAAATCAGTAATTGCTCTTGCAGGACAACCGAATTCAGGAAAATCTACTCTTTTTAACAGCCTTACCGGTTCAAGGCAACATGTTGCCAATTACCCCGGTGTTACTGTCGAAAAAAAAACAGGCTCGTATAATTATAACGAAGAAAAAATCAAAGTAATCGATATTCCGGGTACTTATAGTTTAACGGCTTATTCCCCCGAAGAATTAATTGCCCGCGATATTTTACTTTCCGATGAGCCTGAGCTAATTGTTTCAGTTGTTGATATACTAAATATACAAAGACAAATAGCTCTTACCTTTCAACTTATTGAAATGGAGCGACCTCTTTTAATTGTTGTGAATAAAAAAGATATTGCAAAAAAAAGAGGAATAGAGCTAAATGTTAAAAATTTGTCTTCAATTTTAGGCTTGCCTATTTTTTACGGCAATGCTAAAAAAACTAAAGAAACTCAACAGCTAAAAAACCTTATTAATGATGCTTTAAAAAAAGAATTACCATCAAAACAAGATATAAAGAAAACACTTGACAACACAACAAACACTAAATTTAAAATTGAATATACTGAAATAATTGAAAAAACAATTTCTGAAATAAATAAATTACTTGGTAACACATTGAAAAATTTTATAAAGGCTCCTAATCGATGGGTTGCAATTAAATTGCTGGAAAATGATACAAAAATAAAAGAGCTAATTAAAACTCATTTAGATAATAGCGAAGACATATTTACTTTAATTGAACAACAAGACTTAAAGCATATAAAAAAGCATAATTTTTCAATGGAAGTCGGTATCGCATATTGTCGAAATCAATCATCCGTAACACTTCTGGAAAAATGCGTAAAAGAAACAACAGGCAAAGAGCAAAGCATAAGTGATAAAATTGATTCGGTTTTACTCCACAGGTTTTTTGGGCCTGCTATTTTATTTGGCATAATGTATTTGTTTTATTGGATAACCATGGTCGGAGGGCAAAAAATCACCGATAAAATTTTACCATGGTTTCATTATGGGCGTAATTTTATTTCAAATTTATTACCTGCAAAGTCTTTGCTTGATGACGGCATACTGCGCGGCCTTGTATTAAACGGAATTATAGACGGTGCTATTATGATATTAAACTATATTCCGATTTTTTTCATTATGTATTTGGCAATTTCATTTTTGGAATATACAGGCTATATGGCTCGAATTGCATTTATAATGGATAGAGTTTTACGAGCTTTTGGATTACACGGACAATCAACTTTACCTATCTTACTTTCAGGAGCAATAGTTGGCGGTTGTGCTGTTCCGGGTATTATGGCAACAAGAACCATTCGCGACAAACAAGCCCGTTTGATTACAATCCTGATTATTCCGCTATTGAACTGCATGTCAAAAGTGCCTTTTTATGTTTTGATGACAGGCATATTTTTTAAGCAAAACCAAGCCTTTGTATTGTGGTCATTTTCAGTAGGCACACTCTTGGTTGCAATGCTTGTTGCCAAACTCTTCAGTAAAACACTGGTAAAAGGAAAACCGGAACCATTTGTGCTTGAATTACCTGAATATCAAATCCCAAGCATTAAGGCAATTTTCATAAATGCAACAGAGCGAATATTACTGTTTATTAAAAAAGTTGCGAGCTTGGTTGTAGCTGTTGCCGTGCTTATGTGGGTAGGCGTGAATTATCCTAAACCTGGCAAGGCGAAAATGGATAAATATAAAACAGAATATTATAATGCGCTTAATTCATTTTATAACACCATAAGTCCTGATTATAAAGATTTTTTTACCACAGAAAAAGATATTTTATCTTACAAACAATTTGAAAAAAAATATAAAGCGGCAAAACGAATTATAAATGATACACCGCAGGCTCTATTCAAATTAAATAAAGATTTCGTATTGGAAAATCCGGTATTTGCAAAAATAGCCATGAAAGGTGTTTTTATTATTCCCGATGATGAAATCGAAAGTTTTACTTCTTTTTGTGAAGAATACAAAACAGAACTAAACTTTTTAAACCTTAATACCACTAAATCTGTTGAACTGAATAAAAATAAACAACTCAATGAAATTTATAAAAAATATAAATCTGCCAATCCTTATTTTTTTGCACTTATACAAACAGGAAATCCAAAAATAAAAAAAACAAAATTTATTGATAAAGATGCAAAAAAAATGTACAAACTTTTAAACAGAATTATTAAAACAAGCAGTATAATAAAACAAGAAATTAAAAACGACACATTAAACAACAGCATACTCGGCAGAGCAGGAAAATTCTTCGAACCCGTAACCTCACTTGCAGGATTGGACTGGAGAATGAATGTTGCCGTAATCGGTTCGTTTATGGCAAAAGAAGCATTAGTATCAACCTTAGGTACAATTTACAGCATACAAAATGATGAGAGCATAAACCAACAAAACGAGACCGAAAAAACAGCTGACACACTCCAAACCGGTGTTATGAAAGAAAGCACCTTCAGACCTATTCACGCATTGGCTATTATGATATTCGTTGCCTTTTTCCCGCCTTGCGTTGCAACAATGATAGTCAGCAAAATTGAAACAGGTAGTTGGAAATGGTTGGCGTTCCAAATTTCTTACCCAATATTTTTAGGTTTTATTACGGCAAGCATAGTTTTCCAAACAGGACTCATGCTTGGTTTTTAAGACTTCAAAATCAGGAGGATTTATGGACACAATAATCGCTATAATAATCATAATCACCGCTATTTCCTTTCTTGCTTACAAAAGCTATAAAATATTCACAAAAAAAGAAAGCCCCTGCGATTGTTGCAGAAAAAAATGCAAAAAAAAAGATTCATCATGAGGGGGTGACTCCCCCTAGCTCCGAAAAAAAGCCTTTTTATTAAAATAAAAAGGCTTTTGTTTCTCCGCTACCCCCCAAAGTAAACCGAGCGCTTCACATAAAAAGGCGGTCAAAAAATGATTTGAAAAAATGCTTTCATAAAAAGTTTAGTTATTCGAGTAGTTGCGCTACTTGCTAAAATCGGTTACTTTAGCAATTAGCTCCAAATAAACTCATTTCATTGCGCTTTTTGGTAGATTTTGGAAGAAATTTCAAAACTCGTCCGGCTTTTGCAATTTCCTCACTTTTATGTTGCACGATAAGTTATTATGGGGGGAGCGTAAAAACAATTGCCATGTTCAAATTAAGGCTTTAGGTTTTCTCTGACGGTCAGAAAGAGGAAACTTAAGTTTAATAATTTACATGGCAATTTTTTGAAGCGAGGGGGATCCCCCCCTCATAAAAAAAGATTAAATAAAGCCTTCTTTTTTTAAGGTTTCCATTGCTTTTTCGTGGTCTTCTTTTGCCACGAGAATTACGGGGCCGGTACAACCCATTCCCGTTTCGGCGTAGACGGAAACTTTCCACAATGATTTGCATGCGTCTTCAATTTCGATGACATCAATGCCGGCGACTTCTTCGTTTACGATTTTTTTAGGCGGAGCTTTGACTTCTTCGCAGGATGCGGCAACCGGTTTTGCACCCGGCATACCTTCAAGTAATTCGTCAAGCCCTGCTTGTTTTGCGGATTTTAATTCTGAGGCATAGATGGTTTGCAAGTTTCCTCTTGCGGTGCTTGCAATGTATTTTAATGCGTTGGCAATCACAGGTGCGCCTGATGCTCGCGAAACAATTCCGACAACATCGGGATAAACTGTTCCGACACAAGGGCCGTAACCAAATCCGCTTGCTTCATAGCTTCCTCCTGTTTGGAATGACGAGAACATTTTCATCAATAAATTTCCGGTTAATGTATCGCAAACCATAACATCGGGAGTGCCTTGCAGTAAATCGTTTCCGCGCATTCTGACACCGCCGTCTGCCCGCTTGGATTCGGTAAATCGTACATTATAGCCTTTTTCTTTCATTTTGAGTAAGGCTTTTTCGACCAATGCTATGCCGTCTATGTTAAGAAGTCCGACTGTAGGGTTTTCGATACCGTCAGCTTTTGCAGTAGCAATACCCGCAATTGTATTTAATAGCATTGCCTTGTATCTGTTTGCATCTGTTGTGCCTGTAGTTGTCGCTATAATCATTTCTTTTCCGAGTGCCGGTGTGATTACTTTTCCGACCGTACTCATTCCAAGCGGGAAATTATAGTGCATAGTTACGGCAGCTTTAATAATACCTTCTTTGAAAAGCCGCTCCATTTCTTTGTGAGCATCTTCAAGTGTTTTTGCAGGAAACTGCTTAAAGCCTGCCGTTTCCTGTCCGCCAATTAGGATAATATCCAAATCGGGGTTGCTTTTTTTTGCAAGTTTGGCTGCTTTAATAAGCTCCTCTTCGCCATGCTCGCTTCCGGGAATTGTAAGTCCGATTTGAAATTTGCCCGCAAATGAACCTGTTTCAAGACCATCTGCCAAACTTGAAAATAACTCGGCAATTTGTTTGTTTTGATTACTCATAATTTTATCCTGCCTTAGTTTTGTTCAAGAATTTTGTTGGCTACATCTCTCATTGCTTCAGCAACAACTTTTTTGATACTGCCTTCGTTTGCACCGCCTTCTGCTTTTCCGTCATTTGCTTCAACAACGACACTTAAACCGTCAAACAAGTTTGTCAAACGACCTAAGAATAAACTTCCCTTTCCGATTATCATAGTGTTTTTAAGCTCGCCTTTCAGCATGGCATTTCTTGCATGTCCGATGTAAGGAATACCTGACGGAATATGTCCTTGTGTAGGAGCAAATCCTATAACCCCTCTTTCTTTTACGAAGTTCATTATATCGGATTTTTCAAGCTCTTTTTTCATAACACCGAGAGCCGCAATCATTTTAACATTTGCTTCAGGAACATTACCCGCGCCGGCAGGTACTGTAATTTCAGGATTTTGTAATTCGGGCGAGTATTTTTCAATATCCGTTAATTTCATGCCGGCTGCATTTACGGGGTTGTAAACCAAAGCGGACATAACTGCCTGAGGAGATGAGCCTGAAGAAATTGTATGCTTACCGATTATGTTAGTATTGACAACGGGGTTTTTTCCGTCATCTGTACCGACTACAACCGCAAAACCACCGATCACATCTTCGATAATCGGCAATTCTTTTTTTACATGGTCTTTTGCATTCATACCCAACTTAGGAACGGAGCCGCCTGCAACAACCATAACATTTTTGAAAACCCCTGCACCTACAAGAGCCGAAGCATTCACCAAAGCGTGAACGGGAGCGGCGCAGAAGCCTCGAACATCAGTACCCGTTGCATTTATACAGCCTGATTTTTCACCGACCGACTTTGCGATATTACCCCCGCCTCGTTGATTTATATCACCTGCAGCTTCTTCCGAGCATTCGATAATGTAGTCAATGTTTGCCATATCGATACCTTCCTGCCTTGCCATATGCCAAGCCGAAAGAATACCCGAAGCCTTTGTTGCAATATTTTCAAGCATTGTGTGAGCACTTAAATTTTCGTCCGTATCATGGGCCTGTTTTACACAACCTACCAGCTTACCGTCCTGATAAAGCCCTTCAGCCTTATGCTCATCTATCATTGCCTGCATATCGGCAACTTCACTGCCTTCGCCCAATGCGATATTTTGAGATTTCATAATAGGGTGGGCTTCAACTAATTTTTTAGCTTCCGCCGTGAAATCTTTGCTCAACAAAACAAGCTCGAAAACATCGGCGTGCTTCATCAAAACATAGAATTCTTTTTGTGTCATAACTTCGCCAAAAGGGCCGTTTCTGTCTGAAGGTTTTGCATTTTCATACCAAGGTTGTGCAATATCTGCCAAGTCCTCAGGTTTAATATTTCCAATGTAAGCCTGATTTGGCGGATAATTTACAACATCATCGAACGGACGTAAAAACTTAGGAATATCATTTAAATATTTTGTATTCGGATCCTCATTGTTTTTCAAATCCGCTACAGCTCTGGCACCTGTTTGTGTTGACCCATTATGAATTAAAAGGTCGGGTGCATGAACAAGAATATTACTTGTTCCTTTAATAACTACTTTTGCCATATTTCCTCCATGAGAATAAAAAAATCTGTTTCGCATTCTATAACAAATTAAACATTTATTCAAGTCGTTTCTTTTTTCTTCAAATTAGAATTTATTGCCAGGGTTTATCTTACTTGATAACCCCTGGCAATCAACAACCCGACAGGCTTGCATAATCTTCCGCCCTTTATTTAAAAAATTTAAACGCCGTCTCATACGAGCCGGCTTTTTTGAAAATCACAATCGGCCGGAAGGATAGACAAGCCTGTCCAAATCAGGTTAAGTGCTTAAGTTTATTACGCCGGTGTTCCGGTTTATTTCATGCCGGTTTTAAACTTTCATCTAGCTTTTGTTTTAAAAATATGTTAGAATTGAAAACCCGGTGGTGAAACTATGGAACTATGGAAAAGAAATCTTTGGGTGCTTTGGTGTACACAGATTATAGCTCTTGCGAGTTTTGGTTTTGGAGTGCCTTTTATTCCGCTTTACATAAAAGACTTGCAGCCGCTCAGTCCTGAACAAGTTAAAATATACGCTACAATTCTTGCCGGCGCTCCGGCTGTTTTAATGGGAATTATGGCGCCTGTTTGGGGCTTTATTTCGGATAAATACGGCAGAAAATTAATGCTCTTGCGAGCGATGATAGGTGGAGTTATTTTAATAACGCTTATGGGTACTGTCAGCTCTGTTAATCAGCTTTTAGTATTAAGATTTGCACAAGGAATGTTTACGGGAAGCGTAACGGCATCGCTTGCATTTGTTTCATCGGGGACACCGGAAAAACATCTGTCGTATGCTCTTGGAGTTATTTCGTCTTCTAATTTTATCGGTTTTTCACTGGGCCCTGCCATTGGCGGAATATTTGCCGAAATATACGGCTACAGAATGAGCTTTTATATTGGCGGAGCATTGATGTTAATCGGTGTAATTCTGGTTTTGTTTTTTGTAAAAGAGGATAAACAATTGCTCCAAGCAAGGGACAAAAAAGTTTCAATGAGAGCAAGCTATAAAGCAATCTTAAAGCCGGTAATAATTTCTATTTTAATTCTGCTTCTCTTTTTGAGAATTACTCGAGCTATGTTTTCGCCGTACTTACCGCTTTTTATAGAAAGCAAGCTCTTACGAGAAGAAGGGGTATCTTTTATAACAGGAATAGTAAATGCTTTGATTGGGTTTACGGTTGCAATTTCCAGTATGCTCATCGGAAAATTTGTTGCCAACAGAAACAAAATAAAAACTGTCATCGGATTGTTTATAATCAGTTTTGTGATGTCAATTCTTGTGATTAACTATTCAAAAATTGCAACCTTTTTTGGTGTTGGCAACAGCTTAATTGTATTCATTGTTTTATATGTTATTATGTATTTCCATCTTGGCGGTATAGAGCCGGTTATAACAGCTTTGGCGGCGGCTAACATTACTCCTGAAAATAGAGGTGCTTTAAGCGGTTTGCAAGGAATGATATCCAGCATTGGTTGGGCTCTTGCTCCTGTTATTTCAGGCACGATAGTTTACGGAAGAAGTGTAGAATTTGCGTTATTTGCAATACCGGTTATTATTGTTGTAAACATAGGTTTAAGTTTATGGCTCGAAAAAGTTTCAAATAAACATGTTGCTTAAAATAAACCGTTGCTTACAACAAAAGCCGTCTTAAAAAAAGACGGCTTTTTTAGTTTAATAATTGTTAGGAATTATTAAAGCAGATATTAGTACGCAAATTTTTCCACTAATTCTTGATGCATTGATTTTACGACTTTGCTGTGTTTTTTATATAGTTTTTTAAGCTGTTTTATATTATCGTAAATTTCAGGATAATCTTTTTTGAAGTTTATATCTTTTTGAGTCATGATTTCACCACCGTGAAAATATTTTGCGTATAAAACTAAATCAGGCATAAATTCAATGTAAGTTTTGTAAACAAGAGCTTTTTGATAAATCTGCCATTTATCGTCTTTATCGGTAACTTTAAGATTTTCTAAAATATCCTTGCCGTCTTTTGCAAAGGCTTCAGCAGCTATATCAGATTTATTTTCTCGAGCAAATGTAACATAACCGAACAATTGATTTAAATTTACGGTTTGGAAAGCTACCGCATAATTATGAAGATTGTTTTCTGCAAAACTTTTATAAAAATGATCTAAATAAGCATTTGGCAGGATTTCTTGGGGAACCAATACTGCAGATATAAATCCTCCTTGTAAGTAATGTGCATCCATTTCAAATAAAAATTTTTCTAATTTATTTTTATTTACAAAATGGAACAACTTGGAATTATAAAAATCATAGCATTGCTTGTAAGTATAAATAATAGACGAAAAAGTAACAGACGGAAACTTTTCATAAAGCTCTATTGCCGCAGGATAAATATGGATTGTTGGTGAATCATATTTTGCGGAAAACGAAAATTCTGCAACTTCAAACGACTCTTTAGGCGTTTTCTTGTCTCTTACAACAGATACTTCGCCACTTTCAATTTTAGCTTTTACGAACTTAAAAACTTTATTTATAGAATTGTCTTTACAGTTTTTCATTAAACCATCAAGGTCTTCTAAAATTTTGGCGATGTCAGTATCCGAGACAGAAGAAGTCTCTGCAACGGCAAAAGATGCAACAAAAAAAAGCATCATAAAACAAACAACAAATTTTTTAATATTAAATTTCATAAAATACTCCCCCGGCATTTAGCCAATATTAATTTATCGGTAAATAACGTTACCAACAGAGCTAAAACAAAGAAAAGCAATAAATAGTTACCAATTTATAAAATCGGTTTTAAAAACTGCTTAATTACTAAATTTTTATTCCACAAAAGGAATGTATTCAGCGTAGCCCTCTTTTTCCATATCGGCAACAGGGATAAATTTTAAAGAGGCTCCGTTGATACAATATCTTAATCCGCCTTTTTCTTTCGGGCCGTCATCGAAAACGTGTCCTAAATGAGTATTCCCTGTTTTACTGCGAACCTCAATGCGGGTCATGCCGTGTGAAAAGTCGCTTATATATTGAATAATATCTGCGGTAATGGGTTTTGAAAAAGAAGGCCAACCGCAACCTGAATTAAACTTATCGGTTGACAAAAACAGTGGCTCACCGGTAACTATGTCAACATAAATGCCTTTTTTAAAATTTTTGTCGTATTCGTGTGAAAAAGGCGGCTCTGTGCCTGCATTTTGTGTTACTGTATACTCTAAATTTGTGAGCTGTTGTTTAATTTTATCGCTATCGGGTTTTTTATATTGTTCGCTTTGAATTAACGGCTTATTTGCATCGCTCAAGTTTATATGACAGTAACCTCCGGGGTTTTTCCGTAAATAATCCTGATGATATTCTTCTGCCGGAAAAAAATGTTTCAGAGGTTTTAGTTCAACTGCGAGTTGTCTTGAAAACTGTTTTTGCTTTTCGGAAAAGAATGTTTTTGCGACAATATATTGCTGTTCTTCTGTGTAGTACACACCTGTTCTGTATTGCACCCCTGTATCATTTCCCTGCCTATTTAAACTAAAGGGGTCTATAATTCTAAAAAGATGAGTCAGTAATTCCTGTAAACTTACAATGGTTTCATCATATTCAATTTTAACTGTTTCGGCATGCCCTGTTCCGTTTCTGCAAACATCTTCGTAGCTCGGGTTTTCGGTATCTCCGTTTGCATATCCTGATATTGCATTTGATACACCGTAAATTTGCGAAAAGTATTCTTCAACACCCCAAAAACATCCTCCGGCAAAATAAATGGTTTTTATTGACGGTGTGTGATTTATATTTAAAGATAAAATGTCTTGATTCATTTTTTCCTCCTTTTGACATGATAAAGTAGTCAGCACAAAAAACAGCATTGTAAATCCTAAAATTGCTTTTTTGATACTTTTGTTATTTTTATAAAAAACATTCATGAATAAAATATACGAAAATAAAAAGTTAAAAGCAAGTATTATTAAATTTAAAAGTGAATTTAAACAAAATACCGGAGAGTAAAACAATATTCGTTGGTCTGATTTGGCGAGCGCCGTCTATCCTTTTGTTCGATTATAATTTAAGAAAAGGCGGCTCTTGTATGAGACGCCGATTAAAATAATTTAAGAAGAGAACAAAAGATTATGCGGTGCGAGCGGGTTGGAGCTTTAGCTCAAAAATATAAGAGTCGGAAATGTTATTGTAGATTTTTTTTATTTATGTTATAATTGCTTAAGGTGGGTATCAAATGAGTTTTGATGTAATTGTGATTGGATGCGGTGTTGTTGGTGCTTCAATTGCGCGTGAGTTGTCAAAGTATGATTTGAGTGTTGCGGTTTTGGAAAAACACTTGGAGCCTTGCTCGGAGACTTCGCGGGCAAACAGTGGGATTGTGCATGGCGGTTATGATACAAAACTCGGTACTTTAAAATGTGAGTTGAATATTCGCGGAAATCGTCTTATTCGCGAAGAAGCTGAAAGGTTGGATTTGGATTTTCATCAAACCGGATCGCTGGTTCTGGCTTTTTCAAAAGAAGATGAGGACTCTGTCTCAGAGCTTTATGAGCGAGGTTTGGCTATGAATTGCGAGGGCTTGGAAATTTGGGATAAGGATACCGTGCTTGAAAATGAGCCCAATATTTCAGAAAATGTGCGCTCGGCGCTGTATTGCGGCAGTGCCGGAATTATTTGTCCCTTTGATATGACTTTTTCGGGGATTGAAGTTGCGGTTCAAAACGGGGCAAGGTTTGTAAATAATGCGGAAGTACTTGATATAAAAAAAGGGAGGCACGGCGGGTATGATGTTGAAACTTCGCAAGGTGTTTTTAATGCACAATATGTGGTAAATGCCGCCGGTCTTTTTTCGGATAAAATTGCAAATATGGTTGGCGATTATGATTTTTCTATTCTGCCTCGAAAAGGCGAGTATCGCATTTTGGATAAAACTTGTTTTTCGGTTGTAAAGCGGGTTATTTTTCAAGCTCCGTCTAAATTGGGCAAAGGTGTTTTGGTCAGCCCCACATCGCATGGAAATATCATTGTAGGGCCGACCGCACAGGCGGTTGACAGTATTTACGATACTTCAATTACTCAAGAAGGGCTTGGCTTTTTGGACGAAAAATCGATTAAGTCTGTGCCAAGTCTTAATTTAAGAAAAACAATTCGTGTTTTCTCCGGTGTCAGGGCGAAAACAAAAACAAAGGATTTTATTATAAGTGAGTCAAAACATGCACAGGGCTTTATAAATGTCGGTGGAATAGATTCACCCGGGTTAAGCTCGGCTTTTGCAATTGCAGAATATGTTGTAAGTGTTTTGGAAGATGCCGGTGCAAAATTGGTAAAAAAATCAAAATATAATTCTAGCCGAAAGCGAATTCAAAAGCCGGATTACGGACAAATTATTTGCAGATGCGAAAGCGTAACGGAGCAGGAAATTGTTGAAGCTGTTCGCAGACCGGCGGGAGCGGTTACGGTTGACGGAATAAAACGCAGGGTTCGTCCGGGCTCGGGCAGATGTCAAGGCGGGTTTTGTACTCCAAAAGTTATGCAAATTCTTTCGCGGGAATTAAACACTCCAATGGAAGAAATTGTAAAGGGCGAAAACGAAAGTTTTTTACTCATCGGAAAAAAATAATTGAGGATAAAGCTAAAAATGGCAAACGAAAAAAGAGATAAAACCGAACATGTTTTATACGATGTGGCTGTTATTGGCGGGGGGCCTGCCGGTTTGGCTGCGGCAATTTCGGCAAAAGAGCATGGCAGTAAAAAAGTAATTATCATCGAAAGAGACCACAAGCTCGGCGGTATTTTAAATCAGTGTATTCACAGCGGGTTTGGTCTGCATGAGTTTAAAGAAGAGTTGACAGGGCCTGAGTATGCGGAGAGGTTTATAAAGCGGCTTGAAAATACTGATATTGAAGTTAAATTAAATGCAATGGTAGTTTCTGTAAATGAGGATAAGGCTGTTGAGTTTATTGATGCAAACGGAAAGTATGCAATTAAAGCGAAGGCAATTGTACTTGCCATGGGTTGTCGAGAAAGAACGGGCGGTGCAATTGCCTTAAAAGGTTTTCGTCCCGCCGGAATATACACGGCAGGAATGGCACAGCGTTTAATAAATATGGACGGGTACATGGTCGGCAAAGAGGTTGTTATTTACGGCTCCGGCGATATTGGGCTTATTATGGCAAGGCGTATGACGCTTGAGGGTGCAAAGGTAAAAGCCGTGGTTGAAATAATGCCTTTTTCCAGCGGGCTAAACAGGAATATTGCCCAGTGTTTGGAAGACTTTGATATTCCTCTATTACTTGGACACAGCATTGAATTCGTTCATGGCGATAATCGGGTAGAGGGTGTAACAATCGCTCGTCTGGATGAAAACCGTAAACCAATTGAAAGCTCCAAGCAATACTTAAGCTGTGATACGGTACTGTTATCAGTCGGGTTAATCCCTGAGAATGAGCTTTCTCAAATGGCAGGTATTCCGTTGAGTAGTATAACCGGCGGTGCGATTGTAAACAGCTCAATGCAAACAAAAGTACCCGGTATTTTTTCTTGCGGTAATGTATTGCATGTTCATGACATTGTGGATTTTGTAAGTCGTGAAAGCAGACTTGCCGGAAAAAATGCAAGTTTATACGCCGCCGGAAAGCGCTTTTCTCAAAAGAAAATAGACTGTATTGCAGGGAATGGCGTAAGGTATGTGCTACCGAGTGAGGTACTAATTGAGCCGAAGAGTTCTTTTGGGGGTACTTCTGAAAAAACTGATTTATATTTGCGGGTTGACAATAAATACGCCAATTCTCAAATTGAAGTTACATCAGGGGATACGGTGCTTGCCGTTAAGAAAATAAAACATATGATACCGTCCGAAATGATAACCGTATCATTGAGCGGCGAAAAAATTGACAGTTTAACTCAGCCGATAAAGATTTCCGTCAAAGGAGTTGCAAAATGAAAGATTTCACTTGTGTAGCATGCCCTGTAGGGTGCAGACTGACGGCAACCGAAAAAGATGACGGTGAATGGCAAATCACAGGCTTCAGTTGCAAACGGGGACTTGAATACGGCTTACAGGAAATGAAATTCGCCACTCGAAATTTCAGCACCACTGTCAAAATCGAAGGCGGTTTCTTGCCTCTGGTGCCGGTAAAAACAGCCGAGCCAATTTCAAAAGAAAAAATCCTTGATGCAATGAAAATAATTCGTGAAGCAAAAGTGTCAGCTCCTGTTTTACTGGGAGATTGCATAATTCCAAACATACTCGATACGGGTGTGGATATTATTGCCACAAGAACAATTAGCGAAAAATAATTTGGGCGTGCCGGTTTGAAGATTTAAATTTCAAACAATCTTGTTAAGCTCTTGCAAACCGTCGGGCTAAACGCAACTACGCTAACGCTTCGGCTAATTTTGCACAGAAATACTGTGCAAAATGTATCTGTGTACCGAGTTTTGAAAAACTCGGTACACATTGCTAATATCCCTCACGCAAGGGCATTTGTCATTTCTTGCGAATTTCGCAAAACAAAGCTCAGTTTTAAAACAAATAATTTATTTTAGAGAAATTTTACATATTAGTATTGAATTTTGATGGTATTTGTTTTATACTCTCCGGCAGATATTTTAAATCTAGGAGTTATTTACTATGAAAAAATTATTTCGAATAGCTGTTTTGGCTATGAGTGTTTTTGTACTGTTTGCTGCTTGCGGTTCAGATACAAAAGAAGAAGGACAGGCTTCTGTTAAAGGACTGCCACCGGCAGTTGATAATGAAACTGTTGTTATTGCTACTGCTGATGAAACGCCATCGTTGACAACAGCAGGACATAATGCTGTTGCCGGTGATTACATTAACAAAATTGTTTACAATGGATTGTTCAAAATGAATAAAGAATTGAATCCTGTACCGGATCTTGTTGAAAACTACACAGTTGAAAAAGACGAAAACGGTGAGGAGACCATTTGGAAAATGACTTTGCACAATGGTATTAAATTCCATGACGGCAGTGTTATGACTTCTGATGATGTTATAGCTTCTCTCAATGAAGCCAAGAAGTCTGCTCATGTTGCTACGTACACAAAGTCAATTATTAAAATGGAAAAAATTGACGATTTGAATTTTGTACTTTATACCGACGGTCCTTCTTCAAGTTTGTTGTATGATTTGGCACATCACGGTAACTTTATTATTCCTAAGGCTTTGATTGAATCAGGAAATAACTTCAATGAAAACCCTATAGGAGCCGGTCCGTACAAATTTGTAAATTGGACACAGGGAACGGAATTAACTTTCACTGCACATACAGATTATTTTGATAAAGATAATGCTCCAAAAATCAAAAATATTGTATGGAAAATTATTCCTGAAGGCTCTTCAAGAACAATTGCTCTTGAAGCAGGTGAAATTGATTTTATAATTGAGCTTGATTCAACTTCAATTACTTCAATCGAAAGCAATAAGGATTTAGCTCTTATAAATGTGCCTTCTGTTTCTCATTCATGGTTGACAGTCAATAATGAGGTTAAACCTTTTGATGACCTTAATGTAAGAAAGGCCTTGAGCTGTGCAATAAATCGTGATGATGTTGTTACTGTAGCTTTAAATGGTGCGGGTGTTCCTGCAACTGCACAGGTTCCTATGGGTATGTTGGGTGGAAAGACTGATGGTTTTGACAGCTATGATATTGAAAAGGCTAAAGAATATATGAAAGCTTGGGGCGGGGATCCTTCAACCATTAAGTTAGACATCATTTGTTCAAACGATACAAAACGAAGAGCTGCTGAAGTTATTCAGGCTAATCTTGCAGAAATTGGTATTAATGCAAAGATTGAATCAATGGATCTTGCAACATATTTATCTGTTACGGCTGCAGGTGATTTTACAGGTTTTATTGGTGGATTTACATCAAACAATATGATGGCTTTCTTAAAAGGTGTTTATCACTCACAGAATATAAATTCATCAAACAAGACGAGAACAAATGTTCCTAAACTTGATGAGCTTATTGATTTGTCAACAAAGACTGTAGATAAAGATGCTCGCGAAAAGATATTATTTGAAATAGCTGTAATGCTTAACGAAAACTGTTATCAAATGCCGTTATGGCAAGACTCCCGTTTGAGTGCGCACAACGCTCTTTTAAAGAACACATTTATCACAACTTCAGGTGATTTTTTCCCACAAGAATGGTCTTGGTAGTTTTGGCTAAGCCGGGCTTAGTTTAAATTTAACAGGCTTTAAGAAGCATCAAGATTTAACGCACTTGGTGCTTCTTTCATTTAAAAATCGTAAACTGTATTTATTTTATATCTACCGGATTTATATTTAGTAGAGTATGTAAGGAATGCTTATGTGGAAATATGTTTTGAAGCGTGTAGTGTATCTAGTTCCTGTGCTTATCGGGGTAACATTGATTGTCTATCTGATTTTAGGTTTTGCTCCGGGTGATCCTGCAAAAACAATTTTAGGAGAACAAGCTGAGCCGGCTGCTATTGAAGCATTACGAGAAGAGTTGGGTTTAAATGACCACATTTTAATCCAGTATAAAAATTATATACTGAAGTTATTAAAGGGTGATTTAGGCTTGTCTTATAAATTTAATAAAAGTGTAACAAGCCTTATTGCATCGCGCTTACCAACAACGATTAAATTGTCGGTTGCAGCTATAGTTATTGCCGTTATTTTTTCGATACCTTTGGGTATTATTGCGGCTGTCAGGCAGAATACATGGATAGATGGTACTGCAATGTTAATTGCATTGATAGGGGTGTCTATTCCTATTTTCTGGTTGGGACAATTGTTATTGCTTGCTTTTGCTCTTAAACTTGGTTGGTTTCCGGTTGCGGGTGCTAAAACGTGGGTTCATTTTGTATTACCCGGAATTTCTTTGGGCTTTTTAAGTATGGCTTCAATTGCACGAGTAACTAGATCATCAATGCTTGAGGTTATTAGGCAAGACTATATTAGAACTGCCAGAAGTAAGGGGCTTCCCTACAAAACTGTAGTCTGGAAACACGCCCTGCAAAATGCTTTAATTCCAACCGTTACTGTTGCCGGATTACAAATTGGAGCATTATTGGCCGGCTCTGTTTTAACTGAAACAGTTTACGGGTTACCCGGAATTGGTCGTTTGATGATTGATTCAATACAAGGTAGAGATATACCCATTGTACTTGGCTGTATCATTGTATTTACCTTAGGCTTTTCTATTGTGAATTTGCTGGTTGATTTATTGTATGCTTTGATTGACCCGCGAATTAAAGCTCAATACAAATAGGAGGATTTATGGCTGAAAGAAAAGAATCTGATGCTATCAATGTGAAGCGAAAATATAAAAAGCAAAGTCAAGTTCGTGAAGTTTGGAATAGATTGAAAAAAAATAAATCTGCCCTTGCCGGTATGGTTATAATGTTGTTGATTATAGGCTCTGCTATTTTTGCTGATGTGCTTTTTGACTACGATGATGTTGTAATTAAGCAAAACATCAGCAACAGAAATCAATGGCCTTCTGCGGCACATCCTTTCGGAACGGACGATAAAGGTAGAGACATTCTGGCTCGTGTAGTTCACGGTGCAAGAACTTCTTTGGTTATCGCTTTCTCTACTGCCGCCTTTGCTTTTGTGGTAGGTGGTATTTTAGGAGCTATTGCGGGTTTTTACGGTGGCTTAGTTGACAATTTTTTAATGAGGTTGATGGATGTATTCCTTGCTATTCCGGGGACTCTTTTTGCTATAACAATAGTTGCAGCCTTGGGGGCGAGTACATTTAATTTGATTATTGCTCTTGCCATATCCAGTGTACCTCGTTTTGCCAGAATTGTTAGAAGTTCTGTTATGACAGTTAGAGATGTTGAATTTATTGAAGCTGCACGAGCTATCGGTGCAAGTGATTTTCGTATAATTACGCAACATGTTATTCCAAATTCTCTAACACCTGTTTTGGTTCATACAACTTTAAACATCGCAACAATTATTTTAACAATTGCAGGTTTGAGCTTTTTGGGCTTGGGAATACAATCACCAACACCTGAATGGGGTGGAATGCTTTCTGAAAGTCGTCCTTATTTGAGAGATTTTAGTTATATGTCAATGTTTCCGGGCTTGGCTATTGTTATTACAATTTTATCTCTTAACCTGTTAGGAGATGGTTTGCGTGATGCATTGGATCCAAGATTAAAATAAAGGTTGATATTATGACAGAAGAGAGTATAAAAATAAAAGACAAAGATAATTTAATTCTTGATATAAAGGGATTGCATGTTGAATATCAAACAGATGATGGTATTGTATATGCTTTGAATGATGTAGATATTGAAATTGAAAAAAAAGAAACTCTGGGTTTGGTTGGAGAAACAGGAGCCGGAAAAACTACTACGGGGCTTGCAATTTTAAAGCTAATTCCTTCGCCTCCGGGTGTTGTTAAGTCCGGTAATATTTTGCTTGATAATGAAAATCTTGGTGAGCTTAGTGAAAAGCGAATGGAAGAAATTCGAGGAAATGATGTTTCGATGATTTTTCAAGATCCTATGACGGCTTTAAATCCTGTTATGACGGTTGAAACACAAATCGCAGAAGTTATTGAATTTCATGAAAAGAACGGACAAAAAGATGCTTTAAAAAAAGCTCATGAAATTTTAGAGTTGGTAGGCATTCCTGCGGCTCGTGGTAATGAATATCCTCATCAGTTTTCGGGCGGCATGAAACAACGGGTTGTTATAGCTATAGCTTTAGCCTGTAAGCCCCGATTGCTTATTGCAGATGAGCCTACAACTGCTCTTGATGTAACCATTCAGGCTCAAGTCTTAAAGATGATGAAAGATTTGAAAGTTCATTATGATACATCAATGTTGATGATTACTCATGACTTGGGTATAGTTGCCGAAGTTTGCGATCGTGTTGCAATTATGTATGCAGGAAGAATTATTGAGATGGGAAACCTTGTTGATGTGTTTGATAACACCAGACATCCATATACTGAAGGGTTATTTAATTCACTTCCTAATTTAAAGAATAGAACAGCAAAATTAAAGCCTATTAAGGGGCTAATGCCTGATCCTATGAATTTGCCTACAGGGTGTCCATTTCATCCTCGTTGTAATTATGCAACGGATATTTGTAATCAAAAGATGCCTGGCAAGGTTTATCGTACGGATTCACATTATGTTAGATGTCATTTGTATGATGCAGAATCTATAAAAAATGGAGGTAAAATCGAGCGTGGCTAATTATATGATAGAAGCTAGAGGCTTAAAAAAATACTTTAAAACTTCCCGTGGAATGCTTCATGCAGTTGATGATGTCAGCTTTGGTATTGAACAGGGGAAAACTCTTGGTGTCGTTGGTGAATCGGGTTGTGGTAAATCAACTACCGGTCGAACTATTTTGCGTTTGCTTGAGCCTACCGGTGGTCATATTTTTTTTGAAGGCGAAGACTTGGCAAAACTTAATCGTAAGCAAATGCAACAAAAACGCTCTGAGCTACAAATGATTTTTCAAGATCCGTTTTCATCACTGAATCCTCGCAAAACTGTCAGTCAGGCAATTATGGAACCAATGATAATTTACAAGCTTTATAAGTCAAAAGCCAAGATGATGGATAAGGTTTTTGAGATTATGGAAATTGTTGGGCTTGCAGAAAGGTTTGTAAATACTTATCCGCATGAATTAGACGGAGGAAGACGACAACGAATTGGCATTGCAAGAGCTTTGGCTTTGAACCCAAAATTTATTGTTTGTGATGAGCCTGTTTCTGCGTTAGATGTTTCAATACAAGCTCAAATTCTTAACTTAATGAAGGATTTGCAGGAAAAACTTGGATTAACATATATGTTTATCACCCATGATCTTTCTGTTGTAAATCATTTTAGTGATGATATTGCGGTTATGTATTTAGGGCGTGTTATTGAAATTGGCTCTGCAGAAGAAATTTTTGAGAATCCAAAGCATCCTTATACCGAAGCTTTATTGTCAGCGATTCCTATTCCTGATATTCATCACAGTAGTGAGAGAATTATTTTAGAAGGTGAGATAACTTCGCCAATTGAGCCTAAAAAAGCTTGTCGTTTTGCAAACAGATGTTCAAAGGCTATGGATAAATGTTTTAAGTCTGAGCCGGCTTTGTCAGGTGGCAATATGAAACATCAAGTGGCTTGTTTTTTGTATGATGATGTAGAGCATGCGTAAAGATTGACTTTCTTTTCCGCTATTTTGTTGCTTTAATTTATATTTTTTTATAAAAAAAGCTTTTACGGCTTGACATTTTTTTTAGTTTATGCTATAAAAATGTTGTTACGGGATGTAGCCTAGGGGCTAAGGCGTCTGGTTTGGGACCAGAAGATCGGGGGTTCAAATCCCTCCATCCCGAAAATGAGGGATCGTAGCTCATCAGGATAGAGCAACTGCCTTCTAAGCAGTAGGTAGGGGGTTCGAGTCCCTCCGATCCCGAATGATGAAATCTAATTCCGACTAAGCAGTTTTTGAAAAGAAATTACACTGAAATTAAGTTTTATCTGCTTTTTAAACTTAACCATATTATTCCCACTCAATTGTTGCCGGAGGTTTTGATGTAATATCATAAACTATCCTGTTTATACCGTCTACTTCGTTTATAATGCGGTTTGATACTTTATCCAAAATTTCATAAGGAATACGAACCCATTCGGCGGTCATAAAATCAGAAGTTTTTACGGCACGCAGAGCAAGGGTATAGTCGTATGTTCTAAAATCTCCCATCACGCCAACTGTTCTATTATTTGTAATTACGGCAAAGTACTGGCTTAATTGGTTTTGAAGGTTTGCATGTTCAAGTTCTTCTCTCCAAATGGCATCGGCATCGCGTAAAATAGAAAGTTTTTCTTCTGTTATTTCGCCCATAATTCGTATTGCCAAACCCGGACCGGGGAACGGTTGTCGGTAAACCAAGTAATCAGGCAGATTAAGCTCTTTACCTAGTCGTCTAATTTCATCTTTGAAAAGCGTGCGAAACGGTTCGATTAAAGATTTAAAGCTAATATGCTCAGGGAGACCGCCTACATTATGATGGCTTTTTATAACAGCAGAATCACCTATGCCGCTTTCAACAACATCAGCATAAATAGTGCCTTGTGCAAGAAAGTCAACAGTACCAAGTTTTTTAGCTTCGTCTTCAAAAACGCGAATAAATTCTTCACCGATAATTTTTCGCTTTTTTTCAGGGTCGCTTACACCTTTAAGTTTACTTAAAAATCTGTCGGCTGCATTTACGCGAATAAAATTCATCGCCTCGTTTTTGAAGACGGCCTCAACTTCATCGCCTTCATTTTTGCGCATCAATCCGTGGTCAACAAAAATGCAAGTTAAATTTTTACCGACAGCTTGATTTAAAAGAGCCGCCAAAACAGATGAATCAACTCCGCCGGAAAGAGCAAGCAACACTTTCCCGTCTTTTACTTCTTGTTTTACAGCTGCAATAGAATTTTTCAAAAAATTCTGCATATTCCAATTGCCCGAAACATTGCAGATTTTATATAAAAAGTTTTTAAGGATTTTTTGTCCTTCTTCAGATTGTTCCGCCTCAAGATGAAATTGTACACCGTAAAGTTTTTTTTCATCATTTGACATTGCAGAATTTAAAGTATTCGCCGTACTTGCTTCTGTAGAAAAACCTTGAGGCAAACTTGAAACATAATCAACATGGCTCATCCAAGTAACAGAGGGAGATTTAACATTTTCAAAAAGAACAGAGTTTGAAGTAAATTTGGTGTCTGTTTTTCCAAATTCTCGCTTTGAGCTTTTTTTAACAGAGCCACCCAGTGCATAAGCCATTGCCTGCATTCCGTAACAAATACCCAAAATTGGAATGCCTAAATCAAACATGGCTTTTTCGGGCATTGGAGAGTCCGCCTCATAAACACTGTTTGGCCCGCCTGTAAAAATAATGCCTTTTGGCATTTCAGCCGTAATTCGATTATACGCATTCTTATAACCGACAACTTCAGAATAAACATTTAGATCACGAACACGCCTCGCAATTAACTGTGCATATTGCCCACCAAAGTCTACAACAAAAATTTTTTCATCAATCATAATTTGATTTTACTGTATAAAAAGAAATCAATCAATACACTTTAGTTGAATTCAATTTTTTGCTAATGCAATACTTCGGTTTTATGCTTAGGGGTTAAATAAAGAACACCGGACTGATTGCTATATCTTTTAAAGCGTGCGTGGCGAGCGCCGGTATCCTTTTGTTTGATTTTTTATTAAGAAAAAGCGGCTCTCTTGAGACGCTGATTGTTTTTTTAAGTAAAAAACAAAAGATTTAAGGCGGGAGCGGGTTACGGAGCGATAGCGACATACTACTTGTAAAAACCTTTTAAGTGGTTTATAATGTCGAAAAGTATGGAGGAATATTTTGCGTTATATAGATTTACATTGCGATACTTTAATGTTACACATGAGTCGTAAAAATACGGGAGATTTGTATTCAAATAAAATTGGTTCGGTTGATTTTAAGCGTTTGAGAGAAGGGGCTGCTGTTGCGCAGTTTTTTGCGATTTATATTTTTCCCGAAAATGAATTTGCTCATTTGGAGATTGAGCCGAGTTCGACTTTTGAGTATGTTAAGCGGGCGGCAAAATATTTGCATAATAATTTGAATGAGTATAAGGCTGTGGCAGGGCTTGCAACAAACGGCGAAGAGCTGGAGGATAACGAAAAAGAAAACAGGGTTTCGGCTTTTTTGACGATTGAAAACGGGGAGCCTGTTAATGGCAAGATGGAAAATATTAAGTATTTTTATGAGCTTGGTGTCAGGTTAATTACGCTTACTTGGAATTATGAAAACTGCTTTGGGTTTCCGAATTCCACAAATTATGAGAAAATGCAGTTGGGTTTGAAACCTTTTGGTAAAGAAGCCGTTGAATATATGAACGAGCTCGGGATTATCATTGATGTTTCTCATTTAAGTGATGGCGGTTTTTATGATGTCCTTGAGATTTCAAAAAAGCCGGTGATGGCTTCGCATTCAAATGCAAGAGCTCTTACTAATCACCCTCGCAATTTGACAGATGATATGATTAAAAGGCTTGCCGACTCAGGTGGCGTTTCAGGATTGAATTTTGCAAGTGATTTTTTAAAGCTGGGCGAAAAATTAACCGGTGCAAGATTGTCATCGATGATTGCGCATCTGGATTATATGAAAGATAAGGGCGGTGAAGAGTTTCCGGCGCTCGGCTCAGATTTGGACGGTATAGATCAAAACGGTTTGGAAATTTGCGATAGTACAAAGTTTGGAATTTTATTCGATGGTTTAAAGTCTGCAGGTTGGAGTGAACGACAGATTGAAAAAGTGGCTTACAAAAATGCAAAGCGGGTTATAAACGAAGTTATGTAAGAGGGCTTGTTTTTTTTGTAAAGGATATATTTATGCAACAAAAGATGAGCGGAAAAACTATGAAGAATACTTTTTTAATTTATTTTAAAGCTGTTGTTGATGAGCTGATGGATTATGTTAAGGCTTTTTCTCGGGGTGTTAAATGTTGACTTTCAGCAATTTACGGAATTAGTTTTATTGACAAAGTATCTTGAAAAGTGTAGAATACTTGGGCTGTTGCCTAAGGAGAAAAAATGAAAAATTCTTTTCAAGCAAGATCTTTAGCAGTGATAAATGATTTTTCCATAGAGGAAAGATTGTTTCTTTTTGAAAAAACCCGTGAATTAAAACAAGCTCTTAAAGATAACGATACGAAAAAAGTAGATATGTTCAGAATTAATGACAGTGATTTTGGTATATACGAAATTTTTATGGAGCCCAGTACTCGCACTCGGGAATCTTTTAGAAATGCGGCGGCATTTCATAATGCAAAATTAAGTGAGCTTTCCGTTGAATCGTCATCGTTTAATAAAGGCGAAAGCTATGCGGATACTTTTAACACCCTCGCCGGATATCGTAACAGTATTTTTATTGTTCGCAGTAAGGTTGAGGGGGTTTGTAGATGGCTTGAAGATGCGGCTCAATCGTTTGCGGACAGAAATGAGTTAGAAAGAAAACCGGCGTTTATAAATGCAGGAGACGGCAGGCACGAACATCCGACTCAGGAATTGTTAGATGAGTTTACATTTTTGGAAGATAACAACTGGTCTGCGGACGGCATTCATATTGCTCTTGTCGGGGATTTATATCACGGCAGAACAGTGCATTCCAAAGCGGACGGTTTGAAAATTTTCAAAAAGGTTAAAGTTGATTTAATTGCTCCTGAAGAGCTTTCAATGCCAAGTCAATATATCCAAAAGATGCAGGAAAACGATTTTGAAATTAAAAAGTTTGCATCGATAGAAGAGTATTTAAATCAAAAGAATGTCGCAAAAATATGGTATTTTACCCGTCCGCAACTTGAAAGAATGGGAGACAGGATTTTACAAAAGCAAAAAGATTTACGAAAGGCAATTGTGTTCAGGAAAGAATTTTTGGATAAGGTGCCTGCAGGAACTAAGTTTTATCATCCTTTGCCCCGCCATAGAGAACACCCTACAATTCCGACTTTTTTAGATACGACATCTTTTAACGGTTGGGAAAGGCAGTCTATTAACGGAATGTATGTAAGGATTGTGTTATTATCTTTGATTGCAGGAAAGATAGGTGGTGAATACACGGGTGCGGTAAAATCAAAAGATGATGATAATTATGCGAGTGAAGAATATATATTCAAATCGGATATGAAGAAAAATAAAGTTTCCGATGACAGGTTTTCAGAGGGGGTAAGACCTATTCAAGAGGGGATTGTTATTGACCATATTTGCCGAGGAGATGATCCTGCTACGATTAGACATCATATGGCTACAATTATTAAGGTTATAGGTCTTAGTGGCGGTAAAGGTGGAGAGTGGGTTTCAACTTCGAAAAAAGACAAGAATAAATTTAAGGGCATTATTTTTAGACCCGGCAAATATGAATTCGATAGGGCAAGACTAAAACGACTTGCCGCTGTTGCCGCCGGTTGTACTTTAAATATAATAGAAGACGGAAAAATTGCAGAAAAATACAGAACTAAGTTGCCTCCACGGATTTACAATTTTGAAGATATTATTTGTAATAATGAAAATTGTGTTTCGCATCCAAGTCAGGCTGAAGATGCTCCTACTGTTTTTTTTCGTACCAGCGATAATAAGTATGCTTGCAGGTATTGCGGGACAACACATACTTTCAAGGATATTTGGGAATAGGATACGCGAAAGGGATAGTAGAGGTGGCGTATGTGTTTTTAAAAAACACATACGCCAAATAAAATTGCGGCGTTAATTTAGTTACTTGCAAAAGTCGGTTACTTTTGTAAGTAGCTGAGGCACTTGTAAAAGTCCATTACTTTTTACAAGTATCTCTAAGAAGCTCGTTTCATTGCGCTTTTTGGTATATTTTGGAAAAAATTACAAAACTCCTCTGACTTTTGTAATTTCCTTAATTATTAGCCGCAATTTTAGTCGGAGCGATAGCGGAGCCTCGAATAGCCCGTTTTTTGCATTGCGGAAAATTATCGGTTTGCGATGAGTAAAAATTTCGCAATGCAAAAATTCGCCCAACTTATTTTATAATTTATTGCTACTTGAAATAATGTTAAAAACTTTGTAGAATTGTTGAGCATAGGAGGTGTATTATGTGCGATATTATTTATGTTGAAGGACGAGAGATCTTAGATTCAAGAGGAAATCCGACCGTTGAGGTGGAAGTGCAGTTAAGTGACGGTAGTTTGGGGAGAGCCGCTGTGCCGTCAGGTGCTTCGACCGGTGAGTTTGAGGCTTTGGAATTGCGTGATGGCGATGAGGGGCGTTTTGGCGGAAAAGGGGTTCTTACTGCGGTTGATAATATTAACACTGTTATTGCAGAGGAGCTTGAAGGGCTTGATGCTTTAGATCAGGCTGAGATTGATAATACTCTGATAAATCTTGACGGGACTAAGAATAAGTCAAAACTTGGGGCAAATGCGATGTTGGGAGTTTCTATGGCTGTCGCCCGTGCCGCCGCTGATTTTTTGGGGCTTCCGCTTTACAGATATTTAGGCGGTGCACATGCTTTGCAAATGCCTGTTCCTATGGCGAATATTATCAATGGCGGGCAACATTCCGATAACAAAATTGATTTTCAGGAATTTATGATTATGCCTGTTGGGGCTAACTCTTTTTCTGAGGCTCTTAGAATGACTGCGGAAATTTTTCATGCGTTGAAAAGTCTTTTAAAAGCGGCTGGGCATGTTACCGCAGTTGGCGATGAGGGTGGCTTTGCTCCTAATATCGAAAATGAAGAAGCGATTGATTTTATATTGAAGGCAATTGAAAAGGCCGGTTATAAACCGGGCGAAGATGCAATGATTGCACTTGATTGCGCCGCTTCAGAGCTTTTTGATGCAGGCGATAGAAAAGGATATAAGTTTTGGAAGTCAAATCCGTCAAAGACTTTTTCGGCAGACGAAATGATTGCGTTGTATAAGGACTGGGTAAATAAGTATCCGATTATTTCAATTGAAGATCCGCTTGATCAAAATGACTGGGAGGGTTATCGAAAAATAACCGAAGAGCTTGGCGACAAGGTGCAAATTGTCGGTGATGATTTTTTTGTTACTAATACGGAGCGTCTTGCCAAGGGTATCAATGAAAAAGCATGTAATTCAATTTTGATTAAGTTAAATCAAATTGGGACTGTAACGGAAACCATTGATGCAATTAAAATGGCTCAGCATGCCGGATATACGGCTGTTATTTCTCACCGCTCCGGTGAAACAGAAGATGCCTTTATTGCTGACCTTGCAGTTGCTTTTGAAACAGGGCAGATAAAAACAGGCTCTATGAGTCGAAGTGACAGAATTGCAAAATACAATCAGCTAATTCGCATTGAAGAGGAGCTTGCAGATACAGCTCGTTATGCGGGCATAAAAACATTTGCAAAATTCGGAAAATAGAATACGCACTCGGCAAGTTTTGAGAATTGTACAAAACTTGCCGTTGTAGGTTAAGTTATATTGGTTTGTATGAGATAAGACACACAGCACAGCTTACCCTATTTGTGTGCCGTTTTTTACTTTTCGCTCAGGCTTAAGTAGAACAACTTCTTGATGCTCACATAATCCGCCCAATATTAGGCATTCGCTCATGATGGTAGCGATTTGCTTTTTGGGAAAGTTAAGAACTGCGACTACTTGTTTTCCGATTAGCTCTTCCGGCGTATAAAGTCGCGTTATTTGTGCAGATGTTTTTCGGGTGCCGTAGTCTCCAAAATCAACAATCATTTTATACGCAGGATTTTTTGCCTCTTTAAATTCTTCTGCAAAAATAATTGTTCCCACTCGCATTTCAATTTTAACAAAGTCGCTCCATTCTATTTGGTTCATGCCTTATTTTATCATTTTTTTTCATTGCTGTCAAAGTGTAATTATTTTTTTTTCTTGAGCAACCCGACGGGCTCGCATAACCTTTTGCTTTTTTCTTATAAAATTAAAACGGTGCTTTTCCTGCCGTCAAAGACCTTTACTGCATTTTATAATCAAGCAAAAGTGTAGACTTCGCCCGTCCACTTCACGCTAAATTAAAAAGTTTAACACGCCGGTTTTTTGGCAATTGCAGGCTTAAGTAATCCCCCGCCTTCGAGCGATTTTACCTTAGCTTACTTAAGTGCTATGTTAATTAAGCTACACCTTAAATTTATTAACTTCATCAGAAAGTCGCTCAATGCTTGTTTTATTTTGCTGTGTAAGCTCGTTTACTTCCTGCACTGCATTGTTTATTTGGCTTGCACCGCTTGCCATTTCGTTCATACTGTCGGTAATAACGCGGGTAAGCTCATCGAGCTTTCTCATTTCTTCGGCAACCTGCTCGCCGCCTTTTAGCATTTCCATAGAGCCGTCTTTTACTTCACCCGTTACTGCGTTAATATCTTTAAGGGCTGTTAAAACTTCCTGACTGCCGTGTTCTTGCTCCTGAATGGCAATTACAATTTTTTGAATTTGTTTTAGTGTCGCCTTTACAAGATTAACAACCTCATCAAGCTCGGATTCGGCAGCTTCGCCATTGTAGATAATGGTTTTAATGATTTCGGTTGTTTCCTTGATGCTTTGTGCAATTTGCTTACCTTGCGATCCGGCTTCTTCCGCAAGTTTTCTAATTTCATCTGCAACAACGGCAAAGCCCTTGCCGGATTCTCCCGCGTGTGCGGCTTCAATTGCCGCATTCATAGCGAGCAGGTTTGTCTGTGCGGCGATATTCTGAATTATGGAGGCTGCTTCCAAAAGAGCTGAAGAGCGCTCTCCAATTTTGGCAACTTCAGTATTGGCTTCTTTTGCACCTTCTTTTGCGGAAATGGTTTTGGTATCCAAATCATCTGCAATAACTTTACCGTCTTCAAGCATTTTTCCTATTTTGCTGATATTATTTATCATTTCTTGGATAGATGACGAAGATCTGCTTACTGTGCTCGCTTGGGTTTCAATGCTTTTGTTTAATTGCTGTATTGTTCTGATAATTTCTTCCATGGTTGCTGAAGTTTCGGTAACACCGGCGCTTTGATTGAAAACCTGATTTTTTACACCTTCAATATTTGCACTTACCTGATTTATTGCACTTGCGGTTTCAGTCATGTTTCCCGAAAGGCTGTGTCCTACTTCACTCATATGTTCAGAGTTTTTTAATACTTGCTTAAATAAGATGCCTACATCTGCAACGGTGTTATTTAAACTGATTGATAAATCGGTAATTTCATCGTTTCCTTTTACGGGCAGGCGAACAGTAAAATCGCCTTGTGATATGTTTTTTAATGAGCTTGTTATCGTGTTTATGGGTTTAACCATTTTGTTTGAAAGCATGAAAATAGCAATGAATGCGATACAGTAAATTGCAATACCTGTCAGAATAACCATGATGCGCAAATGACTTATTGAACCTAAAAAATTATTTGCATCATCGGAAATAATAACAGCCCAACCGGTACAGGGAACTTGTGCAAAAGCCCCAATTTCTTGATTACCTTCCCATGAAAAACAACCAACCGCAGGTTCTGTTTCCGACAAGGCTCTTTGCTCAAATTTTGCAATTGTTTCATAGGAGGGATCTGTTTTTGCTACTTCCGTAGAGTTTTCTTGTTCTTTTACAACTTCGGGGTCAGGGTCTGCAATGGTTATACCGCTTTTTCCAACTATATATGCACCGCCGGTCTCTCCGATTTTGATGTCTTTAATTTGTTCTGAAAGCCACAAGCCGTCTATTGCGACATTCAAAACACCGACAATCTTATTTTCCATATTGTAAACAGGAATGGCGATGACAAAAATTAAATTTCCGTTTAGAGCAGATATAAAAGGCTCTGAAATATAATTTTTACCGCTCATTGCAACAGGAAACCATTCTTGTGAAGACAGGTTGACAGGATCATATCCTCTTGTATAAAGGTATCCTTGAGTGTCAACCATGCTCATCATAAATTTTATTTTCTTGGCATCTATGTAGTCTTGTAGTCGCTCTGCTTTTTCTTGAAATGATAAAGATCCATCATATAAGTAAGGTATTTTTGTAATACCGTAAAGCTGCTCAAAAATTAAAGCAATTTTGCCGTCAATAATGTTTGCTGTATCAACAGCCTTTTCTTTAAGCTGGATTTCCACTTTTTCATAAATTGCGTTTCTTGCCAGTCTTATTGAAACGGTGGCACAGGCATACACAATTAAAAAGCTTAATACGCCAAAACCAATTAAGATTTTCCATTTTACGGAAAACTGTTTTTTACTTTTTTTTACTTTCATTTTTAAACCTCTCAAACATTATAATTTATTATCCTCCATGGAAGGTGATATTTTTATGAGTATTTTTTTATAAATTTCATGTTTTGCAAATAGAGGTAGTTTGATTGTTTTAAAAAATTTTCGGGGGGGGGGGTAACCCTTATACAACTTTTTCTATTTGTAAAATTACATTCTCTCATGTGTATAATTATAACAGGCAAAAATTCTCCTGTCAAGTTTTATTTTGAAAATTTTATGATATTTTTATTGATATTACTCTTTTTTTCATCAGAACACCGGAGTAATAAACTTAAACGCTTAACCTGATTTGGCGAGCGGGTCGCTATAATAATGATAAGTTTTTAGAATATCTTCCAATTATACGCCGGCTTTTATATAATCCTTGATTTTATCCAATCCTTTATTTCATCAATGTTTATTTTTCCTTCTGCAATATTTATAACAAAGTCATACTTTTCTTCTTCACTGGCTTTTATATCTCGGTTGTTCATTAACAATAAATATCTCATTAAAATATAACCAACTCTTTTATTACCATCTATAAAAGGATGATTTTTTATAATACTTTCTAAGATGCTTGCAGCTTTATCTTCAATTTTAGGATATAATTCATTATGGTTAAAAGTAACATAAGGTCTTTTCAATGCTGATTCAAGCATAGTATAATCCCTAATTCCAAAACTACCACCAAATTCTTTTATAGCTTGATCATGTATATATAAAGCTTCTTGTATAGTTATCATTTTGCAAGTCTTTGTAATAAATTATTATCTTCTGTAAAAATCTTATTAAGAATTTCATCTGTTTTTTCTTTTTTGTTAAGTCTTTTTTGAATTTCCATAAGATATGTTAATATATCATCTAAAACAGGTTCAGGAAAATGAGAAACAATATTGTTGATTTCTGCTTTTTTTGCGGTTATTTGCATTTTAACCTCCTAAAATATTTTAATTATTATTAAATTTACTATTTTTACATAATAAATTCAAGTAGGCAGATTTATGCTATATAAAGATTTATATAAAATATAATTTTAAATTATCATACATCGCTGAAACAGATTTTTTGTAATATTAAAACAGTTTATCTTTTAGCTTGCAGCTAACAAAGTAATAAAACTTAGGCAAAAATTCTCCTGTCAAGTTTTATTTTGAAAATTTTATGATATTTTTATTGATACTGCTTTTTTTCATCAGAACACCGGAGTAATAAACTTGAACATTTAACCTGATTTGGCGAGCGTTTGTCTATTTTTCCGTACGATTTTTTGCATCAGCAAAGGCGGTTGGAGCGTTAGCGTAAAACGCCGATTATGTTTATCAGTCAAGTAGGAAAAATTATGCAAGCGAGCGGGTTGGATGCAAAAGCGTAAGCGTTGCACTGAATTATTGTTTTGTTTTTACTCTGAATTGAAGTTTTGTTTCTGTTAGAATAATTGAAAAGATGATGAGTAATCCGCCTGCTATGAGGTTGACCGTGAGTTTTTCGTAGCCGAGCATAACCGAAAATGTTAATCCGAATACGGATTCCAATGCGAAGAATAAGGCGGCGGTTGAGGCAGGGGTGTATTTTTGTCCGTAGGTTTGAAGTAAAACTGTAAGGGCGGTACACGGTATTGCCAAATATAATAGTGTGAAAATTGAGCGAAGGTTCCAGATTGTGGTGGAGTTATCTTCAAAAAGCAGTGTGAAAATCCATGCGCAAATTGCGGCGAAAAGAAAGTGCATTATCGAAAAAAGCGAGGCATCAAGTTTTGGTGCAAAGCGTTCCAGTATGACTAAGTTAAAGGCAAAAACCAGACTGCTTATAAGTGAGAGGGCATCGCTCCAGCCTATTTGGACGGATTTACCGGCAATTAGGTCGGGGAGGGAAATTATGCCAATTCCAAATAAGCAGATAAATGCGGCTATGATGTTAAATTTGTCGGGGCGTTTTTTATTAAAAAACCAAGAAATAAAGGGTACGAGGACACAGTAGGTTGCGACTAAAAAAGATGAGCGTCCGGGGTCTCCTTTGAATGTGGTGATTGCAAGTGCCTGAGGAAGGTATCCTAGAAAGCTGCTTATTCCCGCCCAAACACCGGCTTTTATGTATGCTGTGTTGAGATTTTTATATCTTTTTGCAAAGATGATTGACAGAACGACAAAGCCGGTTGAAAATCTGAGAGCGAGTAAAAATGACGGGTTGAAAAAATCTTTTGTGCTTGAAATTGCGACAAAGGTGCTGCCCCAGAGGATGCAAAGCAATAATAGTGCAAGTCTGGCTGAAATTTGCTTTTGATTCAGTGGTTTCATATTTTCGTCCTGTCGGTAAATATTGGGGTTGCCTTGTGTTTATAATTATTTAAATTATTGAGTCGAAACTTCTTTTCGTTTTATTTTCACTCCAAGAGATTTTAATCTTCCTTCTAAATCTTCATACCCTCGGTCAATTTGATAAATGTTTTTAATTACGCTTTTTCCCTTTGCACAACAAGCAGCGATTAAAATCGCCATACCCGCACGGACATCAGGAGAAACTAACTCAGAGCCTTGCAAAAGACTGGGGCCGGTAACAACTACTCGATGTGGATCGCAAAGGGTTATCATTGCACCCATACTGATTAACTTGTCAACGAAAAACATTCTGGATTCAAACATTTTTTCGTGAATTAAAACAGTGCCTGTAACTTGGGTTGCAATAACAACCATAATACTCGTTAAGTCCGCAGGAAAACCAGGCCATGGAGCGTCATCAATTTTTGGTATCATACCGCCAAAATCTTTATTTACCGTAAGCGTCTGATTTTTGCTTATACTTAATGTGTTGTCTTTAATTTCCCATGTAATTCCAAGTTTTGCAAATCCCTGTTTTAAAGGACGCATATCTTTTGGGTTGATATTTGTAATTTTAATGGAGCCGTGTGTTGCTACTGCAAGTCCGATGTACGAGCCGATTTCCATGTAGTCCGGGCCGATTGAAAAATCCGCACCGTGCAAAACATCAACACCTGAAATAGTCAGAATATTCGAGCCTATGCCTGTAATTTTTGCACCCATCAAATTGAGTAAATTGCATAGATCCTGAACATGAGGCTCGCTTGCAACATTTGTTAAAATAGTAACACCCTCGGCAAGTACCGCCGCCATAATTGCATTTTCCGTTGCCGTAACCGAAGCCTCGTCTAAAAATATATCTTTACCGTGCAGTTTATCCGCCTTAAATGAAAACTTATTTTCGGTTGAAACACTTGCACCTAATTCGGTAAGAGCCAAAAAGTGAGTATCCAATCGTCTTCTTCCGATAACATCACCGCCCGGCGGAGACAAAGTTGCAACACCACATCGGGCAAGCAAAGGCCCTGCAAACAAAATAGATGCACGAATTTTTTTTGCAAACTCATCAGGAACTTCACAGCAATTGGATTTTTCGAGCCTGAGCCTGTAAGCATTTGCATCAATCTTTTCTACAACCCCACCGAAAGACTTAAAAACATCGAGCATCACACCGACATCTTCAATATCGGGTATATTCCGCAAAACGACAGCCTCACTAGTCAACACTGCGGCCGCAATACAAGGTAGTGCCGCATTTTTATTTCCGCTTGCCTTAATGACTCCTTCAATCGGAGTGCCGCCCTCTATATGATACTCGAACATGAAATCCCCCTGTCAGTGCCGTAGTTTAAATGAAAAAAAGTATTTTGTCAAGTTTACCTTTTTAATTTGAATTAATCGCAGAAAAGTGTTGTGCTTTTGAAAAAGAAAATTATTGATTTGACAACACAACACTTTTCGCTCTTAAACCCCTCGTTCGCCTTAAATCTTTTTGGCTTGTTTGATGTTTTTGATTTGCCGTTCTTCTGCCGGCGACCGGCTTTTTTGATTATTTTAAACGCCAAAAAGGATAACGGCGAACTTAAAATCAGGTTAAACAAAAAAGCATTTATTTTTAGGTGTTCTTATTTTCATCACGCAGTATAATCTAAATTGTTTTTATTCAAAAGAATTTTTTGATACGGGCTCTACTTGCTTTTATTTCTGTTTTTCTGTAAAATCGGGCTTTGGTATAATGCGTTTTAAACAAAGGCAATAAATGAAACAGAATGATTTAACAAAAGGTAATATAATGCCGGTATTGCTAAAGCTGGCATTGCCCATCATGGGAACATCATTTATCCAAATGGCATATAATATGGCAGATGTTTTTTGGATAGGTAAACTTGGTTCAAAAGCGTCAACGGCAGTCAGTGCAGCCGGTTTTTTTATGTGGTTTGCAATGGGGATTATTATGATTCCGAAAGTATCAGCAGAATCGCTTGTCTCTCAAGCTGTTGGCAGAAAAGATGAAAACACCAATATAATTGTCGGTACAATTATTAAGTTTACACTTTTAGTGAGTTTGTTATACGGTTGCATCATATTTTTTGGAAGAAACTTTTTGATTGGTGTTTTTAATATTGACAATGCAGAAGTTGTTTCAATGGCTTTGCAGTATTCAAAAATAATTTCACTTTCATATTTGTTGTTTTTTTTCAATCCCGTGTTGAGTGCTATTTTTAACGCATATGGCTCAAGTAAGATTCCTTTTTTGTTTAATACTTGCGGGCTTGTTTTAAATATTATTTTAGATCCAATTTTGATTTTCGGCATTGTAGGTAAACCTCTTGGTGTATTAGGTGCTGCTTTTGCAACCGTGATTTCTCAATTGTTGGTAACAATTCTTTTTTTGTTTTACATTCTAAAAGCAAAAGATACGATTTTATTTAAAGGGTTTAAACTCTTTAGAATGCCGGATTTATATAAACTGAAGAACATTTTAAAAGTTGGAACTCCTGTCGGTTTACAGGCAATGTCGTTCACTATTATTGCTACATTTATCGTAAGGATAATTACCCAATATGGTTATCTTGGGGTTGGTGTGCAAAGGATAGGAAGTCAAATTGAAGCGGTAACATGGATGACAGCTTCAGGATTTTCAGTTGCCATTTCTACATTCATAGGACAAAATCTTGGCGCAAAGCAATACAAAAGAATAGACACAGGGTTTAAGGTTGCCTATGTTTCTATGTTAATAGTGGGCTTGTTTACAAGTTTTGCATTGGTTTTATTTCCAAAAGAGATTTTTGGGGCGTTTTTAAATGAACCGGAGGCCTTAAAAGAAGGTGCTATATATCTTTCGATACTCGGATATTCTCAAGTTTTTATGTGCGTAGAAATTGTTACAAACGGGGCTTTTTACGGTTTGGGTAAAACTATGTATCCTTCGGTAAATTCAACAGTGCTTACCGCTGCCAGAATACCGTTAGCTTATATACTGTCCCGATTTTTGGGATTGTCGGGGGTATGGTGGGCAATCAGTATAACTTCTATGATTAAAGGTGTTTTGATTACCATTCTTTATTTTAAAAAAGGAAGGCTGAAGATAGAGGCATTTTCTCCTATTTCTACAGGCGTTGCGGAATAAACATTTATTTTACTTTTCCGATAATTTTGAGCCGCCGGTTTTTAACAGCACACCGGCAAGGTTTTCATATTGTTTAACATGATTTGGACTGCCTCGTCTATCCTTTCGTTCGATTTTAAAAACAGTAAAGTCGGTTGGAGCGATAGCGTAAAACGGCGATTAAGTATAACAGCAAAGGACGAAAGATTATGCGAAGGCAGTCGGGTTGCTTAGCATTAGGGTTTATCGATAAAGATAAACCCTAATGCTAATTTTTTTAAATAAATAAAAAATAAGACATTTATGTTAGCATACTAACTATCTTTTTTATAAAAAGAGGCTACAATACAGATATAATAGGGAATTTGCTATGCTTGTAACAAATAACACTTTAATTGAAAATCCTGATGTTTTTGTGGAAGGCGATTATTATGCAGTGTTGATTAAAACTCGGGATTTAGTTTATGAAGGTTATAAGTTGTTGACTCATCCTTTATTTGCCAGCATTCGTATGAATTTTGGTCCTGTTCGCAGTCTTATTCTTTCCGATGAAAAAAAACCGATAAAAGAAAATGAATATTCCATGATTCTTATTGGAGAATCTATTTCTAAATACCAAAAACTTATGGAAAACAGAAAGCCGGATTTTGCTCATCTTGAAGATTATGAAAAAATTGATTTTGACTTATTTATGCAAGCTCAAAGAGAGCTGAAAATTATATAGGCGGAGGTGAACTTAATGACGCTAAAACTTGGAGATGTTCAAATTAAGGACATCAAATTGGGCGATAGAATGGAGGTTAAAGACCACATTTTATATGTAAATACAAATGAGGTAAAGCAGGAGCTTTTAAAAGATGCAAGAATCAAAAATGTCAAATTTGATATTGCAAAACCCGGCGACAGGACTCGCATTATTCCTGTTAAAGATGTTATTGAGCCTCGTGTTAAGGTTGAAGGCGGAATATCGGGCTTTCCGGGTGTTACAACCAAGATTACACAGCAAGGCGAGGGTTTTGTTAAATGCTTAAAGGGTGCTGCGATAGTTACCATAGGAGATATGGTTGGTTTTCAGGAAGGCTTAATTGACATGTGGGGAGAAGGTGCAAAATATACACCTTTTTCAAAAACATTCAATTTTGTTATTGATATTTCTGTTGTTGACGACCTTAAACCTCATATCCATGAAGAGGTTGTAAGACTTGCCGGTTTGAAGGCATCAGAAATTGTGGGAGAGGCGGGTCGTGAAGCTGAATGCGATACTGTTCGAGAATATAATATTGGCACAATGAGAGAAGAATGTGATAGGTATCCTAAACTCCCCGGAATTATTTATGCGGAAATGTTAATTACTCAAGGTTTGTTGCATGACAGTTATGTTTACGGTGTAAATGCTTCACAAATTATACCTACACTGATGCACCCGAATGAGGAGCTTGATAACGCTGTTGTTTCAGGTAATTGTGTTGCCGCATGTGATAAGATTACAACATATCAGCACCAAAATAATTCCGTGATTCTTGATTTATATAATCAGCACGGGAAAACAATTAATTTCATGGGTGTAATTATGGTTCCTGAATTAACAACACTTGACGGTAAATTCAGAACTGCAGATTTTACAGCCAAGCTGGCTCATCACTTAGGTGCAGACGGTGTTATTGTTTCTGAAGAGGGGTACGGTAATCCTGATTCCGACTTAGTTATGATTTGTGCAAGATGTGAAAAACACGGAATTAAAACCGTGCTTATTACTGATGAATGCGCAGGTTGGGACGGAATGAGTCAGCCTCTTGCAGATACAAACCCTGCAGCTGTAGCTGTTGTTTCTACGGGTAATGTAAGTCATGTGCTTCGTTTGGAATCTGCTGATAAGGTTATTGGTGATGATAAAGCTGTACAGACTGTTGCCGGTGGTTGGGAAGGTTGTATAGCCGAAGACGGTTCAATGAAAGTTGAGCTTAATGCCGTAATTGGTGCAACAAGCGAAATTGGTTATCACAATATTTCTGTGGAAGTGTCTTAAATCGAGGAGAAAATATGAAAAAGGTAATTTGCTATTTAAATCAATTTTTTGCCGGAATTGGCGGGGAAGAAAAGGCAGGGCATTGTGTTGAATATAAAAAAGATATTCTTGGCCCTGCTGTCGGTATAAATGCAAATCTGCAAGGTGTAGCGGAAGTTGTTGGTACTATAGTTTGTGGAGATAACTATTTTAACGAAAATAATAAGGAGTCTTTGAGTTTTATAAAAAAGACTTTAGAAACTGAAAAGCCTGACTTGGTAATTGCAGGTCCGGCCTTTAATGCCGGTAGATACGGTATGGCTTGTGCCGGTGTTGTTAAGCTTGTAAATGAAATGGATATTCTTGCTTTAACAGCTATGTATCCTGAAAACCCCGGTGTAGATCATGTTAAAGGTGCTGCAATAATTGCAAAAACCGGCGATTCAGCTGCCGGCATGCGTGAGGCTATTCCTGTGGTGACTACACTTGCAAAGAAAATATTACAGGGAGAAAAGATAGGTAAAGCTGAGGAAGAAGGTTATATTTCTCAAGGTCAGCGAAATACTGTGATTGTTGAAAAACGGGGCTCACTTCGTGCAATTGATATGTTGATGAAAAGACTCAATAACGAAAAGTTTGAAACTGAACTTGCAATGCCTGAGTTTGATACAGTTGCACCTGCAAAGCCTATCAGCGATATGTCAAAGGCTACTGTTGCTATTATAACAACAGGCGGAATTGTACCTCTCGGAAATCCTGATAGATTACAATCGGCTTCTGCACAAATTTGGATCAAGCATGATATTTCTAAATTGGAAACTCTAAAAGGCAGTTATGAAACAATACATGGCGGTTATGACCCTGTTTATGCAAATGAGTTACCTGACAGGGTAGTTCCGTTTGATATGCTTTCTGAAATGAAAAAAGAGGGAAGGCTCGGTGGCGTTTACAAGTATTTCTATTCTACAACAGGTACGGGAACTGCTGTCGGTAATTCAGTTAAATTCGGAAAAGAAATTGGTAAGGAGCTTAGTGAAGCTAAGGTTGATGGCGTAATTATGACCAGTACGTGAGGTACATGTACTCGTTGCGGCGCAACGATAGTTAAAGAAATTGAGAGATTCGGTATTCCGGTTGTACACATGGCTACAATTACTACAATTTCAAAGTCAGTTGGCGCAAACAGAATTGTACCTACAGTTGCCATTCCTTATCCGGTGGGCAACCCTAATTTGGATGTGAAAGACGAAACTGTTTTGCGGCGCTCTCTTACGGAAAAAGCTATTAAGGCTTTGTCAACAGCGGTAAGTGAGCCTACAGAATTTGAGTAGAATGTGTTTGAGCCACTTGTAAAAGTGGAGTAACTTTTGCAAGTTGGCTTAAAAATAAGCTCATTTCATTGCGCTTTTTGGTATATTTTGTAAGAACTTGCAAATCTCAAATGAGCTTTGCAAGTTCTTCGTGTTATTTTAGTGTGTTGTTTTTGGATGTTTTTTACCGGGATTTTGCTATTCAATAAGATTTTCTAAATATTCTCGATTTAATATTTCAAATTTCATTTTATTCATTTTTATAATTTTAAGTTGGGATAGTCTTTTTAGCTCTTGATTAAGGCTCGGTCGGTTTACTCTTAATATATTTGCCAGCATGTTTTGACTGGAAGGAAATTTAAGACTATCAATTTCATCTATATGCAAGAGCCAATAAGCAATTCTTTGAACTACTTTATTATATTGAGTTGCTCTAAGCAGTAATCTATAAAAACAAGTGTATTCAGAAATAAATTCCAATAAATTTTTCATAAAAACCGGATCATCTTGAATAAGATTTTCAACAATATCGAATGGTAAAAATAGAACTTCAGATTTTTTTAAAGCATAAACATCATAAGGAAGGTGGTTGGTTTTTCCAAAGTGTAAATAAAACGGAAAAGCATCACTTTCAATGTAGTAAGAAGAAACCATTTCTTTACCATCGATCATATACTCTAAAGTTCTCAAACACCCCTTGTTGATAAGGAGGGCATGGTTTAATTTATCGCCTTTTCTGGCTACTCTCTCGTTAGCATTAAAAACTTTTTTTATTATTACATTTTGTTTAATTTTTTCTTTGCTTGATTCTGAAATATTATCGAATATTTTAAATTTAGTTAAGTTGTCAATATTATCTTTAGACATTTATCTAATTCCTTTGTTTATGGTGTTGCATACATTTTAATTTTAGCATATTTTTTTATTTTTTTAAATAGTGTTTAGATGAATTTTGCGTGCGGGGTTTTAAGCAGAAAACCGGCGTCTTAGACAAATTCGATTAACCTAATTTGGACTGCCCCGTCTATCCTTTCGTTCGATTTTTAAAGCAGTAAAGTCGGTTGGAGCGATAGCATAAAACGGCGATTAAGACTAACAGCAAAGGACGAAAGATTATGCGGGCAGTCGGGTTACGGAGCGATAGCGACAAAATATTTAGTATTTTGTAAAAGCTATAAAAAACTTATTTTTGGAGCGTAAGTATTTCCTCTAATTCGCTGTTAGTTAATTTTGAAATCCATGTTTCGCCACCGGATATTGCGTCTGCAATGTTTCGTTTTTTTTGTATCATTTTATCTATTTTTTCTTCAAATGTGCCTTCACAAATTAAGCGGTGTACAAATACATTTGATTTTTGTCCGATTCGGAATGCGCGATCTGTGGCTTGGTCTTCAACGGCGGGGTTGTACCATAAGTCAAAGTGGATTACGCGACCGGCGGCTGTAAGATTTAAACCTGTGCCGCCTGCTTTTAGCGAGATGAGCAAAACTCTCGAACCGGGGTTTGTTTGAAATAGTTCAACTGCTTCTTGGCGTTTTTTTGGGTTGATTGCCCCCGTGATACTGAGCGGTGAAGTGTTAAGCTCTTTTTGGATAATGGTTTTAAGAAGTTTAAGTGTTTCAACATATTGACTAAAAATAATTACTTTTTCACCATTGGCAAGAATTTCCTTTAACAGAAAAAGCAGGCTTAAAACTTTTCCCGATAAATGCGGCGACTCGGGGCTGGTTTTGTCGAATACTCGCGGGTGGTTGCATATTTGTTTTAATCCTGTTAAGAGTTTTAAAATTCTGGCATGTCGTTTTATTTCGGTATCTGATGTTTTTATCGTATTAAGTTGTGTGTCAATAAGCGATTCATATAATGCAACTTGTTCGACTGTTAAATTACAGTAATTATTTGTGGTAATTTTTTCCGGCAAGTCAGAAATAATTTTTTTGTCCGTTTTTAATCTGCGAAGAATAAAAGGAGCTGTAATTTTTTGCAGGCGTTCACTTATTTCTCGGTTTGAATGAAGCTCAATTGGTATTCTCCACTTATGCTTAAATGTTTTTGCATCGCCTAAATAATTAGGTAATATAAAATCAAAAATAGAGCGAAGGTCTTCAAGATTGTTTTCGACAGGTGTGCCGGTTAATGCAATTCTAAATCGGGTGTTTGTTTTTTTTAAGGCTTTAGCTGTTTTTGTATTTGAGTTTTTTATACTTTGAGCTTCATCAATAATTATTCCAAAAAAATTATGTGCAATCACTTTGTCTATATCTTTTTGCATTGTCTGATAGGTTGTTAATGTTATCTCTGCTTTGGGATTTAGTTTTCTTTTTTTACCGTGATAAACATTGCATATTAAATTAGGTGCAAACTTATTTATTTCATGCAACCAATTTGAAATTAAACTTGCAGGAGATACAATGATTACACCATTATCTAATTCATTCTTTTCCTTTAATATTAAAATCAAAGAAATAACTTGTATGGTTTTACCAAGTCCCATATCATCGGCAAGCAAACATCCAAATCCGCTTTTTATGTTTGCATACATCCATGAAAACCCTTTTTCCTGATAGCTTCTAAGTTTAGCATTTAAGTTTTTCGGAGTGTTTAATACATTGCTTTTGAATATAGAATCTATTTGTATTTGTGCATCTGCTGAAATAACCGCTTCTTTTGTTAAAATAGATTGCATTAAATCGAGCGGTGTTATTTCATCTGTTGTAAGATTATCAAAAAGTTTGGCAACTTCTTTTGGATCAAGTAAAACATATTGATCGTTGAATTTTATAATACGTGAATTCTCTTTAACGAGTTTTTGAAATTCTTTAATTGAAATTTCAAAACTCCCGAGCATAATTTTTTTGTCATATTCTAAAATATCTGTAAGACTTAAAAATGTTTGAACCGAGGCATTGCTGTTTGTTGTTTTTACCGAAAGAACTGTTTTTGGTTTTAATGTTTTTTGTAATGCTTTCGGTAAAATAATTTCTACACCGAATCGTTTTAATAGCTGTGACGAATCGCTTAAAAATTTACCAACTTCTTCAAGATTAAACCGGACTGATTTTTTTGACACAAGATCTGTTATCTCGGGTAAATACGATGCAAGCACAATTGGGAATTTCAAAATACGTTCAGGAGTAGCGCTTTTTTTTATTGCAATATGCAAATCTTGAAAATTAGAATTCACTTCGTCGAGTTTTAATACAGATGCGAAAAGGTCTATTCTGTCTTCACTAATAATTTTTAAGGTAAGTCTGTAAAGGTATTCGTTTGGAGTGTAATTAAGAACAGCAAGCCAAGTATAAATAACGGTTGCCAAATTTTTGTTACCGGGTATGCTTGTATCAATAGCATTGTCTCCAAAAAAAAGTGAATCTATTTGTCTATCGTAAGCCGATGTAAGTTTCGGAGTAAAATTCATGGATAAAACATATTCGGTCAAATACGCTGTTAAAAGAAGCTCGGCACAATATCTTTTTCCCCATTTTGAAACAGCTGAAAAAAAATCATCGGTAAGCATATTTGCAAATTCATCAATAGCGGAATTTATTTCCGTTGATGCCGTCAGGGGTTTCCAAAAAACAGAAAGCACTTTATTGCTAATATTAACTGCAGGAATAAAAGCCGAATCATGAATAATTTTTTTTGCAAGTTGGAAAAAAGAATAAGCCGTACAATATCCTGAGCTTAAATCCGATGCAACATTTGGCTTTATACTAAATAAAACACCCGCCTGTAAAAGCGTAAACTCAAAAAAACTTTTTGCAGACTGTTTTATATTTAATGTTAAAAAGGATTTTTTTGAAAGCGGAAAACCACTTTTACTTTTACTCAATGTTTTTGTATTTATAGATATATTGGAATAAAAAATATTTTCCGCACCATGCAGGTCAATTGCATTTGCATAAAAATTAAAATCATATAAAGCTAAAGATGTATGATAAAACTCTTTGAGCTTAGGCACAAAATCAGAAACAGAAAACACCGGCTGCTGAGGTAAAAAACTTGTAACAAGCGGAATATAAGATTCTGCAGAAGGAAAACTGAGTACTTTATTTTTAATTTTGCTTTCCGATTTTGTCTCTGAACTGTCAAGAAGCTCTTCTACGGTTTTTTTGTTTCTCATCGTAATAGGTACCGGTTGTTCAATTTCAAAAACAGGCGCAGGTTTTTTTTCGGCATTACTTTGAAGATTATTCGTTGTCTTAGTTTCAAAAGTTTCACTGTCGTAATTGTTTTTGCTTATTGCATTTGAATACTCAGGATAATCTTTGTTAAGATCAAATCCGCCAAGCTGAAAAATCAATCTTGGATCATAATCAATTTCGCGTGATAAAATAAAAAGCACGGCAGCCATGTGTTTGCAAGGGTCTCCGTAGTCAGGGCAGGAACAGCTTTTGACTAGCTTACTCCATTTGGCGGGAATTAACCGAATGTTTTTCTTTTCAAATATTTCGATTAACGAGTCTTGCATAATCCCGTTTCTAAGTGCAACTAATTCCATTTTATTTTTTACAAAAATTTTTACAATTTTATTTTCTGTTGTTTGCGAGATTTTTGGGAACTCCAAATTAATGTCATACCACGGATCATAACTTCCCTTCACGCGCGATGAAATTACTCTTCCCGATATTTTAATATTTTCTACTCGTCCCGTGTTAGCATAAGTTCGCCCTCGCGTCAATCTTCCGCTGCCGTCATAGTTTGATAACATTTTTAAAAACCATTTTCCCCACGGGGTCGTGCCGTATTTGTTTCTTGCCATGACACATATTATAATTTAAATTCAAAAAAAAGCAATTAGTATTTTTATGAGGGGGTGCCTCCCCCTAGCTCCGGCTTTTGCCGATTTTTTTTAAATCTTCACGCTTTGCGATTTTCCGCTTATAGCTCCAACTCGCAATTGAAGATAATATTAAACATCGGCAATATCCTCCGCTACCCCCCAAACTAAACTCACCGTGCGACATAAAACTAAAACGATGTACTAAGCTGTTTTAATATTGGAATGCAATATTTTATAAATGTAAAAGATTTGTATAATTAACTTAAGTTTGTTTTTAGTTTGCTTGCTTTAGTCAAAAAGTTATGCCGTGCGTTTAAATATGACGCACAAAAATATTTTTTTAACTTAAAATTGAAATAAAGGTTGGCTATGGACAATCTTATGATTGTTTTGTAAAATAACCTTGATGTATAAAGTGGAAAAAATCACCGAAGTGAATATTCAAAAAGCCTTAAAGTTTGTTCTTCCCTATGAATATGCTTGTGTTAATTTGGTAAGTGAGTTAATACGCTTTCAAAAGTTTTTAAAAAGAGGGGCTACAGGAAACAAATTTGAAAAGATTTTTTTGAAAGGTTTTTTGCTTTTGGATTTAAATGAAAATATTTTTGGGGTGTTAATAATAAATGCGTATGGAACGGTTTTACATTGTTTTCCAAAAGGGCTGCATAATGATTTTTTTCGGAATGTTGAAATTCAAGAATTCAAGGGTGTTGTACAATCTGTATTGGGAACAGGCGATATGAGTTTTGCATTTGATGCGTTTCTTGATAATAGTTTTTTTATAAAGCCTTACAGAATACAAAATTATGACTTGTTAAGTTTTACCGGCGAAAATGCAAAATTAATTGAAAACACATCTCCGTGCGATTTGGATATTAAGTTTTCGCCTTGCACGGTTTATGACATAGAAGGTTTATTGCCTTTACAAATGGATTATGAAAAAACAGAAGTGCGCTCAGGATATGGGCACGTGGAAAAAAGAATAACAAGATTATATTTAAAAAAACTTTTAGAAACTCAACAACTTTATAAAGCGGAATATCATAATAAGATTATTTCAAAGGTCAATACAAATGCAAGAGGTTTTTATTGCAATCAAATCGGCGGAATGTATACCATGCCTGAATTCAGAAATTTAGGTGTCGCTCATGCTTTAGTAAAGTATATGCTTTTACGGCCGGAAAATAAAAAAAAGACATTCTCTCTTTATGTAAAAAAATACAATATTGCGGCTAAAAGATTATATGAAAAAACAGGGTTTAAATATATTACGGATTTTAGGATTTCTTATTTTCGGTAAATTGGGCAATACTGGAATCGAACCAGTGACCCCAAGCGTGTCATGCTTGTACTCTAACCATCTGAGCTAATTGCCCTCAAAGCCTGTGAAAGATAGCATATTTAAGAATTTATGTCAACCCCTTATTTTACTCCCTGCGCCTTGTGTTTTTTTTGCTTTCGTAATATAAAAAAGAGCCGGGTTATTTTAATTTGCCAATTTTAATTTTCTGCTTGATTTTTTTGCTCATGTTTGATACAATCCCTTAATTTTTAAGGAAGTGGTTATGGGCGGAAAGAATTTACATTGGGCTGATCAAACAGCTGAAAATATCATAAGAGAGCGTGGTGAAAGGCAGGAGTATACTTGTGCATCAGGGATTACCCCTTCAGGTACTGTTCACATTGGTAACTTTAGAGAAATAATGTCGGTAGAGTTGGTTGTTCGAGCATTACGCGACAATGGCAAAAATGCGAGGTTTATTTATTCTTGGGACGATTACGATGTCTTCAGAAAAGTACCGGCTAATATGCCCAAGCCTGATGAGCTTGAAGCATATCTTAGGTTTCCGATTACTTCTGTGCCGGATACATCAGGACGAAATGAAAATTATGCTGCACATCATGAATATGATGTAGAGACAATTTTACCTGAGGTTGGTATTCACCCTGAGTATTTATATCAAGCTAAGAATTATCAAGCCGGTCTTTATGCCACCGGAATGAAACTGGCAATGGATAATCGCAAAAAGTTAAAAGATATATTAAACACTTATCGTGATGAAAACCATAAAATGCAAGGCGAGTACTGGCCTGTTTCAGTGTTTTGCTCTTCTTGCAAAAAAGATACAACCTCAGTTGACGGGTGGGATAACGATTGGACATTACACTATACCTGTGAATGCGGTCATTCAGAGGATGTTGATTTACGCAAAACAAGCATTGCAAAGCTGGGGTGGCGTATTGATTGGCCGATGAGGTGGAAACACGAACAGGTTGTGTTTGAGCCTGCGGGTAAAGACCATCATTCGCAAGGCGGTTCATTCGATACGGCAAGACTTGTTTCAAAAGAAATATACGACTGGGACGCTCCTGTTTCATTCAGATATGATTTTATAGGATTAAAGGGACTACCGGGAAAGATGTCTTCGTCTAAGGGTAAAGTTGTTAGCCTTGCAGATGTATTGCAATATTATCAGCCGGAAGTTGTGCGATATATGTTTGCCGGAACAAGACCTAATACAGAGTTTTCAATCAGTTTTGATTTAGATGTAATCAAAATTTATGAGGATTACGATAAAACCGAAAGAATTGCTTATGGTGTTCAAAAAGCAAAGAATGAAGCTGTTTTTGAAAAACAAAAACGCATTTACGAGCTTTCGCAAGTTAAGCCTATAACAAAAGGGGCAAGTCTTAAGCCTGAAAAAATTCCGTTTCAAGTGCCGTTTCGACATTTATGTAATATTCTTCAAATAAACAGCGGGAATATTGATGAGGCTTTAAAATCATTTCCTGATATAAAGGATTTTCAAATTGCAAGATTTAGGCAACGTTGCCGATGTGCATGGAATTGGATTACTGAATGCGCTCCTGAAGACTTCCGATTTGCGGTACAGGGAAGTGATAATAAGGTAAATTTGTCGGATGTTGAACTGAATGCAATTAAAAATATTCGTGATAATGTTTTGCCGGCTCTGGAAGAAAAAACAGAAAAAGAGCTTTCAACTGAGCTTTATGATGTTGCAAATTTTTATGAAATAGAGCCTAAAGCATTATTTACCGCAATTTATAAAGTTTTGATCGGGAAAGAACAGGGACCACGATTGGCAGGATTTATGAAGGTTTTAGGAAAAGGCAGGTTGGAAAAAATTTTTAGCAACTATTAATTTAACAACTATGTTTACAAGTTTCGTTTTTTTATAAAAAATTTAAAAAAAGTTGTATTTACCGATTGACGAAACTTAAACTTTTGTTTTATTATTAAGTATAAGCTTTTATAAAGTTTTGAAATTTTTATTAAAGTGGAGTGGGTATTGTATGATTGAAAATTTTGATTCGGATTATATGTGTTTTTTTGATGCGTCCAGTAGCCTTGATTCAGATGATTCTTATGAAGATGATTTTGACGACTTTGACGATGATGATGAGTTTGATGACGAAGACTTTGACTTAGATGATTTTGATGATGACGAAGACTTTGACGATGAGTTTGATGACGATTTTGACGAAGATGACTTCGACTTTGATGATGATGAGTTCGATGAAGATGATTTAGATTATGACGATTTTGATTAAAAAAAGTTAAGTCAAACCTTTATTTAAAAGGCACTCTATGGTCTTTGGTTTAAGCCGTTTTGGAAACTACTTTAATCTTGGGTGCCGTCTGCTTATTAACCATGCTTTTGGTTATGCGTATTTCTTTTCTGCTTGAAATAGATGGGGCTTCATACATTGGCTCCAACATTATCTTTTCAATTATTGCTCTGAGTCCTCTGGCGCCTGTATTTTGGTCTATGGCTTTTTGAGCTATGGCTTCAATCACACCATCTTCAAATATTAGCTTTGCATCGTCCATTTTAAATGCTTCTTCATATTGCTTTACTAATGCGTTTTTCGGCTCGGTTAAAATTCTTATAAGGTCATCTTTTGTTAATTCGTTCAATGCGACTGTTATAGGTAATCTTCCTATTAGCTCGGGTATTAAACCGAATTTTACAAGGTCATCGGGAGTAAGGTTAGAAAAAAGTTCTTGCAGGTTTTTTTCACTTTTGGTTTTTATTTCTGCCGAAAAACCAAGCGGGTGCTCTGCGATACGGCTTTCTACTATTTTGTCTAATCCTACAAAGGCTCCACCGCATATAAAAAGAATATTTGATGTGTTGATTTTATAGGTGTCTTGATTTGGGTGTTTTCGTCCGCCTTGAGGAGGAACACCGGCTTCTGTACCTTCAATTATTTTTAGCAAAGCCTGTTGCACACCTTCACCGGATACATCACGGGTAATTGATACATTTTCACCTTTTCTCGAAATTTTGTCAATTTCGTCTATGAAGACAATACCTGTTTCAGCAAGCTTTATATCACCATTGGCATTTTGTATTAAACGCAACAATATGTTTTCAACATCATCGCCAACATAACCTGCCTCTGTTACTGTAGTAGCGTCAGCAATGGCAAACGGGACATTTAATTTTTCTGCCAATGTTTTGGCTAAGAGGGTCTTACCGGAGCCTGTTGGACCTAACAGCAAAACATTCGATTTTTCAAGTATAACATCACTCGCTAGAGAAGCCGGTGATGCAATTCTTTTGTAGTGATTATACACTGCAACTGAAAGCACTTTTTTTGCATGTTCTTGCCCTATAACATATTGGTCAAGGTATTCTTTTAGTTCTTGTGGCTTTGGAAGCCGGTTTATGTCTAATTTGTTTTTTGGTATACGGTGTTTTTGAACATAACTTTGACATAATGAAACACAACGCTCACAGATATTTATTCCGCCTGGACCGGGTATCACCATTCTGTCAGTGGATTCCGGTTTTTCGCAAAAAGAACAAATGTTTTTACTTCCTCTAAACCTATTCATTATTTACCTCTACTCATTACTTCATCAACTATACCGTATTTACACGCTTCTTCTGCCGACATAAAGTAGTCTCGCTCCATATCGTTTGTAACCTGTTTTTCCTTTTTGCCTGTATTTTTTGCGAAATAGCTTATTATCAATTTTTTGAGCCTTAAAATTTCTTTTGCCTGAATTTTAATATCTGAAGCTTGCCCTTGTGCGCCTCCCCATGGTTGATGTATCATTACCCTTGAAGAGGGAAGTGCGAATCTTTTGCCTGCAGTTCCGCCTGCGAGTAAAACAGCACCCATGCTGGCGGCTTGACCCAAACAGATGGTCTGTACATCGGGGCGAATATGTTGCATTGTGTCGTATATAGCCAATCCTGCGGTAACAGAGCCACCCGGACTGTTGATGTAAAGGCTGATGTCTTTGTCGGGATTTTGTGATTCTAAAAACAAAAGCTGGGCAACAACTAAGTCTGCACTTAAATCGTTTATTTCTCCGTCAACAAATATAATCCTGTCTTTTAAAAGACGCGAGAAAATATCGTAGCTTCGCTCACCTGCACCGGTTCTTTCTATAACATAAGGCACCAATGTATTCATTTTTTCATTCATAGGCTTTTATTTTAAACGGGTCTCCAAAACTCCCTTAAATTATCTTTCAAACAGCTCTTTTACAGAAATAGCTTTACCTTCTTTGATAGTGCATTTTTCCAAAAGCTCTTTAATCAATTTGCTTTCTTTTACTGTTTCCTTAAAGTATTCTTCGTAATGCAATTTAGAATACTGCTCTTTTATTTCTTCGATGGTAGAGTTAGACGATTCTGCTAACTTCTTGTATTCATTTTCTATTTCATCATCGCTTACTTCAGGTTTTTTCTCTTCAAGCAAGGTTTCGATAACAACCCTTTCTTTTAAAGCACGCTCGGATTCTTTTCGATTGCTGTTAAAGAACACGTTTTTGTTAAATTCATCGCCACCTTTGCTTATAGTTTCTTCCAGTTGTTGAGGTGTCAGCCCGACTTGGCTTGCAAAATTATTCCATCGAGAATTAAGCTCTGCATCTATCATCGATTGCGGTAATCTAAATTCGTTTTCTTCCAATACTTTATCAAAAAAAGCTTCTTTTTTAAGACTTAAAATTTTATTTTCAACAGATACTTTAATTTGTTTTGAAAGACTGTCTTTTAAGTCATCAAGGGTTTTGTATTTTGGGCTGACATCCTGTGCCAATTCATCATCTAAGTCAGGCAATTCGCGGTATTTTAATGCAGTAAGTTTTACCTTTATTTTAACATCTCTGCCTGCAAGAGACGGGTCGGAAAAATCTTTGTCAAAAGACTTTTTTATTATCTTTTCTTCGCCTTTTTTCATTCCGATTATGTCATCATCAATTTTATATAAGTTATGCTCTGAACCAATCGGAAATGAAAAGTCTTCTCTTTCGGTGCCGGCAATAGTTGCATCGTTTTCATCAAGCTCACAGTAATTGATTGTTGCAACATTGTCTTTTTCGGCAACTTCCGAATCAGGCTTATCTTTAACAAACGAATTTCTCAGTTGTACTTCTTTTAAGGATTCTGACAGAGCTTCATCTTCTCCTGAAACCTTAGGCACTTCAATTGTAAATCCTTCAATTTTTTTGAACTCTACTTTTGGAAAAACATCGTATTTAACCGAAAACAAAAAGTCCTTTTCGGGATTAAAGTCTATTTCGCCAACTAATTCAGGTTGTTTATATGCAAGCGGTTTTGAGTATCTGTCAAATTCGTCAAACAGCTCTTTAAGCGATTCTTCGATTACTTCAGATGCTGCTTCCATCTTAATTCCTTCACCGTATTTTCGCTGTAAAACAGCTGCCGGAACCTTACCCTTTCTAAAACCGGGCAACTGAGCCTCTTTGGTATACTTATTCAGTATTTCATCATATTTAGTTTTTGCATCTTTTTTGCTTACTGTAACAGTTAATTCGACATTCGATTCGTCCAGGTTTTTGAGTTCCTTCTGAATTTTCATAAATCCTTCCTTAAAATGAAATAAATTAATATTTGTTAATAAAAAAAGCGATCCGGCAAATTACCGAATCGCTTAAAGCGGGAAACGAGGATTGAACTCGCGACATCCACCTTGGCAAGGTGGCGCTCTACCACTGAGCTATTCCCGCATATAAACTCACTACTCGGCAAGAGTGAAATTCTGCGAGAGAAGGGACTTGAACCCTTACGCCTAGGCACCAGATCCTAAGTCTGGCGTGTCTGCCAATTCCACCACTCTCGCTCGTGAGCAGCAAAATTCACACGACTTCTTCAAAATTCAAGTCATGCACATTTCAAGTAGTGTAATACTATAAAATTTCCGCATTTTTGTCAAGCCCAAAATTAGGAATTTTATTAAAAGTTTTTATTATGAGGGGGGTGTTTCCCCCTCGCTTCGGCTCTTGCCTATTTTTTAGAATTATAGAAATTGCGATTTTCCGCTTGTCGCTCCAACTCGCAATTTTTGAAAATATTAAACATCGGCAATATCCTCCGCTACCCCCCAAACTAAACTCATCGTGCGACATAAAACTAAAACGATGTACTAAGCGTAGTTTAAAGCAGCATTCCCGCCTGCATAAGCATTTTCGTTTAACCTTAAGTTGCGTAGGTCGTCTATCCTTTTGTTCGAGTGTGCAATTAAAAAAAGGTGGTTGTAGCGATAGCGTAAAATACCGATTAAGCTAAACAGTAAAGAACAAAAGATTATGCGACCGAAGCGGGTTATAAAGCATGATAATGTTGTTTAAAAACAACATTATCATGCGATAAGTTTTATTTTTATTTTTTACAGCTTTTTGTAAACATAGCTATGACTCCGCAGATTATTCCCAATACTATTGCAGGTACAATCCATGACAAGCCAATGCCCGCGAGTGGAAGTTTGTCTAAGAATGCTCTTGTTGCGGTAAAGTCGAGTGATGTTTTGAATACTGTATTGATAAAGCCTCGTAAGTAGGTAACTCCGAGAGAAAGACTTACAAGTAATGTTCCGATTATTGCTCCGCGAGTGAACCAGCAGTTTGGAAGAAACCTTGCAAAAAAGTTTATAAAAATCAATGCGATTACAACGGGGTATACGATTTCGAGTATCGGGCCTGCAAAAAGAATTATTCCTTCAACACCCACAATCGAGATGAAAAAACTGATGATAGTTATAATTGCGACTACGGGTTTGTAAGGGAGTTTCAGTTTTTTGCTAAAGTATTCTCCGCCGATTGTGGTAAGTCCGACTGAGGTTGTAAGGCAGGCAAAACTTATGGATAAGCCCAATATGGTTTTACCCCATCGTCCCCAAAGTAAGTCGACTATTTTAACGAGGCGGTCTGTTTTGTCCATTGATTCGGCAAGCAGTCCGCTTGATGAGGCTCCAAGATATGCAAGCCCCGTATAAACAAGCGCTAATCCGATACAGGCAATTAAACCGATTATTGCTGTCATTGAGAAAAGTGTTTTTCTGCCTTTGTAGCCTCGCGCAATCAAACTTTCAATTACGATGATTGCAAGCAAGATAGAGCCGAGTGCGTCCATAGTTTGGTATCCGCCGCGAAATCCGATTAAAAAGAAGTTTCTGTCTTCAACAGGGGCGGGTGTTCCAAGCGGGGCAAAGATGCCTTTTCCTATAACCAATGCAAGGACTATGATTAAAATCGGGGTAAGAAATTTGCCTATTGTGTCTATTACCTTACCCGGATTTAAAACAAATATGAATGTTGCGATAAAAAAGACGAGCCTTGCTACAATACCTGCTATGTTGAGGGCGTTTTCGTTTAGCATACCGGTTAAAAACGGGTGAACCCCAATTTCGTAGGTGGTTGCCGCCGTTCTAGGAATTGCAAATAAAGGCCCTATAATCAACAAGATTGTTGATATAAGTAAGGTGGAAAACCACGGCGATAAATTTTTTGTGAATTCTTCAACTTCGCCTTTTGATAGGGTCATTGAGATAACGCCCAATACGGGAAAGCCGACTCCTGTAATCAAAAAGCCCAATAACGAAGCTAACCAACTCGTACCGGCATTGGCTCCGAGTGTTGGCGGGAATATCATGTTTCCTGCACCTAAAAACATTGCAAACAGGGCAAAGCCTGCAATCATTATATCGTTTATTCTTTTTTTCATATAAACCTGCCTAAAAGAGTGTTTTTTTTCGCTTACAAAATCGCGTAAGCGTTTGTAAGTTTTTTAAAAGTCGGTCTCAAAATGTAACCGACTTTTAAAAAACGACCGCATCCATAGCCTTAAGCTATTGTAACTTGAACTGATTTATTTTTTCGTTTACGGCTTGGATTGCTACTCTGTTTTTTTCTTGAAGCTCGCGGGATCTGTCGGCCTTACCGCTAAGAGCTTCTGTGTCCGAAACCATTGTTTGCATATTGCTGTTTATTTGGCGGGTTATTCCTGCAAGCTCTTGTGTTGTTTTTGCAACTTGATTTCCGCCATTGAGCATTTCTTCAGAGCCGTCTCTTACTTCTGCCGTAATCGAATTGATTTCTTTAATTGCATTTAATGTTTGTAAACTGCCATCGCTTTGCTCTTTCATTGCGTGCATAATGGTTTCTTCCTGCTGTTTTACTTCTTCTACCAGGTTGAATATGCTGTCAAATTGGTTGTTGAGCAAGTTGCCGGAAGTGTTAAGCGATTCTATTTTGTTTTTTAAATTTGTCAGAACCGATGTAATGTTCTGACCTTGTGCGTTTGATTCTTCGGCGAGTTTTCTGATTTCATCTGCAACAACTGCAAAGCCTTTTCCGGCATCGCCTGCGTGTGCCGCTTCGATTGCGGCATTCATCGCCAACAGGTTAGTCTGGCTTGCTATGTTTTGAATAATTGTGCTTGCTTCAATTAAGCCTTCTGAATCTGTAGCGATTGCCCGTGCTATACCGGTGGTATCTTGTACTGCGGCTTTTCCTGAGGTTGTGGCGGAATTTAAGCTGGATACAACCTTACTGTTTGATTCGAGTATTTTCATAACCGATTGAATGTTGGCAACCAATTCTTCAATTGCCGAAGACGATTCAATTACGGAAGCCGCTTGGGAGTCGATTCTGTCTTTTAGGTTTTCGATTGTGTGAACAATTTGATCAACACTGGAAGATGTTTCGGAAACATGAGACGACTGACTTACGCTTTGTTTTTTTACTTTGTCGATGTTTTGCATAATGGCGGACATGAGTGCTGAAACGCTTTTTGAGTTTTCATAAAAGTCTCGTCCAACAACAACCATTCCTTCGGAGTTTTCTTTTACCGATGAAATTGCGTTACGGATTTTTGCAATTGTTTCGTTAAAGTATATGGAAAGGTCTGATACTTCGTCATTTCCGCTGACCGGTAATCTTACTGTTAGGTCTCCGTCTCCTTGTGATATGTTTTTCAATGATGTTACCGTGCGTTTTATCGGATAAACGATTTGGCGGGCAACAAATGCCACGATTATGCCAACGGCTATAATAACACAGGTGCTTATGAGAATAAGCATGAGTTTCAAATTATCAATGGTGCCCATAAATTCTTCATAAGGAGCTTTTACGACAACCGTCCAAGAGGTGCCGGGTATTTTTGCGAATGAGGCAACATTTTTTTTGCCTTCAAAGTTATAATAGCTCAAGTCGCTTTTTTCCGTGCTGATTGCGTGTTGTAAGAATTCAGCCGTTGATTTCAAATTCTTGTTTTCTTTAGCTTCAATGATTAAGTTGTTTTGGTCTTCAACATATTTGATGTTTTTATGGGCGATGGTTGTTCCTGTTTCATCTATAATATAGGAATAGCCTGTTTTACCGACAAGAATATCGGCAACATCTTTAGAGAACAGGTCTGCGTTCGTGTCAACTGAAAGGACACCGTAAATTTTCTTTTTTGTATCATAAATGGGAAGGGCAAAGGTTATAACCATTTTCCCGCTTGTTGTTTTATGTGGTTTTGAAACATAGGGTTTACCCTCTGCCGCATTTTTATAACAAGCTCTGTTTCGTACATCAATTACGGTTCCGTCCATTTTATAAGCAAGTCCTTTAAGGTAGCATAATCGCCAATCGATGATTGGAGTGTCCGGGTTTACAATCCTTGCTTCTGTACTTAGGCGTTTTAGTTTTGCAACAGGGGAAACATCTTCTTGCAGCAACATACTGTCGGTACTCAACCCTGATACAAAGGTAAGGTAGGAGGAGAGTCTTACATTAATAATTGTTGCGGTATCTTCGGCTTTATCTACAAGATGTCTTTCGACTTTTTCGGTAACAGCCGCTCTTGCCCTTGTAATAGAAAACCAAATTGTTCCTGAAAGTGCGACTGCCATAAGCAAACTGAAAATAATAATCATCTTTGATTGAATAGAAAAGCGGTTTTTCATAATATTTTCTCCCGTCGATATAAACAAATTACATTATCATAATATTACTCTTGTGTTGAAATGTCAAGTAGCCATTAGAGATATTTTTATCTGTTTTAAATTTATCAGGGTGCTTTCGTGGTTTAATGCAGAATACCGGAGTGTTTTGTAAATCGTTGCGTTTAATTGGCGAGCGCAGTCTATCCTTCTGCTCGATTGTGGTTTTTAAAAAAGATGGTTCGCTTTAGCGAAACATCGATAGCTATTATAAAGAAGAGAGTAGAAGATTATGCGCGCTCGCGGGTTGTATGCCAAAGCGAGCCTGAGACATTTGTGCTGTGATAGTAATTGTTTTAATAAAAATCAAGTGTTTCAGGCGAGTGTGGCTAATATAAATTGTAAAGATTGTTTATTTTTTTTCCGACAATTATGTTGAGTATTTGTGGGGGCTCCTAATGAACAACTTAAAACGATTTGCTTTTGTTATTTTGTGTATTTTTTTTGCTTTTTCGTGTAAGACGACTTCAAATGTAGATAGAGGGTTGGTTGATTTAATTCAAGCCGGCGATGTTGAAGGTGTTAAGGCGAGGTTTAACGGTGATTCTGTTAATGCTGTTGATGATGAGGGTATGAGCCTTTTGCATGTTGCGGCAGCGGCGAATAACTCTGAGATTATCGAGTTTTTGCTTAGTCGCGGGGCACATATAGATGTTGTTGATATTCACGGAAGGACCCCTTTATTGTTGAGTTTGTATCAGGAAAGTTTTGATGCGACTAAAACTTTAGCCGAGCTTGGCGCTGATATTTATATAAAAGATAATGACGGTGTTTCGCCTTTTGATTATGCGGTTAAAAAGGGGGCTTTCGGTTCTATTTTTACAAAGAAGAATATTCATCAAACGGACTCTGCGGGCAGTACATCTTTGCATTTTGCAGTCAGTCAAAAAAATAAGCAGATGGTTGATTTGATTTTATCTTTGGATAAACCGACAGAAAAAAAAGATGCAAACGGAAAAACACCGTTGCAGCTGGCTTATGATAATCTTGACAGTGCTCAGTCCATTGACATTGCGGTAGATATTCTGCTTGCAGGGGGTACTCCTTTAGGCGGTGAGTATAGTTGGTTTGAAACGGCGGCCCTCAAAAGGAATTTTGCATTAAAGGGAGAAGGCGGAAATACGCCTTTGCATTCGGCGGCAACTAACGGGCATATCGGTATGGCAGAGTTTTTGCTTGGTAAGGGGGTTCCTGTTAATTCAAGGAATTTATCGAATTCCACGCCATTACACGAAGCTGTAAGAAACGGTCAAGTAGAGCTTGCGTTTTTGCTTTTAGGTGCGGGTGCTGACCCGAATGCCAAAGATGCTTTTGGAAACACGCCGCTTCATTTGGTAATGCCTGAGGCTTCCCGCTCCCCTCTTTTCAGCAGGTTGCTTTCTTCCAATGCAAATCCTAATATAAAGGATAATTACGGGGAGACTCCTTTGCATATTTGTGCGAGGGTCGGTGTGGAGCCTGCAGAAATCACGCAGTTGATAGCCGCGGGGGCAGACTTTAATGAGCGAAACAAAAAAGGGCAAACCCCTTTAATGCTTGCAACTGAGCGAGATAATATTGAGCAGATAAAAGTGTTCATCGATCTTGGAGCGGATATTCATGCGGAAGATATAAAAGGAAAGACAGCGGTTACCACTGCAATTTCAAAAGGTCTTGAAATTGTAAAAACGGTTGTACCTAAAAACAATATCGCTGTAAGAGATTCAAAAGGTTGCACACCTTTACACATTGCCGTTCAAAATAATGCGGGTTTGGATATTATTAAGTATTTGCTCTCTCATAAAGCCGAAGTAAACACTCGCGATAAAGACGGTAACACTCCGCTACACTTTACCGTTATCAATAACAATAAAGATTTAGGCGAGGCTCTGTTGAATGCCGGCGCAGATATTTTTTATACAAATGTAAACGGTGATTCTCCATTAAAGCTGAGCTACACTTTGCGCGAAGGCAGGGAAGAATGGCTTTTAAACAAAAAGACAATTAACGCAAAAGACGGCAACGGAAACACCCCATTGCATTTAGCCGCAGAGTGGAAAAGTGCCGATATGATTACATACATATTGGACAATGGCGGAAAAATAAACGCAAAAAACGAAAATAACGAAAACGCATTATTTAGTGCCGTAAAAGCAGATTGCCCTAAGTGTATCGACGCTTTAATAGGTCATGACGGCGAAAAAATAGATGTAACATGCAGGGACTTTTTGGGTAATTCAGTTTTGCACACTGCAGTCCAATGGTCTTCGTATAAAGCGGCAAATAAGGTTTTGGCTTTAACACAAGACAGCTCTTTACTGAAAAGTCAAAATCTGGAAGGTAAAACCGCATTGCATATAGCCGCAAAACACGGGGCGGTTAATTTTATCAATATTTTAATTGATTACGGAATTGATGTAAACGCAAGCGATGAAATGGGACGCTCCCCTCTGATGGAAGCCATGTTTACAAACAAAGTTGAAATTGCAAAATTATTGATAAATAAAAATGCTTCTGTAATTCAACAAGATGTTTACGGTCGAAGTGCCTTACACGAAGCCGTTGAAACAGGAAGCGTTGAAAGCATAAACATAATAGTCCAAGCCGGCGGGAACCCCATGGCACGCGATACTTATGGAGTAACTCCGCTTTCGATTGCGTTTTCAAAGAGCTTGGAAATTCTAAAAGCGACAACCGGAAGAGATATAAACTTGGCAGACTCCGATGGATTTTCGCCGTTACATATAGCAGTTAAAGAAAAAGCAAGTACAGAGCAACTTGACCTGCTTTTAAATAAAGGTTACTATGTTGATAAACGAAACAAAAACGGAAGCACCGCTTTATTGCTCGCGGTAAAAGAGCACAACGATGATTTGGTATCAGTTTTTTTGAAATCAGGTGCAAATGTATTTGTTACAAACAATAAAGGCGAATCACCGCTTTCTTACGCTCTTAAAGATGCAACTGAATACACAGAAATAATGTCGCAGTACACAGGCGATAAGGTTGACCCTATGGGAGACGGAATAATGCACTATGCGGCTCGAACGGCTGACGAAGAAACCATAACCCGATTGATAAACTTGGGCAATAAAATAAACCAAAAAAACACAACCGGCGAAACCCCTCAAGATGTAGCAAAACGCTGGGGACGGGATTCTGTAGCGGCACTCCTGTATTTTGACGGTAAAGCCGCACCTGCACCGGAAACAATTTCTGCACCCGAAAAAAGTGGGGCACACTAAAAATACAGATTTCATTTATGAAGGGTAAAAATTTTTGGCGGCTACCCTCATTTCATTCGGGTCGGTGTATTGGAAGCTGCGCTTTCGCTTCGACTAAAAATCTTGCGAAAATTATCGCAAGATTTTTATTTTTGCGCCGTGTTTTTAAAAACACGGCTTAACTTCCAATGTACCTAGCCGTAGCTGTATCGAATTTGCATTATTAAAATCTAATTGAACTCGTATCCAAATTCGATTATATCGGGGAGGATTTCAACAGCGAATTTTTTGCGAACCGCATGAACAGCTTCCCATTTGTTTTTGCCTAATGCAACTGTCTCTTCTATTACTTCTTTTTTTAATTTATCTTTTTTGAAATCCCAAAATTTTAAGGAAATCCGTGCCTTGCATTTCCATTGTCCGTTTGCTTCTTTTAGTTCAAGTATTTTAACTCTTCCGAATATAAAGTCGTACACATTTCCTGAAAACACATTTCTTGTATCGTTTAAAACGGCATCATCGTCATCAGAAATTAAATATCTTGTTTCATATATTCCCGCACCCCAATAACCGCGTCTTAAAAGCTCGCCTAAAAGAGTTGTTGCAGTCGTGCTTTTGGAATGAGGTTTCCCGTTTTCGTTGAAATCCATAATTGCGATTGAGGCACGCAGTCCTGTTTTTTTTACTGCCCCTGCTTTACAGGCAAATGTTGAAACAATGTTTTTGGAGTTTGCAAATTGCGTTGAATATTCTGCAGGTTTTGTATTGATCTCTTTTTGAGGAAAAATATTTAAAGCAAACCTGATTTTCGCATTTATCGGTTTTTTAAAAATATCTGCGGTGTAATTGAGCTTACCCTCATTGTCGGTTTTTAAAATCTTATATGCCGGCGTAAAATTGCCGTCTTCTGTTTGGCTCGGATATTCCAAAACAAACGGAATATTCGCTAAAGGTGCTTTTTTACCGTTTACGACAAAAAAGGCTTTTATTCCAAAAGGTTGGGTAAAAGGTTTACCCGCAATTGTTTTTTTTGGAATTGAAATTTGCTCAATTGTTAAGCCCTTTAAGAAATCAGGGTTTTGTTCGAGTATATTTAATATATCAGTTTCGTTTTCTGACTCTGTAATTTTATGAAAAATCGCTAAAGCATCGGCAAAATTTCCGTTTTTTACATTATTCGAAAATTCTTGATACAATAGCTCATCGACAGACCAAGCCGAAAAAGATACCAGCGTGAATATAAGTATGGTTAAAAAATTTTTTTTCAAAACATTCCTCCGAAATTATAACAATTATAACCGCATTTAATTACAAAATAATTTTGTAATTAAATGCGGTGGGTTGAAACTATATCGGCGGTTTTAACCTTCGCTTGATATTTTTCCCCCGAAAACTTTTTTAGGGTAAACAATTAAATTTAAATCCTGTTCAATTGTTTTTAAAAGCCTCATTTCGTAAGCATCACCGATACAAACGGTAACCCCTTTTGTTCCGGCACGAGCCGTGCGTCCCGCTCTGTGAATATAAAAATCGTTTTTTTTCGGTACATTCATCTGAACGACATAGTCAATGTTTGGAATATCAAGCCCCCGTGCGGCGAGGTCACTTGTAATAAGGATACGCACTTTACCGTTTCTGAAGTTATCCAGAATTTGTTGTCTCTCTTGGTTTTTTAGATTGGTGTATAATGCCGATGCGGTTATTTTTTTTTGATTTAGATTTTTACAAAGCGGCTCTACATTTTTAGCGGGGCTTGTAAAAACTAGAATTTTTTTGTCTTCGGGTGTGGCTTTTATAAAACTTTTAAGGGTGTCTGTTTTTTTGCGCTGCTCGCTGAAAATTGCCCAGTGCTCAATTGATTTTTGTAAAACATTTTTTGTATTTATTGCTTTGTATTCAAATTCAAAATTGTCTGTGTTTGTTTTTATTAAATCGGACAATAAATTGCAAGTTTCTTCTGAGAGCGTTGCCGAGCATGCAGAGTATTGAACGCCTTTTTTTGGAACGGCCTGCAAAATAGCTTGTATAAAATTACGCATTTCTTTTACTGTAAGTCTGTCAGCCTCATCGAAAATCACGGTGTGCAATTTATCGAGTTTGAATTTTTTTAATGCTGTTAAGTTGGCAATTCTTCCGGGATTGCCTATGATGATTTGGGGTTTTTGTTTTAGGCTTTCTATTTGTCTTGAAACAGATGAGCCTCCCACTGCTAAAAAACTTTTGAGTGATTTTGAAGAGTTTGATAATAGTTGAACTTCTTTTTTTATTTGTGAGGCAAGCTCAATGGTCGGAGATATTATTAAAACTTGTGGGTTGGATTTTATTGGAAGATTGCTTTCGAGGGTTTTGGTAATCGCAGGTAATAAAAAAGCAAGGGTTTTTCCGCTTCCTGTTTCCGATTCAAAAAAAACATTTTTGCCTTTTTGCAAAATAGGGATTATCAGGTTTTGTATTTCGGTTGGTTGTATAATTTGACGGCTTTCGAGAGTTTTAATCAATTCGTCTGAAATTTTAAATTGCAAAAAATCATTCATGCTTTTAATTTAGCATAATTAAAAACAAAAAGCTAGTGAGGAAATTATAGTTAGTCGGCTAATGTTTATTATGTTAATCATGTTCTTTAACAAGTGCGTTAGGTGCCGGAGCAATTTGTCTTAAGTTTTTAAAAAACTTAAGACAAAGATCCATTTTGCACAGTAATTTCCTGTGCAAAATTAGCCGAAGCGATAGCGTAGTTGCGCAGGTACCGACGGTTTGCCGGAGTATTAAATTCAGGTTTGTTTTAGCTTCAAACCGGAACGCCCAAATTTTGACTACTAGATTTTAGATTTGAATTTTGTTATACTCATTTTCTATTATGAATAATTTAATTCCGAAATTGATACACGATAAATATATTGAAGGTAAGTATAAGGGGTGGCTTAAAGCGTCTTCTTTGTTTATGGATTTGTCCGGTTTTACAAATATGACCGAAGTTTTGATGAAGGAAGGTGAAGAAGGTGCTGAGGTTGTTTCGTCCATTTTAAATCGGGTTTTTGCTCCGCTGATCGATACGGTTTATAAATACGGAGGTTGTGTATCCGGTTTTTTGGGCGATGCTTTTACTGCGATTTTTCCAAAGTCGGTTGAGCCGATTATGGTGGTTCATTGTGCCAATGAGATAGTCAAGTTGGTTGAGAGTACCGGTTTGCAAGAGACGAATTTTGGTACTTTTGATTTGTCGGCAAAGGTCGGGGTTGGTGCGGGTAAAATATCCTGGGGTATTGTCGGTGATGACAGGCACAGGTCGTATTATTTTAGGGGCAGTGCGATTGACAGATGTACGGGCAGTGAGAAATGTTGTGCAAAGCAGGAGGTTGTATTAGATAAATATTTTGTAATGCAATTGCCTGAAAACAGTGTGGAATGCGAGCAAATTGATGAGGAGCATTTTAGACTGAATAAGATTATGCAAAATATATCCGTGCCGAAACTTCGTGAAACAGAGCGACTTAAGAGTGATGTTTTGTCTCATTTCTTTTGTGATACAATAATTCAGTCTCAAGGTTTAAGCGGGGAGCTTAGAAAAATTGTCAGTGTTTTCATTTCGTTTAAAAATATAACAACGCATAAACAGATTGACTCTATGGTTAATCGCGTTTTTTCTGAATTGCATACTTTCGGGGGATATATAAAAGGTATTGAGTTCGGCGATAAGGGCGGAACTATGCTGGTGGTCTTTGGCGCTCCTGTCAGTTATGAAGATAATCTAAAGCGTGCGCTCGCTTTTATACTTTTAGTAGAAGCGAAATTTAAAAAGAAAATACGGGCAGGGGTTACGCAGGGTACTGTTTATGCGGGTATTGTCGGTGCGGCAAAGAGGTATTCTTACGATGTGTTGGGTGATGTTGTAAATATTTCATCGCGTATGATGATGAAAGCCGATTGGGGCAGTATCTGGGTTTCCGAGTCTGTTAAGAGAAGCGGAGAGGCTGATTTTAATTTTAAGTTTATCAATACTTTTAAGGTTAGAGGGCGAAATCAAACGGTTGATGTTTTTGAGCTTTTATCAAAAAAGAATAGTCAGTTTCATAATATTTATCGCGGAAAGTTGGTCGGCAGAAAGTCTGAAGAAGATGCATTAAAAGCTCGAATTAAGCCAATACTGCAAAATAAATTCGGAGGGGTTGTTTATGTTTACGGTGAACCCGGTATCGGTAAAAGTCGCTTTACCGATTCTGTAATACAGGCATACACTGAAAGCACAAGCCGAGCCGTGCTTCAATGCGACAGTATTTTACAAAAAAGTTTAACACCGATTATTTACTTTTTTAAAACTCTTTTTAATCAGAATGAGCAGGTAAGTAATAAAAAAAGAGAGGTTGCTTTTCATAAAAGTTTTGAAGATTTGTTATTACAGTTAAAAACGGTCGGTGATAATAGAATTACGGAGATTATTAATGAGTTAAAAAGAACGGAATCGTTTTTTAAGGCTTTGTTGGGACTTAATACAGCAGGAACATTGTACGAAGCCGTTGAGTCGAAATTGAAATTTGAAAATACGATAAATGCGATAAAGGATTTGTTTAAGGGTTTGAGTTTAATTAAACCTCTGATAATACAAGTGGAAGATATTCATCATATTGATGAAGACAGTAAAAAGGCTATAGAGTTGCTAACCCGCAATGTAGCGGATTTTCCTTTTTTAATAATTGCTACCGGTCGGTATAATGATGATGATTCAAAGCCAAAGTTGACTCTTGACGATAGTATAATATGCTCGCAAATAGAGCTAAAAGAATTGGACGGGGATTCGGTAAAAGCTATTGCAGAATCTTGGTTTGAGCAGGAAGCAGATGATGAGCTTTTAGATTTTGTTATCGAAAGGACGCATAGTAATCCTTTTTATGTAGAGCAGTTTTGTCTTTATTTAATGGAAAACGAATTTATTGAAATTAAAAATAATACTTGGTTTTTAAAGAAAGGATCTATCGGAATACCCCGTGAGGTAAATTCAATACTTACTGCACGCATTGACAGGTTGTCTCCCGAACTAAAAGAGCTGGTTTGTATTGCATCTGTTTTGGGGCGTGAGTTTGATATTGTTGTATTGATACAGATGTTAAAAACACTCAATGAGTTAATTGAAACATACAGTATAATAGAAGGTGATTCATTTAGCTCAATGATTATTTCTACGATTATAAAAAGTGAGAATGTAAAGGTTCTGTTAGAAGAAGGCAGTAAAGTAAGTTTATGGCAGGAATTATCCGAATTAAAATATATTTTTAATCACGCTCTTTTGGTTCAAACTGCTTATCGTATGCAACTGAGAGACAGACTTAGAAATCTGCATCGTGTTGCGGCCGATATTATTCGGAATTTATATAAAGATGACCCGAGCTATTATGCGGATATTGCGTATCATTATGAGAAAGGCGAAATTATTGATAAAACAAAAGAATATTTGCTGAAAGCCGCAGATCATTTTAAGAGCGTTTATCAGAATGAAAAGGCTATTGTTTATTACGATAAGTTAATTCCGTTTGTTGACAATAATGAAAAACTGATTGAAATTGTTTTGAAAAAAGCAGATGTATTACAGCTAATCGGAGAATGGGATAATGCCATTCTTTTGCTTGAAGAAACAATATCTTCAGCAAAAAAGGAAGCAGCTGCAATTTATTTGGCGAAATTAAAGAATTTACTTGGAGAAATATTGATTGGAAAAGGCAGATATGACGAAGCGTTAATACTTCTTAAAGAATCAACCGAAATAGCGGTGGCTGAAAAAAACATGAAATTAAAGTCAAAGATAAAAGGCAATATTGGCGACATATATTCAAGTCAGGGAAATTATAATGATGCAATGAAGTGTTTTACAGAGCAACAGGAAATCTGTACAACTTTGAATGATTTAAAGGGATGCGCGGATACTATACTTAAAATCGGAGTTGTTTATCATGATACAGGTGAGTATGATAAAGCCATGCAGTATTATAATGAATGCAAAGAAATGTATGAAGATTTAGGTTATAAGGACGGATATGCTGAAGCGATTGGTAACATCGGAGTTTTGCATGTGGATACAGGTAACTACAAAGAAGCGAAAATTTGTTTCGATGAAGATAAAAGAATATGCGAAGAAGTTGGAAATAAAAACGCCTATGCTACGGCAATCGGTAACATCGGGTTGGTGTATTACGGCATGACAGATTATGATGAAGCGTTGAAATATTTTACCGCACACAGTTATGCCTGCGAAGAGCTTGGAAACAAAAAAGATTACGCAATAGCGGTCGGTAACATGGGTGGTGCTTATCGCAGAAAAGGCGACTTTGAAAACGCCATGAAATGTTTTAACATACAAAAGGCTACTGCCATCAGTTTGGGCGATAAGGCAACAAATGCTCGGGCAGAAGATTATATGGGCAGGCTTTATTTAGCTCAAGGCGATTATGATAATGCGATGAAATGTTATGTTGAAAGTAATAAGCTGTTTACAACTCTCGGAGATGCTGTGGGCATGGCTTCGTCTACAAGAAACATTGGAGAGGTTTATGCTTCCGTAAATGATTTTAGGAATGCACTTAAATACTATGATGATGCAATTGCCAAATGCAGAGAAACAAAAATTGACTATTATCTTTGTAATTATCTTAACAGCAAGGCTCTCATTCTTTTTGATTTTGGCAAGATAAATGAAGCAAAAGCGGTAATAGATAAATCTTTTGGCTTGTCAGAAGAAGCGGGAGATTTTGAAGATGTTTTTAATGCAAGTATTCTAAAAGCAAAGATAGAAGCAAAACTTGGCGACAAAGATGAGGCAATAAAAACAATGCTGGACATGGTGCAGGAAAACACTGACTATCCCGTTCATCTGGCTGAGTTGCATTATGAAATATGGAATATAATACATGATGAAAATCATAAAGAAAAAGCACTAAAATTGTATACCGAAATTTACAATGAAACCCCTCATTATGATTATAAAAAAATAATTGAAAAAATAAAATCCCAAAAATAAAAGAGGTATATATTTATAAATTTAATCGGGTAATAGAAAACACAGCCTGAAAAGTGGAATAGTTTTAAAAATAAAATTTACTCATAACACTTTTCAGGCCGGCAACCCGACGGGCTCGCATAACCTTTTGCTTTTTTCTTACAAAGGCAAAACGGTGCTTTTCCTGCCGTCAAAGACCTTTACTGTAATTTATAATCAAGCAAAAGTGTAGACTTCGCCCGTCCACCTCACGCTAAATTAAAAAGTTTAACACGCCGGTTTTTTGCTAATTACGGTCTAAAGTAAATCTCTTGATTTTAGACCTTAAATTTATTGACATCATCAGACAGGCGGTCAATACTTGTTTTATTTTGCTGTGTAAGATTGTTTACTTCTTGGACGGCTTGATTTATTTGCGAAGCCCCTACCGCCATTTCGTTCATACTGTCGCTAATTACTCTGGTAAGCTCATCGAGTTTTCGCATTTCTTTTGCAACTTGCTCACCGCCTTTTAGCATTTCCGAAGAGCCGTCTTTCACTTCGTTTGTTACACCCTCTATGCTTTCTATCAAGTGTAATAATTTATCACTTTGCATTTGTCTTGTTTCTGCGATTTTCATTATTCCGGCACTTCGCTGTTTAACTTGATTTACCTTATCGAAGATTGACATAAAATTTTCGCCTATGTTTGATGAGGCGGTTGATATACCTCCAATCTCAGTGCTTAAATTTTTAAGAGATGTGGTTATCATCTTTGCTTGCGAGCTTGACTCTTCTGCGAGCTTCCTGATTTCGTCTGCAACAACGGCAAAGCCTTTTCCGGCATCGCCGGCGTGGGCTGCCTCAATCGCTGCATTCATAGCCAATAGGTTCGTTTGAGCAGCTATGTTTTGAATAATACTGCTTGCCTCTAAAAGCGTACCCGATTCATCAAGTATTTTTTTTACTTCGTGCTCAGAATTTGTAATTACCTCTTTCCCTCGTGAAGATTCATCTACAAGGCTTTCGATAAGCTCATCATTTTTATTGAGAATATTGTGTGTTTCAGCGGTGGTTTGGTCGCTGTTTTTTATAACCATAATTAGAGTTTGTAAAGTTTCAACTTGATTTGCAATTCTTTTATCGAGACTATGAATAGTGCGAATTATTTCTTCCATTGTTGCAGATGTTTCTGTTACACCTGTGCTTTGATTTAAAATCTGACTCTTTACTCCTTCAATGTTTGCGCTTACCTGATTTATGGCGCTTGCGGTTTCAGTCATGTTGCCGGAAAGGGTTTGCCCGATTTTTGTCATTGTATTTGTGTTTTCTAAAACATCTTTTATTGTAATACCAATTTTTTCTATTGTCTGATTAAAATATTTTGAAAGGTCTGTAATTTCATCATTACCTTTTATTGGAAGTCTTACGGTCAAGTCGCTGTCTTCTTCGGCAATGTTTTTTAATGCTAAAACAGCATTTTTGATGGGCTTTAATTCTTTTTGCAATACAAGCATTATAATTATTGACAATATAATAACAGCTCCAAGTAAAAATAAAATAAGCATATACGAAATTTTATTGCTCAATTTTATAAAGTTATTTTTCGGTATGATAATTCCGATTGTCCAATCAGGAGTGCCTTGTATTGGAGCCCATATTATAATATTTTCGTTTCCGGCATTATCCCAAACCACTCCGAGACCGGACTCTTTACTTGAAATAATTTTTGATTCAAGTTTTTTATAACCTTTATAGCCTAATTTACTGTCAAATTCTTGAAAAGGGATTTTCAATCTGATTTCATCTGAAGGGTGTGCTAAAACCAAGCCGTTTCTGTCAATTATCCAAGGAATACTGTCATCTGTAATTTTTCCGTCATTTGCAAATTCGTTTAGACTTTCAATAGAAATCCCTGTGTTTATTAACCCGACTATATTGTTTCCCTTTAATACGGCATTTGACATAACAATCATCGGTATTTTTGTAGCTTGACCTACAAAGGCGTCTCCAATAAAAACATCTTTAAATTTATTTTGTATTATCGCTTTATAATCGGATTTTGTTTTTATATTAAAGCGTGCTTGTTTTTCTTTTCTATATAATACAGCATCACCTGCAAGGTTTGCGCATACAAGGTTACCGCCTTTTTCTTTTAAGCAATGGGCTTCCAGCCATTTTTCAAGCTCAGGTGTATTTATTGTATTTGGCAGGTCAGGGTCTTGGCAAATATTTTTTAGCCAGCGTTTGTATGAATCAAGCCAGTAAGAAACTTTTGTTGCTTGTATGCTCATTTCTCTAATAGCATTTTCTTCTATAGATGCTTGAATATTCTTTTTGATTTGAATATTCAGAATAACAATAAGCAAACTAAAAATGAAAATAAGCGGAAGTATGATTCCTAACAATAGCCTTACTTTTAAAGAGCCTCTTTTTTTTTCCATTTTTTTAATCTCCTTTTAAAATGGTTTATAACAGAATTATAATTTCTTGATAAATATTTTGTATACTTACGGGAAACCGATTTTTAAATTCACTTTTGAAATGAAAAAATTTTATGATGCAAAAATAGAGGCGCCTAATTGTTTTAAAAAATTTCGGGGGGGTAACCTTTATATAACATTTATTGTATTGACATCTATCATAAATTAGATTAGAGGAAAGAAAATTTTTTATATAATGTTTTCGATAATGTTTTATATTCGGAAAATTATATTCTTTCATTTACGGAATTATAACAGGTAAAAATTTTTATGTCAAGTTTTATTTTTACAAATTTAATAATAATTTTACCGTATTACTTCGAGCCGGTACAAAGCTTAAAGCCTGTCTTTTAAGATGACTAAAAATAAAATTTGATTTTAACTTGAAATAATTTTCAAAAATTCGTATATTCAAATTCGGTTTAGTATTAAACTTAATTTTATTTTAGGAGAAAAATAAATGGCAGATTTAATGGATGGAATTCTTTCACAACTTGGCTCTAAGGCATTCGGGGCTTTAAGCTCTTCTTTGAATACAGATGAAGACAAAGTAAAAACGGCAACATCGATGGCAGTTCCGCTTTTGGTAAAAGCATTGGCAAACAATGCAACAAAAAGTGAAAAAGAGGCAGAAGCTCTTTCAAATGCGCTGGATAAAGATCATGAAGGCTCTATTTTCGACAATGTTACAGATTTGTTGGGAAGCTCAAAAACAACCTCAATGGGGCAGGGGATTTTGAAACATGTTTTGGGAAATAAACTCGGGCCCGCCGCACAAATGATAGCAAACGCTTCGGGTATGGACACAGGCAGTGTTACAAACTTAATAGCACAAATTGCACCTTTTGTTATGGGATTTATCGGCAAGCAAAAAAAAGAAAACGGCATGGATGTTTCTTCGCTTGTTTCGATGCTTACCGGTGCCGGTAAAGAAATAGAGAAAAAAGCCCCGAAAGAAATGAATGCGTTTGCAAGTCTTTTGGACAAAGACGGAGACGGCGATATAAAAGACGACTTATTGGACATGGGCGGCTCAGTATTAAAAAATTTATTTTAATAAAACGACCCGCTTAAAATTAAGGTCGGTTTTGCCTGCCCGATAAAAGGTTGGCATACCGGCTTTTTTGTTTTAAATAAATGATTGTGTAGAGGGTGGTTTTTAAGCAGAAAACCGGCCTGTTAAGCATAATATTTTTGGCTGATTTGGACGGGTTGCGTCTATCCTTTCGACCGATTGTGATGCACGGAAAAGACCTTTGACCGAAAGGGAAAAGAGTCGATTAAAACACATTTTAAGAAAAGGTCGAAAGATTATGCGCGCCCGTCGGGTTGCAAGATGCAAGTGTAAAACACTTGCATCTTTAATTGGTTTATTTTGTTGGTTCAAGATGGGCTTGGAAATGCCTTAAAATTGGCGGTTCCCAAATGATTTTATACCCCGGCACACTCGAGGCGTTCTTTTTGATATTTATAAGAGCTTCGGCAATTATATCCAGATGTGCTTGAGTGTAAACTCGGCGTGGAATTGCAAGGCGTGTAAACTCAAACTCAGATTTTAACTGCTCGCCGGTGTCAGGGTTGTTACCCAGCATATACGAGCCAATATCGCAGCCGCGGATTCCTGCTTCAAGGTAAAGCTCGATGGCAAGCGCCTGACCCGGGTAGTCGGTGTATTTTAAGTGCGGCAACATAGCTTGCGCATCAATGAAAAGACCGTGTCCGCCTACAGGGGCTTGATAGCTTATACCGGCATCATCGAGAAGCCCCGCAAGATATTCCATCTGCCCAATGCGATAACGCAAAAAGTCTTCGTCAATACCTTCGTAAAGCCCGAGAGCCAAACACTCAAGGTCGCGTCCTGAAAGACCTCCGTAAGTGGTAAAGCCTTCAAACGAAATGCAGTTTCCCTTTATTTTTTGATAAAGAGCTTCGTTGTCCTTAATTCCGATTAAACCGCCCATATTTACGATTGCATCTTTTTTGGCACTCATTGTAAACATATCCGCATACTTAAACATTTCAAGGGTAATCGCTTTGATTGACGTATTTTTGAATTCGCTTTCGCGCTGTTTTATAAAATACGCATTTTCGGCAAACCGTGCCGCATCGATTGAAAGCGGAATATTGTATTTTTTTGCAACGGCTGAAACTTCACGCATATTTGCAATCGAAACAGGTTGACCGCCTGCGGAATTGTTTGTAATTGTCATCACGATTACGCCGACATTTTCTGCACCGCATTTTTTTATTTCTTCTTCAAGTCTTGCCACATCCATATTGCCCTTAAAATCGGCACGGACAGAAGGTTGCTTTGCCTCTTTTACAACGCAGTCAATTGCTCTGGCTCCTGCAATTTCGACATGAGCTCTGGTTGTATCAAAAAACATATTTGAAATTGCAAATTTGCCCTTGCCCAAAAGTAGCGGGAACAAAACTTTTTCTGCAGCTCGCCCCTGATGTACGGGCTGAATAAACTTATAATTAAAAATATCCCTGCCTGCATCGACCAGCTTAAAATAACTTTTTCCGCCTGCATAAGCTTCATCGCCGTTCATAACCCCTGCCCACTGAGTCGAGCTCATCGCATTTGTACCTGAATCGGTAAGTAAGTCGATATAAACATCTTCTGCCGCTAAATTAAAAAGGTTGTACTTCGCCGCTTTAATTTTTTCGGCACGCTCGTCTTTTGTTGTCATTTTAATCCGCTCAACCATTTTAATTCTAAAAGGCTCGGCAACATATTTTTTCATAAAAAACCTCCGGTAAATTTCTTGCGCAATTGTAGCTTATTATCCGATGCTTGTCAATAATAAATTTATCGCTAAAAAAGTGTTGCCTTTGTTTACAGTATGGGAAAGTAAAATATAGGCAACACTTTTTTGCTCTCAACCCCTCGCCGGACTTAAATCTTTATCTCTTTTATTAAAAAAGACGAGCGGCGTTTTCCGCTAAAGCTCCAACCGCCTTTTTTGTTTAGAGTAATCGAGATAAAGGATACCGTCCGGCTTAAAATCAGGGAAAATAAAATTCATATTCGCCAGGTTTTCTGACGGTTTTGAGAAGAGGTTATTCCCTTGACAAATCGAGGATAAATGTATAAACTCCAAATATTAGTTGAATTTAATGGAGTTCCAATGAAAAAAATATCCGCATTTATTTTATTTCTTTTTTTTGTTTCACTTTGTTTTGCGCAAACTCCTGTCGACATATTTGATCCTTTCTATGAAGATTTAACCGTATGGGAAAACATCGGAATTATAAATTATGTGCCGGCAGTAAGACCTTATCCTTTGCAGGAAATTGAGCGGATATTGAAAATTGTAATGGAAGTAGGTGATGCAGGACAACGAAAAGTAGCCGAAGAGCATCAAAAAAGAATATTCGGCAGGGCAGTACATGTCGGCGGGAAAATGTCGATTGGTTTTAAAGTGCCGGATAAAAGAAGGCAGTTGGATATGGCCCCCTTACTTGAAGTGAATTATAAACTGCATGAGCTTTTATCAATTTCGGGGCAGATGAGTTTTTACCTTACAAACAAAGTTCCTAAAGAAGAGGTTTCGCCTAAGTATTATTATTCAAAAAGAGACCTTGCCGCAGATGATGTCGGCTCGAAAAAATTCTATATTTTGCCAATGTTTAATTCGGGTATCGGTGTCGGAAATTCTACTTATTATTTTACTGCGGCAATTGCCAGGACTTCTTACGGTCCGTTTCACGACAACGGTATATTCGTTAATAAGAGAGCCCCTCATCAAGGGCAGTTTAATTTTGTTATAAATAAAGAGTTCTTTTCGTTTTCGCAGAGTTTTTTGACTTTGACGGCAATGGATAATAAGGATAAAGAAAAAACTCCGCGCAAATTCTTGTCTGCTCATTCTCTGGATATAAGGCCGCTTCACTGGCTTTCATTCGGGATAATGGATGCCGTTATTTACGGGCAGAGATTTGAGCCTCTGTATTTTATTCCGTTTTCGGCATTTTTTGTAAGTCAGGGTATGTACGACTTTCCGGATAACAGCTTTATCGGAGCCAAGTTTACGATAAAGCCGATTCCCGGGTTGCGCATAGACGGAGCACTTTACGCGGACGATATTGGTTTTAACGAAATTGTAAAGTTTAAAAAAGACGCAAAGGTGCGTATGGCAGGCGAGTTTGGAGTGTCTTACACCATGCCGGAAACACATTGGTTTGAGAGAATTGGGCTTGACTACACTTTTGTTACGCCTTATGCTTATACGCATTATTCTAATTCCGGCATTGATAAACCAAATTATGATGATTACACACATGACGGAATTCCTCTTGGGGCTAACTTAGAGCCGAATTCCGACAGGATAAATCTAAAGCTAATTTTTAAGCCCGTTCACGGTTTAAGGATAGGCTTAACCAATACATTTATTCGGCACGGAAATGTAACCGAAAGCATAGAGGACTTATTATTTAAACTCAAGTATATGACCAAACCTTATGCGACAGACGGCTCTATTTCAAATCATGCCACAATCGATAAAGCAAATGATGGTGATGATGATTTTAATCACAGGAAGCATACGTTTTTGTATTCTACGCCTTTTTTAAAGCAAAAAACAATCGAGTATATAAATCAATTGGGGCTTGATGTTACTTGCAGGTTGCCGATTAAGCGAAGCGGCGGTTACATGGAGTTTACATTCGGCTATGTTTTTGAGGCTGATATCAATCCGGGTATAAATAAAAATATCTACTATATAAGTTCTACTTCAAAGCCTTGGATTGACAAAGATATCGAAGATGCGGGTGTAGGAGAGGCAAATGTAAAAGCAGAAGCCGATAAACAGCTTGCACAATGGAGAAATAATGCAAAGGGCAAAGAGTTTAAACATTATATTAAACTCGGTGTTCAGTTTGCATATTAGTTTGCAGGGGCGGGCTGTGAAGCTCAGAAATCCTGCCTGTTTTTTCAAACACGCTTAATCTGATTTTAACCGGCGAAGTCTATCTTTCCGCCCGATTAAGAAAAATCAGTAAAGACCTTTGATGAGGAGGGAAAAGCGTCTTTGAAACCAGTTCAGTTAAAGGGCGGAAAATTATGCGAGCCGGTCGGGTTGCCCGAGCAAAGTGCTAAAAGCACTTTGCTTAGGTACTTTTCTTTATAAATGCTTTTCTTGACAGTTTTATTCAAAAGGTTTAGAATGGACGGAGGGTGCTATGAAAGAAGTTTTTGTTTTTTTGGCGACAGGTTTTGAAGAAGTAGAGGCGATTACTCCGATTGATTATTTGAGGCGGGCAGGTTTTGATGTGGTGATTGTAGGTGTTACCGGTAAGACGGTCAGCTCTTCTAGGGGAGTAACTGTTTTATGTGATACAACTGTTCAGGAGCTTGAAGCAGAGAGTCCGCTTATGGCTGTTTTGCCCGGTGGTTTACCGAATGCGGAAATTTTGGCCGATAGTGATGCCGTCAGGGATATTGTTTTAGAGGTAAATAAAACCGGCGGAATTGTGGGGGCAATATGTGCCACTCCGGCTTTGGCTTTATCGAAGTGGGGGCTTTTGGAAGGAAGGGAGTTTACTTGTTATCCGAAAATGGATGCCGATTTGCCAAAAAAAGCGAGTGCGGATAAGAGGGTTGTCAGGGACGGAAATATTATTACTGCATGTGCGGCCGGTGCCGCAGAGGAATTTGCATTTGCGTTAATTGAAGCGGTTGCAGGCAAGACGGGGTTAAAAAAAGTGAAGGATGCGGTTTTGGCGAGGTGAGTATGACAGAAAATAAAGATTGGTTTAAAAATGAAGCTTTTTGGGCAACTTATGCACCGGTTATTTTTGATACAAAAAGATGGGCGGAAGCTCCGGGCATTGCAGAGGCAATTTTAAAAATTATAGGCAAGAGCGAAAAAGACGGGCAGGGAGTGAAAATTCTCGATGCAGGTTGTGGTCCCGGTAGGATTGCAGTGGAGCTTGCAGTCAGAAAGGCTGCCGTAACAGGGGTCGATTTAATTTTGCCGTTTTTGAATGCGGCTCGAGAAAGTGCAAATGATGAAAATGTTGATATAGAGCTTTTGCAGGGTGATTTGCGCAAATTTGTGCGAAAGGATTTTTTTGATGTTGCAATAAGTATGTATACCAGTTTCGGATATTGTAATACTGTTGAAGAGGATATGCTTATTCTGCAAAATATTTATGAATCTTTGCAGGAAAACGGTTGGTTCATTTTGGAGATGACCGGTAAAGAGATTGCCATAAGAGATTTTACCGCCGGTGAATGGTTTCAAAGGGATAATCTTACAGTGCTTACGGACTTCAGTGTTGAAGGCGCTTGGGAAGGATTGCGGTCGCATTGGGTTTTGTATGATGAGCAAGGCAGGCGAACAGACCATACTTATGTGCAGAGATTGTACTCGGCGGTTGAGTTAAAAGACTTGGTCTTGAAGGCGGGTTTTGCTTCGGTTGAAATTTACGGTGATTTTGAATTTTCTCCTTATAATGAAAAAGCTCGAACTATGGTTTTAATAGGAAGAAAATAGGTTTTTTAATATGGGTGGGGGAGGTCTCCCCCTCGCTACAAAAAATTGCCTTTTTTCCGGTTTTAAATTATATCGAGTCTTCGTCCCTAAAGCCTCGATTACTTAAAAATTTAAACAAGGCAATTGTTTTTCCGCTACCCCCTCCCTCGGCAGGCGGTTGCTGAGCTTGTCGAAGCACGATAACCGCTTGCCGAAGTGCGGGAAGCATCCCGTCTAACTGTTCAAATTCAATATCCAAGGCTTTGGCTATTTTTTGCAAAGTTGCCTTTCTTGGCTTCTTTGCCGTTTCCATCTGACTGTAAGCGGCTTGTGATATTTTTAGCTTTTTTGCAATTTCAATTTGTGTAAATCCCAAATATTCTCGCCACGCTTGAACGGGTGTATTTTTTGCCATTATCATTCTTCCTACGACATCATCAGGAATATATACATTATCCTCGTTATCTTTTTGTTTATACAATTCTTGGTAAATATCATAAGGAATTACTGCAAAAGCCGGCTTGCCGTTTTTTCCGTTTATAATTTGTGTGTTAGTATGTCCCCTCATTTCGTTTTTTAACCTCCTCAATAGATATAACCTTAATAACCGATTTGAAATTAAATAATATACGATAGTTTCCTACTCTTAATCGATAATTGTATTTATGATTTGTTAAATGTATTACATTGTCAACATTCGGAAAGTTTTTTAAATCACTGCCTTTAATGTATATCTTTTCCTGTTCCGACTCAGGAAGTTTCCTCAACTGTTTGAGTGATTTCTTGCTCCATTGAACTTTCATAGTAAGCATTATACTTATATTATAAGTTTTGTCAAGCAATTCTAACAGCTATTGAAATCTATAACCGAACATAAAAAAAATATAATGAGGCGGCGTCTCCCCTTCGACTACGCGGTTGCTCTCCCTCGACTAAGCTCGGGAACCATCCCTCGGGCTTTTTTCCGACTTTCTTTGCACACAAGGCTCTAATAAATGTCTAACTGTTCAAATTCAATATCCAAGGCTTTGGCTATTTTTTGCAAAGTTGCCTTTCTTGGCTTCTTTGCCGTTTCC
>PDOP01000029.1 GCA_002749205.1 Treponema sp. | reverse complement strand
TATAATTCATTCTCCTATAATAATATATTTTTCACTTTGGGGGTGAAATTTTCATTGGTTAATCTTAGGGGTGAAATTATCACAGGTTAAAGACAAAAATCAGATGCCTGCTTGACTTTTGTTTTGTAAAAATGTATCATTTGTTTGTATGAAAAATAAAATTGCGAGAGTATTGTTGGTTTTCGGATTATTTCAGTCCGGCTTTATCACCATCGTTTATAAGGTATTCGACATCAACAGAAACTCATTTTTTTCATTTTTAATGTTTACGCTTTTATGGCATCTGGTGATTTACTTTTTTTTGATTTCGCATATCGAAGATTTTTGTAACACAGGAACAGGCGAAAGATTGAAAAAGTTAAACTTGGCGAACATGATAACACTGTTTAGAGGGTCTTCTGTTTCGACAGCAGGTTTTTTCATAAGGCATGCAGATGTACAAGGTATAAAGATAATCGCCTTTGTCTATTTGGCTCTTGTATTTTTAACCGACTCTTTTGACGGATACATTGCAAGAACAAAAAAGCAAACCACAAAAATCGGGCAAATGCTCGACTCGATGGGCGATTATTCATTGCTTTTTGTAATATCCATGCTGTATTTGGAAAAAAATATTCTGTCCCCGTGGTTTTTCATATTGATTTTTTTCAGACTTTCAATTCAGTCTATAGGCGCTATATTTTTTATAAACATCGATTATCCTATAAAACCTAAATCAACAATTGGCGGTAAAATTACAATTGCAAGCACAATGCTTCTTTACACATTAATTATGTTCGGTCTGTTTTTTAATAATTTAAAATCGCTCCAACGCGTTATCGGCATTTGCGAAATAATCTGCGGCGTTTTGATTTTTGTGTTTTTGTTTGAAAAACTGGGACTGTTTTTTAATCACTGGAAATCATACCAAAAACACAAAAAAAGCTTAACTGATGATGCTTAAAATTACAGTTAAAGCAACCGGCTAAACCGGCTCATAACCTGCGTTTTTCACTGTTTGTTTTAGCATTTCAAGAGTAACAGTCTCAGGATGCTCAACTGTTACGGTTTTTGCCTCAAGGTTGACACTAGCCTTAACGCCTGCAATTTCCGAAAGAGCTTTTTCAACTCTTGCCGAGCAGTGGCCGCAAGCCATTCCGTCTACTTTAAATTCAGTTTTGTTCATTTTTGGAACCTCCGTATCTTTATCTGATGTATTTATATTTTTTTTGTTTAACTTAGCAATTTTTAAAGGCGGCTTAAAAAAGCGTAATCTAAGAGCATTCATAGTAACGGTTACCGAGCTCATACTCATAGCCGCCGCCGCAAAAATCGGGTTTAATTGTATCTGAAGCAGATGATAAAAAACACCGGCGGCAAGCGGAATACCCAGACTATTATAAAACAATGCCCAAAATAAATTTTGCTTTATGTTGCGCATTGTCTGCTTACTCATTTCAATTGCATTTACAACATCTGTTAAGTCATTGTTAACCAAAACAATATCTGCGCTCTCAATTGCTATATCTGTCCCGCCGGCAAGAGCAATACCTACATCTGCGGTTGCCAATGACGGAGAATCGTTTATACCGTCACCGACAAAAGCAGTAACGCCGTATTCTTTTTTTATTTCTGCTATCTTATTTTGTTTTTCATCAGGCAAAAGCTCCGAATGAAATTCATCAATATTCGCCTGCTCAGAGATTTTTTTTGCCGCAGAATAATTATCTCCCGTAAGCATGAATGTTTTAATACCTTTGATTTTAAGATGCTTAATTGCAAAGGCACTGTTTTCTTTAATTTTGTCGGCGGTGTAAATTACTCCAACAAGCAATCCGTCAACAGCTATCATAATTGAAGCTTCTTTTATTTCGAGCTGATTTACAAATACATCGTTTGAATTAAAATTTGAATTAAGCGAAACATTATTTTCCTGCATGAGCTTTTTATTTCCCGCAATTATTTTTTTACCGAAAAACGAGCTCTCCTCATCTGAAACAACAGCCTCAACCCCCTTACCAGGAACAGCAGTAAAATCTTTTACGCCAACAAGATTGGCCGAATTGGATTTTGCAAACTCTACAACAGCCGCTGCAATAGGATGCTCGGAAAAAACTTCTACACTGTAAGCCAAAGCTAAAACATCTGAATCGGTATATTCACAATTAAAAACTTTTATTTTATCCACTTTTAACTTGCCTTCGGTAATAGTTCCTGTTTTATCAAATACAACAGCCTTAACACCGTGCAAAGTTTCCAACGCCTCGGCTGATTTTATCAAAACACCCAAACTTGCACTCTTACCCATCGCCACCATTATTGCAGTAGGTGTTGCCAAACCCAAAGCACATGGACATGAAATAACTAAAACCGCAATTGCCGAAGAAAAGGCAAATGCAAATTCGGCACCGACAAAAAACCACACCAAAAAAGTAATCACCGCAATTAAAATAACTATCGGCACAAAATACATACTGATTTTATCTGCTATGCGGGCAATCGGAGCTTTTGTACTTGACGCATTTTCGACCAATTTGATTATCTTGGCAAGTGTAGTTTCAGAGCCGACCTGCTCTGCACGAAACCTAAACGAGCCGGTTAAATTAATACTCCCGCTAATTACTTTTGAACCGACATCTTTTTGTGAAGGCAAACTCTCCCCCGTTATTGCCGAGGTGTCCAACTCTGAGTGCCCCTGTATAATAACTCCGTCAACAGGTATCGTTTCACCGGGCTTAATAACAACAACATCGCCTTTTAAAATTTCATCACAGGCAATCTGAACTTCCTCGCCGTTTCTAATAACCTTTGCCTGCCTTGGACTTAACTCAATCAATTTAGAAATCGCACTTGAAGTTCTTCGCTTTGCTTTTGCTTCAAAAAATTTACCGAGTGCAACAAGTGTTAAAATCATCGCAGCCGAATCAAAATAAAGACCATGCACAAACCGCATTGCCTCTGCATTATTACTCGCTTCAAAAGCAAGCATAATTCTAAACATCGAAACCGTACCGTACAAAACGGACGCACCGGATCCGACAGCTATAAGCGAATTCATATTGGGTGATTTTTTTAAAAAGCTCTTAAACCCGTTTGCAAAAATACTGCGATTTACAAACACAACCGGCAACAAAAGCAAAAACTGTACAAACGAAAACACCAAAGGCATCGTTACCGAAAGAAAATCCGGCACCGGAAACCCGAGCATCGGCATCATCGAAATATACATAAGCGGAATTGCAAAAACTAAAGAAAAAACAAGCCGTCTTTTCACCTCAAAAACTTCATCAAAACTATTTTCCTTCCGCCCTTTATCAACCGCACCGCCGGCACTTGCCGAATACCCGGCCCCCTCGACAGCCTTAATAATCCCCGCCGAACTTTCGATGCTCTCATCAAAAACAACTTCCATCGACCCGGTCAACAAGTTTACACCACAAGATTTCACACCGTCCATTTCCGCCACCGTTTTTTCAACACGGGACGAGCAAGCCGCACATGACATTCCGCCTATTTCAAATTTTTGCGTTTTCATCAACTCTCCATATATGTAATATAAGAATAACAATTATTTTGCTTCAAGTCAATGATAAACAAAAAAAATTATTGAGGGGGTGTCTCCCCCTAGCTCCGGCAATTGCCTCCGCTACCCCCCAAACTGAACTGAGCGCTCCACATAAAAAGGGTAAGCGTTACATAAGCGGATTTTAATTTAGATTGATTTGCACTTATAGACAAAATGCTAAACACAAAAACGAATAACTTTTCACATCAATGCTTAACAGCACGGCAGGTTTTGGACTAAAGTCCAAAACCTGCCGTCTTAAATTTCACTCAAAATTTGTTATATCTAACTATCGTCTTGCACGCATTGCATTTAAAATTGCCAGTAATGCAATTCCCACATCCGCAAAAATTGCCGCTTCCATTCCGATAAGACCCAAAGCACCCAGCACTAAAAACGCAACCTTAACACCAATTGCAAATACAATGTTTTGTTTTACAATCTTGCGGGTAATGCCTGCATGTTTTATTGCCTCAGGTATCAACTCAGGATTGTCGTTCATCAACACAATGTCTGCAGACTCAATTGCGGCATCACTTCCAAGTGCGCCCATTGCAATTCCTGCATCGGCACGCGCCAATACGGGAGCATCATTTATTCCGTCTCCAACAAATAAGGCGGCAGCTTTTTTGTTACCGTCTTTTATTTTGTGTATAATCTTTTCAAACTGTTCAACTTTTTCGTGTGGTAATAGCTCTGCAAAAAAACTTGAAATGCCAATTTCGTCCGAAATATTTTTTGCAGTTTTTTTTCTGTCGCCCGTAAGCATCGCTATATTTTTTATTCCAAGTTTTTTTAACTTTTCTATTGCTGTTTTTGTGCTTGGTTTTAAACTGTCGGACAATGCAATGCAACCGATATATTCATTATCGTACATAACATACACGGCAGTTTTACCTTCAAGCTCTTCTTCGGCGAGTACAAGTTTTGTATCATGCAATTGATTATTTTCCGTAACAAGCTCGTAATTACCGACAAACAATGTTTTTCCGTTAAGCGTAATTTTCACACCCTTTCCAAGAACTTCACTGTAATCTTCAATTGCAGTATTTACGCTAATATTTTTTTCGTTTGCTTTCTGCATGATTGCTTTTGCAATCGGGTGATTTGAATTTTTCTCCGCAACAGAGGCTAACTCCAATACACGGTTTTCATCAATGTTTTTTACAGGAAGAATTTTATCCACCGAAAGTTTGCCGGTAGTAAGCGTTCCGGTTTTATCAAATACAACGGCACGGGCATTGGTTAATATATCCATGTAATCTGCACCCTTTATTAAAATACCACGCTTTGCCGCACCGCCAATTCCTGCAAAATATCCCAGTGGCACGGAAATAACCAAAGCACACGGACATGAAATTACAAGAAAAACAAGAGACCGTGAAACCCAAGGTGCAAAACTAGCCCACCCCTGAAGAGGTATCCTTGCAAACAGCGAAAGAGCAATCGGTGTAATTATAGACAGTGCAATTGCTAAAAATACAACAATAGGTGTGTATACTTTCGCAAACGAAGTAATAAACTTTTCCACAGGAGCTTTTCTGTTTTGCGAATCTTCTATTAAAGTCAGCATTTTTGAAGCCGCTGTTTGCGAAAACAGTTTACTTGTTTTCACCACAAGCAATCCGTCAGTGTTTACAAAACCACCCAACACTTCGTCGCCTGCTTTAGCATTTCTCGGAATACTCTCGCCTGTCATAGAAGAAGTATCCAACATTGCATTCCCTTTTTCTACAATTCCGTCAAGCGGTATTTTCTCGCCTGCTTTAACCAAAACACTGGTGCCGATTTGAACCTCAGCAGGATTAACTAATTTTTCTGTTTCAGGATTTGCATCATGCAAAACAACTCTGGCAAACTCCGGCTTTAAATCCATTAAATCAATAATAGACTGCCCTGACCGCTCTACCGCCTTATGTTGTATTAACTCGCCTAAATTATAAAACAGCATAACAGCGGCAGCCTCATGAAATTCACCCAAAAAGAAAGCCCCTATAGAAGCTATACTCATTAAAAAGTTTTCGTCAAACACCTTGCCTTTTAAAATGTTTTTTGCCGAAGAAAACAAAACCTTATATCCAGACAATACCCAAGAAACAAAAAACAAAATATGCCCTACGCCAAACATACCTAAAAAAAACAATTTCGGAAAAACTTTAAAAGCTGCAAACCCTAGAGCAAAAAACAAAGCCGAAAACACAAACCTGACTATATCTAAATTTGAATCCGGCTGAGTTACACTGCAACTGCCACTACATCCGCAACTGTGCGTATGACCGTGACTATGAGCATGCGCATGATTATGCCCGTGTTCATGACTATGTCCGTGTTCATGACTATGTCCGTGTTCATGACTATGTCCGTGTTCATGATTATGCCCGTGTTCATGATTATGCCCGTGTTCGTGATTATGTCCGTGCTCATGTTCATGTTCATGCCCGTTCTCATTGACACCTTCATGCTCATCTGAATTAAATTTATCTTTTACAAACATTCCGAAAAGTCGAACATGCTCGCTTACTTTATGTGGCGGATATTTTCCGCAGGTACAAACAGCATCACTCACCTTTTTCCTCCTGTATGTGATCCATACCGACACTGTATACAATCCCGACATGATTATCATCAATGGCATAATATACCATCTTTCCGTCACGACGAGACCTAACAATTTTTGCATGCCTCAAAACTCTAAGCTGATGCGAAATTGCCGAAACTGACATTCCCAAAACTTCTGCAATTTCAGCTACGCATAATTCCCCCGCCATCAATGCAGAAACAATTTTCAGTCGAGTCGAATCCCCGAAGTTTTTGAAAAAATCACTTAACTCAGTCATTGTTTTTTCTGAAGGCATTTTTTTCCGTGCATGAAGCACAGCCTGTGCATCAAACACCTCAACAAAATCATCATCAAAAATTTTATCATCTTTTTTTACAGCTTTCATTTTAATTATCCTCAATCCTATATTTGATTATATATTCAATTGTTCAATCTGTCAATACTAAATTTAAAAAAACACAAAATTTTAAATAACATAAACCACTTGCAAAAATGCTTTCCTTAGCTTATCGCTTGAAGAGGGTTTACTGTCAATGACCAATGAAAATTTCACCCTAAAAAGCATGAAATTTGCCAGTGAAAATTTCACTCCTGGTTTATCAAGCTGATTTAGCATCTTCAAAAAA
>PDOP01000028.1 GCA_002749205.1 Treponema sp. | reverse complement strand
AAATATTGACACCCCAGAAAAAGCAAACCGTGCTATTGGTACCCTTGATGAAGCAATGAAGAAAATCAACAAGCAGAGAGCTGATCTTGGTGCATACCAAAACAGACTTGAAATGACTGTTGTTGGTATTGATATAGCAGCGGAGAACTTGCAAGCCGCCGAATCACGAATCCGTGATGTCGATATGGCTCACGAAATGGTAAAGTTTACCAAGAACCAGATCCTCACTCAGGCCGGTACAGCTATGCTTGCACAAGCAAATCAGCAGACTCAAAGCGTAATGAGCTTGTTGCGATAAGTTGTAGAAAGTTGACGGAAAAGGGTGGCGCTTACTTAGGTAGGTGCCCCCTTTTTTTTCCGTTTTTTGAGAATAGCTCATTTGCATGCTTATAGCTTAGAAATTTATAATTACTATTCGTCGAGATAGACTTCTTCAACCTTATATTCAATTCTTACCTTGGTGTTGTTTTTAGCGTCGTCTAGATCGTCATAAATAATATCTAACCATGTTTTGTCTGACGGCACATATCCGGTTTTAGAGGTGCCTTTATTTGTTCCGCCATTTGAACCATTACCTGGTACGCCCCCATTCGTCTTAGGAACAATCCAATCGTCACCCGTGTCCCCAAAGTCGTTTTCTCTAATATTCATCCAGATTGTTATAGGAAAGCCTGGAGGTAATGGTGTGCTATAACCTACCCTATTAGGATGAATATATTTTCCCCCATTATACTCGTCATAATACCACTCTTTACCTCTAAAATGATCTTCCCTGTACTGATTTCTTTTACGTTCCCAAAGGATTTCCCAATTGCCGTTAATTTCTTGCTGAACCTTACCGTATACTTCTATTTTCCCATTCTTAGTATCTACTTGATTGATGCAAAAACCTATTGGGGTTGAATCATATTTTGTTAGCTTATAGCCTATCCAGCGAGCTTTGTATTTTTTGCCATTAGTATCTTCATCAAATGTTAAGGTTTTTGTAATCTCTGAAATAGTAGTGGTCGTCGAGCCATCGAAAATTTTCCAACCGCCTTTTTTATAAGGTTTTTTACCATATTTTCTTTCTACTTCTATTATTTCAATTTGTGTTCCTTTTTTCTTTTTTATTGTTTTATTATAGCCGGAACTAATATATATAGGCGAACCACCATTTATTTTGTATTTAATTTCTCCTCCGTTTCGCTTAAGTGTTATTTCATAGCGTTTTAGTTTGTGGTTTATTCTTACAACTGTTGAGCCGTCTCCGTTAATTGTTGTGGTTGTAGGGGTTACCTGTTCGGTATTTACATAATCTTGGGGAACTGTGCCTTGAATTATACCGTTGCAATTTCCAACTTGCGTACCTGTAGTGCCGAGTACTGTTTTATCGTATGTAGACTTATGCTCGTATTTATTTTCGCCTTCAATCTTTTCAAGCCAATGTTCAACCTTGAATGTTGTGTTTGATGGCTTCCATATGGCGATGTAGGTTGTATTTTTTGCCGGTGCTATTATTCTTTTTTTCGGGGTATCGCTTGAACCTTCTTTTCTCCAGCCTTGGAATGCATAGCCTGTGTATTCAGCCGTTATGGGATGCTTTGAGCCGTATTTTTTATTATTTGCTATATAATCATTTACTGAACCGTTTACTTTATCGGCTGTAACGCTAGTGCCTTCAGGAATTCCGTTATTGTCAATTATTATACCGTCATCTTTCTTAAATGTAAGAGTTACCCGTTTTCGGTTGTGTTTTATTTTTATAACTGTTGAGCTGTCTCCGTTAATTGTTGTATTTGCAGGAGTTGAGGTATAATGGACGCCTGTTTTAAAGCCTTCGGGGAGAGCTTTTCCAATTTTAGTTGTGCAATCTCCAACTTGAGTATCGGTTGTGCCGGATTCGATTTTATCGTAATCTTGGTCGTATTCGTATCCGTAACTAAGTTTTTCAAAGTAATGCTTTACTGTGTAATTAACCTCAACAGCCCTCCACTGTGCTGTTAGCGTTATTGTTGCCCCCTGTGTTGAGGCAAGATTTGTTGTTATGTTTTGTCCATTGGTATAGGTATTTCCATCAGAGCCTGACCAGTTTGTAAACTCATAGCCGGCTTTGCTAAAGGTGTTTGCTTTTAGTTTTTGTGATACATCGTAAGTAAATGTTTGCTCTTGCATTGAGCCTGTTGCACCTGTTCCGGCTAAAAATTTAACGGCGTATGTAATAGCTGCCCACTGTGCGGTGTAAGTTTTATCTTCTGGAGGGAAGGCTGTTGGTAATTCTTTGCCGTCTATATTCCAGCCTTTAAATGTGTAACCTAATTTTATCGGGTCAGTAGTTTTGCTTACAGGGCTTTCATATTTTCCTGTTAGGATTTTATTATTTGTTGAATCTTCCAGTTTTCCACCATTTGGGTTTATAGTAAGCGTGACGATTTTTCGTTTGTGGTTGATTCTTATAACTGTTGTGCCGTTACCTTGAATTTTTGTATTTTTAGGAGTTGCAGGATCTTGAATTCCTGATTCGAATCCTTTGGGGACTTCACCGGTAATTATATTTGTACAATCTCCAACTTCTGTATTAGTAGTTCCGTATGCAGTTTTATGATATTCATCTTTGTGTTCGTATTTTCCGTTAAGATTTTCAAACCAGTGTTGAACCGTGTATTGAATGTCGCCTTTAGCCTTCCATTGTGCGGTTAAGTTTTTATTCCCGGTACTTCCTTTTTTTATTTGTGTGATAATATTATTAGAGCTGTCTTTCCAGCCTATAAAGTCAAAGCCTGTTCTTGTAGCAGGTTTTAGCGTTATAGGGGTATCTTCTACAGTATAACTTAACGGGTTGTCGCTTGCGTTTGTTCCATCATTTGAGTTATATGTAACGCTGTATTTTTTAGCTATAAGCATGCCTGCTTCATTTATTTTCCAGCCGTCTCTATCAAGTTTAAATTTGTTTTTAATATTTACATTGCCTGAAATTTGCACTATTTGTTTTTGCTTATACTTTGTTGGCTTAATCTGTATAGGCTCTGTCAGTCTTTCGTTTATAGTTATTATTGCACTATTATCGGTATTTATGCTAATACCTTCATTTTCATCAAATGTAATACCTGAGGCTATGTCAATATTTCCATTATTGAGTTTTATTCCCTTAGACCCAATATGTAAGTTCTTTATGCTTAAATTTGAGTTAGCATCTACTGTAAGTGCAGGGGAGTTTATATCTGCATTCAATTTTCGCTTTTCTGTATCAGGGTATGATAGAATCTCTATAATTTTATTATTAATGCTTGCTTGGGCATTTTTTCCGGCTAAGTTGCTTTTTAATTTGAATATGTACTTTGTATTATTTGTAGTACATTTATTTATACAAGCTTGTAATGAAGCCTTGGGAGCCTCTAAAGTTCCCGGATTATTATCGTTTCCGTTTGAGTCAACATAGAATTCTTTAAGCTTAAGAGCTGTTTGAGGTGTCGATTTTACGCTTAAACTTTTCAAAGCTTTTAAATCCTCAGTGCTTATGCTATATTCGGGAAGTGAATCTCCTAGAATTATATTAGTGTTATAATACAGCACAAATTTTTCATTTAGCAAAGGATTAAGATACTTCTTAACGAATTTTTTGTTTATTAAGCCTTTTTTACTTGTATCAACTTCAGTTTTTGTTGAGAGGCTAATTGCGCCATTTTTTTCTTTCACTTCAATATCATAGCTTTCTATTTTTTTAGAGCTTGTAATATTTAGCCTTGTTAGATCTTTATGCAAGGCTGATTTTTTTTGTCAATTGAAGAATATTTTTCGCCTATATCTTTTGAGTCAAAAGCTATGCAAAGTACCAATTTATAAGGTTGTGTAGTAGTTTGTGCGGTGATAATTTCTTTGGGACATGGTGGCGCGGTGTTTATGCTAAATTCTGTTTTGTACTCAGGGAAAATTCTGCCGTCATCAGCTTTTAGTTTAATAGTTAAACTTATTAGTGTTGAAGAATTGTTTACTCCTTGCTCGTATTTTTCAAGGAAGGCTTTCTTTAGTATTAGACTTAATTTTGTGTTTGTTATGTTATAAGTGTAGTCTGTGCCTTTTTTGGCATCTATTTTTTTTGCATCTATATTGAATGAGATTAAGCCGTCATAATCTACAAGAGTAAAGTTTTGAGGGTTATCAAGCTCAAATTCTAGTGTTTGATTGTTTTGTGAACTTAGGCAGTATATCTTATCTTCGTCTTTGCCTTCAGTAGCAGGAGCGTTTTGCTTGGCAAGTATTTCTATGTTATTTGAAGTAGATCGGGCTATGCTTGTCCAGTATTTGAAATAACTGTCTAAGTCATTGGTATATTGTCCACAAGAAAAGTTACTTAATATGCCCACTAAAGCAAAAGCTATTAAAGCAAGTTTTGTGCATTTACTTTTTTTAATAAGACTTTTTTCTTTCATAATTTATCCTCTTTTACTTTTTTTAGATTATATATCTATTGAAATTATACTTTGTAAGAGAGGTTAATTCAATTGAGAAAATACGAAAGAACCATGGTTCCCTAAAAAAGAACCAAGGTTCTTTTTGAAATATTAGGGTAAGTGACGGGATATTTCTTGATTATTCTATAATGTCGTGGGTTTTGATGAATACTTTGAATTCTATATAGTCTTTTACATTCAAGATGTCATATATTTTTGTCATTTCTTTTTTTATAACTGCTTCTGAAATACATTGATTTTTTGCTATTTCTTTAAAGGTTAAGCCTTGTATTGAAAGAACAAGACAATTATGTTGTCTGTCGCTTAAGTCCAGCTTAGAAATATTGAAAGTTTCTTTTTTTGTGTAATAATGTTTTAAGTCGTCAGCAAACATAACCAGAAGGAAGATAATTATTGTTGTTGACATAATGAGGTAAAAAAGACTTCGTTTTAGGGCTTCATAGTCATTTATGTATTGATATACAAAAACGGACAGGAAAATAGCTGTAAGAATTATAATCTTAATCGTTATTTTGCTTCTAAAAAAGCCTTGTTTCAATAAGAATAGAACAACGGCAAAAAAGCATAGAACTGCCAATAGATTTCCTGCTACAAAGCCATTTGCATAAAAGCCTGATAGTCCGATTAAAGTCCAAAGGGGCATCCACTGTGGTTTGAATATTAAAATTACAGAAAGGGTAAAAATTATATCATTTGAACCTATCCCAAAATTAAGAAAGGGGAGTGGTATAACAAAACCATCAAAAGAAAGTATAGAAAGGTGCTGTAGAGGTACTACAATTACACCAATGATGGCAACAAAAATCGCCAAATATCGCGATTTTTTAGTGTCGTTCTTTGAATAGACAGTTTCTTTAAGTGATAACTTTTTATTTTTATTTACTTCTTCAGCAGTATTTGCTTGCATAGCTAATATTATATCAAAATATTTCAATTCTTGCAAGGATTAGTGATTTATAATATCTTCAAAGGCTCTTGCAGAGATACTCCCTCTACAAAACAACCCTCTCGTTACCGTCTCTTCTCAAAAGCTTATCTTTTTCAAGTAAGTTCAAAATGGGCAAGACATATTTTCTGGAAAGACCTGTAGCCTCTCTTGCATCGGCTATGCTGAATCTGTCGCCTTTTTTGAATTTTGCTAACAACTTATCCACAGTCTTGTCGTAAAATTCTTTGTGATAGTGCAAGTAATTTTCAAGGCAGACTAATTTGCCGAGCTTGATTAAGTCTCGAACTTCTTTTCTTGCCTGCGGAACTTTTAACTTGTCAACTTCAATTCCTGCAAAGCCCGCTTTTTTTGCCAAGTTTAAAATCGTGCGGGCGTTTTTGGAAATGTCTTGATCGCCTCTGCCTTTTTCTTTATAAATGTGTCCTGAGTTTTCAAGCTTGTTTTCTGAGCAAAGTTTTTTAAAAATCGTCTGCTTTATTTTTGTAGAAACAGGAATATCAACTTCTTCAAGTGTGAATCCTGCCTGACTGTTCTTTGCTGTTTGCAGAATTTTTGTCTGCCATTCATCAAGTTTTTGCTTTTTAAAACGCAAATTAGAATATTCGGCAATTTCTTTTTTATCCCCACTTAATTCTTCTGTTTTAATTTTTGGATTATCGCAGAAACCCTTTACTTGAAACTCGTAAGCATCAATTGAGGGCAACTCTCTGTCTCGATAAACTTCAAAAGCCTCTTTAAACTCAACTCTCTTGTAAATTTCAAATGCGGCAAGCACCCTGCAAGATGCTAAAATTTCACTTCCACCGTGACGAATTAAAACCGCATTTTGATTCCAGCGACAGGCTAATTTTTTTTCTAAAGATAAGCGAGCCAAGCTTTTGTCAAACTGGTTAAAGTGCAAGGCTCCGATTGCGTGTGCAGAACCAAGAGCGAGTTCCACTTCAACATGGTTTTTCATCTTTCCGCCGGCTGTGAAAATTTCATCTACTCTGATTAAAAATTCTCTTCCGTGTAAGATGAGTTTTGAGTCTTTTTCTGCAAGCAACATTCCGCGCTCAGCCTTTGTTTTCTCGCCTGTTTTCAAGTTTAAGGCTGTTCGTGAGCCGGCATCAATTTCTTCCACGCTTTTGTGATGATTTTGAATCGATTTAATTCTGCATTCTTCACATTCCGGGTAAAGGTACAAGTTGTCGCCTACGCTGAGTTTTTTGCCTCGCAAGGTTCCTGTGATTGTGGTGCCGATTCCCTTTAAGTTAAAGGATCGGTCGATGTAAAGAAAGCTTGTATCGAGTTTTGCTTGCTTTGAAGAAGATAGTAACTTGCTAATTTCAGCTCGCAAGTTTTCAATTCCGTACCCTGTCATAGCAGAAACAGCAACCGCAGGTAATTCTCTTCCAACAATTTTTTTGCACTCAGCATTTGCCTCTTCGATAATAAG
>PDOP01000049.1 GCA_002749205.1 Treponema sp. | reverse complement strand
CTTTTTTGAAGATGCCAAATCAGCTTGATAAACCAGGAGTGAAATTTTCACTGGCAAATTTCATGCTTTTTAGGGTGAAATTTTCATTGGTCATTGACAGTTATTTTTTTAATTCTGTCTTATAAAGTTTTAATATTTCAGACAGGCTAAACTTAAAAATGCGTGATTGAATTCTTAATTCAATTAAACTTATATAATGTTTACTGTCTAAAATTATCACATTAAATACGGCTATTCCTTTTGAGTTCATAGAATTATAAGAAATAGAATAAAATGAACTTCTATTATCTTTGATAGAACCTGACATTATTTTTTTATCGATGATATTTTTATCTTGCAAGATTTTTAATATAGGTTTAAACAAAAGTAGTGAACCCATTTATGCAACCTTATAATAATTGCCTGTTGCATTGTATGAGTTTTCCTTTTCATTTTTATAAAAGAAGTTTAACATTGATTTCATAGTTTTATTATTTGTTATTGAGAGTCTTGCGTATTCTGCGAAAAAATCCCCCATGTATTCTGCTCTTGAAATTGTGTCTATAGGTGCTTTTGCTTGCATAAATGAAACAGCATAAGTAAAAATACTTAGGCTCATATTTCTGATAGCCTCATCTTCTGTAGTTCCCAGTGAAACAGTACCAAAATTAAGAGCTATAGCCTCAAATAATCCTTCTTTTGTTTTTGACACCAAAAACGGCTGGGCTGATAATTCTGTATCTGTCCCAATCAATGAAACAGAGATTATACCAAAACCTATAAAGTTAAAATCTTTAGTTATTAGTTTATTTTTCATAAAATATCTCCCATAATATCTTTATCGATTAAAAGCTAATTAGTTTTTAGTATTTCTATGCTGTCAATTTCTTCTAAATACCATGCCGACAAATTGCCGTTTTCGTCTTCAATATCTATTTCGGATACTTCAGGTGTATTGTCTATTGCCTTTGTGAATATTACAGGATAGCCTTTTTTTACAGTTCCGTCTTTTAATTTTATTTGAGTATATAACCCTTTGCATTTTTTGTATTTTTCCCATAATTCAATTTCTGTCATTTGTTTAAATCCTTTAATGTCGGCACTAAATGAATGCCTGTTTTACTATAATGAATTTTACCTTTGTTAGTCTCTATTATTTTTTTATCTAAATCAAAAACAAAACCTTTTAATCTATCATCTTGTATAATCTCTTTTAATTGTTCTTTCTTTAAAAAAGCCACTCCAGTTCCTGCTTTATCATTTATAATTGCTTGCAGTGTTTTTGTATCATTATTAAAATAACTTGCATTTTCTTTTAAATCTTTATATTTATATATATGTCTGTTTTGTTTATTGTAATTTATTTTAGCTCCATATCTTTCAATATAAACATCTCTATATTCATTAGGTTTATTATACAATGTTTTTACTTTTTCTTCAAGGTTTATATTTTATTTACCTTGCTTTTTTAATTGAGCTTCATATTCTTCTTTGGTTATATCTACTTCCCACATTTCACCTATATATATATCACAGTACCGAGCATTAAACACTTCTTTTCCATTTTCAATAACATAAGGGATACCCTTATGGAAATGCACATACTTGTTATAATCTTGCACAAAAAAATATTGATCATCTTTAGAAAAATCAGCCATATTATTTTATCCTCTCCACATTTATCGGATTTTCTATTTCTTTACATAATTCAATCATCTCAGTTTTTAAATCTTCCCATTCAACCTTGTTTTTTATCGGATCCAATTCTCTCTGTTTTTCATAAAGTTTATGTAATTGATTTTCTTTTATTTCTAATGATTTTGGTGTGTGATATTGTAATTCAAAAATGTTTCCATTTTGGTCGGTCAGAAGAGTATTCACACCTTTATAGGTAACACCGTCTTTAAAAGTGTTCTTAACTCTAGTTTGATTATAACCTATCTTCTTGAATTCGTCAAGGCTATCAAAGTAGTTTTTTGTAAATTTATTCTGATCATAAACAATCGTATATCTTAAAACATCAGTAATATTATTAGTAGCCTCTCTTAAAGACATGCCTGAATCTTTGCTGTTTTTGAGTATTTTTCTAGTCAAACTATCTTTACTTTTCAATCTATAATCCAAACCTTCAAGCGTAGCTCCTTGCTTTGTCGCTAAATTTACAAGATTCTCTGTAACATTAGGCTCTACTTCTTTTAAATATTCTAACTTGCCTGTTGCTAAGTTTGTAGCTTCTTCACGCTCTCTCTTTTTCTTTAAATACTTATCTCTTCTTACTTTTTTCTTAAATTCTTTCTGTTCATCCGTCAATTCGTCCCAATCTATGAAATGTCCTCGTTTCTTTAACTTCTTTCTTGTTTCAGCCCAATTCTCAGGCGGTTTATTGCCAACACCGTCTTTTAAAGACTTTCTTGTAACAGGTGCAATATTGCATAGGCAGTTTATGTGTGGCTTGCTTGGTGCTTCACTTAACGGGAATATACCCGCACCTAATCCGTGTTGGTCTTCAAAAGCCATTCTGTCGCAAATATCATGAAAACCCTTTATACGATTGTTTGACAATAGCCACTTAACCGCCTCTACGGCTGGATTGTCTTTATAGCCTTGAACACTCGTATCCCAATAAACTGTAGATAATTCATTTCTTGCAAGTCGTAAGGCTTCGTATGATAGGTTAGCCGGTACTCGCCCTTTCATTCGCTTCATCATTTCGGGGTAGTCTTTGTTTAAAGTCTTAGCACCTTTTTTGACATACTTATCTAATGCCTTAGCGACTTTTACGCAGTCGGTATCAATTCCGCTTTCAAGGATTTTTTTAATCTGCTCCATATTATTACCTGATAAGTCCCAAATTCTCTCACTTAGAATAAATGGCTTTTTATTAAAATATCGTTGTTTGTTTAGTATACTTTCAGCAATTACCTTAGCTTCTTTAAGTTTATCAACATGAACTAATTTTGGATTAAAACCTTTTCCGTTATATCGCCTTAGAATATTTTGACCTATAGAAAAACCTGCATAAGCGGCTTGACTTAATCCTCTTTCGATTATCTCTTCAAGTTCACTTGCAAAATCTATACGTATTTTATCCAATGCCTTATTCAAATTTTTATCTATACCCTTAAATTTACCCTTGCCTAGTTCCACACTTACTTTATGAATACTTTCTTGCACCGCCTTTTTAATCTCATTGCTGGCGGTTTTTAATGCTTCCTCACGCATATCTAAAGCCATTTCTATAAAGGGTCTAACCTCTACTGGAATTGAAGATAAATCAAAAGTCATCTGTTTTCATGCCTTTTAAATATCGATTATTCTCTTGCTCTTTTTCAGATTTTTGTTTAATCTCCATTACAGACTTTGCTTCATGAATTAAGGCTTTTAATTTATCATCAGGTAATAATCGTTTACAGACAAAAACAAATTCTTCTAGTTTTACATCATTAAAACTAATAGGCTCTTGCCGTGTATATATTTTTAAGCGTCTAATGAGTTTAAGAAAATACACCTTTGATAGATTTGCTTTTTTTAACCACTCTTTCCCTTCAAGAGTATCTATATATCCTGTTCTCTCTCTTTCTAAAATCTGTTTAATTATTTTAAAACATTCGCCTTGACTTTCTTTAATAAGATTAAAAGCCTCATTACGACTTAAATCCTTTATATTTTTAATAAATACTTTACCTTTCTTTTTAATTTTAATCTGCATTATTTAATTCCCCCTTTTTAGCAAATAATTCATTGATAGCATCACCAATGTCCGCCTCGCCACTTCTTATTCTGTCTTGTATTGCTTCAAGTTCCAGTCTAAACCTCGTCCACTCAGTGGATGCTTCTTGCTCTGATTGAAAATCATTATTGATAGGTATAAAAGTTTTAATTGTGTTAAATGCCGTCTGTGGAGCAATCAGACCTAACTCTAATAATTGATTGAGACTTGTTACGAGTGAGTTAAGTGCTTGCATTAACCTTACATCGTCCTTACTGTTTAATTCTTTCCACTTAATTTTAACGCTTTTATATCCGCCGTCTATTTTGTAAATATCACGCCCTTCAATAGCCACTTTAGCAATGTAAAACATGTCGACAAGCCAATAATAAAATTCTTCCCACTCACCCCTACGGTCTTCTACTTTCTTAACCCATACAGGAGACTGCTCTTGTACGCTCGCATTTGTTGTACTCATTGCTGTACCGTACAAGTATTCAGGCATAGTCAACTCAATTATAATCCAGTGTAGAAGCTGCAAAAGCTTAATCCCCGCCTCCGTGTTGTTTTCCTGTATTACAAAATTTATATCTTCATTTACTCCGAGAAGAGCCGCTTTAAATTGTGTTATATCTAATTTTAGTTCACCTCTTTCAATTTTGCTTATATCATCATCACTTAATCCGAAAGAGTACTTTAAAAACTGTAAAGGCTTAGCTACCTTTGCTTTAAACTTCGGATCAAGTATGTTATCAATGTGCTTTCCTAGTTTTTTCAAAGTTGCATCATACCTTTTAATGAATGGCACAATAGAAGCAATTTCAGGAATCCCGTCTTTCATAAACACAAGCTTATTATTATGAATGCAAAATACGGGTACGAAGTCAAATACTGTTTTACTTTCTCTTTCTACGCCTTTATAAGCTGGCGGTTCTTTCCCTGTGATGTTTATTGTTTCTTTATTCGGCTCTATTGTAAATTGTATTGTCGCCTTTTCTTCAATGTTGCCAACTTTCCATTTTTCGACCGTCTCATATACAAACTTAGAATAAAAGCCGTCAGGGGTTTTTTCGCATAAATCTTCTTGCACTAACTCTAAAGGTATTTGTTTTATTTTAATTTCAAAATTACTTAAAAAATTTTCTTCAATCCTTATTAAAACATAATGCTTACCGTCAATCATTGTTTGTCTATACAACTTTAAAAAACTCGCTCGGTTTTTTTGAATGAAGTCTTGAATATCTTTAGTGAATATATCGGACGTTGCCGATACTTCAGGTATGTCAATAAATGAGCTTAGTGTATCAATATATAATTTCGGGGCGTAGTTCCCTAATGCATAACTACTGTATGAAGAACCGTCAGCAGGTGCAGAAGAGTACAGTGAGCGTGATAAAACATAATCTACTTTAATGTTATTGAAAGCATTCTTTCCGTCCACAGCATCGCCTACAAACAATCCTGATATGGTGTCTTTAAAAAATCTTGAAAATATCATTTAAGCTTATTCCTTTGTTTTTCTTTATATTTTTTTATAGCCTCGTTTAGCAGTTATCTTTCTTCGAGGTAACATTCAATCAACAATCCTCATCAATTATTATCTTTATAATCTCTCTCATTTAATAACTCCTTTTAAGTTCAATCATTATAGCCTACTCGTCTGGGGTAAAACAAATCAAAGTCCTAATGCACCGATTAAAGCATATCTTGCGTTTTCTTCTGCTTCTTTGTTATCAGGTGTAGGCTCTAGTATGTTTACTCCATGTACAAAAGCATCTAGCCTGTCCGGACTGTCTTGACCGGGTATCCAGTTGCATAGTTCATCTTCTAATACATCGAGGTTATCAATGTTATTGTTTTTCTTGTAGTCTTTCTCGTTTCTGTAGAAATGAATACGCCCTTGCTCAAATAGCAATGAGGCTAGTGTCGCTCTTGCTTGTTTACTTTTAACTGAATGAATACGCTGAATAGGAATTTTGCACCCAGCGTTTATAAGAGTGCTTTCAACCATATCACCGCCTTGATTGTCTTCAATGGCTATTGTGTCAGCATTATATACTTCGGATGTTGTTACTGCCCTGCTTCCCCATTCGCTAGGTGTTCCGATAATTGAATTATCTCTTATTACATAGTAATGCGTTTCATTCTGTCTTTGCACCTCGCCACCTAGCATAAGACAATTCGGGGCTTTCCCTTCAATTATTGTAATAATACCTGTGTGATTGCTTGTTTTCTTGTTGTGCGAAACGGCAGGGTCTATTGATGTAACAATACGATACCTATCTGCAACTAACGGCAATTCGTTTACTCTGTTATTATCAATCCAATCTTTCTTAAATAGTGCGTTCGGGTTATCGTCTAAAATCTCGCCATGTAGTTCCTGTAAAGCTAGACGTGTTCCCTCATATTGAGAAACAACAGAATCATAAAACGTTTTTGCTAAATTAGCTTTATTGTCGTAAGTAGAACCTCTAGTAAGCACTACCGCAGACTCACCCTTGCTATTTTTTAAATTTTCTAAATATTTGACAAAAGTTGTAGGTTTTGGAGTGCTTGTTATTAAGCAAAGTGGATGTGTTCCTAATCGTAAGCCTAATTGTAAGTTATCAAAAGTCTGTTTTGGATATCTCCATTTATGTATTTCATCACACCATAGGAAGTCTTGTTGCATACTTCTAGGCTGTTCAGGCTCTGTTCCGTATGAAAATCTAACCTTTACGCCATTTTTAAAAGTCATCATTTTTTTTGAGGGTATATATTCCAAACCTAACTCAGGGGGACAACAAGCTTTAATCCCACTTTCTCCCTCTATCATTGAGCCCCGTACTTCTTCAGCTGTTGCTCCGGCTATTGTTAAGTGCTTATATTGACCGCTTTTAACAACTTCAATAAATGCTTGAGATGCAGTTCTGGTCTTTCCCCAACCTCTACCTGCTCGAATAATCCATATATACTTACTTCCGTTTATCCATTCTTTAGGAGGTAATTGCTCATCTCTAGCCCAAAAAGACCAGTCGTATTGTAGTAGGGCTAACTGGTCGGCTGTTAGTGAGTTTATGAATTCTTTTGCTTTTTCTTTATTTGCTCCTTTATTTGCTCTTAGAATATCAGCCGTTAAGGTTCGGTTCTTCCAACAGTCCCACATCTTCTGTTAATCCTAGTTTTTCAAGAGTTTCTTTTTTCTTAATCTCAATGTTTATCTTATCAACACCGCCACCTTTTACGGTTAGTGTTAAATCTTCGTCAGATACTCCGTATGCTTGCTTTTCTACTGAAATAGCGGTATTTAGCAGTGATGATAACACTCCCCACGGGACTTCTTGTGCTATCTCGGCTATTGTTTCAGTATCGCCTTTTGCTTGCTGTATTCTCTTTGCGACTGCTTGAACTTTCGCACTGCCGACAAACTTAATCTGCTGTGCTATGCCAATGTTTATCTCATTGGCTTTTTTGATTGCCTCGATATTCTGCTTTCGTTTTATCTCGTCTATATACCGATCGTAAGCGTCAACTCTAGCCACCCAGTTGTTTTTTGAAGAGATTTTAGTGATAAGACTTTCACTTTTACCGTACTTTTCCCTCACTTTTTCAAAAGACCGTAACGCACCTATATCACGATAAAAAGAGAAGTACTCGTATTGTTTAGCAGTTTCCTGCGGTTGGCGTTCCCATGATTGCATTATACACCGCCTCGCATATTGATTTTGCCGTCTGCAATGTCATAAAGTATCGCCGATTTTACAAACTTTTCACTTGTTTTTATTCCTGCTCTTCTACAAAAATCTTGCTTTGCCGAGTTGTTTTCAAAAACTAAGGTTAATGTATAGTCATCGTATTTTGCCTGATAGTCGTACTCGCCTCGATTTTCAGCCTTTCTCATATCTCTTGCGGCTTGCCTTGCCTCTTTTAGTCTATCTGCTTTTTTTGCTTCTTCCACCATGTCGACTACATCACTTTGTGTTTCTGTCGGGTCAAATAGTGTGTTAGCTTCCTCGAATAAATCAGAACCAGCAAAGATGAACTGCATATCTAGCATATCAAAACCTAAGTCTTTTTGAAAATCAATGTCAGGAAAGGATAGTTTTATCTCTTGCAATAGTTCATTATCCCATTCTCCCTGTGCAGCAGGATTATTCAAGAATATGTTTATCTTTACTTCTTGTTCTTTATCTACGGCAATCATAGATACTTGCAAGGTGTAATCGTTTTGAGGGTATTTGTTTAACTCGTCCATAATCGACAATTTCTGATGTCCGCCGACTACATTCATTGTGTTTTTATTAACGATAATAGGCTGTACAAGTCCGAAAGTTTTTAAGCCTTTTTTTAGCTTTCTGCGTGCTTCTTCGCTTATCTTTCTAGGATTGTATTCAGCCTCGTGAATTTGACTTCTTAATACTTCTTGAATTGTAAAAGTTTCTATCTTGTTTTTATTTTCCATATTCTTTCCACCTTAAAAAATCAGCCTCTGCCATTGGGTATTTTGTAATCCACTTTTTATAATCTTTGGGGTAGTTGTTTCTTAGCCATTCCAAAGCCTCGCCTTTGTATATGTCAATGTTCCTGAATCCACTATAGGTTTCAGGTGCTAGAATTAAGCGTTTCTGTTTTAAATAGTGTCTTATGTCTCTTTTAGCCCATTGGTGTAGTGGGCAAAGTTTCTTGTATTTCCAGTCTATGCCATTGTCAAAAGTTTTAAGCATACAGGCTCTACTCATGCTCTCGCAAGCTTCCCAACCTAAAGCAATGTATTCAATGTTGTATTTATCTCTTAAAGCCGAAAATGTATCAGCCATTGTAAGCCGTTTAATCTTTCGCCCTTCTCGTGAAATTAAATAAGAGGTTTCATAATGTGGGTATTGCTCGATTTTTATGTTATACCGCTTTTCATAATACCGGATTACTTTATTCTTACTTTCTAGGTCTTCGCAATAGTACAAGAATACAGGGGTGTAGCGACCCTTCATAAATGTTTGAAAAAGGTCTAGCATTACTGTGCTGTCTGCACCTAGTGAGTAAAGAACAATGGCGGACTTTATATTATCCGCCATGTACTGTATTGAGGAATACAGATTTTTCATAGATTATCGCCTACCGTTTCCCCATTTGTGGGCTTTGTGCCACTGAGAAACTGTATCGGTGTAATCTTTGTCTCTTTCTGCTTTGGATTTACCGCCTTTTTTACCATGAGGGTCAAGAAATATAAAATCCTCAAAGTGTAAAAGATTAAACATAATAAACCTCCTATAAGTTTTCTTATAGAAAGATTATACTATATAATAAAGAGGTAAAACAAATTGAATATTATTATATATTGATTATTCAGGTAGGTTATAATTCCACAATCCAAGCCGACCTTTAACTTGATTGATAGGCTCTTTTAGTGGTGTCGGATTTTCTAAAATCCAGTGATACTGTCCGTCTATTGCCCATGGGCTAAGGCTATCTTGTACTATGTCAACTAAATCAACATAGCCGATTATTGATTGATAAGAAAAAATCGAAAAATCCACTGCATTCTTTTTTAAAAATTTAAAAAGCTCATCTCCTTCAAGATTATTATCTTTACCAATTTGAACATATTTATCTCGTAAATTTATTAAGACATCATCTAACTTTTCAAAATATTTTTTTTGCTTTTTATCTTCTTGCAAATTTTCAGCCATATCATAAATTTCATCAGGAAAGAATAACATAGGTCTTCCACTAGAATGAATATAAAGTCTGCCTCTATAATCAGTCTTCCATGTTCGATTTTCAACATCTTTTCCGCCATAAATGATTAAATATGAGAATGGATTTTTTACACTTAATACTTTTTCTTGCATTCTTCCTTTTCCTTTCTGTATGAATTTTAATACATTCTATATTTTTTGTCAAGCCTACATAGAAAGTTAATCTATCCCATGTACCTTTTCAACAAATACTCCTTGCCTTTAACCGTTACTA
>PDOP01000017.1 GCA_002749205.1 Treponema sp. | reverse complement strand
TTTTTGAAGATGCCAAATCAGCTTGATAAACCAGGAGTGAAATTTTCACTGGCAAATTTCATGCTTTTTAGGGTGAAATTTTCATTGGTCATTGACACACTGTAATGCTATAACAATTAAATTTCGGTAAAATTACGCTTAAACCTTAAAAGAAGCTCATTTTATTGCGCTTTTTGGTATATTTTGGAATAAATTACAAAACTTTTGCAATTTCCTCATTTGTTATAAGTATACTGCAAATTGACGGAATTAACAACCTTTATGACAAAAAAATACAGATTTACCTTTAAAGGTTTTGTTTGCGGGGTGCTTTTGCAGAAAACCGGCATTTTGAACAGGTCGATTAACCTGATTTTAACGATAGCCGTCTATCCTTTCGCTCGCTTTTTGTGGCAGTAGAGCCGGTTGGAGCTAGAGCGTAAAACGGCGAGTGTATTTTTCAGTAAAGAGCGGAAGATTATGCGGCTATCGCGGGGTGGCGTAAGCTGTAAATAGTTGAATAAAAATGGAAAAACTGCTATAATGTTTAAGTGGGTGGCTTGCTGTCCTAATTTGGAATTATCGAGGAAATTTTAATGTTTCTAAAAAGTCTTGAGCTGTTTGGTTTTAAATCTTTTCCTGACAGGACTCGTATTGAGTTTGCTGACGGGATTACTGCGTTGTTGGGACCGAATGGTTGTGGAAAAAGTAATGTTGTAGATGCCATAAAGTGGGTTCTGGGTGAGCAGTCGTATAAGACTCTTAGGGCGGTAAAGAGTGAAGATGTTATTTTTAACGGAACTGAAACTCGCAAACCTTTGAATGTTGCCGAGGTTACGCTTACTATTAGTAATGAAGCCGGTCTTTTGGATTTGGACTTAACCGAAATTGGTATAAAAAGGCGGCTGTACAGGTCAGGTGAAAGTGAGTATTTTATAAATAATCAGCCGTCAAAGTTGCGCGAGCTTAAAGAGCTGTTTTGGGATACGGGTATCGGTAAGGTGGCGTATTCTGTTATGGAGCAGGGGAAAATTGATCAGATTTTGTCCAGTCGTCCTGAGGACAGGAGATACCTTTTTGAAGAAGCGGCCGGAATTACCCGTTTTAAGGTTAAGCGAATTGAGGCTGAAAGAAATCTTGCAAGAACCGAAGAGAATATGAAGCGGGTTGACGGGGTTTTGGGTGAGGTTAAGCGCTCTTATGACAGTTTGAAGATTCAGGCCGAAAAGACAAAAAAGTACCGTGATTTAAGAGATAAGATTTTTCAGTATGAGCTTGATATTCAGCTTTTAAAGTTAAGAGCATGTAACGAGAGACTTCACGAACGTTCAAACGACATTGAAAAAACTACTCAAAAGAGAGATGAGCTTAACGATAAACTTTCGTCTATAAATAATTCGTTGACCGAGAATTTGGATTTAATCAATGAGATGCAAGAAGATTTAAATTTAAAGCAACAAAATATTTTTAGCATTGCCGCCGAGCAGAGAACAAAAAAAGAGCAGGCAAAAATATATCAGCAACAAAAGTCGGACTTGAAGTTAAAGATTTCCGCTCTTGAGGGCAGAAAGTCAGGGCTGGAAGAAAAAATTAATGATTTACAAGATGATTTGGACGGTCAGGCGGTTGCAATACGCAATTTTAAAAAAAAGGTTGATGATATAAAAAAGAATATTGCTTTGTTTGAGGAGAATATTAAGTCGGCGAGTTTGAAAATTGATTCAAATAAGACTGATGTTAAGAATTGCGAATCTAAAATTGAGTCTTTGGATAATGCCCGCTTTGAATTGGAAAAGCAGTTACACGGTATTACGGAAGATATTGTTACCGAGCTTGATGAAAAGTTGAGTCTCGCAGGCTATTCTGCGAAAAATCGCAGGGATTCGGAATCGGCGGTTTTTAATACTTTGGAGCAATTAAAAGTGCTTGTCAATGGAAGGAAAAATATTTTTTCCGATTTTTCTACGATTAGTAATCCAAGTGCATCTGAGGTTAAGCAGTTTTTGGATGGTGCTGTTGAGGGCTTTCAGGAACTTTCAAAAATTACGGCGAGTCTTGAGGAAAATTTAAAGGTGTACAAAACGACTTCCGTAGGTTTTATTGATGAGTTTTTGTCGCCTGAAGGTATTATTACCAAAAAACGCTCTGTAGATAAGTTAATAGAAGATAATCGTAATGCTATCGAAAGTAACAGAAAAAGAATATCCGTTTTTAATGATGAGATAGCGTCTTTGTCGGTTAAGATTGATGATTATAATTCTACCCTCAACGGACTTAGAATAAATGAGGCGAGTGCCATAGCTCAAACAGAATCTGCAGAGAAACAAACTTCTATTTTGAAACGAGAGCTTATTTCGCAACAGAATATTTTGCGTGATTTGGAAAACGATATTTTTCTTGAAAAAAAGAATTTTGATGAAAACGAAGAAAAACTTCTGGAACTGGAAGGCGAAATTAACAGTCTTGAGTTAAAGGGTAAAAAACTCACCGATGAGTTGGCTCATCTTGAGCAGGCAATTACGGTAAAAAATTCCGACTTGTCGGCAAAGAAAAGCAGGCTGACGGGAATAACCGATGAGTTGAACAAGGTTCAAGGTCGTTTGGAAAATCATTTTATGAGGGCAGAGGTTTTGAAATCCGAAATTGACGGGATAAAAACAAATTTTCGCGAAAATCATTCACGGGATTTGATGGAGTTTGAAGAGCGAATGTTTAAAATTAAAGTTACTCAGCCGGAGCTTAGAAGTGATTTAGCGGTGTTAAAGCAGAGCCTTCATACGCTCGGAAGTGTAAACCAGATGGCAATTGAGGAATTTGCGGAAGTAAAAGAACGGTTCGATTTTTTAACAAATCAAATAGCGGATTTAAAAAAGGCAAAAGACGATTTACAGCGAATTACCGATGAAATACGCACTGAGTCGACAGAGATTTTTTTGGAGACATATCATAAAATTAAGCGTAATTTTCATAATATGTTCAGACGCTTATTCGGCGGAGGGAAGGCTGAAATTCGTTTGGTTGACCCTAAGAATGTGCTTGAGTCGGGAATAGATATTTTTGCCCAACCACCCGGTAAAAGACTTGAAAACATAGGGCTTCTTTCAGGCGGTGAAAAATCGATGACGGCGGTTGCATTATTGTTTGCCACATATATGGTAAAACCTTCGCCATTTTGTTTTTTAGATGAAATTGATGCAGCCCTTGATGAGCCTAATGTTATCAGGTTTATTACAACGCTTAAAGAGTTTGCGAATGTAAGTCAATATGTTGTTATAACACATAATAAGAAAACAGTGTTGGGTGCGAATTCAATGCTCGGTGTTACAATGCAGGAATCAGGAGTGTCAACCGTTATTTCAGTCAAGCTGGATAAAGATTCAGCAGTGATAAATGAAACTTCAAAAGTTGAGCGTGATATGGAAGGCTTTATTGAAGAAGATGTACCTGCGGAAGAAGGGATTTATATTCCGCCTCATCCGCCGAAAAGAATAAAAAAAGACGGGCAGGAAGCACCTTCGCAAGGGGCTGAATTAGAATGAAAGAAAACATTATTTCTAAATTTAAGACTCTCAAAGGTGTAAGATTATTGAAGCTTCTGGGTATAATTGCTTTAACAATCGTTTTTATTGCGTTAGGAATAATTTTTATTTTAAGTCAGGTGAATAAAAAAGATGAAACCGGTGAGCCGGCAGAGGTATTAAAAAGCGTGAAAATCCAGCCCAACATGCTTTGGCTTTCCGATGAGCCGTTACAGCTTCCGCCTGTTCAGTTTTCGCGTGAGCAAAAAAAGACTTGGTTGGAAGAAGATGTTATGGAGTTCTATTTTTATCCGAATGAAAAAACGATGCAAGAGCTTCATCAAAAAAATGAAGAAAAAATAAAAGATTTATTGGAGGGGACAGAATGAAAAGAATAATTTTCGCGGGAATTTTTTGTGCGTTTTTTTTGCTTTCGTTTCAGTCTTGTGCAACAACTAAAGACGGTAAAAATACGGAAAAGCAAAAAATTGAAAAAGAGACTGTGGCCGAAAAAGATAATAAAAAATCTGCTACTGACGGTTCAGGTAAGGCGAAAAAACCAAATGTAACCAAAATAGCTACATTAGATGGTGCCAAAAAGAAAACCATAGTTATAAAGAGGCGTACAAACTCCGGTAATTCAAAAATTAAGCCTAAATCAACTAAAAAAAGCGATAAAGTTAAAGAGACCGAAAAAGCATTGCCTGAAAAAACTACAAGTGAAAAAGCAAATTCGGAAAAACAAAAATCGGAAAAAACAGCTCAACCGAGTGCCGAGAAAAAGAAAGTTAGCCTGAAGCCGAAAAAGACTCAATCTGAAAAAAAAGACAACAATAAAAAAGACAATAAAAAAGATAATATGAATGCCAATAAAAAAAATACTGTCGATAAAACCCAAAATGCTGAAAACAAAGATAGTTCTACCACAGGCGAAAACTCGACCGAAAAAAATACAGGAGAAAATGCCAAGCCAAAAACAGTTATTAAAAAAAACACGCCGGCAACCGAAACTTCAAAGAATGATGCAAAACCGAAAAAAGCGATTTCTGCCATAAATAATAAACCCAAATCAGATAGTGCAAAAAGCGACAATAAAAAAAGTGACACTGCAAAAACCGAATTTAATGACCCGATAAGCGAGGCTACAAATAAAATTGTAGATACTAAAAAACCTTATGATAAATCGTCAAAGGCTTATTCGGGCATTTCAAATTCTGACAACAACGAAAAAGAAGAGTTTGTAATTTCAAGGCGTGTTAAAATGCGACAAGGGCAACGGCTGGTTGTTACATACCCCGGCGAAAAATGGGTTTTTTTGGGTGAAGAAACATCGAAAAAAGGCCTTTACTATGAGCAGAGAAAATTTCAAAAAGGCGACACTCAATTCAGATTTTTTGCAGGTAAAACCGGCGACTACATTTTGCATTTTTCCAGATTTGATGTATACAGCGATAAATTCATCTTAGACGCCTTAGGTGTTTCCGTTGCAGAAAAAGTTGCATCTGCACCTGCAAAAGTGTATGCACCTAAATATGTCTTACCGGTTAACAAAAACCCTAAAAGTTACGGTGAAGCCAAAAACGGTATACCTGCAACGGGCGGGAAAAAAGCCTCTAAAGCAATTGTAAACCCCGCAAACGACATTATCATACACAATGACGAAACCGCTGTTATTTCCGCAAGCGCCGGTGAGCTTCTGAAAAAAGCCCGAAACGAAATTGCGCACGGCAAAGCAAAAGATGCCATCGCAACGCTTAACGACTTTTTTGTATCCTCATCTACCCGACTCGATGAAGGTTGGTTCTTACGCGGCCAAGCCTACGAAATCAACGGCCCTGAAAAAAACATTAAAGCCGCCTATGCTTCATACAAAACTCTGGTGCAAACATTTCCCGAAAGCGATTATTGGGACAAAGCAGATGAGCGCATTAGATACATAAAACGATTTTTTGTAAATATCGAGTAAATAATGGAGGGGGAGTATCCCCCTCGCTTGCAAAAAATTGCCTTTTTTCTGGTTTTCAATTATATCGAGTCTTCCTCACGTCAGCCTCGATTGCTTAAAAATTTAAGCAAGGCAATTGTTTTTCCGCTACCCCCACGACTTTTTTTCAACTTCCGGTATGAAAAAATCTACAAGTTTTGAACATTAGTTCAAAACATTGCTTTTGATATATTTTCAAGTGGACATCCTGTCCACTTGAAACGCGATACATACAACTGAAACGCTGTATCTAAGCGTTGTTTAATTCGGGGCGTTTATAAGTAAACCGGAGTGTTTAACAAAAGCGGTTAACCTGATTTTAGCGAGCGGTAGTCTATCCTTCCGTCCGATTGTTGAGTTAAAAGAGGCGGTTGGAGCGACAGTGGAAAACGCCGATTTAGTTTTGCGGTAAAGGACGGAAGATTATGCGAGCGAGCGGGGTGCAAAGCCGAAAAATGTTCTTTTTAAGAATATTTTTCGGCTTTAAATAACGAAAAAAAATAATGCTAAAAATAGGCAAAAAAACCTTGACAAAACCGGCATTTTCGTATATACTCGTCAGACCCGATTATCTGCAAATTTATCCATTTAGGAAAGGACTGATATGAAAACTATTTTTTTGAAAGACAAGGACATCGAACGAAAGTGGTATTTGATGGATGCTGACGGCAAGTCGCTTGGGCGTGTTGCGGCTAAGGCTGCGGCGATGTTGAGAGGTAAGCATAAACCTACTTTTGCGCCAAATCAAGAGGCGGGAGATTACATTGTTATAATCAATGCCGGAAAGGTGGCTGTAACCGGAAATAAGGCTGACGATAAGCTTTATCACCATCATACAGGTTATGTAGGCGGACTGAAGACCGTGAATTTTTCAGAATTGATTGATAGGCACCCTACTAAGCCTTTAATGTTGGCTATTAAGGGAATGCTTCCAAGCGGGCCGCTTGGCAGGAAGCTTCTGAAGAATGTTAAGATTTATGCCGGTAATGAGCATCCTCATGCGGCACAGAATCCTGAAGCTATAAATGGAGATTTCTAAAACTTTTAGTGTTGGAAGTCTGCTTTAATGTAAATTAAGGAGTAATTTAGTGAAGAACATTGGAATTGGAACAGGAAGAAGAAAGACATCGGTTGCTCGTGTTTATATTCGTAACGGTAAGGGTGAGTTGAAAATCAATAATAAGGATATAAACGATTACTTTGCGACACCTGAGCAAGTTCAAGCTGCTAAACAGCCCCTGCTTATTACAGGCAGTGATTCAAAATATGATATTGTGATTACTGTTCGCGGTGGCGGTTTGAGTGGTCAGGCAGGAGCTTGCTCGCACGGTTTGGCCCGTGCTTTAGCTCAAGTTGATGCATCAAACCACAGCCCTCTGAAAGCAAATGGTTTGCTTACCAGAGATTCCAGAATGGTTGAAAGGAAAAAGTACGGTCAACGCGGTGCCAGAAGACGCTTCCAGTTCAGTAAACGATAACTCTGTTTTTATTACGGAGTTGACAGAAACCCTGTCCGCAGGCGATACGCAAGTTAAGATTTCGCTTTCGGACGGGCGTTCATTTTTTACCCGCCTTATATATTTTAATCTTGACATTGGTGATTTTTACTCTTTTTTTTCACAAGGCTCTGTTTTTTCGGAAGATATGCTCAATGAGCTTTATATTGCGGTTAGGCGGTATTTCGCCGAGTGTAAGGCATTGGATTATTTAAATCGTGCAGAGCAAAGTCGCTTTATGTTGGAAAGGAAGCTTTCCGGCAAGGAATTTTTGACAGAGGAGTTTTCGCCTGCTTTGGATTTTTTGCAAGAAAAGGGCTATCTTGACGACAGTCGGTTTGCGGCATCTTGGCTTCGTGCTAGAATTCGCCTTAAGCCTGAGGGGAAGATTAAACTAAAGGCGGGTTTGTATAAAAAAGGTATTTCACGGCAAACTGCTGAAGCTGTGCTTTCCGATTTTTTTGACGATGTGGATGAGGCGGATTTGTGCAGGCGGGCATTGCAAAAACAGGTTGGGCATAATCAATGCGAACAAAAACTTATTCGCTCAATGTTGCGAAAAGGTTTTTCGTATTCTGTCATTATGCAATGTTTGGCTGAAAATGAGTAGGTTTTTATAATTCACTTTCTTGTTTAATTGAAAATAATCCTAAATAGTGATATACTTACTGTATGAGCCATTTGTAAAAGTCGGTTACTTTTGCAATTTCCTCATATATTGGTTTAAGCGTCAGATGCTTTATTTGGGGGTGTCAATGAATAAAACTAAATTAGAGCAAAAAAAACAATGCGTGATTGATGCCGGAAATAAACTTGTCGCTCATGCTCTTATTACCCGCACATGGGGTAATGTAAGTTCAAGAATAGATGAGTCGTCTTTTTTAATTACTCCAAGCGGTTTGCCTTATAAATATCTTACGCCTGAACAGATTGTTGAAATAAATCTGCATGATTTGAGCTATTCGGGTGATGTTAAACCTTCTTCAGAAACCGCCATGCACGCCGGTATATATAAAGCAAAACCTGAAGTTAATTTTATAATACACACACATCAATTGGCGGCAACAGTATTGAGTATATTCCCTGAATTTGTAGATTTAAATAAGCATGATATGGCTGAAAAATTACCTGAGTTTGCAGGCGGTTTAATTCCAATTTCAAAATATGCACCTTCCGGAACTAAGGAGCTTGCCGATAATGTTTGCGAAAAAGCCGTTAGACTTGGAAACATGGGCGGGGTTTTAATGGCAAATCATGGTGCGATATTTTTTGCTGAAAATAAAGATGATTGTTTTGAAATTGCTTTAAGGATTGAAAAGGTGTGTCTTGAAATTATAGACAGAATTTCAGGCGGTAGGTTGCCTTTTGACGAAAGTAAATCAAGTATTAAAATAGAATATCGAAATAAACCTCATTCAAATCTTGCCGATTGTATTTTTAACGCTAATAGAGAATATGAAGTTTTAGCTTTTTCAAATAAACCTCACATTTTGGGTATTTCATTATTGCCGAATTTTAAATTTAAATTGCCGATTTTTGTAGATGACTTTGCCCAAATTGCCGGTGTTCGGTGTACTTTCATGGGCGATGATTACATCTTTGGAAAAAACAATATGGTTATGAATAAAAGAGGCGGCTGTATTGCCGTTGCAAATAGCGAGTATGATGTTGAGGCTATTTGTGAGATAACCGAAAAGAATGCTTTGATTTGTCTTTTTTCTGAGCATGTAACCGAAAGTAATCCTTTACCTATTTCTGCGGCAATTGCAACAAGAGAAGATTATCTTAGTGGTTATTCAAAACTTGCAACGGCAAAAAATTAAAGGCTCTTAGTTTTTTTTACTCGCTTTATTTTGTAATATTTGTGTAAGCGTAAAAATAAACAGTGCGAAAATATACGGTAGAGCAAGGATTATGCTTTTTGGAATAATAGAGGCGGTTTGAAGTATGTTTGTATAATACTGAGCCGCAGAAAAAATTATCACCGCAGGAATACATAATAGTGCATTTTTATATCCAAGAAAAATTGCAACCAAAGCTATCCAGCCGGTTCCCGAACTTATATTGGGACTGTATGCGGCGAGGTTTAATGCCATAGTTATTCCCGCAGATGATGCCAGGAATGTCCCAATTATCCACGATACTATTTTATATTTGGCAGGGTTGTTACCACGTACCAAGAATGTTTCCGGGTTTGTTCCTGAATATTTTAATTTTATTCCTTGATACGAGTATTGCGTAAAAATAAAAATTATTGTCGCAAAAGCACAGGCAATCAGTGTGGGTATAATGCTGTTAAATGGTTGTATGTTTGTGGTTGAAGAAAAGTTATTGAAAGAAATGACCGTATTATTTTTGAATAACAGTATTTTTAAAAACATGATTATTCCTGCTGAAAATAGATTAATAGATAATCCGACTAAAAAGGGATTCGCCTTTGTTTTATGTGTGAATACAGCCAATATAAAAATAAACAGTATTGATGTTATATTCGAAAGTATCATTCCTAAAAGTAAGTTGCCTGTTAAAATAGTAAATGTTACAAATAGAAATGCTGATAAGTTAATTATCCCTTCGATAAAAATAGCAAGAACTCCGGCATATTCTGTAACCAATGCTGCAAGTGTGGCAAATAATAGTGGACTTGAAATTTTAAGAATAAGAATTAATGTTTGCATTTTTCCTTCCTTGAAAATAGCTTTGCAGAAATGATTAAAAGTATAACTGCTTGTAAGAATATTGCAGTGTTAAACTTAAATAGACCGCTTAATATTCCTGCAGATGCCGCTGAGTCAATCCATGCGTATATAAATGTTGCCGGTATTACAGAATAAAAACTTGAGCCTGACATTAAACCTATAGCTAAACCGCTCCAGCCCATTCCGTTTGAAAAGCCTAAATGACATATTGACCAAGTTCCGGTGATTGCAAAAAATCCCGCCATTCCGTAGAGCATAGCCGATACGCTCATTCCGACAACCGGTGTAAATTTATAATTAAATCCTGCTAACTGTGCGAATTCAGGGGCAATACCCGATGTTTTTAGTTTATACCCAAAGCGTGTATAATTTAATAAAACGCTAAGCATGACTGTAATTAAGATTGCAATAAAAAATGAAGGGCTTAAATTAGAGGGCGGAAAAATTTTGGTTAATCTGAAACTTTCGTTAATTGGAGCTGTTCCAAGAAGGTTAGAAGTGTTATCTCTCAATGGATTACTAATCAAATAATCCGTAACAGGAAGTATTGCTGATGAAATTAAAAAACTTGTGAGTATTTCTGTAATATTGTATTTCATTTTTAAATAACCTGAAATAAATCCGATAAAGCCTGAAATTACACAAATTATGATGAGCACCACAGAGAATTGTAGTGGGGCAGGTATTTGCCACGATGTTTTGAATAACAATGCCGTAAGTAATCCTGAAATATATATTTGTCCTTCCCCGCCTAAATTTAAGTTTTGAGTTTGAAATGCAAAAAAAGCTCCACAACCGGCAAATAACAGCATGGCAAAATGATTAAGCATATTACCAAAATGCCATTTAGATGTAAAAGGCTTTGAAAAAAAATGATATAATGATGAAAAGGGCGTGTCCGATGTAAATACAATTAACAATGATATTAGCAGGAGTCCTGTTAAAAAAGCAATTACGGCATTAATTTTAAATTTCACAAAGCCTCCCGTTTTTGTATAAATAGTTTTTATCAAAAATATCTTTTAGAATATTATCTTCAGAAAATCCGGTTAAAATAATAATACTTGTATTCATTTCTTTTTGTTTTTTTAGAATTATTTTTAAATGCTCTTTTTTTTCAGAATCTAAACCCTGTTCCGGTCTTGATAAAATCAAAATATCCGGATTGGAATATAATTCCCTTGCCAAAATTAACCTTTGTAATTCACCTCCTGAAAGTGTTGCTACCGGCATGTTTGGAGTTGCATCAATTTTTTGCTCGGATAAAATATTTTTACATATTTCAATTTTTTTTGATCTGTTCAGAAAAAATGTGTTACAGTTGTTTGATATAAGCATTTCATAAATTGTAAGTTTAGGATTTGAGCCTTTAAAGTATCTGTCTGCAGGAATTAAGGCAACATTGTTTTGTCTTAAAATTTTAGGAGTGATATGATTTGCATTAATAGTTTTTCTTTTAACATTGTTATTCAAAAATTTTATTGTGCCGGTAGCTTGGTTTTTATATTTTTCGGGTAATGTACCAAAAAACATATTTTCTATTATATGAAATTCACTATCCGAAGAAATACTAATTGTTGTAATATTTTTTTTATATGCTTTTAATGATATGCTTATTGTTTTATTTTTACTTTGAATATCTAAATAATTTGATACAGTAAAATTTTGGATTATAAGCGCCGGAACAGGTTTTAGAATATCCTGATGTAACTGATTTATTTTTGCAGGCTCTGTTATTAAAGTCTGAATTTCGTCTTTTGATATTGCCGGAAAAGTTTTTATAAGCCTGCCTTTTTTTAAAACCGAAACATAATCGACAAATTTCAAAATCTCATTTAACTTGTGAGTAATAAAAATAATTCCAAGTTTATTTGAAAGAGTTAATTCTTTCAGTTTGTCGAAAAAGTTTAGCTTTATTTCATTGGAAAAATCTTGTAACGGCTCATCAAAAATTATAAAATCAGGATTGTTAAACATCACGGCGATAAATGCGGTATAAAACTTTTTTTCCATTGTTAAGGTATTGACTTTAGCATCTAAATTTAGTTCCACACTTAATAAATCCATTAGTGATTTAATTTTAGTTTTGAATTTTTTGAAATTGAAAAAAAGTTTTTTTGGAGTGTTTACGCCTATTACAATATTTTCAAATACAGTAGCATCTTCAAGTAAATACGGGTTTTGGTGTATAATTCCAATGCCACAGTTAATAGCATCATAAGGTGATTTAAAACTAACCTCATTTGAATTTAATTTTATTGTCCCCTTAGTTTTTTCTACAAGACCTGTTAAAATTTTTACTAATGTCGATTTTCCTGCTCCATTTTCTCCAAATAAAGCATATATCTTCCCTTTATTGAAAGTCATACTAAAATCGTCCAACACCTTTTTATTTGAGAAAATTTTTGTTATGTTTTTTAATTCTATTGTTTCTAAACTCAAATTAGTCTACCGATAATTTTAATTCACCTGAAAGTATTTTTTTTATCATATTACTTTGCAGTTTGCGAATGTCTTCAGGTACTGTTGATATAAAAACAGGATCGTCTTCTATAAATCTAACATAGCCATCAGCCATTGTTAGGGTTGTATGTAATCCTTTTTTCATTGTGCCATTAATAAACTTCAAAGTTTGCTCAAATGCCAGCTTATCTTGATCTATAGTTGACGAGCCGATAACATAACCTTTTGCTTTATTATATCCGTTTGCATCAAACCATGAAATATAAAAACCTAAATCTGTTGCACAACTTACAACCCCCTGATTTGCACCGCCGGCAATTGGCATAATAACATCACAACCGTTGGCATACATTGTTTGTGCAAGCCGGTATCCCTTTGAAGCATCGTACCAATTACCGACAATTCGGAAATCAACTTCTATTTCAGGGTGAACTGCTTTAGCACCTTCAATATACGCCGGTAAAATTATTTCATTCATCACAGGGTATTCTTGCCCTGCAATCAAACCGATTTTTATTTTATCATTTGCATATTTCATTTTGCTTGTGGTAACAAGAGCGGAAATAAACCCTGACACATAAGCTTGTTCATGTTGATTATAATTAAAACTTGTAATTTGTGGCATCCCATTTGAAAAAGCGTCAAACACCAAAAATTGTTGATTTGGAAATTGTTCTAATACAATCTTAATCAGGTCAGGAAGAGACGGATTAGACGAAATTATTAAATCATACTTCTCTTCTGCAGTAACTGCCGTAAGTTTATCAAGCCAAAGCGACTGGCTCAGTCCTGCTTCAACAACAGTCAGCGAAACTGGCTTATTGTTTTTTTTGGCTTCTTCAACGGCTCGCTCAACTCCCGTTGCAAGCGTATCATAAATATTGCCGCTATTTCTTTCACCCGGAATAAAAAGTAAAATCTCTGTTTTATTTTCAGAGCCTTTATTTTTACTATTGCATGACATTATAAAAAGGCTGCCTATTACAGCTATAAGCAAAAGCCTCAAAGTTAAATTTTTAAAAATGTGCATTTTTCCTCCACATAAATCTTTACACACTAAATAATATTTTTCGTGATTATAGCATAAACTCTTTTTTTATGCTAGTATAAATTATGATTTTGGAAACATCTAAACAGGCTATAACGTACTGCCTAAAGCACTTAAAAAAAATGCTTCTTTTAAATTTCGTATTTATAATTTTATACCTTACATTTTATTTTCTTTTTTCAATAACTCGTTTTTCAAATCAACTTACACAACTATTAAAAATGCTTCATTTATTTATAATATTCTTCTTCACATTGCCCTTATTTAAAATCTTCACTCAAAAAACCACTCCTCATTTTTCTTCATTACTTTTAAAAAAAGCCTTCCTGTTTTCAATTTTTGAATTTACGACAACTGTGTTGCTTCATTATACATTTCGCCAAGCTCTTAACACCGGACATAATTTAATTGCATTTTTCATTATCTTTATTTTTTTTATTTTGCAAAACACTGCTCTTTGGACGCTTCCTCAACTTTCCAACACCTCTCCTCTCAATTTTAAAACCCTTCAAAACAGCTTTAAACTTTTTATTTACCACCCAATTATCACCACGCTTCTTTTGGTACTAACTTTTTTATTTATACTTCTTTCGGTTTTATCGCTTTTTTTATTTCCGGGAATTTTATTTAGCATGGAAATAATTTATTCTTTTTATTTAAATTTAAAAAATAAAAATTTGTGCTAAAGCACCAACCCGCGTTCGCCTTAAATCTTTCGCTCTTTTCTTAAAATACAATAGACGCTTTTTACTCCGTGCAAAGGTCTTTTTGTTTTATTTAATCGAGCGAAAGGATAACGGCAAACTTAAAATCAGGTTAAGCGTACTGTCAATCACGCCGGTATTCTGAAAATATTTACGCATCTAAACCATTTTGTTTAATTTTTTTTCTTTTTAATTTTAAAAAATAATTCAAGTACCGATACCATTTTTATTTTTTTTCTGTATATTTATAATGGAGGTCAAAATGATTGGAAAAGTAATATTGCAAAAAGACGAAACTGATTGTGCAGTTGCATGTATTTCGTCAGTAGCAAGGCATTATGGAAAGCGAATATCATTAAAAAGAATTCGTAGTTTGGCGCAAACGGACAGAAGTGGAACTTTGGGATTAGGTTTAGTAAAAACTGCCGCAAAATTAGGCTTCAATTGCCGTGCAGTATTTTCAGATAAAAAAGAAATTGCAGACGGCATTTCTTATCCGTTTATTGCTCATACAAAAAAAACATCTACAGAGCATTATATTGTAGCCAACAAGTTTGATAAAAAATCAGGGCTTGTTGAAATTATGGATCCTGCTTATGGCAATGACACAATTAAAATTGTCGAGTTTCAAAAATTATGGACTGGCTATTTTTTTATGCTAAGCCCTACAGAGCAGTTTGCTGATTTAGAAAATTCAAAAAATGATTTGTTTAGATTTTTTTCTTTATTAAAACCACATAAAAAAATATGTATTCAAGTATTTATTGCAAGTTTAATTTTAAGTGTTTTTGGAATACTTGCGGCATTTTATTTTAGATTTTTAATTGATGAAGTTCTTGGGGCAGGATTAGAAAAAACATTAACTGTATTTTCAATTGGTTTCTTTGGTGTTATTTGTTTTCAGGCACTTTTAATGTTTGCAAGAAACCAATTGCTTATATTCATGGGGCATAAGATAGACACTACATTAATGGTCAGCTATTTTACACATGTAGTTAAACTACCAATGTCATTTTTTGCAAAACGCAAAACAGGCGAAATACTTTCCAGAATGTATGACAGCTCACGAATTAGAAATTTAATTTCATCAACGGCTTTATCTATCATTATGGATTCGGTAATGATTGTATTTGGAGGGGGGATTTTATTTTTATTTGGTTCAAAACTATTGTTTATATCGATTGCTTCAGTTTTAATCGGGGCTTTAATAGTTTTTTTATTTGTTAAACCTTATAGGCGTAAAATAAAACTTAGAGCGATTGCAGAAGCGGAAAGACAATCTTGTATGGTCGAAATGGTAAACGGGATTGAAACAGTAAAATCCATTGCCGCTGAAGAGCAGGCTTTAGACAGGGCAGAATTTTCAATTGTCAATGCGGCGCGTAAAAATATTGATATTCGCTCAATGGAAAATTTACAAAACAGTGTTCAGTATTTTGTTGAAAAATGCGGTATGCTTGCTATCTACTGGATTGGAAGTATAAACATATTAAAAGGCACTATGAGCTTAGGCCAGCTTATTTCATTTATAATTTTATCCGGATATTTTTTAGGTCCGCTTTTTAGATTGTTGACACTACAACCTAACTTACAGGAAGCAAAAACTTCAGCCGAAAGATTGGCGGAAATTCTTGACCAACAAACAGAAGATGAAACAGAAAATACCGAAAAATTAAATCTGGATAATATTGAAGGTAATATTGAGTTTAAAGATGTATCTTTTTGTTATGGCTCACGAGAAGAAACATTAAAAAATATTAACTTAAAAATCAAAGCGGGTAGTAAAGTTGCATTTGTAGGTGAATCAGGTTCAGGAAAAAGTACCGTTGCAAAACTTTTAATGAAATTTCATAAAGCAGATAAAGGCGAAATTTTAATTGATGGACAAAATATAGATGATTATAAAACTGATGCAATTAGAAATAAAATTGGTTATGTGCCACAAGAAATATTATTGTTTTCAGGCAGTATCGCAGATAATATTAGAATGGCAAATCCAAATGTTTCAATGCAAAAGTTATTTATGGCATCTATTATGGCAAAGGCAGATAAATTTATCAGAAGAATTCCTGAAAGATATGCCACTATAGTTGGTGAGCGGGGGGCAACCCTTTCAGGCGGAGAAAGACAAAGAATTGCAATAGCCAGAGTTATACTTAAAAATCCGGGTATGTTTATATTAGATGAAGGCACATCAGGGCTTGATAATGAAACAGAACAAAGTGTAATGAGAAATTTAAATATGCTTTTTGAAAACAAAACATCTATAACGATTTCACATAAACTTTCTACCGTAGAGCATTGTGATAAAATATTTGTTTTTGACAAAGGTAAAATAATTGAAGAAGGTACACATTCAGAGCTTATTAACAAAGCCGGTAAGTATTATGATTTATGGAATATACAAAACACGGGGGTAGCGGCATGAAAGCTATTATACATACTAATGATTTATCGTATACAACGGACTTTTTTTATGAAATGAAAAGTGAATTTGAATCTAAAATGATTTTTATTATATCATTTATTTTATTGCTTTTTTTTGCTTGGGTATTCTTAGGCAAACGAGAGTCTGTTGTTCATACCGTTGGCATAGTGCGTCCTTCTGATAATGTTTCAAACATAAAAATTCGCAGAGCCGGTGAAATAGAAAATGTTTTTTTTGTAGATGGGCAAACCGTAAAAAAAGGTGATGTTATTTTAAAATTAAAAACAATCAATGAAGAAGTTACTGAAAAAAATATTTTATCCAAGTTAAAACTCTTATTGGAAAAAGAAGAAGATGTAGAGGCTATGATAGAAAGTTTTTATAAAAATAAAAATTGTGTTTCAAAAAAAAGGATTATAGCATGGTCGAGGGTGAATAATTTTGAAAAAATCAAAAAAAGTTTAATTGAACTTTGTGAAATACATCAAAAGTACTTAGATGATGAGAAAAAATTGCCTGCTGAAATTCAAACACGCGAAAAACTCCTAAATTTAGACAGAAATTTAAAAACAGCAGAGCTTAATTTATCGCGCTTTAATGATAAGTTTTTAACTTCACTTTTACAAGAAAAAGAATCGTTGAGTTTGCAAAGGCAAAATCTTGAAGAAGTTTTAATAAAAGTGCAAACAGAAATTGAAATGGCAACTATTAAGGCACCAATTGACGGTACGGTTATTATGTCTTCTTATCTTAATAAAGGCGACTTCGTGTTTGCGAATAAAGATGTTTTAACAATAATTCCAAAAACCGAGCTTGGGTATACAATTAAAATGAAATTACCCTCATCAAAAGCAGGGCGAGTTGAAAAAGGTATGAAAGTGAAACTAAAATTTCCGGCTTTTCCTGTTTATGAATACAGCCCTGTTGAAGGTGAAGTTGTAAATATTTCGGCAGATGCAATGGGTAGTCAAAATGGAACTTTCTATGTGGTAACAGTAAAACCAAATACTGTTAATCTTAAAAACAAAAAAGGCAAAGTTTTTTCATTAAAATCAGGACTGCAAACAGACGCAAAAATCATTGTGAATGATGAAAGAATTTTTGAATATATCTTAAAGAAATTGGAGATAAGGCTATGAAAAAAAATATATTTATAATGATTTTAACTGCACTTTTAGTTTCAGTATCAGGTTTTACAGAAGATAATATCTACAATAATCTTTTAGAAAAAATAATTGAAAAAAATACATTTTATAAAACTAATGTTTACACTCAAAAAATTGCAATCAGAAATATAATATCAGAAAAATACAGGTGGGTACCTAAGTTATTTTTTTCATCAAATGAAGTAGTAAGCGGAAAAACTAATACTCAAAATTCAATTTCTGCAAAAACTAACTTCCAAATGACTATAAATCAACTGTTACCATTGGGTGCACAGCTAAATTTATTTGCAACTCAGGATATTGATGTTTTCTTTAAAAAACAAAAAAAAGTTGATTATGGTTTATCTACCGGAGCTAAATTGACCTTACCTGTTTGGATACTTGCTCCGGCTATGCTTAAAGATTTAGCAAAAGCTGATATGTATTCTCAAAATAATGAGCTTGAAATATTGCATTTAGAAAAAACAATTTTAGAGCGAGCTTTAGTAACTCAAGCAGTAAAAACAATCGGTGAATATTGCCTTTATAAAAAGTTGTGTTCAATTGATATAGAAATGCTAAATATTTTAAATCTTTCTGAAAAAGCAGAAGAAATAAAATGGAAACAAGGACGATTGTCCACACTTGAATTAAACAGAGGTGAAGAAAACAGGCGAGTAGAAAAAAATAATATAGCAAAAAGAGATATTATGTTTCAAGAATCGTATCGAATGCTTATAGCTCTTGGTTTATCCGATAATGATATTCCTGTGGACTTTAATAGTTGGATTTTAAGTTTGGAAAAAATATTGGATAATGTTGTTCCTAAAAAGCTACTTTCAAGTGAAATGGAAAAATTAAAAACTCATTCCGCATGGAATCAAAGGGTTATTTCAGAAATGAATAAATTACCATTTTTTTTCGTTTCTTGTAATTTAACACCTCTTTCAAAAAGTGAAAGCTTTACTAAAAGTATTAAATCAGGTTTTGGAAAAACGGCAAAATTAAAATGGTCAGTTACTGCCGGCATGAAAATTAGCTTAGACCCCTGGGATAAAATTTATTCAATCAATAAAAACTTTAAGGAGTTAAAAGAAATACAGAAGTTAGAAAATAAGATAAAAGCTAAAAACAATGAAATGGATTTAATTAAGTTACAAAATACGATGCTTTTTTTAACTCAAAAAAAGGAAAGTGCTGAATCATTGCTAAAAACAGCAATGCTTAGATTAGAAGCTGCAAAATCATTGCTTGATTCAAATAGAATTAGCTTATTGGATTATAAAGCACAAAAATTTGCAACTCAAAAAGCAAAAATAGCATTACAACAAGCAAAATTAAACTTAATAGTGTTTAAGTTAAAATTTTATGATGCTCAATAAACTTTGCTGTTTTTAAAAATAGTATTCGGTAGTATCGACCTAAGATAAAATAAATGAGCCACTTGCAAAAGTCGGTTACTTTAGCAATTGGCTCCAAAGAAGCTCATTTCATTGCGCTTTTTGGTATATTTTGGAAGAAATTGCAAAACTCGTCCGGCTTTTGCAATTTACTCAAATATAATTGAGAGGAATAAATGAACGAAATTCAGATTTTTAGTTTTTCTGCTTTTGGTTACGAAGGTGAAATTATAAAAGTTGAAGCAGATTTAAAAACAGGATTACCGGTTGCTGAAATAGTTGGACTACCGGGATCTGCTGTAAAAGAAGCTCGGGATAGAATGCGTGTTGCAATTAAAAATTCAGGATTTGAATTTCCTCTGATGCGTATTTTAATCAATTTGAGTCCGGCAAGTGAAAAAAAAGACGGAAGTGGATTTGATTTACCCATTGCGGTTGCTGTTTTGAATTCCAAGCAGGTATATTCTGAAAAAGATGAAAATGATGCAAATACTGAAGATGAAAATCCCAAAAAATCGGTTTTAATAATTGGAGAACTGGAGCTTTCGGGAACTGTCAGGCCGGTCTATGGAGTACTTGGTGCAATTTCCGCAGGTATAGAAAACGGAATTAAAAATTTTATAGTACCTTTTGAAAATAAAGATGAAGCATTGATACCGGGAAATGTAAATGTGTACGGTGTCAAAAATTTAAATGAAGCGATGGATAGTTTTGCAAAAATCAAATCAGGTTTAAATTTTTTACAATATAATAATATATCAATTGCGAATGAGCGAAAAATTATATGGAGTGATGAGGGCAATTTAAAAGAAGATTACAGTGATGTGCGAGGACAGGAATCATTACTCAGGAGTATAGAAATAGCAGCCGCCGGTGGTCATAATCTTTTGGTTTATGGTCCGCCCGGTTGCGGAAAAACTTTATCTCTGATTAGGTTTTCATCACTCCTTCCTGATTTGGATTTTAAAACTGCGCAACAGGTAACTCGTATTTACAGCATTGCAGGTTTATTACCGAAAGGTTCTCAAAATTCAATACTTATGAAAAGGCCACCCTTTAGAATGCCTCATCAGAATGCAAGTCTTGAGGGTATTATAGGTGGTGCCGGAAAGTGTATGCCAGGCGAAATATCGCTTGCACACGGTGGTGTTCTTTTTTTAGATGAAGCAAATCAGTTTAAGGCTGCGGTTTTACAAAGTCTTAGAGCCCCTCTTGAGACAGGCATTGTAAGTTTAAGTCGTGCAGAGCGAAGGACAACTTTTCCTGCTCGGTTTCAACTTTTAGCTGCTGTTAATCCTTGTCCGTGCGGTAACTTGGGAGCTGAAAATAAATTTTGCACTTGCCCGCCGGTATCAGTGGAAAAATATTGGAAAAAATTAACAGCACCTCTTTTAGATAGAATTGATTTACGCATTTATGTTGAAGCTCCCACAGCTGAAAGTCTTTTGGGAGTAAAGACTAAATCCACAGCAGAAATACGACACACAATTAAATCGGTTTATGAAATTCAAATTGACAGAAATATGTATTATATTTTAAAAACAGACAATAACACAAATAACTGGAAAAACAGTAATTTAAGCTCAGAAGAAATAAATAAAATATGTTTACTGACAGATGAGGCAAGGCGAGGTTTTGAAGCAATTTCTGAAGAAAAATCTCTTTCAGGACGAGGCAGCCATGCCATATTAAAAATTGCTCGAACTATTGCAGACATTGAAGCGTCTGAAAAAATAACAGTCGCAGAAATTGAAGAAGCAATTGCCATGCGCAGTTGGGTAAGTTTTTTACCTGACTTTTTATAGATAAAATATTCAGCAAAGATGATTTAGCAAAGTGATTTCACCAATCAAGATTCAATACCCTTTCTTGCTTTAACTCCATCGTTAAAATAATGCTTAACCATTCTCATTTCTGTTACAAGGTCGGCGGCTTCCATGATTTCTTTTTTTGCATATCGTCCTGTTAAAACAAGCTCCACTGATTTTGGTTTGTTTTTCATTATTTTAAGAACTCTCTCTGTTTCAAAAAGGTCTAACATCAATGCTACATTTACTTCTTCCATTATGACCAGGTCGTATTCTTCGGACATAATAACATTTTCCAACCTTTCCAGTCCTTCAACTGCTTTTTGAATATCTTTTTTACTTGGCGTGCCGTGTACAAAATGCGGCTCTCCGTATTGTTCGATAACAAGATTTGGTAAATATTCAACAGCTTTTAGCTCACTGTACTTCATGCCTTTTAGAAACTGTCCAATAAAAACCTTATATCCTGCACAAATTGCTCTAAGACTGAGTCCAAATGATGCAGTTGTTTTACCTTTACCGTCTCCTGTATAAACTTGAATATATCCTTCTTTCATAACAACCTCTCTATTTTATTTTGATTATTCTAACACTCACATAAAAATTATTCAATACATGAAACAGTAAATAATAATTAGCTTTATTGATTGATATACTCACTAAGTCTTGACAGTATTTTATCTTTCCCGATTTTTTTTAATGTTGATGTAATTATAATTCTTTCTTTTGGACAGTCAAAAAAAATACTTAATGATTTAGCTTTATTGATTTGTGAATTTTTTGCGAGCTTATCTGCCTTTGTTCCAATGAATATCACGGGTATTTTTTGTTCATCAAAAAATAGTTTTGTATTCTTTTCAACTTCGCTCGGCTCACGCCTCATATCAAGCAGAAAAAAAATTGCCGATAAGTTTTGTCTTAAAGTGCAGTAATCGAAAAGCATTCTGTCTATGTCTTGAATGCGTCTACCTGAGAGTTTTGCATATCCGTATCCGGGTAGGTCGGTAAGGCAAAAAAGGTTTTTATTTTTTTGCGAAACAATACCATCAAATTGCTTTAATGGTGTTGAATTAGGGCGGTTAATTAAAAAAAAGTTTACCTCACGAGTTTTGCCCGGCTTTGCACCTGTTTTAACCAAACCCTTCCGGCCGACAATCATATTTATCAGTGATGACTTTCCGACATTTGAGCGACCGAAAAAAGCGAATTCAGGAAAATTAAAATTAGGGTATTGTTCCGGTTTTACCGCCCCCTTAAAAAATTCAGCAGAAGTTATTTTTAACGACATTTTTTTTCCTTATGTGTTTTAAATTATATCCAACACTTCAATATAGGCTTGTGCATTTTTATCGGCATCACCGGATAGAACAGCATTTGTTAATTTTTTTCCAAGCTGAACGCCTTCTTGGTCAAAACTGTTTAAATTCCACAAAAAGCCTTGAAACATCACTTTGTTTTCAAAATGCGAAAGCAATGCTCCAAGTGCTTTTGGAGTTAAACTGCCTTTATTAAACAAAAGACTTGACGGCCTGTTTCCTGCAAAGTTTTTATTCAAATTATCGCCATCAACTTTTTTACCGCATGCAAACGCAATAATCTGGGCAACTAAATTGGCGTTCAACTTTTTTTGATTGGACGAATTGTCGACTGTTACATCAACTCCCATCTGTGATTTTTTAAAACCGACAAACTGAAGCGGAACAATCCTTGAGCCTTGATGCAAAAGTTGATAAAAAGAATGCTGACCGTTAGTACCCGGTTCGCCCAAAAGTACCGGTCCTGTTTTATACGAAACAGGTTTGCCGAATCTATTGACTGTTTTTCCGTTTGATTCCATATCCAATTGTTGAAGATGTGCCGGAAATTTTGAAAGTCCTTGAGAATATGGCAGAACGGCGGTGCTTTCATAATCTAACACACTTGACTCATAAACTCCGATTAGTGCATCTAAAAGTGTCGGGTTTTTTAGAATATTTTTTTCAAGTGCAATTTTATCGTAAGCATTTGCACCCAAAAGAAAATCACTGAACACAGAAAAACCAAAAGCCAAAGATAAAACGACACCGCCACAAACAGATGTTGAAGAATATCTTCCGCCAATATGATCATCCATAAAAAATGCCTGTAAATAATTATTACTTTTTGCAAGCGGACTCGTACAGCTTGTAACCGTAAGCATCTGCTTTGCAGGATCTAAACCGGCTTTTTTTAGAGTTGTTTTAACAAGCATTTCGTTTGCAAGAGTTTCCTGTGTTGTCCCGCTTTTTGAAACCAAAATAAAAATAGTTTGTGCCAGTCTTGATTTCAAACTTTCCAAAACCGAAACACAATCGTCAGGATCTACATTTGAAATAAAATGAGCCTGCATTTTTTCCGTATTGTTTGCATTAGCCCAATTCTTCAATGCCAAATACATTGCTCTTGGCCCTAAGTCCGAGCCGCCTATTCCTATTTGAACAACATCTGTAAACGTCTTTCCGTTGCAAGAAAGAATTTTGCCTGAATGAATATCTTCAACCAACGCTTTAATTTTATTTAGCTCGTTTTCATAAAACTGTCTTTTATTTTCAGCACCTTCAAAAACATCAGCCCCAAGTTGTCCACGCGTTAAATGATGTAACACCATTCTGTTTTCGCCGGTATTGACATACTCACCGTCAAGGAGCAACTTGTATTTTTCGATTAAGTTGGCTTCATCGCTTAACTTTTGCAAAACTTCCAATATATTATCATCAACCTGCCTTCCCGCATAACTGAATTTAAAATCGCAAGCCCCGTCTGCAACAAATTTTTTTATTCGCTCTGTCGAATTATCTGCGACTAACTCCTTCGATAAATCGACCCGTTTCATTTTTTTTAATTCATCAAACGACTTTAACTCATCTAAATTGCACCAAACCATAAAAACTCCCAAATTACTTTTTATTATTATAAACTACTGCCGTAAATTATTCAAGAGATAATATTTTATACTTTGTCGCTAACGCTCCGCAACCCGACAAATGCCTAAAATCTTTTTGCCTCTTCTTAAAAACAGTATCAGTGTTTTTACTGCCGTCAAACCACTTTTTCTTAAAAACACAATCGTCAAAAAGGATACCGGCATTTGTCCAAATCAGGTTAAGCGTTATGTCTGTCTGTCCGGTATTCTTTTTCTTTAACGCATGAGATGGGTATTAAAAAAAATAAAAGTTAATTGAAATTAAATTAAAACAAATCAAACTCAAATAAATCACAATTTCCAATTCGCAATTCGTGAAATTCTTCTTGGCTTATATTCTTAAAATATGTCAGCATTACTGCTGTAATTAACCCGTGGCAAACAAACAGTACATTGCCGTCATCATGTTTGTGTTTTGTTTTGACTTCTTCAATCAGTGAATAAGCTCTGTGAGCTCCAATTGCCAAAGACTCACCTTCGGGAAATCTTACAAACGGATTATCCCTTATTTTTAAAAATTCTTCGCTTGGCCATTTTGTGCCTTCAAACTTGCCGAAGTCAATTTCTTTAATTCGATTATCAACAATGGCGGCTAAGCCTAATGCTTTTTCAATATATTCTGCGGTTTTACGCGCTCTTAAAAGCGGTGAAACATAAATTGTTTTAATATTATTTTTCTCTTTGTCTTTAACAAGCCTTTCGGCAAGTTCTTTTGCCTGGTTTTTACCTGTTACCGTAAGCATTGCTTCCACTGTGCCTGAAATTATGTGATTTACATTACAATCTGTTTCGCCATGTCTGGTTATAAAAAGTTTCATGTTTTCAGTATATCATTTTTATTGATAACCGTAAAGGGCAACCTTATTTTAAATAAGTTGTTATTCTAAATTATGCTCTTCCTTAATAAGATTAAATGCCGCAGTTCTTGCTTTTTGTAATAACTCAAAATCACGCACAGGATTTGCCAGTCTAAAACCTGTGTCATATCCTGATTGCTCAATACCGCCAATGTCTCCCGGCCCCCTCAAACGCAGGTCTTCTTCGGAAATAACAAACCCGTCATTTGTATCCTTGATAATTTTAAGTCGCTCGCGCCCTATGGGTGTAATATTTTTTCCGTAAACAAAAAAGCAATACGACTGCTCATCACCTCTTCCAACCCTTCCCCGTAATTGATGCAAGGCGGCAAGACCGAATCTTTCTGCATGCTCAATTGCCATACAGGTGGCATTTGGAACATCAACCCCTACTTCAACGACACTTGTTGAAACTAAAATATGAACTTTACAATCTCTAAAATCCGACATAATTCTTTCTTGCTCGGGTTCCGAAATTTTTGAATGAATTAATTCTAATCTATGATTGGGAAATCCTTCTTGTAATTGTGCAAACATTTTTTCGGCCGATTTTAATGAAAGCGCCTCAGATTCTTCTATTAAAGGGTACACAAAATAGGCTTGTCTGCCTTTTAATATTTCCTTTCCTATGAAGTCGTACACTTGCTCGGATTTATTTTCGTTTGCAACATAAGTAATGACGGGTTTTCTGCCCTTTGGCATTGTTTTTATATTTGAAATGTCCATATCACCGAAAACAGACATGGCGAGTGTTCTCGGTATGGGGGTGGCACTCATCATAATCAAATGAGGAGGGTTTTGCTTCGCATTGCTTTCAATTCCTTTTTGAATGATTGCGGCTCGTTGTAATACTCCGAATCGGTGTTGCTCATCTATAACGGCTAATCGCAAATTGTTATATTTAACATTTTTTGAAAATAAGGCATGCGTTCCTACAATCAAATCGATATTGCCTTCTCTTAATTCTCGCAGTAAATTTGAGCGCCCCTTTGCTTTGACATTTCCGGTTAAAAATGCAATACGAATTCCAATTGGCTCTAAAAGTTTAGCCGCATTTTCTGCGTGTTGTTTTGCCAGTAACTCTGTTGGTGCGAGCAAAGCTGTCTGTCCGCCTTGCTCTATTATTTTTATGCAGGCAAGAAAAGCAGTCAAGGTTTTGCCTGAGCCTACATCTCCTTGTATGAGGCGAGAAAGTGTTTGGCTTCCGTCAATGTTTTCGTTTATTTCGGCAACAGTTGTCAACTGGTCTTCTGTAAGCTCAAACTCAAGTCTTTTTACCAGTGCTTTTTGTAAGGCAGAAAATTCAGGTATCTTTTTTGGGTTAATGTCTTTTTCTGTTGCTTGATTAAAATCTGAGATTTTTGGTAAACTTCCCCGCCTCGAAAAAGAGCGCATTCCAAGTGCATATTGATATAAAAACAACTCTTCAAAAATTATTGATCTTACACCAATTTCAGTGTCAGCCAATTTTTCGGGTGAATGCATTAACTGTAAAATTTTTTCTTTTTCGGGGATATTGTATTCTTGCATAATCGAGGCGGGTAAACTAGAATCAATACCTTTTGCGTATCCTGAAAGAGCAAGTTTAATCAGTTTTCTTATTTTTGTTTGCCCCAAACCTTGTGTCAGATGATAAACAGGCAAAACTTTTTGAGCTGCTTCATTCGGTTTGTCAATTTCAAAACTGCTTGATTGCAATTTACCGTATTTTTGTACAAATGAGCCGAAAACAATTGCTTCGCTTCCTATCGGAAATACATTTTGCAAAAAACTTCTATTATAACAAACCAATTCGGCAGTCATTCCGGTTTTGTCTTTTACAATTAACTTCAGTGTTTTCATTCGACCAAATCCAAACCAGTCGTGAAAAACAACTTCGACTGCAACCTGAATTTTTTGTCGGGTATTCCAATCTTTCAGTAAATGCGATTTTGAGCGGTCTTCCCAAGTGCGTGGCCAAAAGCTCAATAAATCGCCCACTGTGTTTACACCCAATTTTGATAAAAATTTTACTGTAGTGTCTCCTGCACCGAATAATCTTGCTACAGGAATTTGTATTTCTGAAAGAAGCATGTTTTATTATATCAATAAAAAAAACATCCTACAAGTTGATTAAGATTTATTTTTTTTTAATTTGATGCAATATTTTGTTTTTTTAACGGGAAGAAAAAAAAAGAATACCGGAGTGCATGAGAAAAATCACTTTAGTGATTTTTCTCTTTCATTTCGTTTAACGCGTGCGTGGCGACCGTCTTCTATCCTTTCGACCGATTATTTATTTTAAGAAAAGCGGGCTTTTAAAAAAAAAAAGACCGCGATTATTTTTATCGGGAAAGGGCGAAAGATTATGAGACGGTCGCGGGTTGCAAAGAGCGAAGCGATTAAAATAAATTCATTAAAATAAATTCTTTGATATAAATTTTATGAAGGAAAGTGGTGCTTGTTTGTTTTTTATTTTTATGCTAGACTTTAATTTATGGAAAATAATGAGAAGCAAAATATTGCGTTTGCATATTTGAAAACCGGTGGCGGGCATATTTCGGGGGCGCGGGCTGTGTCGGCGAGAATGACGGAGATGTATCCTGATGCGGTCGAGTGTTTTTTGAAAGACGGTTTGGAAAAAGGTTTGAAGCCGGTGAAGGCTTTTCTTGAAGACGGGTATTCGTGGTCGGCGAATTCTTTTGAACCGGGTTATGTTTTGTTTTATCAGCTTACCGGTGCAAAGTTTGTTTTAAATAATTCTTATAAGTTGACAAAGCCTTTTATTTTACCGCATTTAAAAGAGTTTATTGTAAAAAATAGAATTACGAAAATTGTTTGCTTTCACGAAATTTTGATTTCGCTGTTTCGGGAAGTTTTAAACAGATTGCATTCGGATATTCCGTTAATCAGTATTGTGATGGATCCTTTTACGGCTCACCCAATATGGTTTTACGAAAAGGATACGGAGTTGATTGTTTTTTCAAAAAAGCTTTATCGTTCGGCCGTTGATGAGTTTGGGTTTGATTCAAAAAGAGTGCATCAGTTTCCGCTTATGATTTCCCGGAAATTCGATCTGCCGATGACCGCCGGTGAAATAGTGGAGGCGAAAAAAAAGCACGGTATTCCTGTTGATGCAAGGGTGCTTTTAATTGCCGGTGGCGGTGAAGGTTTGAAAAATGCAAAGTCTATTGTGAAAGAATTTTTGAAAAATAATTTTAACGGTTATATAATGGTTGTTTGCGGTAAGAATAAAAAACTGAAATATGATTTAACAAAATTGGTAGAAAAGCAAAATGCAAAGAATGTTTTGGTTTTCGGATTTGTTTCGTTTATGGCAGAGCTTATGAATATTTCAGATTGCGTTGTCAGTAAAGGCGGGCCTGCAACAATTATGGAAACACTTGCAATAGGTAAACCACTCGTTGTTTCGGCATTTGTGCGCGGGCAAGAATACGGGAATGTTTTTTTTGTGCAACAAAATGATGTGGGGTGGTTTTTGGAAAAACCTTCTGCAATATATAAAAAGGTTTCTGAAATTTTTGAAAACCCCGATGTGCGAGCCGGTATTAAAAAGCGAATTGAAAATATGAATATAAAAAACGGCTTAGACGATATATGTGAGTTTATTTATAATTTTTAAATGTGTTCTATTTTAGGAGCCTTTTTATGAAAAATAAATATTTGAAGTTTTGCTTTTTTATTTTTGCATTTTCTGTTTTCTGTGTGCCAAGTGTTTTTGCAAAAGGCGAAAAAGATGTTCTTGAAAATGGCGATACAGGCGATATAATAAAAGAAACCGGCAAAAATGAGCAGGAAGAAAAAATTATTTATACAGAGTTCATCACACCTGATTCGCATGTTTATGATGCTATGCACATATTGGCTCTTCAGGCGGGTAGGGTTAATCTTTCCGACAGAAGGTCGCAAAGTAAAGCAGAGATTGCGACTTATTTAAAAGCGATTGATGTAAATGAGTTAGATGCAAAAACACGAGAGTTGTATGATATGGTTTATGAGCATATATACAACAAAAAGCCTCTTTTAAAAAAGGATTGGTTTTGTCTTGATACAAATCTTTTGCTTTCATTGCAAGTTCAATATGTTGATGATAAACATGAGCCGAGAGCTGATAAGTTTACACGATATAATTCTACACCGCCTTTGATTTCTGTGCCTTTAAGTTTTTCGTTTACGCCTTATGTTAATTTATACGGTGATTTTAATTTTCGTAAGAATTATTGGGCAACACAGATTACTTATCCGTATACAAATATGCCGCTTACTTCAAATTCGTTTGATGCAAATTTCCCCACCAGAGCCGGATTGAATTTAGGTAATCGATTTATGCGTTTTTCAATCGGACGAGGCTCGGTAAATGTCGGAAAAACCCTTTCGGGCAGTATGCTTTTATCCGATACATCGGACAATATTGATTACGCTTCACTTGCATTTTTTCATAAAGATGTTCATCTTTCAAGCACTGTGTATTCTATGGAAAGATACAGGTTTTTGTTTACGCATGAAGTGCATTTTACTGCAAGCAAGTATGTAGGAATTCGCCTTTACGAAGGAACAACTCTTGCCGGCAGTTTTGATTTTAGATATTTAAACCCGATGATGATTTTTCACAATCTTTTTGGCTGGGAAGATAAACTTAATTCAAGTGATCCCTCGCCTAACGGCTCACAGTTTGGTGTAGGGCTTGAAGTTGTACCGATTAAGGGTTTGAGGTTTTACGGTCAGTTTGAAATGAATCAATTTCAAACAAAATATGAGTTAGAGCATTATTCAAGCTCGGCTAAAAAAACACCGAACAGTCTTGGCGGATTAGCAGGTGTTGAATACAACCATGTTACGGATAAAGGTTTTTTGGATTTTAATGCAGAGTTCATGTATGCAAATCCGTGGTTGAATATAATGGAAAACAAAAAAATAAGTCTGTTTGACATTAAAACCGAAACTGTTGCTCCGTCAGGATATGAAGGTAAAAAAAAGCCGATACATATTTGGCTGTCTAATCCTCTTGGTCCTGATACAACAGGTTTTTTTGTGAAATTCGGTTTTAGGGAATTTCAAAAATTTGATTTTGAGTTTTTATATCGTTTTTTGGCAAAGGGTGAAAACGAAGCTAAGTTTTTAGCTGCAGGCGGAGATTATTATCCTTCAACAATGGAGGAAGTAAAGTATAAAACTCCGTCAGGTACTCCTACTTTTTTTCACACGCTTAAAGCAAAAGGTAAATATTACATTTTGCCAAATTTAAAAACACTAACCGAAGTATCGTGGACAATTGCACACGGAAAAAACTGTGGTAATTCATTTTCAATTTCATCGAGTTTGAATTATCAAATATTACCTCGGCAGGCTCGGTAACTGCTTGTCGAAGCATAGCCGCGAAAGAGATAGTAGCGGAATTTTAACGCCGATTATTCTAAAGCAGTAGTGGTGGTTGAAGTGAAGCGGAAAACACCACTGTAGTTAAAAAAGAAGAGGCGTTAAGATTGGTAGCGGATAGCTCGGTTTTTGCATTGCGTGAACATAAAGCAAAGCATATTTGTCTGTTTTTCAAATTCGCAATGCAAAAATTCGCCCATATTTATTTTAATTTACACGTGGTTTGCTTGATTTTTCTTATTGTTTGTGCCATACTTGATTTACAGAAAAATAAAAGGAGCCTTTATGAAAAAAATTACAGCCATTATTTTATGTGTGTTTCTTTTTTCGGCCTGTGTTACAATTAGCTCGACAAAAAAATCAGGCTCTGCGGTAAAAACTGATGCAAAGCAGGATGTTCTCCGATTTAAATCAGTTGTTTTAAGTAAATACTGGTCGCTTGTCGGAATCCAAACCGATTCTGTATTTGTGGACATTATGCCCGAGCACGGCAACAGTGGTGTGATACGCTTTTATGAAAACGGCAACCTTGAAACTTCAAGCGGCTTGAATACAAGTCTCGGACGCTGGAAATATTTAAAAAAATCCGGCGAGTTTTACCGGTTTGAAGTTTCAGGTATTAAACCGACAAACAAAATCGGCGAAAACTCAAAAGCAACTAAATTCGACAGATCGTTTTTTTCGGCTTTGAAGCGAACAAAATATCTGTCCGTAGCACAAAATATAATAACCCTGCTGGACGAGAATAAAAAACCGCTTCTTAAATTTTTTGCAGATTAGCTGTTTTCTGTCTCTGCCCTGTAATTGCTCGGATTTTTCACCATTAAAATAGGTTGCCCCGTTGCATCAATTGTGTCTCGCCAGAGTGCGCCTTCGGGGTCAACTTTCTTTCGTTTGCTGGTAACCACCTTTATTGGAAGATGCGCAAAATGACCATGCACCAGAGCGACAATCATACCGGTCTTTCCTGCCATTGCCGCATGTGCCGCATTGTTTCCCAGTCGCTCGCAGTAAACAGAATCAATCGGGGCTGCCTGCGATGCTCTGATTTGATAGCTCGGATCTATGTACTTCATATTCACACCGATGCCTTTTTCTTTAAAGTACTTTTTTATTTCGCTTTTTAAAAAAAGCCCTATATCCGCCAAAATCTTATTGCCCGAAGCATCGACATCTGCCGTTGGACTTAACAGATTTTGTCCTGCTCCCTCTGCAACCAGAATAACGGCATGATTTTTTTCGGCAAGTTTTTTTTCAAGGGCGGAAAGTAAGCCTCCTTTTCCATACAACTCAAACGGCACCTCAGGGATTAAAACAAAATCCGTTGAATGACTTGCAATGGCCGTTTGAGCGGCTATAAAACCCGACTCCCTGCCCATCACTTGAATAAGCCCAACCCCGTTAATCTGAGAAGATGCTTCTGTATGAGCGGCCGCGACAGCTTCAGTTGCCTTACCTACAGCAGTATCAAAACCGAATGACTTTTCGATAAAAGCAATATCGTTGTCAATCGTCTTGGGAATACCCACAACGGCAATATTCAAAGAGCGCTTTTTAACCTCTTCTGCAATCTTACCGGCACCCTTTAGAGTACCGTCTCCGCCGAGTAAAAAAAGCATGTTGATTTTTAGCTTTTCGAGCGTGTCTACGATTTCGGCTGTTCGGGTTCCGCCGCCTCGTGATGTACCCAAAACAGTACCGCCGAATTTATGAATTTCGTCTACAGTCTTTGAATTTAACTCCACCGACTCGAAACCGTATTCTTTAATTAAACCTTTATAACCGTATTTTATACCGCTTATTTTTTTAACGCCGTATCTCTCGTCCAAACATCTGACAAGGGCTCGTATCACATCATTTAAGCCCGGACAAAGCCCTCCGCATGTAGCAATTGCGGCATGAACATTTTTAGGCTCAAAAAAAATCTTTCGTCTAGGACCGGCTCTTTCCAAAAGGTCATCATCACAGCGTTCTTCGTCTTTATTTGCATATACATCATAATGAATAAACTCGGAATCTTTTACATAATTTGCAACAAAATCGTCCATAACAGTCGAAAAAACAAGTGGAGACTTAATCGAACATTCGCCGAGCTTTTCAATTAAAAAATTCATAAAAACCTCCGAAAAAACAATTTTACAAAAAGCCTGTTAAAAAATCAAGACAAATCATGCCATTTTTTTGATTGTTCAAGTATATTTTTAAATTTTACAAGATAAAAATCAAAATGATTTTTATCTGGCAACCCGCTCGCACCTTAAATCTTTTGCTCTTTTTTGTAAAATAAAATAATCGTTGTTTTCCGCTGTCGCTCCAACCACCTTTACTTAAAAACCAATCGAGCAAAAGGATAACGGTGCTCGCCAAATCAGGCTAAACTACTTGCTCAAAATGCCGGTGTTCTGTCCTTCGACTACGCGGTTGTTGCCCCTCGACTACGCTCGGGAGCCGCTTGTCGAAGCATTAGGGCTTTAACTTCTTAATTTCTTCAATCGATAAACCTGTTATTTCAGAAATAATACTGTCATCAAATTTTTTTCTTCGCATATTTTCAACAGTTTTGAGAGTAGCTTGAGTAATGCCTTGAGTAATGCCTTGACTAATGCCTTGAGTAATGCCTTGAGTAATGCCTTGACTAATGCCTTGACTAATGCCTTGTTTAATTCCGAGTGTAATACCTTCTTTTATACCGTCTCGTTTGGCGTCCATTTCAAATGATGATATTAGCATATATTCCCTCCTTCGGTTTTCGTCTTTTTTTGTATTGT
>PDOP01000032.1 GCA_002749205.1 Treponema sp. | reverse complement strand
ATATGGAGCTTGAAAACCCGAATGACCTTACCCTGACCCTTTCGCCGGAAAGAAGCATTATGGACGCTCATGCGGCTGTAACTGACCTTACGGCGGCAAGAGCCGTAATTTTAAAAATTACACAATACACAAACGAAGTTAAAACATACAAAAAAGACGATTTAACTATCACCAAAAATTCGATAACAATTCCAGGCGCAATAAAATCGGGACAGGGTTTTGATATAGAGCTAAAGCTTATGAACACTGTTTGCACATACATCGCAAGGGCTAAAAGTGTTACAATCGAGCCGTATACAAACAGGGTGATTACCCTCGAAATAGAAGAAATAAAGCCCCATATAATACTTCCGGCAAAAAAAACAAATTCCCCGCGTAACTGTACTTTCTTTGCCGTTGCAAACCCCGAAAAAAAAGACGGTTTGGTTTTTGAAGGCTCTAGGGATAGTTCTATATCTGATTTTGCATTTGATAAATACGGCAGATTGTTTTTACTTCACACGCCTGGCGGTTCTACAAATACTGAATTTTCATCTTACGATAATTTAGTTAATCATCCTCAAACCGGTAGTTTCAAGAACCTTTGTATTGACATTGAAACCAATACTTCCTATTACACTAAAAGCTATCATATCAAAGCATGCCCCATGTCTTGGAATTCATTCGGAGCAGAAACAACCGGGGTAATCTTTGATCCAAATAATACTACCGCAATATCTGTCGGCAAAAACTACTGTGTTGGCATGGAAACCCATTATAACGGCTCAACATATTGGTATACTTTTAAATGTCTCAATAAATTCGATATAAAAAATATTTTAAAAGAAGTTGACATAAAATTTAGTGTTGGTGTTTATCCAAGCGACATTATAATTGATGGGGATATACTCTATGTTCTTTTAGGTGGTGCAAGCCAGCCAAATACTACTCTTGGCAAATCGAGCATGAAAATTTATTCACTTCCCGATTTTAAACTTCTTAAAACGGTTACGGGCTTTTACAATGGAACAAAGTTTTTGGGTAAGCGAGACGGAAAACTCTATATAGCCGACAAGGTCATAAGAAATCCTCCACCAAACACAAAAAGGCTCGGAATATACGACACTCTTACGGGCAAACTTAAATTCATTGATGTAAAAGAATTCAGCAATGAAATAGAATTTCAGTGGTAAGTAAAGCAAAAGACTCACCTACACGGGCAGTGCGTAAAAAAAGCAGAAAACCGGCGTTTAAATTCAAAACGCTTCATCATGTAATTGACCGGCGAAGTCTATCCTTTTTGTCGATTGGGCGATAAAAAAAAGAGGGTTCACCGACAGGTGAAACATCGATTGAATAAAAAGAAAAGACAAAAAGATTATGCGAGCCGGTGGGTTTTTAAAAGCGTAAGCTTTTAAAAATGTATATTATTTTTTTTATTAACTTTTGCCTTTTACTTGCTTTTTTTTTAAATTATGTTATACTTCAGGCATGAATATTTTACTTGTAGGCTCAGGCGGTCGTGAGCATTCTTTGGCGTTGAAATTGGCGGAAACTAATTCCGAAGGAAAACTATTTATTGCACCCGGTAATGCAGGCACAGCTCAGGTTGGCGAAAATGTAAAAATAAATCCTGATGCAATTAACGAATTGGCGGATTTTGCTTTTTCACATTCAGTAGATTTGGTTGTGGTAGGACCTGAGGTTCCGCTTAGTTTAGGTCTTTCGGATTTAATTGCCGAGCGAAACAAACAAGAAGGACGCAATGTTTTTTGCTTTGGGCCTTCAAAAAAAGCTTCACAAATCGAGTGGTCAAAGGCATTTGCAAAAAAAACAATGATTGATTTGAAAATTCCGACTGCAAAGTATTCGGTATTTTCGGATTTTGAAAAAGCCGCCGGTTGGGTTCAGGAAGCTGATTATGATTTTGTAATTAAAGTTTCCGGGTTAGCCGCAGGTAAAGGCGTTTTTTTACCGACTTCAAAAGAAGAAGCAATCGGCATTTTATATCAAGTGATGAATAATAAAACATTTGGAGAAGCCGGAGCCGAAGTTGTTCTTGAAGAAAGGCTTACAGGCGAAGAGGTATCTATTTTGGCATTTTCTGACGGTAAGCATATTTCTGTAATGCCTTCGAGTCAAGACCACAAACGAATCGGTAATAATGATACAGGGCCTAATACCGGCGGAATGGGTGCTTATGCTCCGGCGCCTGTTTGCCCTTACGATGAAGCTGAAAGTTTAGCGAATACGATAATCGCTCCATTGATAAAAAAACTCGCAGATGACCGAACACCATACATCGGTGTAGTTTATGCCGGCTTAATGCTTACTTCCGATGGAGCTAAAGTAATCGAATATAATTGTCGCTTCGGTGATCCTGAAGCTCAAGTTTTAATGGAGCTGTTTGAAGGAAATCTTTCTGAAACCATGATTGCATGTTGTAAAGGCGAATTACCTAAAGCTCTGCCAAACTGGAAAACAGGTTATGCCGCTACTGTGATAATGGCAAAAAACGGATACCCTCAAAAATCTTCCAACGATGTAATGCTGGATTACAATCAATTAAATTCTGAAAACGATGTAAAGGTTGTTCATTCGGGCACTGCGGAAAAAAACGGAAAGCTCTATGCTCACGGCGGAAGGGTTTTGTCCGTTACAGGTTACGACAAAGACCTTGAAAACTGCATGCAAAAAATATACAATAAAATCCAAAAGATAGATTTTCCAAACTGCCAATACCGAAACGATATTTCAGAGCGCGGAATTAATTTTTTAAAAAAGCAATTAAGCGATGACAAAAGTTTTTCTTACAGCTGTGCCGGTGTTGATATTGATGCGGGAAATCTTGCGGTCAAACTTATGAGCGAAGCAGTTAAATCTACTTATACTCCCGAAGTGCTTTCCCGTCTTGGCTCATTCGGAGGTTTGTTCGATATTTCCGCAGCTTTTAAAAATATGAATAATCCGATTATGGTAGCATCAACCGACGGTGTAGGCACAAAGGTAAAACTCGGCTCAAAGGCTAAAAGTTATGAGTCAATCGGAATGGACATCGTAAACCACTGTATTGACGATATTTTGGTACAAGGTGCAAAACCGCTTTTCTTTTTGGACTACTTTGCCGCTTCAAAACTGGATCCAAAAATGGCGAGTGAAATTGTTGTCGGCATGTCTAAGGCATGTAAGAATTCAAATTGTGCATTGATTGGAGGCGAAACTGCGGAAATGCCGGGAGTGTATGTATCCGGTGAATTCGATATTGCAGGAACCATTGTAGGTATCACAGACCGTGAAAAACTTTTGCCGAAAAACAATATTGGCGAAGGTGATGTTTTAATCGGCTTGGCTTCGGACAGTCCGCACACAAACGGCTATTCATTGATTCGCAAAATATTTGAAGATGTACCGCTTGAAACAGTTTACCCTGAATTGGGCACAACTCTGAAAGAAGCACTTTTAAAACCGCACCGCTGCTATCTAAAAACATTGTATCCTATTTTACAAAACAATCCTGAAATTATAAAAGGTCTGGCGCATATCACCGGAGGCGGTTTTTTTGAAAACATTCCGAGAGTAATACCTAACGGACTTAACATAATCGTAAACAAAGCCGCTTGGGACATTCCTCCGCTTTACAAACTTATACAAAAAACAGGCAACATCGAAGAAAACGAAATGTACCGAATTTTCAATATGGGAATTGGAATGATTGCAATTGTAGCACCCGAAAATTCCGAACGGTTTCAAAAATTAGTCGGTGAAAAATCTTGGGTTTTGGGTAAACTTGAAAAAGCCGAAACAAAGGACGCAAAGGCTCAAACATTTTTGCAAAACTAAAAAATATTTTAAATAACGAATATGTTTTTGTGCAACGTTCGGTCAGCCCGGGCAAAGCCCCGTGGCTTCCCTCACTTTTGCTTTCCAACCCGCCGGCGCCTTAAATCTTTTGTTTTCTACTTGGCAAAATAATCAGCGTCTTTATTAAGCCGCTTTTTCTTGTAAACCAAACAAACAAAAGGATAACGGCACCGGCAAAATCAGGTTAAACTAAATGATGAAAAAAATTACTTTGCAAGTCTTTTGCAAAGTAATTTTTTTCATGCACGCCGATTTTCTGTTCCTCGGCAGGCTCGGAAAGTGCATTTAATTTTGCTTAAAGTTTTGGCATTAAAATTTGCAAAACAACTATTGCATTTTTTTTAAAATTAGTGTATACTCAAACCTTCGTTGGATTTAAGCCCCGATGGTGGAATTGGTAGACACGCTAGTTTCAGGTACTAGTGCTCTCACGGGCTTGGGGGTTCAAATCCCCCTCAGGGCAAACAAAACGAAAAAATCTATTGACAAAAATACATATTTTTGGTAGTATTCTTTTCGCATAATGCGACGGTGGTGGAATGGTAGACACGCCAGCTTGAGGTGCTGGTGCCTTAACGGGTGTGCTGGTTCAAGTCCAGTTCGTCGCAGAGGCTACCCTTTAGGGTAGCCGTTTTTTATTTTAAACTGCCTGCTTTTAAATATCTGCTTTTTCGACAGGTTTTTCCATATCGTAACCAAGCTCGTAATAATTATTATTGTTGTATTCAAAACTCTTTATCACTTCAAAACCTGCTTTTTCGGTATGTGCTTTAAACGATCTCGGATTTGTTTTGTTTATAAATGTTATCATTATAGGAAACCGCTTTTTAAATTCGCGCCTTGAAAACTCAAAAATATTTTGAACAACACCTTTGCCTCGGTACGCTTTGTCAACACAAACAGGACCGTACTGAAAAGAATTATCCTCGCTAAGCTGTTTACCAAGATAAGTTACGGAAGGTAAATCCTTAATCATAAAAGCAAACATAGGCCATGCAGACCAATACTTCCAAGATGCCGACATAGCATAAGCAACAACACGACCTTTATCACAAGCAATGGCAAGTCCATTTTCTTCTTCGATAATCGACTTAAATTGCTCGGGTGTGAATAATGTTGTAACAAAACCGTCCGGTCTGTCTTCATCACTTACGGTCGAAACATGATATTTTTTTTGTAATTCTGAAACAGCTTCAATATCATCAACTGTTGCAAATCTGTATTCCATAAAAACCTCCAAAATACACTGTAATTTTACTTTAATAAAAAAAAGATGTCAATACAAATTTTTAAAGCAAGCAATAGTTCATCGTTGTTTTTATGTAGAGCGAACAATTTACATTGGGGGGTAGCGGAAAAACAATTGCCTCGTTTATTTTGATAAGAAGTCGAGGCTTTATTTTTATAAAGCCTCGACATAAAACTATTTTAAGAAAAGAGGCAATTTTTTGCAGCGAGGGGGAGTCTCCCCCATAATTCGTCATCTTGATTATTTGTAATTTATTTGCTACAATGCCTCCATGAATTTTAAACAGTTACCTGTCTATGCGGAAAAGCAGAAAATATTGGATATGTTATCACGAAATCAAGTGATTGTTGTTGAAAGCCCCACAGGCTCCGGAAAGACTACCCAGATGCCGATTATTTTGCATGAAGCAGGATACAGTCAAAGCGGTATGATTGGAGTTACGCAACCGAGACGAATTGCGGCTCTTTCGGTAAGTGAGTATATTTCCAAACAATTGAAAACTCAAGTTTCCAAAACTGTCGGATATAAAATGCGTTTTAATGATATGACCTCAGCAGAGACAAAAATTAAAATTATGACAGACGGAATTCTTTTGCAGGAATTAAAGTTGGATCCGTGGCTTAGTAAGTATTCGGTAATTATAGTGGACGAAGCACATGAGCGAAGTTTAAATATAGATTTTATTTTAGGCCTTTTAAAACGAATTCTAGCGGAGCGTGTTGACTTTAAAGTGATTATCTCTTCGGCGACTATCAATACCGATATGTTTTCAATGTATTTTGATGAATGCCCTGTTGTAAAAATCAATTCAGAAACTTTTCCGGTAACGCTGATTTTTGACCCGCCGGCAATTCCCGCATCCACTTTAAGTACCACAGCCGAGTCTGCGTTACTCGAAAAGATTGCATCAATTATGGATCGCATTATCTACGAAAACAGAGGCGGGGCGACATTAATTTTTTTACCCGGCGAGCGTGCAATTAAAAACTGCATGGAAAAACTTTCCGGCAGAAATTTTAAACGACTTCATTTAATTCCACTTTACGGCAGGTTAAGTAAAGAAGAGCAGGAGCGGGTTTTTAATCCCCCGCCATTCGGCAAAAAAAAAGTGGTCATTGCAACAAACATTGCCGAAACATCGATTACGATAAATGACATTGTTACGGTAATTGATTCAGGTCTTGCAAAATTAAATTATTATAATCCGTTTTCGTTTACATCAAGTTTGGAAGAAACGGCAATTTCAAAAGCTTCCTGCAATCAAAGGCGAGGACGAGCGGGGCGCACACAAGACGGGGTTTGCTACAGACTTTACAGCCGAAAAGATTTTGAAAGAAGACCAATGTATACAACCGAAGAGATTTACCGAACGGATCTTTCCGAAGTTGTTTTGAGAATGTCGGAGCTCGGTATTTTTGATTTTGAAAATTTTGATTTTATTTCCGCACCCGGAAAAAAAGACATAATCGGTGCTGTTGAAACTTTAAATATGCTCTCTGCATTGGAGCCTGATAGATCGCTTAGCAAAATCGGAAAGATGATGTGCCTGTTTCCGCTCAGTCCAAGGCAGTCAAGAATAATTGTTGAAGCAATTTTACACTTTCCAAAATCTGTCGAAGAAGTAATCATTGCGGCAAGTTTTCTTTCTGCACGAAGTCCTTTTTCATTTCCCACGGGAAAAGAGCTTGAGGCACGAATTGCACATAACAAATTCGATGAGCCGCTCGGCGACTTCGTTTCATTTTTAACGCTTTTTAGACAATACTACAATGTGCAAGATAAAGCTACATTCTGTAAATCGAATTACTTAGATGAAAGAATTATGGCAGAAATTGCAAACATCAAAGAACAACTGGAAATTATTGTCTCTGATATGGGTGTGCCGATTTTATCGGGCGGAAATATTGAAGACTATATTACCTGTATCGCATCTGGAATGATACAGTTTGTTTGCGTATTACACGGAAGAGGTGTTTACAAAAGCCTGACAGCCGATAAGATTTTTATACACCCCGGCTCATGCCTTTATAAAAGCAATCCTGATTTTATTGTTGCAGGAGAAATAGTAAAAACATCGAGAACCTATGCTATGTCGGTTTCGCCTTTAAGTAAAAAAATAGTTTCAAAAATAGCGCCTGAAATTTTTAATACCGGAAGTATTAAAAAAACAAAAAAGAAGGCAATTCTAAAAGAGCAAAATAAGTCGAGTGAAAAAAATAAAAAGAAAACAAACTCTTCCGATAAAGATGAAATAAAAATAGCCGGTGAAGTATTTAAAATAAAAAAAATAAAAGGCAAAAAGCATATTATCCTGCCATTTGAAAAAATAAAAAAACTGATTGATATTTTACCAAACAGCAACGAAAGCATCGGTGTTTTAGAGCAGGCAAAAGGGTTACGCGGTGTAGTCGAAATTGCAGGTTATGAAATTCTGCGTGGAGAAAAACTTGGACGGATATTAAATATTATACAAACATTCGATGTTTCCATAATAAAACAATCTGCGTGGCAAAGAAACAAAAACTTCACGCTTCCTGAAGATATGAATGAATTGATGAAAAATATAAATGCAATTTTGAGAACGACAATTGCAAAACAAAAAAGCCGGCAACTCGGATTTATTACAATGTATACCGATGATAAAAATACTTTTTGGTTTAAAACTTCGAGGGGATTTCAAACAAGCATTTACGAAACACTTGCGTCTTTGCAGAGTTTAATAGATAAATACTCCGACCAGTTTTCAACAGGGCAAGAAACGCAGATCGGAGCCTTATACTCAAAACTAAACAATTTTTTTAACTAACTTGGGCAAAATGACCATACGCTTGCGCAGGGTGTGAAACTTCTTCAATATAACCTGTGCGAAGACAAGTTTCAAAAAGCTGTTCACCTAAAAAACTTTCGCCGGTCTTTTCATATCCTTCAATGTCTCGACAAATCCTGATATGATATCCTCCTTCTTCTTCACGCAAAATAGAAAAATACGAAACCTCATTGGGCGCACTTTTAATAGAGTATGTTTTCATAAAAACCTCCGTAGCAATTGTTACTATATTTTCGGTTAAATAAAAATTGACTTTAGACAATTCATAAGACAGATAAATTCATTACGGGCGAATTTTTGCATTGCGAAAAAAATAAAAATTTATAATGAGCTTAGTTTCACACAATGCAAAAAACGGGCTATCCGCTTTTAATTTTAACGCCTCTTCTTTTATAATAAATATAGTTTTCCGTTACACTCCAACCTATATTACTGCTATGTAACAATCGGCATTAAAATTCCGCTACTATCCCTTTCGCGGCTGACTTTACGCACTTTTTTTTAAAAATTACTGTTAAACAGCAACACCCCCTCCCCCTATTTAAAACGAATTGATAAAACAGCCGATAATCCCAAAGAGGAAAACATCTTTTATACTTTTAGCCTCTTGATTTTTTAAGCAATTTATAGTAAAGTACGGGTTATGGGATTTTCAATTGCAAAATTTTTATTCGGCTCACAGCATGAGCGTGACATTAAAGCATTACTTCCTCTACTTAGAGAAGTTAATAAAAAAGAAAGCTGGGCATTAACCCTAACAGAAGCAGAATTTAAAGAAAAAACAGAGGAATTCAGATCAAGATATAAAAAAGGCGAAACTCTTGAAAGCTTCATACCCGAAGCCTATGCCATGGCAAGAGAAGCCGCAAGGCGAATACTGGGTGAGCGCCCATATGATGTACAGATTATGGGAGCCTTGGTTTTAAATTCAGGCAAAATAGTCGAAATGAAAACCGGTGAAGGTAAAACACTGATGTCGGTTGCGGCTGCATATCTAAACAGTCTTAGTGGTAAGGGTGTACATGTTATTACAGTAAACGATTACTTGGCAGAGCGAGATGCAAACTGGATGCGTCCCGTGTTTGCATATCTCGGGGTTTCAGTAGGTGCAATTCTTTCAAACATGGATAACGATGCCAGAAGTGAAGCATACGCCTGTGATATAACTTACGGAACCAACAACGAATTCGGGTTTGACTATCTTCGCGATAATATGCAGTTAAAACTCGACAAAAAAGTTCAACGGGGCTTTAATTTCGCTATTGTTGACGAAATTGACTCTATTTTAATTGATGAAGCAAGAACTCCGCTGATTATTTCGGGAGCCGCAGAAGACGACACGCATAACTATTTTGAAGTTGACAAATTAGTAGGTCAGTTAAAAGAAGTTCAAAAAAATCCTGAAACGGGAGAATACCCCAATGAAGCTGAAGGCGAAGAAGTTATCGGCGACTACAAAATAGACGAAAAAAGTCGCAGGATTTCTTTCAGCGATCCGGGTATGCTTCACATTGAAGAAATATTAAATAAGCGAGGATTGATTAACGGAAACCTCTTTGACGAAAACAATTTTGAATACATTCACTACTTCACACAAGCGGTAAAGGCACATATTCTCTATCAAATTGATGTTGACTATGTCGTTGCGGACGGCAAGGTGCAAATAGTCGATGAATTTACAGGGCGTATTCTTGAAGGAAGGCGATACAGTGACGGTCTTCATCAGGCTATAGAAGCAAAAGAGCATATCAGAATTGCACAAAGAAACAGGACTCTTGCAACCGTTACTTTCCAGAACTTTTTCAGAATGTATACAAAACTCTCCGGTATGACAGGTACTGCGGACACTGAGGCTGTTGAATTTTCAAAAATCTACAAACTCGATGTTGTTGTAATTCCGACTAACAGACCGGTTGCAAGAATTGACGAAAACGATGAGGTTTATCTTACCGAAACCGATAAAATCAATGCACTTTGCGATGAAATAAGTGAAGCACATCATCGAGGTCAACCGATTTTGGTCGGTACTGCCTCAATCGAAAAGTCCGAGCTTATTTCAAAATTCCTTTTAAAACGCGGTATTCGACACGAAGTTTTAAATGCTAAAAATCACGCCAGAGAGGCTTTAATCATTGCCGAAGCCGGTGCAAAAGGCTCTGTTACAATTGCTACCAATATGGCAGGACGAGGTACCGATATTAAGCTCGGGGGCAACCCTGAATTTAGAGCCAGAAAAAAAGCAGGCTCACAACCTAACCCGGACCATCTTGAAAAGCTCATTAAAGAAGAAACAGTAAAATGGCGTAATGATTATGAAGAAGTAAAAAACTGTGGCGGACTTTATGTTATCGGTACCGAGCGACATGAAAGCAGACGAATTGACAATCAGCTTAGAGGGCGTTCCGGTCGACAGGGAGACCCCGGCAGATCTAAGTTTTATATTTCACTCGATGATGATTTAATGCGTCTTTTCGGTGGAGAAAGACTGAAAGGTATGATGGGCAAAATAGGTATTGAACCCGGTGAGCCTATTACCCATTCAATGATTAACAGCAGTATTGAAAGAGCTCAAACAAAAGTTGAAGAAAGAAACTTCGACATTAGAAAGCACCTTTTAGAATATGACGATGTTTTAAATGAACAGAGAAATTTTATCTACAGTGAAAGAGATGCAATACTGGCAGACGAGCATCTTCTCGATAGAGTATACGCAACCATTGAAGATTATATTACTGAATTGTTCCAAGAATATAAAACGGCAAGTAAAAAAGACAGAGCCGATAGTATAGAAGAAATAATCAACGATTTAAAATCAAAATTCGGTTATTCTGTCAATGATGACGAGTTAAAAACCGCAGAAGAAAGCCCCAATGAGGTTGCGAGCCAAATTATCGAAAAAGTCAAATCCGAAATTGCAGAAAAAGAAAAACTGACAGGCAAGGAAAATCTTAACTACTTTATCCGTTTCCAGTATGTCAATATTATTGACAAGGCTTGGCTTGACCATCTTGAAACACTTGAAGCATTGCGTGAAGCGGTTTACCTTCGCTCATACGGACAGAAAAACCCATTAACAGAATACAAAAACGAAGGCTTTGACATATTTGACGGTATGATTGGGCAAATTCGCTATACACTTGCATCAAGAATTGCACTAGTAAAAGTAAGCACTGAAAAAGACCACAGCAATCAAGACGAAAACCAAATTATCGGTACAGCACAACACAGTTCAAGCAATGGTTTTGCCAACATGCAGGCGGCAAATCCTTTGGCAGGTGCAAGTCGTCCTGAAGGAGCTCAGGTTGTTCGTGTAGCGCAAAAGGTTGGGCGCAACGATCCATGCAGTTGCGGAAGCGGTAAAAAATACAAACATTGTTGCGGCAGATAGATTAACAATCTGTACTTTAACTTCAATGTCCTTTCAATTCCTCTATTGATTGCCACTTTAACCGAATATAAATTTGCCTGAATTTAAATATTTTTTTCTTAAAAATAGTTGACATAAATTTACTTTTTTGTTATAGTTTACTAACACTTTAAGCCTTACTGTACAACAGTTAATGGTAGATTCTGCATAACACTTTTTAAAATTTGGTTATACAATGATATTTTATTTTGCTAATTTGCTTAAAATTACAAGTTATCTTAAATAGAATTATTTCATTGTATTTTGATTGACTAAGGAGAAAGTTGGAATAAAATATTAAATTCTTTATATTTTCCAAACTTTTTCACAGAGGATTTGAATTAATGTACAAAAAAGACACTGACAACAGGACACTCACTATAGCTGATGGTGAAATCAATACTGAATATACAATCAAAGGTATAGATACTTCAGATGAAGATATGAGAAAATTTCTGTTTACTTTGGGTTGTTATGAAAACGAAACAATTACAATTATTTCTATACTAAAAGATAATTATATTATTACTGTAAAAGATGACCGTTACAGTATAGGCAAGGACTTAGCAAAGGCAATCTTAATTTGACATAAATTTTCATTGGTTAGGAGGAAAACATGAGAGTAGCGTTAGCGGGTAATCCGAATAGTGGCAAAACCACTCTTTTTAATGGGATAACCGGTAAAATCGAGAAAGTTGGTAACTGGGCAGGTGTTACCATCGCAAAAAAAGAAGGTAAGGTTAAGTCTTCACTTAACAGTACCGGAAAGGATATTGTATTTGTGGACTTACCGGGTGCATATTCAATGTCTCCGTACACTTCGGAAGAAAGTATTACAAGAGACTTTGTAATTAACGAAAAGCCTGATGCAATTATAAACATTGTAGATTCAACAAATTTGGGAAGAAATCTGTTCTTTACAGTGCAGTTATTAGAGCTTGGAATTCCTGTGGTAATTGCATTGAATAAATCAGACCTTTATAGAAAAAAAGAAATCGATATTGATGTAAAGGGCTTGGAAGAAGAGCTTGGAGTAAAAATTGTTGAAACTACTTCTACATCTTCTTCGGATAATAATTTTGCCAAACTTATTGATGCTGTAGGCAGTGTTGCCGGCAAGCAACAACATGCACCTATTGATTTTAGCGATGTAGATATAAACGATGTAGATGCAGTACAAAAAGCAGATGAAGCCCGATACGAATATGTTAAAAAAGTAGCCGAAAAATTCAGCACAAGAAAAACAGCTTCAAACAAGCAAACAATTCAAGATGCTGTTGACAGAGTAGTGGCAAACAGATGGCTCGGTATTCCTATATTCGCCGTAGTTATGTGGCTGGTATTTTCAATTTCGCAAACCTATGTAGGAACATGGTTAGCTGATATTTTAGTCGGTTGGCTTGAATCCGGGCAAGAGTACATTGCGGGATTACTGGAAAATGCTTCACCGTTCTTACAGAGCCTTCTTGTTGACGGTGTGATAGGCGGTGTTATTGCCGTACTCGGATTTTTGCCTCTTATTATGGTACTGTTCTTTTTACTTGCATTACTTGAAGATTCAGGTTATATGGCAAGGGTTGCTGTTGTAATGGACAGGTACTTAAAAAAGGTTGGTCTTTCCGGTAAGTCAATTATTCCTATGGTTGTAAGCACAGGTTGTGCTATACCCGGAGTTATGTCTACAAGGACAATCAAGGATTTACGACAGAGAAGAACAACGGCGATGTTATCACCGTTTATGCCTTGTGGTGCCAAACTTCCCGTTATTGCATTGTTTGCGGCAGTATTTTTTAAGAATTCGTCTTGGATAAGTACAAGCATGTATTTTTCCGCTATCATAATAATCATTCTTTCGGCTTTGCTTATTGTAAGAATCACAGGTGAAAAAGACAGAAGAACATACTTCATCATGGAGTTACCTGAGTATAGATTCCCAAGCATAAAAAGAGCTTTGATTTCAATGCTCTCACGAGGAAAAGCGTTTATTATTAAAGCAGGAACAATTATTCTTTTATGTAATGCAGCAGTACAGATTATGCAGGCATTTAACTGGAGCTTTGAGTTGGTAGCTGAAGGCGCTGAAAACACAAGTATATTGGCATCAATTTCAAATCCGTTTGCAATTTTGTTTATTCCGCTCGGATTCGGTATCTGGCAATTAGCCGCAGCCGCCATTACAGGTTTTATAGCAAAAGAAAATGTTGTCGGAACTTTGGCTGTTGTTTTCTCTATAACAAACTTCATCGATACAGATGCACTGGAACTTGTTGAAGGTGCTGCTCAAGTTGGTGATATTATGGGGCTTACATCTGTTGCGGCTTTGGCCTATTTGATGTTCAACCTGTTTACGCCACCGTGTTTTGCTGCAATTGGTGCTATGCGCTCTGAAATGGAAAGCGGTAAATGGTTGTGGGCAGGTATCGGTCTTCAATTCGGTATCGGCTATGTAGTTGCTTTCTTGGTATACCAGATTGGAACTTTAATAACAGCAGGTCATCTAGGAAGCGGTTTTATTCCGGGCTTAATTGTAGTTCTTGCAATAGCGGCTTTACTGGTTTATTTGGTAAGACGCGGAAATAAGATAGCAGAACAAAGAAAACTCGGCTTAAATTAAAGCCAATAGAGCCACTTGCAAAAGTCGCTTACTTTAGTTTAGCAAGTGGCTGAGGTACTTGTAAAAGGGGAATTATTTTTCAGAAGTACCTCTAATAAGCTCATTTCATTGCGCTTTTTGGTACATTTTGGAAGAAATTGCAAAAGTCAGACGAGTTGTGCAATTTCCTCAATAAATTCAAGCCATAACATTGTTATGGCTTGAGAGGTTTGTAAATATGATAAATATAATTATAATTGTGGCATTGGCATTAATTTTTGGTCTTTCAATATACACTATAATAAGACAAAAGAAAAAGGGAGTTAAATGCATTGGTTGTCCGGGTTCACCAAGAGACGGAGAATCAGGTTGTACATCTTCCTGCAATTGCAATACAGAAAAATAAACAACACGGAGCTTTCAGAAAGTTTTAACTTAAAAAAATTAACTTAATTGAAAGCTCTGCCCTACCCGACCCGGTCCGCTAAAAATACGCATGCGTTAAATTTTTTAAGAAATCTCAACATTCAAATACAGTACGCTTAACCTGTTTTTGAAGACCACCGTCTATCCTTTTGCCCGATTGTTTTTTTAAGTAAAGTTGGCTTTTTTAAAAAAAGACAACGATTATATTTTATAAGAATAGGGGAAAAGATTATGCGGTGGTCGAGGGTTGGAAGCAAGGTAGAATCTCTACCTTGCTTTTAAAATTTTATATCAAAATAAATTTGAAATCAATGCCGGTAATGCCACGAAATTTCCGATTGAGCCGCCGAGACTTGAAAGAAAAAAGACCAGTAGGACGCGTGCGATGCGATTTTTGTACCAACCTTTGAAAGAGGTAACATCATCGGTAAGCTTCATCATGTCGCGAACCTTTGGTTTTCGTATCCACGCTTGAACTAAGGCTGTAAAAAGTCCGATGCCGATGAACGGGTTTATAGTCGCTACAGGTGCGCAAACAAAGCCGGTTATTATGGCAAGGATGTGGCCGCCTGCAAGGAGTGTACCGAGTGCGGCAAGACCGCCGTTCCAAATTAGCCAAGTTAATAGACCGCTCCACGATTTTGTACCGTCTCCAAGGAAAAAGCCTGCGACAATTAAACCGATTATCAATGCAGGCAATAAGTAGCCCGCAATTTTGCTGAAAAGTGATTTTGGAGGTATTGAGCCAATTTCGGATAAGTCTTCGGTTGCGGTTTTGTTTTCCAATGCGTGTATGTGTTTTTCGGTTCCGGGTAAGTGTCCGGCACCCAAGACTGCAAGTATTTTACGACCTTCGGCTTTTTTGATGTTGGTAGCAAGCCAGCGGTCTCTTTCGTCTATTAAGACAGTTTTTATTGCGGGCATGTAATCTGCAAGCTCTTTCATCATATTGTCCATTGCACTTTCGTTTTTTAGCTCTTCTATTTCTTTTTCTTCAAGTTTTTCTGTTGTGAAGGCGCTGGAGAGAAGGCTTGCAAGTATTTTTGATTTTCCCCAGAAATTGGTTTTTCCCCATGCCCGCCTCAGGGTTATGTGAATTGGTCTGTCAACCATTTTGGTTGGTATGTTTAATTCATCGGCAACAGTAATTGCGGCTTTCATTTCTTCTCCGGGTTGAACACCAATTTGTGTTCCAAGTTTTTTTTGAAATGATGACAGTACAAGGTTTGCCAATAATAAAAAGCCTTTCTTTTCTTTAATGACCTTTGATATATCAAGGGTTTCCCAGCTGTTTGCATTGGTTAGAGATTGGTAGCGTGCATCGTCTAATTCAACACAGACGCAGTCAGGCTTTTCTTCCCTTATTTTTTCTTCGACTGCTTCCATACTTGCTTGGGAAATATGAGCAGTTCCGAGCAATATTATTTCTTTTTCGCCTAAAGAAATTCTTTTTATAGGTTGTTCCATTTTAACCCCTCTTCAATTTTAATGTGCCTTAAAAATCAAGTCAGCTTTTATAAGCACTGAATCTTTCTACAGTTTATGAGCTTACAAAATATTTTTTGTAAGCTCATAACTTAAATTGATTTTAGAATGTAACTCAACATTTAATGCTTGGTTTATTTTGACTTTGCTGTAATGTTGCGTTTTTTTAATTCATTTTCTACAATATTGTATTCAAAAAAGCCGGGATGCCGGCAATCACTTACCTCTAAATAAAAATACTCGCATAACTTCGATGATTTTATCACAAGCTCATAAAATTTTGCAAGATAGAATTTCATTCTGTATTTTTTGGTTATGTCTTTAGACTTTTCTATTCGAGTTTTTACTTCTTCATCACCTACGGCATCTACAAATAATCTTGCAACATAGTAATCAAGCTCGTTTTTACTTCTATCAATATAGCGTAAATATTCTTTCATAAAATTTCTTGCTTTTGAAACTTCATTTTGCTGATAATAACAAACAGTTATCATCAAAGCATAATATACATTATCAGGAGCATGCTCCAAAGCTTCAATGAAAGCAAGCCTTGCACCCTGCCAGTCTTCTTTTTCAAACAAAAGAGCTCCCAAGCCTTCAGAGGCATAGTAGTACTGAGGATACAGTTTTTGTATCATTTTATAATCACTAATAGCATTTTCGTTTTTTTCCATCTGATGATATAGACCGGCTCTGTAAATATACGCAATGTAGTTATCGGGTTCCATCTTGATTACTTTTGAATATGCCGTTAATGCCTGCTTAGGTTTTCCCGCTTTTGTATAATAAAGCCCCATGTCCATCCAATAGCTTGGAATATTCGGGTCTATTTTAACGGCTTTTTCTATATCCTTAATGGCAGGTAAAACTTTTCTGACTTCAAATTTTACTCTTGCTCTCTCTGCCAATGCGACACTGTTATTAGGCTCTTGCTTTAATATTATATCCAGGTCCTTTTCGGAATCTTCAAAGTTACCCTGCATATAATTTACCTGTGCAAGTCCGATGCGTGCATCAGATAATTTAGGGTTAATCTTTAATGCCTTGATAAAACTTTTTTTCGCACCGATGTAGTTTTTGGCTCTATAAGCATCGACACCCATTTCGGTTAAGACGGTTGTGTCGTTTGGATTTAGTTTTAATATTTTGCCCAAAATAAGTTTTTTTTGTTTTGCATCTCCGTCTATATCAGCCAAAACAGCTTGCGAGTATAAAATATCGGAGTTGTTTGGGTATGCACCCTCCAACTTATAAGCCAATTCTTTGGCTTCACTGACCTTTCCTGCAGAAATCATAATGGATAACTGAAGGTTTTGAATATCAACCGAATGTTCAAGCTCTTTAGGCAGCTTTTCAAATAGAGCAAGTGCTTCTTCATATTTTTGCTTTTTAAGCAATCCCTCAAGTTCTTTTACGAATGCTACTTTTGCACTGTCTTTACCGCCGGATTTTTGTGATTTCTTAACAGTTTTTTTAACAGGTTTTTTAGCCACAATTTTTTTTGCCGGAGCTTTTTTAGCAGGCTTTTTAGAGACAATTTTCTTTTTTTGTGCCGGCTTCGTTTGTTTTTCAACAACAGGTTGCTTTACGATTTGAGATTTAGCCGATTCGCCGGTGGTTTTACACGCAATCAGCAAAAACATACCGGATAAAAAGACTATTAATTTTAAATTAAATTTGCTTGATTTCACAATTTCCCCTCCTTAAATTACAGGTATTGCTTTTTTTTAGGTTTTTCTGTATAATCATTTCAATACTTATGAAACATATTACAAGTAAAATAATTACACAGATAATTATCTATATCCTTGTTATTGTCGGCATTTTTATGTTACAGTTTACAAAAGGAAAGACTTTTTCTTTTTCAATTGGAACAATGTCCGTTGCAGGATATTATGAAACTGAAAATTCAGCAACTAAAAAGCCTTTATTGCCGATACACATAGTTTCAAACGGTATAAATTTTTATGCCAACAAACAAAACCCGATAACTGCGATAATTGACAATAACGAAACCCCGTTAAAAGTAGTTTCTTACAGTAATACAAAAGATAAATTTACAATACACTGTTCCAATTCCGTAAAATTAACCTTTAGCTCCGAAACACGCGGTGATGTTGACACAACTCACATCAGAGCAACCTTTCCAAATAACATAACGGCTGTAAAAATGCCGTGGAAAATCACGCAAACGGCTCAATTTGTCAGAAAAGAAGAGAAGAGCTTTATAAAATACGGCACGGATTATTTTGAATTTTTAGGTAATTTTGGATTTAATAAAATCGGCGTAATCGACTTTAACGAAGAGCAGCCCCGCATAACTTTGACACAATCTGAGCCGAGCGGTCGATACAGAACATTTGTTTTAACAAAAGGGCTTGATTTACACGACATTGCCGAAATGCCGGGCAGCGACCAAACAGCCTACAATCAGGCGAAAGAAAAATTTTCCATTGCGGCATTACATTCCTTTAACAGCACAATCGATTTAAAGAAATACAACGAAAATACATTGACGGCATATCTTGCGGAAATGGGATTAAGAAATATGTACTTAACTGCAAAAAACAGAGTAAAGGCAAATACATTACCGCGCACAATAAGAACATGCCGGAGTTGCACCTTTTACGGAAACATCATTAATAATTATTCAAAACTGTTGGAAATAGAAAAAAACAACCGCAGCTCAATTTCTAAAATGATTTCGGAAAAAAACATTGCAGTATTTGAATTCCCCGATTTAATTCAATACCTGATTGACAGAAACAGCGAAATGCTAATCTCAGACTTAAAAACTGTCATTGCGGAAAACGAAGTTTCAAAACTCACCGTAGCGCAATCTTTGGGAATTCTGGAAGCGTACATGCAATATAAACTATACTTCCCGCAAAAAGAAAATTTTTTGGAAAAACTAACCGATACCTGTAGTCGCAAAATCCGAGAAGCCCTTGTTATCATCGATAACGGAGTATACTTAAGCGAAGACGGCAAAACAGTGGATACAATGCTGACATTAAAAGCATCTGAAATTTTATGCGAATTCGGAAAAAGCTCTCCGCCATGGTCAGAAGTAGCACGCAAAATTTACACATCACTTCTGGCATTCTCAGGTGAATCGGCAAGTTTACCGGCGAAGTTCCGCATAACCGGAGATGATACGCAAAACAGAGGAATAATGATTAACGATGATATAATCCTCTCGCCGGAGGAATTATATCCTCATGTAATAACAAAAAACAACTGGTACCCACACGCACAATCCCTTGCACTGGCCGCCGAGCACGGAATATGGGCGTGGACATCTGCAGAAAAAATAGAAATCCTTGAAAGCACAAAGTACAAACTCAGCTTTAATGTCAAACTGGTTGAAGAAGGCATTCATTACATGATTATCAGAAACATCAGACCTTTCAAAAAAATCGAAATTCACAACCTTGACTTTCGCACTGACCCGCGATTTGAAATCTACAACTCATCGGGATATGTTTACAATGCAACAACATCAACCCTATACTTAAAACTAAAACATAAAAAAGACATCGAAAAAATCACCATAACATTCAAATAAATTAAAAAATTTTGCAAGGCTATGCCTTGCAAGCACCCCACGACCACCGCATAATCTTTTGCCCTTTGCTTATAAAACATAATCGGTGTCTTTATTAAAAAGTCACCTTTACTTAAAAAAAACAATCGGACAAAAGGATAGACGGTGGTCTTAAAATCAGGTTAAACTAAATTGCTTTTAAGTCCGGTATTCTGAATTTAGCTGCTGAGCTTTATAAACTTGAATACCTCTTTTCCAAACCTGCTCGACACTGTTTACGCCAAAATGATAAATAAAATGGTCAAGACTTGGAGAATCAACAACCAAAATATCAGCTTGCTTGCCCTTTTCCAAACTTCCGATTGTATCTTCACGCCCGATAGCATGAGCCGCATTTATTGTTACAGCCTTGATTATTTCCATTGGAGGAAGCTTCATTTTATAACATGCAATCCACATAGCCATTTGAATATTTTCCGTAGGAGATGAGCCGGGATTAAAGTCGGTGGCAATTGCAATGCGTACCCCCTCTTCAATCATTTTCAAAGCAGGTGCATATATCTTTGACATTAAGAAAAATGAAGTTGCCGGCAATAATACAGCAACAGTACCGCTTTTTGCAATTGCTTTTATTCCTTCATCTGATATTGCCATTAAATGCTCTGCTGAAATAGCCTGCATTTTTGCGGCAAGCTCTGCTCCTTGAAAAGGAACAATTTCATCAGCGTGTAATTTCACCCGATAACCCAGATCTTTTGCGGCTTGTAATACTTTTTCTGTTTGCTCAACCGAAAAAATTTTATCTTCACAAAAAGCATCTACAAACTCAGCTATACCCTGCTCTTTTATTTTAGGCATCACAGTCTTTATCATATAATCAATATAGCCGTCAGTATTACCTGCGAACTCAGGCGGCGTTGAATGAGCCCCCATGTATGTATGTACAATATCAATCGGTTGAGACTTATTAAGTTTTTCGCTTACCCTCAAACATTTAAGCTCTGTTTCAAGATCTAAGCCATAACCGCTTTTTGATTCAACCGTTGTTGTACCGTGCTTGAGCATTGTGTTCAAACTCTTTCTAGCTTTGCTTTCAAGCTCTTCTTCATCGGCTTCGCGGGTAGAGCGAACCGTACTTAAGATACCGCCTACTTTGTGTATTTCCATATATGACTTACCGGCAAGTTTCATTGAAAGCTCATTTTCACGCGAACCGCCATGAACCAAATGTGTATGTGAATCTATAAAGCCGGGTATAATCATCTTGCCTTTTGCATCAATAATATTATCTGCAAAATTCTGAAAATGCTTTGGCGGATCGCCCTTCTCTACCAACACAACCCTACCGGCATTTTCCAAAACAAATCCCGAAATAGGCTCTTTATGAGTTTCCCCTGCCGTAAAAATACAATCTGATAAAAATAAATTCATTCACCCTTCCCAACCGTAAAAACGGTAAGATCATCAACCTTAAGACTCTAAAAGCCTGGCTTCAATAACCTGATTTACTTTGAAATCCTCAACTTGCAAATAATATGAAGCAACATCCAATAATGCTTCCATTGGAGTTAAACCTACAATTTCAGTTCCAACAATATTAACACCGTATCTTTTTGCTTCAATCTTAATCATTTCATAAGATTGATAAAGCGAGGTTTTTGTAAAGTCTGTCATATTCATTGAAACCTGTACAATGCCACGCTCCTTTAAGTCAACACCCATTGCCTTTACAAACCTTAAACCACCGCCTAAAAAGCGTACTGTTTTTGCAATTTTATCGGCAATGCTGAAATCAGATGTATCAAGGTTGACATTAAAAGCAACCAGCGGCATTCTGGCACCAACAGCCGTAACGCCTGCAGACGGGTGAATATCAGTTCCGCCAAAATCTGGTTTCCATTCAGGTTGCTTGATTTTTTCTGCCATACCTTCAAACTGCCCCTTTCTGACCTTTGCCAAATTTGTTCTATCCGGATTACTTGCAGACTTTTCATAAAGGAATGTAGGAATTTTCAATTTTTCTGAAATTTCTGCTGCAACTTCTTTTGAAAGAGCAATACATTCTTCCATTGTTGCATTCTTTATAGGAATAAAAGGCACAACATCGGTAGCCCCCATTCTGGGGTGAGCACCTTCGTGTTTTCTCAAATCAATCAACTCGGAAGCTGTTTTAACCGCTTCTATCACACTTTTCTTTAATGCTTCAGGCTCACCGATTACTGTTACAACCGAGCGGTTATGGTCTTTATCTGATTCGTAGTCAAGAAGTTTTACATCCGACTTACCTCTAAAAGACTCAATAATTTTTTCTAGAATTTCAGGGTCGCGCCCTGTACTAAAATTAGGTACACATTCAATTATTTTATTCATTACATCCTCCTGTTGTTGTAAATAATATTATTCTCTACTTAATAGTACTAAAAAAAATAATTCTATTCAAGTAGCGAGCAAAAATTTATATAGATAGAACACTTGGTTTTTTTATTGTTTTATGTTATGCTTAAATCATGAAAAAATCTAAATTTTTAATTTTAAGTATACTGTTTTCGATGTTAATGTTTTCATCTTGCGAAACATTAAACGCATTACTTGGAACTCTGGACGGCTCGCAAAAAGCATTTTCCAACGATGAAGCTATTCAGGCTCTTAAGAAGGCTTTAAATGTAGGTGCAAAAAGTGCTTCTTCACAATTAGGCGCAGAAAACGGATATTTTGGGAATACGCTCTTAAAAATTTTCCTTCCGCCTGAAGCGGATATTATTATAGATAATATTGATAAAATACCGTTTGGACAAAAAATGGTTGATGATGTTATTTTAAGAATCAACAGAAGTGCGGAAAACGCCGCAAAGGAAGTTGTACCTATTTTTGCCGATGCAATTCGTGAAATGACCATAAAAGACGGTATTGAAATTGTATATGGTGATAACAGAGCCGCTACAACTTATTTAAAGAATAAAACTTATACAAAACTGGTAAATCTTTTTGCACCTAAGATGCAAGCATCTTTATCCAAACCGCTGGTAATGGGAGTTTCTGCAAATGCAGCATGGACTAAATTAGTAAAGGCATATAATATCGCAGGGGCTTTGGCAAATAAAACAGCTTCAATAATGGGACAGGAAGAGCCTATGCCTCCTATTACAGCTGACCTTGCAGAATTCGCAACCGGTAAGGCTTTAGACGGACTCTTTTATAAGGTTGGAGAAGAAGAAGGCAAAATACGAAAAGATCCGTTTGATTATGCCTCTGCGATAATCCAAAAGGTTTTTGGTGCAGTAAAAAACAATCTTTAGTTAGATATATTTAAAACATATACCTAAATTAAAAATAAAACTTTAAGATTGAGAATTTATAACGGCAATAGAAAAGCGAATTAAAATCATAAGTGAATTTAAATAAAAGCAAATATAAGCAAGTTCAAAATTTCGACCGTTTCTATTATCGCTCCATTTACATCACCCGTGGTTCCGCCGATTTTTTTATGTGCAAGAAATAATACGAATAAACATAAAAGCATATCGGCACAAGGTATAACTAGTAGTTTAGCATCTATAAATATCAATAACGGAATAAGAGAAAACCAAATTATAAACGATGCTTTTGAAATGGAGCGATGGAATAATTCGCCTAACCCGTTTTTTCTTACCGGTTTTGAAAAAGCAATAACGGGAAGTGTAACAAGTCGGGAAGAAAGGCAAGAAAGCACCAATAAAAACGGCTGATGGTAAATTGCTTTAAAAAGAACAAATCTAAAAAGCAGGCTAAGCACAATTGCGATTACGCCGAAGGTTCCGGCGTTAGGGTCTTTCATAATTTCAAGAATGCGCCTTTTTTCACGAGATGAAAAAAATCCGTCTGCTACATCACAAAGTCCGTCTATATGTAAACCGCCTGTAAGAAATACATGCACCAATACTGCAAACAAAGCTGCAAGTTCAACTCTCGTAGTCAGTAAAAAAAGAGGCAATGCTGTTAATGCTCCAATTACGGCACCGACAAACGGAAAAAAATAAAAAGATTTGCACAAATTTTTTTCATCAAAATTAACCGTAATCGGAATTGGAATTCTTGTCAAAAATTGAAATGCTAAAATTAGTCCGCTAAACATAGTAGTTTATTATAGATTAAAGCAAAGGAAAAAGTCAATTAACCTTATACCCCAATATGAGTGAAAAAAAAAGTATACCCAACATAAAAAGCAGAACTCTTAACCTGAAGTTGAGCCCGATATCTATATTTTAGTCGGTTATATATTTAAGATTAAGGAAGGCTCGCATGAGACTTCCGCTTAGATTATGCTGAAAAGACTAAAATATTATGTGAGGGCGAGGGTTGGAAGGAAAGGGGCGTTAAGACCGCCCCTTTGCACAATTAAAAAAATATTTTTTTACACTTGAAGAAAGTAAGAAAAGCGTGTACAATTGCTTATATTTTTTTGGAGGGTATAAATGTCTTTTAGTGAAAAAATGAAAGAAAAGGCAAAGGCTTTGGGAAATACATTGGTTTTGCCGGAAGGATATGAGCAGCGAACAGTTATGGCGGCTAGAATAATTGCTGACGATAAAATTGCAGGAAAAGTTATTTTAATCGGAGAAGTTGCAAAGGTTGAAGAAACAGCAAAAACCGCCGGTGTTTCTCTTGAAGGTGTTACCGTAATTGATCCTGCAACATCGGATAAACTTGATACTTATGCACAAGCGTATTATGAAAAGCGAAAAGCAAAAGGTATGATTTTGGAAGAAGCAAAAAAAGCGATGATGTCTCAGTTGGGATTTGGGGCAATGATGCTTTCCACAGGAGATGCCGATGCAATGGTTGCAGGTGCGTTCAATACAACCGCAGATGTACTGCGTGCAGGACTTAAAGTTGTAGGTACAAAGGCAGATATAAAAACGGCTTCCTCTTGTTTTTTAATGGAAACAAAAAATCCTGATTTCGGCGAAGACGGTATTTTAATTTTTTCGGATTGCGCAGTAGTGCCTACACCAACATCATCACAGCTTGCAGATATTGCCATATCCGCCGCAGACAGTTTTAGAACTTTTGTCGGTGCACAGCCCGTTGTAGCTTTTTTGTCTTTTTCGACAAAGGGTTCCGGCGGTGATAAAGATGAAAATATTTTGCGGGTGCGCGAAGCTGTAAAATTGCTTTCAGATAAAAATCCCGACTTCGCTTTTGACGGAGAGCTTCAACTGGATACGGCAATTGTTCCGTCAGTAATGCAAAAGAAAGCTCCGGATTCCCCTGTTAAAGGCAAAGCAAACACAATTATTTTCCCCGACCTCGGTGCAGGTAATATCGGATATAAGCTGGTTCAGCGAATTGCAGGCGCAGAAGCGTTAGGGCCTTTCTTGCAAGGTTTCGCAAAACCACTTTCTGACCTTTCACGGGGTTGCTCGGTTGAAGATATTGTTACAACTTCGGCAGTTACTTTAGTTCAAGCAGGAGAAAAATAAATTATGACTAAGTCCTCAATAAAAGAATCAATTTATGAAGCAATAAAAGCCGGCAAACGGCGGGATTATAAAACGGCAATAAGAATTCTTGAGGACTTAGTTGCAGCCGGTTTTGCCGAAGTACAATCAACTCCTATTTCGTCCGGTGGAGAAAAGCATCCTGAAATTTATCTTTATTTATCGAGAGCTTGGAACGCCGCAAAGCAACCTGTTAGAGCAATTGTCTTTGGTAAGGCTTATGTGTCAAGATGTGCCGATGATCCTGCCGGCTGGTTTTTCTTAGGCAGAGCATATTTGGCAAATGAAGATTATACCAAAGCCGCCGCAACATTTGAAAAGAGCCTTAGAATTAGACCCAACAATATTGAAGCTATGTCTATGTTGGGTATGTCTTATTTAAAAGGCAAACAATCAAAACAGGCAAGAGAAATATTTGAAAAAGCATTGAAAATTGACCCCGATAATAAACGACTGAATAACGGATATATGAATGCCCTGTTTGTTGAATCTATACATTTATTCAAAGCCGGCAATTTTGAAATAGCAAGACAGATGCTTACATTTGCCATAAACAACGGAGTTGACGGTGTAGTACCTCGACTCTACTTGGCTCATATATTACGCAGCATGAAGGCAATACCGGAAGCATTGAGTCAATACAATGCGGCCATTTCTTTCGCACCGGATGATCCTGCCCTCCAATGGTATCCTGCCGCAATGATGCTGGAAATGGGAGATATGCAAGGTGCTATAGAAAAACTTGCCAAAGTCGGCTTCCAAATTGAAGACAAAAGCCTATCCGAGCAATTTCTTGCAATGGGGGTTGTCCGCCAGCATATTAAAAACGGTGAATGGGCAAGAGCGATAGAAGCAGGAAGGCTGTATACAAAAGCTTTTGGCTCAACTGTTGAAATACATCTTTTACTTGCGGAAGCACAAAAAAAAATAGGGAAGACAGATTTAGCACTGAATCATTATAACAGAGCACTGGAAATAGAGCCTGCAAACCGCCACATATATTACGCCGTATTCGATTTACTTCAAGAAAAATTTATGTGGGATTCATTACAAAAAGCAATCGTTACAGCCGAAAAAGCGAATTGCTGTGAGCCTAAAGACCTATACTATTATAAAGTCATCACAGCGGCACATATAGACAATCCTGCCGAAGAAGTGCTTCCTCATCTGCAGGCTTTTGTAAAAACGGAAGAGCACGCCGCAAATTATCTTATTTACAATGCTATCGGGATTTGCTATATTAAATTAGGCATGCCTGAGCTGGCAGTCAATTGGTACAAAAAAACAATTAACATAAACCAAAATGATGAAGAAGCAAATATAGGTTTGATAGCATGTTATGAAGCATTAACCGAATATGATGAATTATATAAAACATATAATAACTATCTTTCTAACTGGACAGATAATCTAAGCATCAGAATGGACTTTGCGGAATTCTTAAAAACAACAAACAGGTGGCAGGATTTATGTAAGCAACTTGAAACAATTGCCGTACAAGCCAAGAAGAACTTAGACTTGGATATTGCAGTAGCATACCGCAAATCAGGCGACTTCAGAAAAGCGGCTATTTTATACAGAAAGATGCTCCGACAAAAACCGGAAGAAAAAGTTTTATTGCATGGATTGGTTTATTGTCTTGACAAAATGGGACAAATTACACCTGCCATTAACCTACTCCAAGCCGCCAGAAAAACATTTGGCGAAAAAAACGACTCAATGATAATAGAAGGAATTTTATGTCTGCGCGCAAAAAAAAGAGATGACGCTATCAGACTATTTCAATATGTTGCAGAAAAAGAGCCTGAAAACAAAATAGCCGCAGAATACTTAACACAAGCACTTAACAGGGTATAACACAAAACATGCCTTTATATAATGTTATGCAGTATTTTGTGTTATTTCAAGAAGCTTCTTCGCCGACTTTTGCAAGAGTCTCCTTTACTGTAAAGACTCTGCAATAATTGCCAATCCCGTTACTGTAAGACCAATATCAACTTCGGTAAACAAATCGCCTCGTTTTCCCAAAACTTCTGAAAGACCGCCTGTTGCAATACACGGGCAGTCAACACCCATTTCTTTTTTCATATTACCCAAAACAGAATCAACTAAACCTGCGTAACCTAAAACAATCCCGCTTTGAATGGCAGTTACGGTATTCTTCCCCATTGCAGATTCAGGTACTTCCAAGGGTACTGACGGCAACTGAGCCGTATTGGTAAAAAGTGAATTGACCGCAGTCATCATTCCGGGTGCAATTGCAACCCCTTGAATTTTTGCATCTTCATCAACGGCAACAAAAGTCAACGCCGTCCCAAAGTCAACCGCAATACAGGCGGATTTATACCGCGAATAAGCCGAAACAGCATTGGCAAGAATATCAGTACCTATTTCATGAACAGCACTTTGCGGAATTGCAACAGGCAAACGATTATACAAAGCAGGTGAAAGAACAGTCGGCTTTTTTTCCAGCAACTTATGAATTGCCCTCGCTATAACAGCCGTCAACTTTGGCACAACCGAAGAAATTAAACAGTAATCAATTTTTTCAATATCAACTTCCGTATGTTCAAACATAGACTTAATGACAACAACATACTCATCATCAGTTCTAAAAACATGAGTATAAAGCCTCTGCATTATCTTCGCACTCGGATAACCTTTCGTATCCTCAAAAACCGCCAACAAAATATTTGTGTTTCCAATATCAATTATAAGTTTCATAAAAACATAGTACCGTAATTTGTATTTTTTTACAACCTATTTTTAAAATCAAAAAAAATTATTACTGAGGAAATTACAAAAGCCGGACGAGTTTTGCAATTTCTTCTTAAAATATACCAAAAAGCGGCCGCATAACCTTTTGCTCTCTACTGTTTAACAAAATCGGTGTTTTCCATTTCATTCCAACCACCTCTTCTTTTTAAAATAATCGAACAAAAGTGTAGATTGCGGTCGCCACTTCAGATTAACGAAACAGTTAATCATGCCGGTTTTCTGCATTAAACCACGAATTAAAAAGCGTAGTTATTTTTTATAAAATCCTAACATATAAATCATATCGCTTAACCTGATTTTGAAGAATACCGATGTCACGACTTTTCTCCGACTTCCTCCTTATCTTTAGAAAAGTCTACAAGTTTTTAAACTTAAAACTAACTAAAATGATAACAAGACAATTTTTTATCCATAAATATAGGCAGAAAGATTTAAGGCAGTCGAAAGGTACGTCAGGTAAAAAAAATTATACGACTTCAAAAATGAAATAAACTTAACCATTGTTTTTATAGACTTTTTTTTTGTTTTAATATAATATAGTCAGGTTATGGCATTAAAAGATTTACAGAATATTTTTTCCGGCTACAATGAAATGATAACGGCAAAAAAAAATATAGCTCAATGCAACTTTCCGTATAGTGTTTACGGATTGGAAGGCGGAGCTTTTAGTTTTTTCTTGCATGAATTGATGAAAACCGTTAAAGGGAAAGTTCTAATTGTCGTGCCAACCGAAAATGATACTAACACAACGCTTGCGGATATAGAAACAGCAGGATATACCGCATCGGTTTTACCGTGGTGGGGAAGTTTGGCATATCGACCAATTCAAAAAAATGCATCTGTTTTTTCCGAAAGAGCCAAAACTCTTTGTAATATTGCACTGACAAAAAATGAGCATTCAATTTTGGTAATGTCAGAGCGCGCTTTTTTAACTCCGGTGCCCAAACCAAATTATGTTAAAGAGCTTTCCTGTAATTTTGCACTCGGCGATGAAATAAAGTTAACAGAAGTGTCGGAAAAACTTGCCAAAATAGGATACATGCGAGTGCCACGTGTAACCATGCGGGGTGAGTTTGCCGTACGAGGTGATGTTTTGGATATATGTCCTGCGGCTGAGTCTTCAAAAGAGAATGCTTTTAGAATTCAACTGGACTTCGACAAAATTGAAAAGATAAAACTATTCAATATGTTTTCTCAAAGCTCAATGAATTATAAAAACCAAAACAATAATTTAAATGCAATTTTAATTCCGCCTGCAAAAGAAGTTATATGGGATAAAGAACGAATTGAAACACTTCGTGAAAATTTAAATCAATATAATGAGTTTACGGAAAATTCATTTAAGCTAATTGATACTTTAGAACAATTTGGCGAATTTGAAGGCGAAGAAATATTTTATCCTATTTGTTTTCAAAAAGAATTTTCTATTATTGACTATCTCGATAAAAATGATATTATAATTTATACAAACTATGAAAGATTAAAAAATGCCGATGAAACATTATTGCGGGAATATACCGGTTTATATAAAAAAGCCAAAACGGCTTTAGACGAAAACGAAAAAAGAAAAACATTACTTGCAGAATTTCCAAAACCGGAAAGGCTTATTTTTAAATTTTCAGAACTTTCCGAAAAATTCAGACAATCTATTTTCCTGAAAACATTCAGTCAGGCAACAGCGGATAAAACAAATACCAATCCGGAAAATAAAATTAATTTTAGTTTTGAAGTTGCAAGAAGTTTTTTTGGAAATATAGTTTATCTAAAAGAAGAATTAACAGCATTACAAAAAGATAATTGGAAGATATATATTTTTGCGGAAAGCGAAAATCAATCTGCAAGAATAAACTCGGTTTTGCAGGATTTTGATTTGGAAATTTTACCGTTTAATCTTTCATCGGGTTTCGGCGTACCGAAGCTAAAACTTTTAGTAATACACGAAAATGAAATCTTCGGCAGGCGCAGACGAATACCAAAATCAGTAAAACATGCAAAGAGTTCCGTCATCGATGCTTTTATTGAATTAAACCCGGGTGATTATGTCGTACATATCAATTACGGCATCGGACGGTTTAAGGGTATTGAGCGAGTTGAGGCTATGGGAAATGAGCGTGATTATATCAATCTTTTATATGCAAATGATGAAACTATCTTCATACCCATTGAGCAGGCTGACCTTGTACAAAGATATATCGGGAATGAAGGAGAAGCACCACGCCTTGACACAATTGGCTCTAAAGCATGGGAAAACAGAAAAAGCAAGGTTAAAAAATCTGTCGAAGATATTGCGGAAAAACTGTTGGAGCTATATTCAAAACGAAAGGCAGCCAAAGGTTTTGTTTTTCCTCCCGATGATGAATGGCAGTTGGCATTTGAAGCAGCTTTTCCGTACGAAGAAACAAGAGACCAGCTGACATGTATTGCAGAAGTAAAAGAGGATATGCAAAAAAAGGAGCCGATGGACAGGCTAATCTGCGGTGATGTCGGTTACGGTAAAACCGAAGTGTCAATGCGGGCGGCATTTAAAGCAGTCATGGCAGGTAAACAGGTAGCTTTTCTTGCACCGACTACAATTTTAGCAGAGCAACATTATGAAACACTATCGCGAAGATTTAAAAAATTTCCGGTTAAAGTAAACAAGCTGTCAAGATTTGTATCCAAAGCAAAACAAAAAGAAACTTTAAAAAATTTGGAAATCGGAAAAGTTGATATACTCATCGGTACTCACCGTATAATTCAAAAAGATGTAAAATTCAAAGACTTAGGGTTAATGATTATTGATGAAGAGCAACGGTTCGGGGTAAAAGATAAAGAGCGACTAAAACAGATGAAGGCAAATGTTGACTGTCTTTCAATGAGTGCAACCCCTATTCCGCGAACACTTCATATGTCATTATTAAAAATTCGCAACATGAGTGTAATTACTACACCGCCACAAAACCGGCGACCTGTGGAAACTCATATAAGTGAATTCAATTTGGATTTAATCGCTAAAGCAATACGATATGAAGTTGAGAGGGGTGGACAAATTTTTTATTTGCATAATAGGGTTGACACTCTTGAGGATACTTTATTTATGCTTAGAAAGCTCTTACCGGAAATACTGTTTAGTATTGCACATGGCAGAATGCCCGCAGATGAGCTTGAAGATATTTTTCACAGGTTTAATTTAGGCGGTTTCCATGTTCTTATTTCAACAACCATAATCGAAAACGGTATCGATATTCCAAATGCAAACACCATTATTATTGACAGAGCAGATATGTACGGTGTTTCACAGCTTTATCAATTACGCGGAAGAGTTGGAAGGTCAAATCAAAAAGCCTTTGCTTATTTGTTTTATCCAAAAGAAAAAGCATTATCTGAAATAGCAATGAAAAGATTACAAACAATTTCTGATTTTACCGAGCTGGGGTCAGGATTTAAAATAGCAATGAAGGATATGGAAATACGAGGTGCCGGAAATCTTTTGGGTAAAGAGCAGTCTGGTAATATATACTCTGTCGGCTTTGATTTATATTTACACTTACTTGAAGAAGCTGTTCAAAAATTAGAGAATAACAATTACATACCTGAACAGGAAAGTATTATTGAATTAGAATACACCGGATTTATACCTGATGAATATATTTCCGTGCAAGAAACAAAAATGGAAGTATACAAAAAAATTGCCGGTGTAAGAACAAATCACGAATTAGACAATGTAATATCCGAACTAAGCGATCGCTTCGGTAATCCTCCTGAAGAAGTCGAAAGCCTGCTTGCACTTGCGGAAATAAAAATAATCTGTAAAGAGCTTTCCATTGCAAGCTTAAAAGAAAGAGCAGGACGCGTTAGAATTGAATTTGCAAAAGTTGCAAAAATATCGATTGATAAACTATTACGACTTATTAAAGAGTCAGACGGCAGAATACATCTTGACCCGCAAGCTCCAAATATTCTTGTTTTGGAAACAGGAATGATAGGATTAAAAGAAAAAAGCGAATTCATTCGCGAAAAACTGGGAAAATTTATTTGAGGTAATATGTTAAAAGTAAAAAACATAACTAAGATTTATACCAACGGCACAGAAAAAAGCATCGGATGTAAAGACATTTCATTTAATGTAAAATCCGGCCAAATTGTATCCCTTTTAGGATTAAACGGTGCAGGTAAAAGCAGCATATTAAAAATTTTAAGCACTTATATGAAGCCGACATCAGGCGATGCATACATAAACAATTTATCAATAATTCATCAAAGCGAAAATGTCAAAGGCTCTATCGGTGTACTTTATGAAAAAAATCCGCTTTATCATAATATGTCAGTTAAAGATTTTTTATTATTCTGTGCAAAAATGTATAAACTGGATATGCCTAAAAGCAGAGTTGACGAGGTTTGCTGTTTTTGGCAATTAGAAAAAGTAAAACATAAACTTATATCTACACTTTCAAAAGGATTTAAACAAAGAGTAGGATTAGCAGCGGCAATAATTCATAAACCAAAACTTTTAATACTGGACGAGCCAACTTCAGGACTTGACTCAATACAAACAAAAGAATTTGAAAAAAATATTTTAAAGTTATCAAAAGATTCTGCAATTTTGTTTTCAACTCATAACCTTCTACAAGCAGAAAACCTTTGCAATAAACATTTGCTTTTAGACAAAGGTAGTATTATAGTACAAGGAACATTACATGAAATTAAAAATCAAATAATTCAAAAACAATCTCAAAATTCATTATCCGATTTTAATAATAAAGATTTAAAACAAACAGAAAAAGAGGGGCATGTTTTGGAAACAGCATTTAGAATATTTAAAAATATTGATTTAAAACAATTAAATGATAAAAGGAACAGGAAAGAAAATGAATAACATAATTCAAATTAAGGCAATAGCAAAAAAAGAAATTTACGCAATGATGAAATCACCGGTTTTATATATTGCATTTTTAATATTTCATCTTACACTTGCAATCCCCTTTATCGGATTTAATTTTTGGTTTAATGCAAATATTTCCGATTTAAATTTTTTCTTTATGAACATACCGTTTGCGTTTATATTAATAATCCCCCTATTAACTGTAGGCAGATGGAGCGATGAATACAAATATGAAACAGATAAAATATTATTTAATTTCCCTGCAAGTGAGTACACATTGATAATAGGTAAATTTATGGCACCCGCAATTGTTTTTATAATTATCTTACTATGCTCAATGCTTATTCCTATTTCCATATTCCGAATCGGATATTTTTATTTACCGTCTTTTTTTATTTCGTATATTTACACACTGTTCTTCGGCCTTGCTTGTATTTCAATCTCACTTGCAGTTTCCTGTATTTCGATACACGGGGGCATATGTTTTATACTCTCATTGCTGACTATCATTTTTTTTTCATTTATACATATTCTTCCAAAAGCATTAAACCTGCCGAAAGTTTTAATCGATACAATAAGGCTAATTTCATTTCAAGTACATTTTGAAACAGCATCGCATGGAGTTTTTAATATTAAAGATTTTATTTTTTATTTTGCATTAATAATTTTAGGCATTGAGTTTAATGCCCTTATATTAAAATCAAAAAGGGAAAAAAGATGAAAAAAGAATTTAAATTACAATTTTTTTTAGTTTTTTTAATTTTAATATTGCTTATATTATTGTCAGAAAAATTAAACAAAAAAATAGATATGAGCAATAATAAAATATACAGCATTTCAAATTATACAAATGAATTATTTAATTCTTTAGATGATTGTGCATCTATTACATGGTTTAAATCAAAAAATGCAATAAAATTACTTCCTCAACTGGATTACCTTAACGCTATTCTTAACGAATATTCCAAAAAAGAAAACTGTAATTTTAACATTGTAGAAACGGAAGATTTATCCGAAAATGCCATCATTAAACTTGGCTTAATTCCCGAGCAAATACAAACCGGCACAAGGGATAAACAAATAATCGAAAATATTTATTCTTCATTGATGATTGAGTATAAAGATGAAGCAAAATTAATCCCATTTGTATTTGAAATAAATAATTTAGAATACACAATTGCAAATACAATGTCCAATTTAATACAAGATTCCATAGGGCTAACCCTTGAAAGACAAGTTTACATAATAGCTCAAAAAGAAGTTTTTAATACTCAATATAAATATGTACTGCCTTTTTTGGAATATGCCGGTTATATACCTGTATTGATACCGTCCAATACAAAAGATAGTCTAAATGAAATCAACAGTTTAAATACTGAGTACCCTTTAATTGTTATCGGCTCAGAAAATATTTCAAAAACACTTTTGCAAAAAATAAATAACTTTTTACAAAATAGCGGAAATGCTTGTTTTTTTGTTTCGGGCATGAAAATAGATCTAAACGGAAACTGGGTTGCCGAGCCTAAGTCAGATGATTTGATAGAGCTATTGGCGTCTTATGGTTTCTATATTGGCAGGGATTTACTATTAGATATTTTTAACTTTAATTTGCAAATGAATTCAAAAGACGGATTAACTTCAGAAATAATTAACTACCCTTTTTGGATAAGAATTAACAGACCGCAAATTGATAAAGACCAACCTTTATTTGCCGCATATAAGACTTTACAAACTTTTTGGCCGTCTTCTCTAATAACAGACAACACAATAGATAAAACATTAAAACCTATTATACACACCAGTAACCAATCTACAAAAATGATTGAAAACTTTAATACAGACCCGTTTTTAATTGATAATAATTCTTATGCCGGATTGAAACCTGAAAAAAACATAATCGCCGCAATAAGTAAAAAGCGAGGAAAAATTTTTGTAATGAGCGATGAATACTTTATTAGCACCGCCATAGAATATGCAGGCGCAGATTATAATTTAACATTTATGGTCAATATTGTAGAATGGCTTTCGGATAAAACCCAATTACTAAAACTCAAAAATAAACAAACTGCAATAATGCCGTTTAAAAGTTTTGAAAATAAAAATGAGTATACAAAAATTATAATTTATGCAAGAATACTAAATTTTATTTTAATACCTGCTGTAATTTTATCAGTTATACTGATTCTTAAAATAAAAGAAAGGAAACAAAAAAATGTTCAAAATCCACACTAAAACAAAACTTTTATTAATAATTACCGCTTTGCTTTTAACTGCAATTTTTTTAACATATAAAATACAAAACACAAATATGGAGAAATTAAAATCTCCACTTTTAAATCCAAAGAAAAAAAATGATGTATATAAAATACAAATAATAATACCCGATACGACAAATTCCCGAATGCTTAACAGTTTAACTTTTCAAAAACAAAATAATTATTTTATTTTTGAAACTGCAGTCGGGGAATATGAAGTAAAAGATGATATAATAAATAATTTACTTAATGCTTTAATTACAAAAATGGAAATAACAAAAATATCATCGTCCAAAAGCAGTTTTTTAAATTATGGTTTTGAATCAAACAGTTTTTCTACGATAAGACTTGAAGACCAAAACAATAAATTGATTAAAGAACTGTATTTTGGAAAAAAAGATACTTTGGGCTCAAATATTTATTTTAAAACAAACACAACTAATATATATAAAGTCAAAGACATTTACTCGAAATTTTTAACATTAACAACACATTTTTGGTTAGATTTACAGTTATATAAAGACACATTTTCAAAAAATGCTTTGCAGGGAATTATCATCAACAGTAACATCTACCCTCGTAATGAAAAATACAAAAAAGAAATAACAGACATGGAACAGGCGTTAAAAATATTTACATGTATAGGAATTTACTATGCTCCATTTCCTCAATCACCTGACACAAAAAAAATAACACTATCGCTTGGAAATAATAAAACTATCACTGCAAAATACATTAAACTGGAAAACGGTGACTATGTATTTGCCGACAGCAGAAGGAAAAACACATATATTGCAAGTAACTACGCAGTTTCAAAACTGGAAGAAATAATTTTTAAAATAAAAAATAAACAATAAAATTTATATAAAAATATAAAACCTAATATAAAATTTCACTGCATATCATTTCAATTGTCTTATCATCGACTGTGATAATAGTATTCGCAACGCTTTTATAAAGCGGCAACCGGCTTTTATAAAGCTCTTGTAAATTTGATTTTATCGTATCTATTTCGGTAATGCCGGCAGGCGATAAAAAAGAGGGGGACTCTTGCCTCTTATCAATTTCAGACAATATTCTTGTAAAAATAAAATCGCAATCGGCATTTAGAAAAACAACATTTTTATTTTGTTTTAGTAAACATAAATTTTTTGAATTTTCGACAATTCCCCCACCTGTTGCAATAATTTTTTTTTGATTATGTTTTAAAATATCCGAAAAAACTTCGTATTCAAATTCACGAAAACGAGCCTCACCGAATTCTTTATAAATTTCTTTTATTGGTTTTAAATATTTTTTTTCCAATAATGTATCTGTATCAAAAAAAGGAATTTTACGTTTTTCTGCGAGACGCTTACCTACGGAAGATTTACCGACACGGCTCATTCCAATCAAAATAATTTCATTATTCATCTGCACAACCTTATTATAAAACTTGACTTTTTAATCAAATTATATCATAAAGACAAAAACTTATCCAGTATATTTTTTTAATATCAATTTTTTAATATCAACTTTTATTTTATATTTTACTTTGTAAAATATAAAATTACTAAAGTTCCCACGCGCTAGGCATGCGAAAGATTAACACAGGTTTTTAAAAACCTGTGTTAAAATAAAACTGTGGCTTACCACAGTTTAAAAAACTGTTGTAAGCCAAAGTTTTAGTCGAAGGCGATAGCCGTAGTCTGTAGCACGCCGGCGGTTTGCCGAAAGGCAAATCGCAGCGCCCAAATTCAAATAAAATTATTATAAAATTCCTCTCGACAAAGGCAGTAAAATATATTATAATGTAAGTTGTAGATTGAAAGTCAAACTCAAGGAGGTTTATATGAATTTGGACATTCAAACGGTTAAATTTTCGATGGACGATGAGCAGAAAGAGTATATTGAAAAGAAATTTTCAAGAATAAAATATGCAGATGAATACATTACTGATGTGCTGTGTACGGTAAAAGAAGACAAAAAATTTTTCTACGAATGCACTGTGAATTTCAAATGGGGAAACATAGCACATATTTCTACCGAGAATTATGATTTTCAGGCAGGCGTAAATAAAATGATGGACATGCTTGACTTAAAAATAAAAAAAGAAAAGGAAAAAAATCAAGGTCGATAGTTATTAGCTAGTCTTGGTTTAATGGTCGCTTCATGACTTATGATATAAACAACAAAAGTTTTTCTGTCCTTGATTTACTGGAAGTAGACTTAAATGAGGAGTTGGATCTTTCATTAAAATGTCTGTCAGGTCATGAAGGGCTTTCAAGGATTATTTCCTCGCCGGATATCAATCGCCCGGGTTTGGCATTAACGGGTTTTTTCGACTCTTTTGCATACTCGAGAATACAGCTTTTTGGCAGAGGCGAAAATGCGTTTATAAAAAGGCTTTCGGAAAACGAAGACTTTTCAAATATAAAAAGAATATTTTCGTATGAAATACCTTGTTGTATTTTTTCGCATTCATTACAACCGCCTGAGTGGTTTTTGGAAATAAGTGAAGCCGAAGGGTGTCCTGTATTGATTTCAGATTTACCTTCAACCGACTTGTCCATGAGACTTTTGCGACTCTTGGTAAGCGTCTTTTCTCCAAAAACAACCTTACACGGTGTTCTGGTTGAAGTTTACGGATTGGGTATTTTAATACTCGGGGATTCCGGTGTCGGTAAAAGTGAAACAGCCTTGGAGCTTGTGGAAAGAGGACATAAACTCATTGCCGATGATGTAGTTGAAATTTTTGCTTCTGCAGACAGAGCTTTAATCGGACAGGGGGCAAACAGAATAATCGGGCATCATATGGAAATCAGAGGATTGGGGATAATCAATATCCAAAAGCTCTACGGTGTCAGCTCGGTACTGGATTCAAAAAGAATTCACATAGTTGCAAAACTGGAAGTATGGGACTCAAATAAAATTTACGACCGACTCGGCACAGAAGAGCTGTGGATGGAAATACTTGGTGTGAAAATCCCTCTTTTGGAAATACCGATAAAACCCGGAAGGAATATTCCTATCATACTGGAAACGGCGGCAAAAAACGAGAGACTAAAAAAGATGGGATATTTTGCGGCTAAAGAATTTAATAAAAATGTTATAAACTGGATTGAAAGTGATGCTTTAAGAGCTCCGTATTATACAGGAGACGAAGATTACTAAAAAAGATATTTGGAGTTTAAGGTGATTGAAAAAAAGATTATTGTACAAAATCGAGCGGGAATTCATGCAAGACCGGCGACATTGATTGCACAAAAAGCAAATGAATTTTCATCTGATATTGCCATTCTGCGTGATGAAAAAAAGTATAACGCAAAATCCGTAATCGGAGTTATGACCATGACAGCCAGCTACAACACCGAGCTGACCTTGCAAATTAATGGCGAAGACGAAGCAGAGGCAGTAGAAGCCATTTCGCTTTTATTTGATAATAAATTTGAAGAGGACGAATAATGAGTGCTAACATCTGGCTGTTTACCGGCCCTGAACTTGGCGAAAAAAACACTCAAATAAATTCACTTAAAAAAAAACTTATTCGTGATTTGGGAAGTCTTGATTGCCATACTCTTTACTCACACGAAACCGGCGTTTTTGAAGTTATCAACACATTACAAAGCGGCTCTCTTTTTGAAGCAGGAACTCTTGTTGTTCTGCGTGGCTGTGAGCTTATAAAAAAGAAAGAAGAAATAGACGCACTTAATTCATGGGCTTCAGGGAATAACAGCTCTTCATTTTTAATAATGGTTTCAGATGAAATAAAAATAGACAAGCGAATTGAAAAAATAATCCCCCAAACACAAAAGCAAATTTTCTGGGAAATGTTTGAAAGCAAAAAACAAAACTGGATTAAAAACTTTTTTAAAAACGAAAACATTTCTATAACCGCAGAAGCTATATCAGGAATTTTAGAGCTTGTCGAAAACAACACAGAAGCCCTTAAAACTTATTGCTCACACCTTGCACTTTTTTTTAAAAGCGGCACCGAAATTACCGAAGATGACATTGAACGACTGCTTGCACACAACAAAGAAGAAACAGCTTTTTCTCTCTTTGATACAATTACGTGCAATGATGCCGAACTCGCTTTTGATATACTCAACAAACTTCTTCTTTCAAAAAATTCTTCGCCCATTCAAATCATCTCCGGTTTAAGTTATTGCTTTAGGCGACTGCAAGATTTTCATAACGCACAGGCAAACGCCTCCCACCCTCTTAGCGAAACGGATTTAAAACGACTTGGCTTTGTCGGAAAAAAATCAATAGCACAGTATCAAAGAGCCGGCAAATTTTGGAGCCTTGATGAAACACAAAAAATTATTTCGCTTTTATCCGAAACCGATTTAAAATTACGCTCGTTAGGAACAGGATTACAAAAAACAATTCTGGAAATGTCAATATACAAAATTGTCAGTAAAAATATAGCCGTCAAAGAATACGAATTTTTTTAAAATTATAAAATATTTGAAGGGGGTGCATCCCCCTCGCTCCAAAAAATTACCTCTATTCTGCATTACATAAAATCAAATCTTACCGCCGGTAAGCTTTGATAAAATTAATAAAACAAACGAGGTAATTGTTTTTCCGCTCCCCCCAAACTAAAATATAGCTGTACATAAAACATAACGACATACTAATTTGCTTAAATTAATACTCGTCTGATTTTTTTAAATTTCTAAAATCAAAATCGAATATGTTTTGGTTTTATTTCATTTTCTTTTCCCGAATAGCAAACAGCCCTGGCTAAACAATTTTGAAGCTCTCTTACATTACCCGGCCATGAATGTATTGTTAATTTATCTATCGCAGACGATGAAATGACTTTATTATGTTCGCTTAAATACCTTTTGCATATTGGCAAAATATCTTCCTTATGCCTTCGCAATGGAGGTATAACACATCGCAGTACGTCTAAGCGATAATATAAATCTTCTCTGAATACTTTTTTCTTTACAGCTTTTTTTAATGATTTGTTGGAAGCTGAAATGAGCCTGAAATTACATCTCTCGGATTTTGCCGAGCCCAATTTTTTTATTTGTTTTGTTTCCAATACACGCAAAAATTTTGCCTGAATATTCATATCCATACTTTCTATTTCATCTAAAAAAACAGTCCCGCCATTTGCTTGTTGAAATATCCCTTCCTTGGTTACAGCATCTGTAAAAGCACCTTTTTCTGTTCCAAATAAAGTACTTTCCGCAAGATTAGATGGTATTGTATTTACATTGACAGGAACAAACGGCTTTTCTCTGAAATCGGAATATTGATGAATTAAATTAGCAACCAGATCTTTACCGCAACCGCTTTCACCGTAAAGCATTACAGGAAATTCTTGAAGCGCAACTTTTTTTATAAACCGTCTCAAATTTTGAATAATACTACTTGAACCTATTAAGCGTGAATACAAAATACCTGACTTTTCCGATAACTTAAGAGAATCGTTAATCGTTTGGAATAATTCCGAAAACATATACGGTATTGTTAAAATTTTTTCAAAATCAACGGAAACTTTCTTTTTGACATCTTCAATCTTTTCCCGTGTTAAAATAAAAATAAGTGTTTCAGGTCTTTTAAATTTTAAATTTTTTATAATGTTAAATGCCCCGTATTCCTTTGCCTTACTGTAAATTAAAATAAAGTCATAAATCTTATTATATATCATCTTATTAGCCGTTATAGCATCAAGAGCATAATATACATTCCAAACCTTGTTTGATTGTACTTTCAAAATTTCAACATCTTCAATTTTAGTAGCTAAAAATAAAACATCCTTTTTTATCATACTTTTCCTGAATCGTTAAAAAATAAAAAAATTACAAAACCAATAATTTTTACACCATCTCTAACATTTTATTTTTCGGAAATCAAAAAAAACAACTTTAACTATTCAATATTTTTTTATTCTGTTAGAAATGTTTTTATACTCTCTCAGAGTATTTATAAAAAACTATGGGATATAAAATTTTATTTTTCTCCATTGACAAATTTTTTACAATCGGTTAGACTTGATTAATTTTTTTAATGAGGCTTAATATGGTGAACAAAAATTACATTAAGATTTTAGAAGAAGAGCTGGTACCCGCTTTAGGCTGTACAGAGCCTATCGCCATTGCGTATGCGGCTGCCAAGTTACGAGAAGAATTGCCATCTTTACCCGATGAGGTTATAATTCAAAGCAGTGGCAATATGATTAAAAATGTAAAATCCGCAGTTATTCCAAATACCGAAGGCTTAAAAGGTATGGAAGTCGCTTTTGCCGCCGGATTAATTGTCGGGGATTCTTCAAAGGCTCTGGAAATTCTAAGCGACCTTAATTCAGATGATATTAACAAAATTAATAAATTTCTAAACACGAGCTCAGTAAAAGTTGTCCATCTTGATACACCGGCCAAATTGCATATCATCGTAAGCGGTACTGCAAAAAACGACCATGCATCTGTTGAGCTTATTCATTCACACACTAATGTTGTCAAAATTGAAAAAAACGGAAAAGCCGTTTTTTCAAAAGAATTTTCCACAGATGAAAATTCTTCACAAAGCAATCGCTCATGTTTGAATGTAAAAGACATAATCGAATTTGCCAATTCCGTGGATATAAACTTAATAAAAAAACTGCTGAAAACCCAAGAAGAATATAACACTGCAATAGTTCAAGCAGGATTAAATACAGAGTCTCCTTTCGGTCTTTCAAAAGTTATTTTGAAGCAATATCAAAATACTGAATGCTTTTCAATTGAAGCACAGGCAAAAGCGGAATTATCGGCGGCAATTGAAGCTCGTCTTTCAGGTAAAAGCTATGCCGTAATTACAAATTCGGGAAGCGGCACACAAGGACTCTGCGTTTCTATTCCTGTACTTGTTTTTGCAAGAGAGCTAAAGTTAAGTGAAGAAAAAAAATTAAGGGCGTTGGCATTGAGTAATCTGTTGGCCATTCATCAAAAAACAAGCGTTGGAAGGCTGTCTGCATTTTGCGGTACCGCAGGTGCTACCACTGCGGCCGTTTCTGCAATAACTTACCTAAAAGGCGGCACATACGAGCAAATTTCCGCAACTCTAACAAACTCTCTTGCCGCAGTAGCAGGAATTATCTGTGACGGAGCAAAAGTTTCATGCTCCGCTAAAGCAGTATTGAGTTTAAATGCGGCTTTCTTGGCTCATCATCTGGCAATGTCAGGCGACATTGTAGAAGCCGGTGATGGAATTGTAAAAGACGATGTTGAAAAGACAATCTCAAGTGTCGGTATTCTGGCATCAAAGGGTATGCAGGAAACAGACAAAGTCATACTTGACATTATGCTTGACCAAGGTGTTGCCGCAAAATAACCTTCAACAAATTTAAATATCCGCCTACCTTGTTTTTCCGTGCGGGAGTATTATCGGATAAATCGACACACCGTTTTTTAATGCAAGACGGTCTACTGTATCAAACCCAATCTCTCCCCGTGGAATAGGGTGTGGCGGGGCATCACCGACCAAAATAATCACCCGTTTTGTCTCTTTATTTTTTTTCCAATTCATTGACAATGCTTGGTGAATACCCTCATATACTGCCTCAGGTAAATCCTTACCGCCGCCAACTTTAAAGCTATTCATTCCGTCATAAAATCTGTCAAGATCTTCGGTAAAATTACAAACCTGTTTGGTTAAAAAATTTTCAGTGTAATCTTTATAAAGCACAGCTCCGACTTCCAAGTTTTGGTATCTATTTCGGGTTTTTTCCATAAGCGGTTTTATAGACTGTCGTATTTCTTTTATATCATCATGCATACTGTAAGTTGCATCAATGACAAAAACCAATTGTAATGCACTTTCATTTCCTCGCTTTAAAGCTCTGTTTATCAATGGAACAATATCCTCAGGACCCTTTGCATAATACATCTTACCGTCAGTATTTTCAGCAAGACCGGAAAAGCTCTTAACCGCACTGTCCATATATATTTCATCTTGAGGTTGTTTTACACTTATCGGTTTTTGGGTTAAACGAAGTACAAATGGATTATCCTTAAAAGCCCCCTCATAATCGCCATAAGGTTTTTCAAAACTGCGTATATTCAAATAAGTTCCGTCTAAAACCTGCTCTTCCCCATGTCTTGTCCAAGGATAGCCGTACTTCACAACAAAAGGTATCCAGATATGAAAGGCTTCACCAAGTGGGGTATTTAATTCCGGTGTTGAATCAATCAAGCTGTATATCTTTTTTTCCGGAGGTAAAAACTTACCGTTTAAAAGCCTTTTTTCAGCACCGTTGACAGGATTAAATTTTTTATCTCTATATGCATAGTTTGAAGCATTATTCACATAATCTTTTGTGCTTTCTGTCAATAACACACAGTTTATATCCGGCTTTTTTCGAATATATAAATCATAACCGCCGTTAGGATTTTGAATTACCAAAGTATCTGATTGAACAATCTCCAAATCCAATGCAAATCCAAAAAATGAAAATAATAAAAAAAACAGTAAAACAAAGTACTTCTTCATATTTTCATTTTCGGCAAAGAAAAATCAAACTTAAAAGATTTACAAAACATAAAGCGCCCCGAATTTAACTGAACAATTTACAAGAGTCAGGTTACCCTATAGCTTAATCTAAGTACAATTCGCAACCGGCTCAAAAACCCTTGAAAAAAAAGATGTTATCTGATAAACTGCCAAAATGAAAAGAGCGTATAAAAAACCTGAAATGATTATTTTTGATTATGGCCATACTTTGGTATATGAGTCATCATTTGACTTATACAAAGGCTATGAAAAACTTCACGGCACCGCTAGCGAAAACCCTCTTGAGCTAACCCCCGAACAAATGCATGAATTAGCCAACAAACAACTTTTTGACAAAATATACAAGGCTCAAGACCACTACAACACTGAATACAAGTGGAACCTTGCAATGAGGGCGTTTTTTGAAGCAAACGGACTAAAATTTCCGGAACAATATACTGAAAAACCTTGTGAGCTTGAAATACTTTTTTGGGACGCAATTGCACCCGGTCAGCCGATGCCGGGTATATCTGAATTACTGGAACTACTGCATAAAATGAATATCCGCACAGGAGTCATCAGCAATATTTCATTTTCACAAAACGCCCTGACAAAAAGAATTAACTCCTGCATTCCGAATAATAAATTCGAATTTATCATAGCATCTAGCGAATACAATATTAGAAAACCAAACCAACTTTTATTTCAAGCGGCATTGCAAAAAGCAAACTTGCCTGCAAAAAATGCATGGTATTGCGGAGATAATATCGATGCGGATATTCACGGCTCGAATGCTTGCGGTATTTTCCCGCTGTGGTTTAACTCTCCGCTTAAATGTGCATACCATCGCAGTAAAGACCCTCAGGCAAAACCTCTCTGCGAGCATTTATATATAACCGACTGGAGTGAATTCTACAAATTTGCAAACGAACATTTTACGGAATAAAGATACAGCAGGTAAGATATGAGCACAGAAACAAAAAAGAAATCGCTTTTAAAAAGCGGGGCAAACCTTTCGATACTGACACTCGTGTCAAGAATACTGGGACTGTTGCGCGAAATGACAAAATCGGCTTTTATGGGAACAGGCCCAATGGCAGATGCCTTTGCAGTGGCTTTTTTAATTCCAAATTTACTCCGCCGTTTATTTGCAGAAAACAGTATAACGGTTGCATTTATCCCCACACTAAAATCATATTTGGATGTCGAAAATCCTGACTCTCAAGAAAACAAAAAAACAACAAAAGAATTTTTATCCGCAGTTTTTACGGTTGTTTGCTTTTTAACATCTATAATTACGGCCTTAGGAATTCTATTTGCACCGCAAATTATCAGATTATTTTTTAAAAATGTCGCCGACTTTGAGCTTACGGTTTTATTAACCCGAATTATGTTTATCTACCTTGTCTTAATTTCCGTTGCGGCTTTTTTTCAAGGTATGCTAAACAGCGTAAAGATTTTTACCCCCGCAGGTTTTACGCCAATATTGTTTAACATAATAATAATCGGCTTTACTTATTTTCTGTCTAAGCCCCTTCAAAACCCTGCAATTGCAATGTCAGTAGGCGTAACTGTCGGCGGACTCGTTCAAGCCTTTTTTCAATTGCCCTTTGTACTAAAGTCAAAATTTAAATTCAGCTTTCTAAATTTAAAAAAAGCCTTTTCCAACAAAGGAATGAAAAAAGTAATGGCTCTAATCCTGCCAACCATTGTAGGTATGGCGGCTTACCAGCTCAATGAGCTTGTTTCAAGCTCCCTTGCAAGCAATGTCGGAGTCGGCGTACTTTCAAGTTTGCAATATTCTTTAAGACTGCAAGAGCTGGTGCTGGGTGTATTCGCTGTTTCGGTGGGTACTGTAATCCTGCCTGACCTTTCAGGTTATGCAGTGAAAAAACAATGGACTGACTTTCAAGATGTTTTATTAAAAGCAATTAAAGTGATTGCTTTAATTACCATACCCGCCACATTGTTTTTATACATTTCAGGTGAGCATATTATCACTCTCGTTTACAAAGCAAGAAGTTTCGATGATGAATCCGTTAGACTTACCCTGACGGCTTTTAACCGACATGTTTTGGGCTTATTCTTTATTGCATCAAACAGAATTATTGCGCCCGCATTTTACGCACAGGGAAACACAAAACTTCCGACACTTGCAGGCATAATTTCCTTCGCAATAAACATTACCCTCGCCACAATTTTATGTCGACCCATGAAAGGCGGCGGAATTGCACTCGCTTTGAGCTTGGCAAGTTTTGTCAATACAGCCTTACTTTTTTTCTTTTTACGCTCAAACGAAAACCTGAATATAAAAACCTTAATCGGTCGCACAATTTTTTTCACAATAAAAATTCTTGCATTCTCAATCATCGCTGTCGCCCCACTCTATTTTTTCGGCGAAAAAATCTTCGCATCATTTACAGGCAACGGCAGACTAATTTCAGAAGGCGTTCCGATTTTTATAAACTTTTTAATCTTCGCCGCAATCGGCACAAGCCTCCTAATTGTTACAGGCGATAAACTTACAAAAAATATAATTGCCGCTGTCAAATCAAAATTCTAATCTCAAATATTTTAAGAGGGGGAAGTCTCCCCCTCGCTTCAAAAAATTGCCGTGTAAATTATTAAATTTAAGTTTCCTCTTCCTAACCGTCAGAGAAAACCTAAAGCCTGAATTTGAACACGGCAATTGTTTTTCCGCTACCCCCACGACTTTTTTTCAACTTCCGGTATGAAAAAAAGTCTACAAGTTTTGAACATTAGTTCAAAACATTGCTTTTGATATATTTTTAGTGGACATCCTGTCCACTTGAAACGCGATACATACAACTGAAGCGGTATTTAATTCGGGAAGTGTATAAGTAAACCGGAATGTTTGAGCCGCTTGTCGAAGCTGAAACTAAGACCTTAGCGGCTCTAAAGCGGGGAGTTTATAAGTAAACCTACTTTTACAAGTGCCTTTAGTACGCTATTCTGTGGTTAAGCCCGAAGTCTATCCTTTTGTTCGATTATAATTTAAAGAAAGGCGGCTCTTGTATGAGACGCCGATTAAAATAATTAAGAAAAGAACAAAAGATTATGCGAGGGCGTGGGGTGGCGTCAGCTGAAAAAAAATACATGGTGTATTGAATGTTGATTTGTTTTTTATTATACTTTCTTTGTAAGGAGGTTTTTTCATGATACGAACAGTTAAGGATTTTGATTTTGCGGATAAACGGGTTATTATGCGCGTTGATTTTAATGTGCCGATGAAAGACGGGAAGGTACAAGACGATACGAGGATTATGGCCGCAATTCCGACTATTAAGTGTATTTTGGAGGGGAAGCCAAGGTCGCTTGTATTGATGAGTCATCTGGGCTCTCCCTATAAGGATGCACAAAAAGCAAGAAAAAAAGCGGAAGATGCAGGTAAACATTTTGATTTAGAAAAATATTATAACAGTAAACACAGAATAAAACCTGTCGCCGAGTATTTGCAGGCTAAGCTGAAAGTTCCCGTTCAGTCCACAACTTCATGTATGGGCGTAAAGAATATTGTTGAAGCTCTTCCTGATTCAGGTATACTCATGCTGGAGAATACTCGCTTCCATAAAGAAGAAACAGATAAGGATATTACAAAACAAGAAGTTCTCGCAAAAGAGTTGGCGAGCTACGGCGATGTATATGTAAACGATGCTTTCGGGACGGCTCACAGGGCACATGCATCTACTGCAACTATTGCAAAATTCATGAGTGTTTGTTTGGGCGGGCTTTTAATGGAAAAAGAAGTTAAGTATCTTGAGCCGATGTTAAAGGGCCCTCCCAAGCCCATGCTCGCTATTATCGGCGGGGCTAAGGTTTCTTCAAAAATCGGTGTCTTGGACAGTTTATTAAAAAATGCCGCATCTTTAATTATTGGCGGTGGTATGGCATATACTTTTTTAAAGGCTCAAGGGCACAGCATCGGCAAATCTCTCGTAGAAGATGATTTTTTAGAGACGGCAAAAAAATTATTGGACGATGCAAAAACAAAAAATGTAAGAATTATTTTACCTGTTGACCATCTTTGTTCCGAATCATTTTCGGCTGATAGTAACGCCATTGCTGTCGACAATATTGATATTCCCGATAACTTAATGGGAATGGATGTCGGTAAAAAAACTTTGGAGCTTTATAAAGCTGAAATCAAAAATGCAAAATCAATTGTTTGGAACGGACCTGTTGGCGTGTTCGAATTCCCAGCCTTTGCAGAAGGAACTTCACAAGTGGCACATCTGGTGGCAAACTCTACGGAAGCCGGTGCTTTATCGATTGTAGGCGGGGGCGATTCTGCAGCTGCCGTAAACAAATTTAATTTAAGCTCAAAAATGACTCATGTGTCCACAGGAGGTGGGGCTTCACTGGAGTTGCTTGAAGGAAAAGAGCTTGCGGGTATAGCTTGTCTTGACAGAAAATAAAAATTAAAAATAAGGATTTTTAATGGCAAAAAGGTTAACGATTTTTAAATGCTCGGACTGCGGTCATTCACAACCTAAATGGCTGGGAAGATGCCCCGCATGCGGTTTGTGGAATACATTTGAAGAAGTCCCTGCCACGGATTTAAATTCAAAGGCAGGTGCTTTTCAAAAAAAACAGGCAACTAATGTTAGTACTGTGCCATTAAGTGCAGTAAAACCTCAAGACTCACAAAGGCTCAGTACCGGCATTGACGAATTTGACAGAGTACTTGGCGCAGGAGCGGTAAAACGCTCTGCAATAATTATTGGGGGCGAGCCGGGTATCGGAAAGTCAACTTTGCTTTTACAGGTTGCGGCAGGTTGCAAACGAAAAGTGTTATATGTTTCCGGCGAAGAATCCGCAGGACAGATAAGGAGCAGAGCCGACCGACTGGGTATACCATTAGACAATATAGAGCTTCTGTGTACTTCGAGTGTATCAAATATAGAAAAAGTGCTTAATTCATTAAATCCGATTTTTGTTATTATTGATTCAATTCAAACACTCTATTCCCCCGATGCAGGGGCTGTGCCCGGAACAATCAATCAATTAAAATACTGCTCTTACGAGTTAATTTCATGGGTAAAAGAGCGAGACTCGGTTTTGTTTCTCACTGCCCATGTTACAAAAGAAGGAATAATTGCCGGCCCGAAAGCTATGGAGCATCTGGTCGATGCTGTTATTTCATTTGAAAGAAACCAAGATGATATTCGCTTTTTGCGTGCTTCAAAAAACCGTTTTGGCTCGGTTGATGAGCTGGGAATATTCGAAATGAGCGAAACAGGGCTTTCTGCAGTTCAAGATCCGTCCACACTTTTTATAACAAGCCGACTTGATACCCTGCCCGCAGGTTCAACAATTGTTCCCGTATTTGAAGGAAGCCGGGTTTTTATTGTAGAAATTCAAGCATTAACGGTTCCTGCAAAAAGTTCAATCAGCCGTGTCTTTTCAGATAAAATAGAATCCCAACGGGTAAGCAGAATTGCCGCCGTTATTGAAAAGAGAATCGGGCTTTGCTTTTCGGATCAAGACATATATGTCAATGTAGCCGGCGGAATTAAACTGCGGGAACCTGCGATTGATTTGGCATTAGCCCTTGCACTTTACTCTGCACGAACGGATTTACTGCCAAAAAACAAATCCGTATATGTCGGCGAACTGAGCTTAGCCGGAGAAATACGCCCTGTTAAAAAACTTGCGCCACGCCTTAAAACTGCAGCAAGTTTAGGATTTACATCGGCATACACTCCACCTGTCCGTGCAAACGAGCCGGAGCAGTCAACAAGCATTGCAAGAGGTATTGTCAAAACTCTTAAAGAAGCAATAAAAGAGGCTTTTCAAAACACAGTCGGTTAACAGCTTTTTATGCCGTATTATGGTCTCCAAGCAATGCGAAAACCTATATAATCCTCAGCAATATTAACTGTGCTTCTGCCCCTTTTTCCGACCAACAAAAATTTAGCATGGTTGGAAAGACTACCGCCCCGTCTAACACGCTCTGAGCCTGTTGTTGCTCCTAAAGGGTCAGTTACGGGCGAAGTGCCTCCATCACCCTGTTGCGGGTCATCATTAAACCTGTCGTAGCACCACTCGGATACATTACCGCTCATATCGTAAATGCCTAAATCGTTTGCAGTCTTTTTTCCGACAATATGTGTGTTACTGTCAGAATTTGCCTGATACCAAGCTACTTTTCCTGTTGCCGTACTATCATTCCAGTCAGCCGTAGCAGCACTGGCATTCTGTACAGGTGTGAGCGTTCCGTCAGATTTATACCGTGCCGCATACTCCCATTCAGCTTCGGTCGGCAGTCTGTAACCTTTTTTTGCCATATTCGCATAAACATTATTTGCATCTAATGCTGTGGCATCTTTCAGTACGGCAGAATGATCGGTACCCATTCTGTACACACAATCACCTGTGCCACCCTTTACCTTTTCCGTATAAGCATTACACCAAACTATGCAGTCGCCCCAAGTTACTGTAGTTACAGGCTCCAGCTCTGTGCCGTCATTTACTGCACTTCCGTCAGATAAGCCGTCTTTACCACATCTTCCTTTGTTTCTGAATTTATATAATTGAGCGGGTTGACCTGTTTCACCTGCCGTTCCCCCATCGGCAAGAGTAGCCCAACGATACACTTCGTTCCATAGCTTATATGTTATCTCTGTTTTACCTATCATATAAGCAGTAAGTTTAACTGTTCTGCCATTAATAAATACACCTTTATACAAGGATGCAGTTCCTGCCGGTAATGTTCCTGTAGGATCTTCTCCGACTATACCTGAAGACGGCGAGGTTACCTTCACTCCCGAATGTCCGTCAAAGGTTTCGCTTTCTTCACTTCCTCCCGTATTGGACGATACAGGGTTTTTACAACCTGTACCTGTAATTATAAGAGTGATTAAAATTGCAAATATTAGAAACCTAATAAATTTTTTCATAAAAATCCCTGCAAAAGTGCTGTTTTATTTCTTTATCTATTTTCAACACCTACATCAAATTATACCATAAATTTTATATACCTGTCTATATCAACACTATAAAGCTCTTCTCTCGTATCTTCTTAAAATAATCTTTTGCTTTAAGTCTTGACATATTTTAAAATTTAAGCAATAGTATAATGATGAGTAGTGATAACTTTTTTTTACGTATTTTTGGCTCCTTATTTGCATCAAATGACCCAAAAGCCATAAAAATAAGAAACTTAAAAAGAATTGCAAAAGACATTTCCCGCTCTAGATTCGGAAAATGGTACAAACCGAGCACAAAAGATTTAACACCGCAATGTGCAAAATTCTTTTTTGAAATATACAAAACCCTAGGGCCCGCTCAAGCCTTACTGGCAGGTATGTCTTCATCAAATGCAATAAAGTCAATCATTGTAGAGCATAATCTGACAGATGAGCAAAAAAAGATTATAGAAAGGCTATCGGCCGAAAAAATAAAAGAAAAATCAGAATCAACACCTCCAAATGCTTTGGCAGGGGAAATTAACCAAAATTTAAAATTACTTTACAGAAGTTTTTCCGCAACGCAAAACGGAAAAATAAACACAACTTTTGAGCATTTAGATGTTTTTATAAACTTTGTGCTTTTTGATTATTATTATCTGCTCAAAAAGTTTGATTTTAATTTTCAAGAAGGTAATTTTAAATATTCGCCAAATTTCAAAAATGCCATTGGCGCACATCTAAGTGAAACATTAAAGGATTTTGCAACTGTATTTGCTGTTTTTCCTTTTGATGCAAACTGGAATGATATATTTACTATTATTTATAAATACAAAAATATAAAATCCGTAAACCCAACCGCATGGAAAAAACTATACAGTACCCTGATTGAAGTAAAACGCTCAAATGTTATAAAATTAATAATCGCACATATCGACAGCAACCCGAATTTCAACATTATTGCAAAACCGGCACCGGCTCAAATAACAAAAGAATTTGTTACAAAAATTACAAAAACAGCTGAAGCTACCCTAAAAAGTATTATGCGTGCAAAACGAGACGACAAAGTTGAAATTCTGATAAAGGGTGTATTTGGAACAAACATGCCAACTTCCGGCACTAAATACTACACTACCGAATGCAGTAGTGAATTTGTCAAAAAGGGCTTGCAAGGGTTTTCCTATGCAAAACCTCTCAGCTACCTTAAATCATTCCTTATTGAATATTTTAAAACTGAAATCAGAACTTTATCAGACCTTTTTTTAGTAAGAGCCACTTGGGAATCAAAAACTTCTGTGCAAGCCTATTCTGAAAGCTATCACGAATTACTTAAAGTCGTTGAAAAAATAATTGAATTTGACGAAAACCTGAAACTAGGGGATCCCTTGGCAATGAAGCTAAAAGCAAACTTAGGTAAAATGGATAGGGATAAAGCATCAGGCAGATACCTTGCAAGACAATTAGAAGAGCTTAACAGTTATGCGCATAAAATTATTATGATTTCATTGAAGCATCTTACGATCATTGCAAACAACTTTAAAGCCATCATGGAGGACTATGACCGCCCCCGCCGAACTCTTATTCAAAACTGGAAAGAAATAGAAATAAACTCACAAAAGCCCCCACGAGAATGGCTTGAAAATGCTTATAAAAAAATTGGACGCTTTATTACATTACTGCAACTTTATTCACCATCAAAATCGCATTAAGGATAATGTAAATGAATAACTTCCATACCCACACATATCTTTGCAAACATGCGAGCGGAACTCCTATTGATTATGTAAAAATGGCTGAAAAGTCAAATTGCACTGCGTTGGGTTTTTCGGATCACTGTCCATACCCTGACAATACATGGCCGCAAGTTAGAATGAAACATACCGAAATAAACCTTTATAAAAAGCAAGTCAACGAGGCAAAAGAAGTTGCAAATTTTCCTGTATACTTTGGTTTTGAATGTGAATGGCTTCCTCGTTTTAAATCATGGTTTTCCGATGTGCTTATTGGAGAGCACGGAGCAGAATATTTAATATTAGGCTCGCATTGGGTGCCAATAGATAATCATCTTACATACATTTTCAATGTAAAGAAAAAAACTGACTTAAAAAATTACATTGACCTGACTATTCAAGGTATGGAAACGGGACTTTACAAATTTTTGGCACACCCCGATTTGTTTCTAGGTTGTGTTTCAAATATAGATAGCTATTATTTAGACCTGAGTAAAGAGCTTATTTCGGCTGCAGTAAGTTTAAACATTCCTCTGGAAATAAACGGTAACGGCGCAAACCGTAAAAAAATTACCCGAGACGGAAAACTTGAATACCCCTACCCTGTCGAAGCCTTTTGGGAACTCGCAGGAAAATCGGATGCAACAATTATCATGTCATCTGATGCACATAAACCGGAAACCGTTATTAAAGATATGAATAATGCAAAAGAATTTGCCGACCGACTTGGTTTAAAAATTCAAAACACAGCGGAGGTGCTTGGATTTGACGAAAAAATCATCGAATAAAAAGGCTCTGCATATTTTTGTGCACGGTAGGGTGCAAGGAGTTGGATTTAGGGCATGGACAGCCGGTCTTGCAAGAAGTTTAAGACTAACAGGGACAGTAAGAAATACGGAAAATAGAAACTGCGTGGAAATATTTGTCGAGGGTGCCGATACCGAGCTTGCCGAATTTATATCCGCAGTAAAACATGAGCATCCGTACGCAAAAGTAGATTCCCTAGAAAAGAATGAAGTAAAACCAATCAATTTCAAAAGATTTAGTATCGAAAAATAACTTTCCCAAAACTTCCTTTTGGTTGGTATAATCGGCATTATAGCAAAATCGCTAACTATGCGAAAACACTTGACTTTATTTTGATACTATTTTAAACTGTGTTTGTTATTTTAAAAGGAATATACAAGTTTCGGTTGTATTAATTAATAACCGCAACATCGCCGGGCTTTTTCTTTTTATTACGAAAGCACGGCAAAAAAAAGTTTTTATGGGAGTATTTATGAAAACCAAATTATCAATTTTTTTATCGGCATTTCTGCTTTTTTTTCTTTCGGCATGCGGCTCAATACCTAAGAGCGAAAAAGTTCCAATGGATCTTACACCCGTTGACCTTACAATTCTTGCACAACAAGAAAGCGATAAAAATAATTACAGAGGTGCAAAAGCCTATTATCAAATTATGATTGACAGATATACTACAGACGCCGCCGTTGTAACTGCGGGTGAATTTGAAATTGCACATATTCTTATTAAACAATCCAGATATGAAAAAGCTTCAATAATGCTAAAGAGAGTTTTATCAAGGTTTGAAGGAGCATCAGGAACTATGTTGCCTCAAAAATACAGAAAACTTGCAGAAAATGATTTAAAACGAATAGAGCCAAAACTAAAAAAGCAAAAAAACAGTAAGTTGCCAAAAGATGACAGCATTGAGGCCGAGCCTATTAAATAAGCATAGCAACAAGGATACCCATGAAAAGAGTCTTTGCTTTATACATTTATTTCTTCGCTGTTTGTTTTATTTTTGCAGCAGATACCAACGAAGAAATAAATGAAAAGCTGAAACACAGACTTCCTGCTCCGGCCCAGCCGATACTTTTTTTCGATGATATTTATGAATTTCATCCTGACTCAAAACCATGTCCTGACTATGCTGACTTGAATAATGCATGGTTATGCTTGAAAGCCCTTCAATTCGGTTATGAAGAAGTCGGAAGAGTAATGTTTGACACAGAAGTAAACGACTGGTGCATTGATGTAAGCGGAACAAGACTTTACTGGGCAAACGGCAGATTACTCAAAAAAGAAGATATGCAAAACTATGAAGAGTATGAGCCTGTTATTAAATATTATTATCATGATACAATGTTAGATCCAAAAAATTTAACTTTAAAAGAAATAGAAGAGCTCAAAGTTGAAACTATACTTGCCAATCATAAAACCCGAAAAAAAGACAATAGAACATTTCATGAAATTATCTACGGTGAATTCCAAAAAGAATCAGTAGAAGAAAAACTTGTGGAAGTAAATATGCTAGGCTCAATAATACGTGTACACAAACGAGTAGCCCCAGCCATAAAAAAAACCATTATCGAAATACAAAAAAAAGCAGGAACTCCTGAAATGAAGGCTTTTTTAAAAAACCACAGACAAAGCTACAGCTTTAATTGGCGAAATATCGCCGACTCAGGAAGAGCGAGTAATCATTCATGGGGAATTGCAATTGACCTGATAGCAAAAAAGTACAGAAACAAAAAAGTATATTGGTTTTGGGAAGCATCTACAAAAGAATACTGGATGATGTTTACACCCGAAGAAAGATGGAAACCACCTGATGCCATAATTAAAGCGTTTGAAAATGAGGGCTTTATCTGGGGCGGATATTGGACTATCTGGGATACGATGCACTTTGAATATAAACCTGAGTTAATTTATATCACAAAATTTTTTAGTTCACCAGAACCTCATCTATTTCGAGAAGAAATAAATTACGAAACACTTTTTAAAAATACCAAAAAAAATAACAAAAACGATAACAAAGAAAACGAAGCATATACAAAAGAAGATATAGAAAAAGACATAAAAGAAGAGTCTGGTTTTGATAAATCAATTACGGAAAACAATCGGAGTGAATAATGCAAATTATAAATGCCCTTAATGAAACTTTTGCAGATTTATTTAAAAAAATTTTTAATACACAATGGGCATCTATTATAATCATTATAGCTGTTTTGCTGATTTTTATTTTGGGTAAAATAATCGGCTCAATTTTACAAAAAAACAAATTCCGACATTTAATCGGCAGTGAGAGAAAAGATGCAATCAAACGCTCCAGAGCCGTACTTACCGGTCAATTTACCGAGCAGCTGGCACCTTATTTGCCGGATTTTCCCGCAGACCCGACCGAAGTCAGATTTATCGGAAAACCAATTGACTACATAGCTTTTTCAGGCTCCTCAAAAGGTTGTATTTCTGAGGTTCTTTTTATTGAAGTAAAATCGGGAGCGGCGACCCTTTCTCCAGTCGAAAAAGAATTAAAAAAAGCCGTGCTCGAAAAAAAAGTCCGCTATGTGGAATATCATTTTTCACACGAAAAATGAAAACGCATTAACCGTCAACAAAACTAGAACATTTTTCTAAATGGCGTAAGTACTTAGCCTGATTTTGAGCCGGACGGTATCCTTTTTTCCGATTAAATTTAGAATAAAAGCCGGCTATACCTAGACGGCGATTAAATCAAGCAGTAAAGGAAGAAAGATTTAAGTCCGGCGACTGTTGCAGAGCGTAAAACCTTGAGGTGTAAAAAAGTTTACACCTCAAGGTTTTACAGCGATAAATTTTTATTTAAAATTAACATAAATTCTGCTTGACATTTTTTTAAATTTTTTATAAAATGAGCCACTTGAAAACGTGGGGTAACTTTAACAAGCAGCTCCAAATAACAAAACCTTAAGGTGGCATAGCTCAGTTGGCAGAGCAAACGGCTCATATCCGTTAGGTCATAGGTTCAAGCCCTATTGCCACCATCCTTTTCTTTATCCTGTATTTTCAAATCTATAGGGGTTATTTCCGAAATTTTTATGATAACGCATGATGAAATTACAGAACACTCACCCAAATGCCATTTTTGCCCTATTTGTGATGGTCAGGGTTGCCGTGGCGAAATTCCCGGAATGGGCGGAGTTTTTGACAGTTGCAACTTTATTGAAAACTACAACAGCTGGAATGAAGAAATATCAACAGGCGAGAATAAATTGCCAAGAATAAGGCTTGCACCTATAACAGGTGCAGTTGAAAACATTGGCTGGAAAGACGAAAAGAGTTTTTACTTTACCATACTGAAAGAATGTGCCGATGCAGGAATGCTGTTGAGTATAGGAGACGGCACGCCTGATGAAAAATTATTCTACGGCATCGAAGCACTTAAAAAGCTGTCCCAAAAAGCGGCTGTATTTATAAAACCATACCCGCAAGATAAAATTGTCGAGCGAATCGAGCGGGCACAGGAAGTTTCCGAAATAGTCGGAATAGACATTGATTCATATAATATCGTAACTATGCGAAACCTTGTAAACCTCGAAAAAAAAAATGCAAAACAACTTATTGAAATTAAAAAACGCATCAAACAACCGCTGGCAATAAAGGGTATATTCACCGCTGAAGATATTCAGCTTGTTAAAGAAGTCAAACCCGATATAGCGATTATTTCAAATCACGGCGGGCGAATAGAAACAAATAAGGGCAGCACGGCAAGATTTCTTAAAAACCATGCCGGCGAGCTAAAACAACATGCCGGCGAGCTCTGGGTTGACGGAGGACTTAGAGTCCGAGCGCATTTAATAGCCGCAAAGAGCATGGGCGTAACCGAAGTAATGATAGGGCGCCCCTGCATTACGGCTGTATTTAAAAATGAAACAAAACAACTAATGCAAAAACTGACAGGTCAAGAATAAATCCTATATTAAAAGAGGGGGAAAAGTCCCCCTCGCTACGAAAAATTGCCTTTTAAATGAATGTTTTCAATCGAGTCTTCCTCCCGTCAGCCTCGATTTTTGAATAATATTTGAGCAAGGCAATTGTTTCTCCGCTACCCCCTTTTTCTGTCTTTTCCTAAGGTTACTGAGATTGTCGAGGTAACCGGTGGCTAATACCGCATAAAATAAAAAAAACAGTAATCTTTTATGTTCAACCTCTATACATTTTATACCGATATAGTGTATAATATATAGGAGCATTTTATATGCTTTCATCAATATGGGGAATATATGGCGGAAAATTTTGACAAAGACTTTACAAATCAAAACGAAAACTTTGATATGTACGGAGTTTGGATTAAACAAAAACCTCAAACACCGGATTCACAAGTTCTTGATCTTGATGATTTAGATGAAGCTTCGGAGACTTTCAATCAATCGCCGGAGCCGGAACATCAAACAGAGCCTGACAACAAAATTACCGAAAGCCTTGATACATCTTCAGATGAAACTTTTGTTTTAGACGATGATATTACAATTGATGATGTGGAGGAGGAAGTAGATACAGATATGCAAACTGATAACTTTGAATCTTTTGAAATTGATGACTTTTTAAGTGATGACAGCCCTGTTACTGAAAACGAAGAATCTGATGCGAAACCCAAAAAAGAAGAGCCAGATGAAAACGGCTTTGTAGCTGTTGATTTCGATGTTGACGACCTTATTTCCTCCGATGAAAAGAAAGATGATAATGATGAGCTTGAGCCTGTAGAAATGGATATTGAGTTTGACGATTCATTTGCCAAAGAGCAGGAAAAAGAGCAAGATTCAACGGACGCATTTGATGATATGCTCGATGAGCTGACCGGCGTTTCTTCAACAAGCACGGAAACAACAACTATTGAAGATGAGTCCGAAAACTCAACAGAAAACGATAATATTAATGCCGATATAGAGATAGATATGTCTACAGCCATGGACACACCGGTAGTAGAAGAAGAAACGGAAACTACAAGCTTTTCACAAATATCTTTTGATGACTTAGCTGACGATGAAGAAGATGAAAAAGAAAAATCGAAACCACAAAGCGTTTCAGAGACTACTGTTGAAGCAAAAGAAGAGCCTGAAAAAGACGGCGGTTTTGAAGAAATATCTTTAGATGATTTTGCCTTTGATGAAGTAGATGTAGACGACTTAACTGCATCTGATTCGACACAAACACAACATCAAGAAAAACCAAAACAAAATGAAAATATAGACCTTAAAATAAGCGTTGATGATGAATCAGGTGTTGATACCATGCAAGAAATTGCACGAGGAACCGCAAATGAAATTTCCAATCTGTCTTTAACAAGCGATGAAGAAATAATTGAAAAAAAAACGATAACCAATAATGACATAGCAGAATCGGAGCTTAATACAGAAGTACCTGAGCCTACTTCAGATGAGCTTTATTTTGATGATGTTAATGCGGTAACCGATGACTTATTGGAACAAACTACAGATGATATAACCAAACAACAAAATTTTACTGTTCAAGAAGAAGCCAATATGGAATTTGAAGATGAGGCTTCAAAAATAACAGATATGGATGTGCCTATGAATTCAATAATTGATAATAACCTCTCAGAATCGGATAAACCTGTTGCCGATAATAATGTAGCTATGACAAATGACAAATCTACTGAACTGCTTATGCAGATTGCAAACGAAATCTCTTCAATAAAGACAGAGCTTTCAGACTTAAAAAAAGAATTCGCATCTCATATCAGCGATAAATCCGCTATTATCCCCGATACTGAAGACATATTCGCTGATGACAATATTGACGAAGAGCTAAGCTCAGAATCTATGTTTGCGGATAACGATGAATTGCTTGACATTGAGTCGGATACAGCAAATGTTGAAGATTTAGTCGATGATAATGAAGATGATAATGCAACAGGATTTTTCACTGACGATGACAATGATGAAACAATTTCGCTTACCGGTGATGAATTAAGCAATATTTTGATTACCGCAGACTTTACGGAAGAACCTGCAAACGAAGAATATGAAATTCCTGAAGTACTTAATTTAGACGAAACCTATGACTCACCGCCTAAAAATGCTATAGACGAAGAAAATAACGACAAACCTGAAATTGATGGTATAAAAATTGAGCCGGAACATATTACGCCACAACCGGGTGATATGACATATCTTGATGAATCTGAAACATCTGAGCCGGATATGGATTTTGACAACTCTACAGTTGAGATACCGGTTTTTGATGAAGACTTACCTATAGCAGATGAAGACTTGGAAATATCAACCGAAGAATTTATAACACCGGAAGATGATAACAATGAAATAAGTGTTTCTGAAATTGATGATATATCCGATGACCTTCCCGTACTTGATTTAGATATTAACAATGTTGACGAAGACTTTGCAGAGACAGCCGAAGAAAAACTGTCCACTGTAGAAGATAAGGCAATAAATAAAAATCTTGGTCAAACTTCACAAGCAGATATGTCGGTTGAGTTAAAAGAAGAAATCAAATCTGTTCTTTCATATATGGATCAGCTTTTGGAAAGTCTTCCTGAAGATAAAATTGAAGAATTTGCAAGGTCGGAGCATTTCAGCACATATAAGAAATTATTTGAAGACTTGGGAATTTCTTAAAAAACATTTAGCTTAATTTATGAGTGGATATAATTTTTTAAGACTGCTTAAAAAACGACAAAATTTTATTGTTGGATATGAATAAAAAAATTAACATTCACTCGAAGTATAATCCACAAAAAGAATCCGAAAGATTTGTTGAAACTGTTGACGGCTCGCCTTTATTTATAATAATAAGCGAGCCGGGTGAGTCATATCTTGAAAAACCTTTAAGAAAAAAATTTCCAAAAGCAAAACTAATTGCTGTTCGTTACACGGATTCCATGTTTTTAGAATCAGATACGCTGTGGGATTATGTATGGCGTCCTGCAGATGGCAACCTCCTGTTTTTTTTAATAAACACAATCCCTGATGAACATCTGGGGAATACCAAATTTTTAGCATGGGAACCTTCAAATCGTATCTGGCAAGAGCAGGCAAAATATGTATGGAATATCATTAACAAAACAGTAAAAACAATCCAAAGTATCATCTACACCAGAAGAGTTTTTGGGCCAAAATGGTTCAAAAATATTTTAAAAAATACTATTTACAGCGAAAATATTGTAAACTTAAATATACCGAAAAGTGATTTTCTTTTAGCGGCAGCAGGCCCTAGTCTAAATTCATTTTTCGAAATTGCCAATGCAAAAATACCCATCTTGGCAGTTTCATCTGCACTACAAACATTAAAATTTAATAATATTATACCTGATATTTGCATAAGCACTGATGGCGGTTTTTGGGCTTGCAATCATTTTAGAAATATCAATCAAAATATTCCCCTGCTTTTTCCGCTGGAAGCTTCTGTTCCTTCTTTTGTTTTAAAAAAAAATCCCTTAGCTGTTTTAAACTATAACTCAATACTTGAAACAGTAATTTTGAATGAATTAAAAATACCCTCTATCAGCGGAAAAAGAAACGGAACAGTTGCAGGAACAGCCGTTGAACTTTTACTTGAAAACACTGAGCATAATATTTTTATGACAGGATTGGATTTATGTGCCACAAACGGGTTTTCTCATTCCAGACCGCATGAAAGCTCCATAAAAATAGAAAACGCATCAAAACTTTTACACCCTCTTGCCACAGAACTATATAAAGTAAATATTGATTCAAGATCACTTGAAACCTATTCTGCATGGTTTAGAGGACTAAAAAAAGAAAAAACCAAACGCCTGTTTAGATTGGGCTATTTAGGATATGAATTACCAAACATAGAAAGAATTCGATTTGAACAATTTGCTGAAAAAGCAACACCGTCTACACAAACATTAAAAACTATATCCGTAAAAACTGCAAGTTATAAAGAAAAGAAAAACACAGTAATTAATATTTTGCAAAATGCCGAAAAAAATATTGTATCTCAAGACTTAAACGAGCTTTTAAGTCAAAACTCCGTAGAAAAAGAAATTATAGAAATGTTATGTTATAAAGAGTTTATCGAATTTTTAAATAATAAAAATTCAAATAAAAGCGAAATACTTAAATCAAAAATAAAAACAAAGCTCAAAACAATTATTAAAGGATATTTAGCATGAAAAGTATATTTGACAAAAATATCTCAACTATACTTAAAAAAAATCCTGAGCTCGCACGGATACTTTTAAACACAGTAGGAAGCGGCGATTATGCAAATACTTCAACCACAAAAACAGGCATGATTTGTCCGCAATTAAAAAACGGACATCTTTTACATTCCAAATATGCGCCGGAGCGAGAAGCAGTAAATATGTTTTCGGGCAATGAAGAATTTGTTTTATTCTCCGGTATAGGCTCCGGTATACACATACGCTACTTTTTAGACAAATTTAAAGATAAACATTGTGCCATTACCGAAAGCAATTTTGAAGCATTCCGCTCTCTTTTGGAGCTAATAGATATTTCAGATATACTATCAAATAAGAGAGTACACATTTTTTCGCCAATTACTGCGGAAAGTTTTGAAAAAGATATAATTAAAAACTATTTACCCGCAGTACACGGAAACTTTACAGTAAAAACACTTAGACCATGGAGTCAATACTTTCCGCAAGAATTTAATCTACTGACAGAAAAAATAAAAACCGGCATGGAAACTATAAAATCAGACTTTTCTGTACAGGCAAATTTCGGGAAACTGTGGGTACGCAATATCTTTTTAAATCTACAGTTGGCAGATAAAATAAACCCTGCGATGCCTGAAACCGATAATTCAAAAACAGCTTTAATTCTGGGGGCAGGCCCAAGTTTAGAATACGGTATTAAAAAAATAAAAAACAAAAGAAAGGAATATGTTTTATTTTCAACCGATACGGCCTATTCAGTTTTACTCAATCACCATATTGTACCTGAATTTTATGTAAGCATAGACCCGCAAAATATATCCTATTTACATATAAAAAACATGCAACAAAGAAATGTCATAGGAGTATTTGACCTGTGTTCCAATAGTACTGTACCGGAATTATTTTACAAACACGGCAATACAGTAATTTTTACATCAGGCAAACATCCTCTTACCGCTAACCTGCCCGAATTTCCATTTATGAATACTGATTCAGGCACAGTTGCAATTGCGGCACTTGATTTGGCAAAAAGACTTGGGTTTTCTAAAACGGAATTTACAGGATTAGACTTTGCTTACAGCGAAGGAAAGGCTTATGCAAACGGAACATATCTTTCAAAAATATATCATTCCTGCTCCAATAGGATTTCCCCCACAGAGAACTATTTTACAAAGTTAATGTTCCGTGCCCCTGTTTCTGCAAATAAAAAAAACGGAAAAATAACTTATCGCTCATCTGTTTTAGACTTTTATGCAAAAAATTTTACCAACTACAAATTTGATAATAGCATCTGGAAAAAATCGGATTTTGCAAAATTTGATTATAAAAAATTTTTTGAAAATTTATTACACGATTTAAAAACAAAAAACACCGAGAGCCTGACCGGATTTTTTCCGCTTCTGGCTTATTACAAAACAAAAAATACAAAAATTTTACAGAATTTCAGTGCTTTTGATCTTGTAATCAATGAAATTCTACAGTATAATGAACTATGAGTAAGACATTTGTACGCATCTACGCCTTTTTTGCTGTAATGATTTTATTGGGAACGATTGGTGTTTTTGCATATAGACTGTATAACAATTCCAAAGCAGAGCTTATCAATGCTGAAAAGGACTTTAAGTTCATAGCAAAATTTATAAGCACACCTCCTGAAGGCATAAAAAAACTCAGTCAAGAGCATATTACGGCTATAAAAAACATGTTTGAAAAATCCGAAAATATTGAAAATGCAATATTAACAAATCAAGAAGAAATATTATTTTCGTGGGCAAAGGGTGCGAATAAACTAATATACAATGAACACAACGATATTATTCTTACAGGCAATTCTTTTATTACAAAGCCATACAGCATGCAGATAATCATTCAAGAAGACGACTTGGGAAATACATTAAAACTAAATTTTTGTGCAGGGTTAAACAAAGTTTCCAATTCGCTTATATACTCTTACTCAAGGGATTCTTTTTTAATATTGACAGGACTTTTATTACTGACACTGGCTCTTGTTGTAATCAACGCATTTTTAAACACCACCCCAAAAGTCTATGCCAATGTAAATCCCCAAAATACCCACACCAATACTATTACCACAGAAAGTTATACATTTGGCGAAAATTTAGATAATGTTAATTGGGATGATTTAGACGATTTAAATATTGCCGATGACTATTACACCTCAACCGAATCGGACTTTTCGGAAAACGACACCGGCACATTTGATGAAACATTGAATGAAAATAATGAAGAGTTTGATGAAGAGTTTAATAGCAACTTTATTGACGAGCCCACTAACGCGTTCAATGATGAATCCGATAAATTCAATTCACAAAAAAACACATTTGACACACCTTTATCCGATGAAAACCTGACAGATGAACCACAAAAAAACACTGAGCAGAATTGTAAATCTCTTTTTTCAAACGATACGGGACTATGTACGCAAAACTATCTTATAGAAAGGCTGGAAGCAGAGTTAGGCAGAGCCGCCGCATCGGAGCAAAATTTAGGGCTTATAATGATAAAAGTAAAAAATATTCAACATAAAGACACTGAGGCAAAAAAAATAGCCAACTACTTAATTTCAGAATTCCAATTTAAAGACATGCTTTTTGAATTCGCCGATAACAGCTTTGTTGCAATTATGCACGGCGCAAACCTTGAAGAAAGCATGAAAACAGCACAGCGACTATACACAAATATAAAAGACATTCTTGAGATCTATGCTTTTTCCAATAAATTCGCAATCGGAATTACCACTCGCTCGGCACGCTTAGTTCCCGCCAACCGCTTAATAGACGAAGTTATTTCCGCAGTAAACCGAGCCTTTGAATACAACGATGAGCCCATTGTAGCTTTCAGACCCGACCCCGACCTATACAGAAAATTCATCGCAGACTATACATAAAAAATTTTCTGAAAGGGGGAGATTCCCCCTAGCTCCAAAAAAACGGGGTGCTTTTGTTTTATATTAAGCATAGTTTTACCTGCCGGTAAACCTCTGCTTCTGTTTAATATAAGCAACCCGTTTGTTTTTCCGCTCCCCCCCAATCTTAAAAGACCGCTCCACATAAACCTTTACGCTATTTACAAAATGCGGCAATTGAAAAAACTAAATACTTTCAACTGTATTTTTTAAATAGTGATTGATAAATTTAACAAATTATGCTAAAATCGTGAAAGCAGGTGTAATTTTTTAAGGTTAAACTACCAAAGTGTAGCCTAAGTAATTTTTGCAACTTCCTCGTATATTAACTGTTTTATTTTTAGGAGTTTATAATATATGAAAAATAATGCTTTTAAAATAAAGGTGCTTTTTTCGGTTTTATGTTTTTACTTTTTAATAGGAGCCACTGAAACTAATGCTCAAACTACATTAGAAGACGGACTTCGTTATATTAAAAAAAACGAGCCTGATAAAGCTATTGCCATTTTATACAAAGAAACAAAAAATCCAAACGCCAATCCAAAAGTTTATTTATATTTAGGCGTTGCATGCATACAATCGGGAAAATATTTAGATGCCGTAACTTGGCTGACAACAGGGAAAGAGCGTGATTTTACACAAAAGCATTTATACTCGTATAATCTGGGAAACGCATATTTTATGCAAAACCTTTTAGAAAAAGCACATACTGAATACAGCGAAGCAATAATTCAAAATGCAAACTACGCATCGGCTTTTTTAAATAGAGCAAATACCGAAATAAAATTAGAAAAATTTACTGCGGCATTACAGGATTATAAAACATATCTTGAATTAAAGCCCAATTCTCCACAAAGACCGGCAATAGAAGCCATTATAAATTTGCTGGAAGAAAATGAAAAACAAGCCGAATTGGCAAAATTGGCGGAAGAAGCAAAAAAAATTGCCGAACAAAAGCGTAAAAAAGAATTTCTTAACAATGTTAATGATTCTTTGAATTCTATAGATAATGCTGAATCAATTTCGGCAGGATCAGAGGGGACTATAGACTATACTGAGGAGGGTGATCTTGAGTGATTTAATGAAGTATATTTTAGCGGGATTAGCAGGTGTTCTGTTAGCACTTTTAGTTATAGGAATGATCTTTTTATTTACAAATAAAAAGAAAGATGCTAACATAGCTTTGGCGGAAAATGTAGAAATAGACAGTGAAGCGCAGGCGCGAATTGACGCAAAAAAAGCAGAGCTAAAACAACTGGAAGAGCAGTCTGCACTACTTGATGCACAGATAGAGCAACAGAAAAAAGAAGCAGAAGAAGAGCGTAAAAGAATGGAAGAAGAGCGTTTAAAAAATGCTCAGGCCAATAATAACAGCCTTGGTCAAACCACTGTAGGAACAGATACGCTCACGGAGGCGGAAAAAGCAAAGCGCGAAGAGGAGCGAATAAAAGCAGAAGAGCGTGCCATAGAGGCTAAAAAACGCCAAAAAGAACTTGAGGAATTGCAGGCAAAGCTGGCTGCCGAAAAAGAGAAAAAAGAAGCAGAAATTGCAGCCGAAGAAAAAGAAGCAATGGAAAAGGCCATAAAAATAGCAAAAGAGCAAAAAGCCGCAAAAGAAAAAGAGCAAAAGACCTATAAAAAACCAAGTAAAACCTCTTCAAATAATTATACATCAGCAGGTAAAAATAAGACCTCAAGTAATTCTAAAAGTAAAACACAACCCAAACAAAAAACAAATTCAGGTTCAAGTTCAGGCTCAGAAACTTCTGCACAAAATGAAATTAGATCCAGAGTAGAAGCCGGAAAAAAATTAGCAAAAGAAGGAAAACTAAAAGAAGCAAAGGTTGAATTTCAAAAAGCAGATTCAAAGCTGGCATCGCAAGACAATCCGAATTTTGTAAATGAACAGTACACAGAAATGGGAGAAGCTTTATACGATCTTGCAGACACAACTTCAAGCAACCCTATAAAAATAGATGCCACAAATACAGGAAAAAAATATGCAGAAAAAGCAATTGCAAGTAATGATAATAATGCAAAATCACATTATGTAATGGGACAGCTTTTAGGTCTTCAAAATAAAAAAGCGGCGGCAATTAATGAGCTGTCAAAAGCGGTGTCGCTTGAACCAAATAATTTTCTTTATAATTATGAGCTTGGTAAAAAATATTATATGGCGAAGCAATATTCAAAAGCAAAAAAGGCCTTTGAAGCCGCAACTAAAATTGACCCAAGCTCACAGCCGGCTCACTTTAATTTAGGACTAACAAATAAAAAATTAAAAAATGACTATCTTGCAGAGCAGGAATTTAAGTCGGTGATAAATTTAAATCAAAACCACATCAAAGCATTACTTGAGCTTGCCCGAATTGCAAAAAAACAAAGAAAATATATAACAGCAATAAAGTATTATTCAAATGTTACGGATATTCAACCCGGAAATACAACAGCAATTAAAGAAATGGCACAAACTTATGCAGACAAAGGTGACTATTTAGATGCGGAAAAACATTTTAAAACTGCCATGCAGTTGGGAGAAAACGATTATATTACATATTTCAACTTAGCAACAGTGCAGTTAGAGCTTGGGAAAAATGACAATGCCTTGCCAAACGCTGAAACAGCTTATAACAAAAAAACAAACGACCCGAGATTTGCATACACTTATGCTCTTGCATTGGAAAAAAACAACAATAAGACTAAGGCGATTGAATTATATAAACAAGCCATTGCATTAAAATCATCTTATATTAAACCTAAAATCAATCTCGGAAAAATATATATTGAGGATAAGCGGCTTGATGAAGCAAAGTCTATTTTGCTTTCTGCACTAAAAACAGACAGCAACAATTATGAAGTAAATACAAATCTCGGTAAATTATATGCTATCCAAAAAGATTACGGTACGGCAATAAATCATTATAATACGGCTGCAACTACAGAGCCTAAAAACATAACAGCTAAAAAAAATCTGGCAACAGTATATATTTCCTCAGGAATGAAAGAAAATGCCGCAAAAACCTACAAGCAGATAATAGAATTAAAAAGCAATGATTGGGACTCTTATTATGAGCTTGGAAAAATTTATGTCAGCTTGGAAAGAACATCAGATGCAAAAAGTATTTTAGAAGAATTACTTCAAAAAAATCCCGGATATAAAAACGCAAGCAAGGTACAAAAAATTCTTAATTCTCTTTAAAAGGTTACTTCGACAGGCTCAGTAACCGTTTAAATATGGTTGCCCCCTTCGACAGACTGTTATCGTGCTTCGACAAGCGGATCCCGAGCCTGCCGAGGGGCGGTGCCCACCTGTCGAGATGCTGTAACCGCTTAAATATGTCGCACGAAAAGTTTTATGTATAGTGCAGCGTTTAAGTTGGGGGGTAGCGGAAAAACAATTGCCATGTTCAAATGAACGCTTTAGGTTTTCTCTGACGGTTAGGAAGATAAAACATAAGTTTAATAATTTACATGGCAATTTTTTGGAGCGAGGGGGATGCACCCCCTCTTAAAATATTAAAAAAAAACAGATAAAGCCCTTGAAAAAAATCGTGTTATCAATTACTATGTAGAATGAACAGGTTGCCTGCAAATTTAAATGGTTTTAGAATTTATATGATTGGTATCAAAGGAACCGGCATGACTGCATTGGCGGAAATTCTGGTTGCCAGGGGAGCCTCTGTTTCGGGTAGCGATTTCGATGAGGAATTTTACACAGATGCCATGCTAAAAAAACTGGGGGTTACTGTTTTAACGCCATTTTCTGTGAATAATTTGCCGGACAGCGTTGATTTGGTTGTTTTTTCTTCAGCTTACGGGCCTGAAAATAATGTTGAGATGGCAGAAGTTCTTCGCCGTAATGTGCCTAAACTTTCGTACAATGATGCTTTGGGACAATTGTCTCGGGCAAGTTTTTCGTGCGGTATCGCCGGTGTTCACGGTAAAACGACAACAACTGCAATGGTCGGCACTATTTTGAAAGCACTTAATTTTAATTCCACTGTTTTAACCGGAAGTATAATTTCGTCTTTTGGCGATTCATGCACTATGATAAACGGGGAAAAATACTTTGTAGCTGAAACTTGCGAATATAAAAGACATTTTTTAAAATTTACGCCCGGAATTATAATTTTAACAAGTGTTGAGTCCGACCATGAAGACTATTACCCTACTTATGAAGATATACTCACGGCGTTTTTGGAATATATTAACAAGTTGCCGCAATTCGGCGAGGTGTTTTATTGTTCTGATAATCAAGGAGCGTGTGATGCTGTTAAATTTATTTTTCCAAGTCGTCCTGATTTGGTTCTTACCGGTTACGGAGAAAAGGCTGATGGCAATTTTAAAATAAAATACAAGGGTATAAAAAATGAAAAACAGTATTTTTCGCTCGCAGGTTTTGCCGGTGAATTTTCTGTTTCACTTCCGGGCAAACATAATGTTTTAAATGCGGCAGCCGCTATAGCGCTGTGTACCACTTTATTGAAAATAGAAAATAATGAAATAAGTATCAATGATATTGGAATTATCAGAAAAGCGATTTCTTCATTTAAGGGTGTAAAAAGGCGAAGTGAAATAATAGGTCTTGTTAAAAATATTTTGATTATGGACGACTACGCTCATCACCCTACTGCAATTAAGGCGACACTTGAAGGACTAAAAGCATTTTATCCCAATCGGCGTATTATTGTTGACTTTATGTCACATACATATTCACGCACCCATGCTCTGCTTGATGAGTTTGCATCTGCGTTTTCACAGGCTCATACTGTTATTCTGCATAAAATCTATTCTTCGGCAAGAGAAGTATACACGGGAAATATCACCGGCATGACATTATACGAAGAAACAAAAAAGCATAATCGCCGTGTGCATTATTTTGAAAACCCTTTAGATGCAAAATCATTTGCTCTGAAAGAATTAAAAAGCGGAGATTTGTTTATTACTATGGGTGCCGGTGATAATTGGCAACTCGGAAAAGAGATTTATTCAGAATTAAAAAGCGGGGAAAATTAAGCATGAAAAGCATGACAGGTTATGCACGCATAGAAAAACAGGCTGAGGATTATTCGCTTTTGTTTGAAATAAAAAGCTATAACTCCCGTTATCTTGATATATATATAAATCTTCCTTTTTGGCTTGGCGGATTGGAATCTTTTATTCGCACATACTTTTCATCATCCTCTGCAATTTTTAGGGGGAAAGTTGAAATCAATATTAGAATTCAAAACTTAAAATCAGACTTTACCGTGCATGCAAATACGCATATTGCAAGAATGTATGCCAATGCTTTAAGAAATCTTTCACGAGACTTAAACTTAACAGAGCCAACTTTGGCACAGATTATAAATTACGAAGGAGTGTTGGAAACAGAAATTCCCTTTGATGAAGAAAAGTGGAAAGGAATTCTTATCCCCGTTTTTGAAGAGGCTTTTACCAAATATGATAACTCAAAAAAAACAGAGGGGGCTGCAATTAAAACCGATATTCAAAAGATGATTTCCAAAATCGATGATGTGTTGGAACATATAAAAAATGAAAGCCCGAAAATGGAAGCAATGTTTAGAAATAATATAAAGGCTAAATTTAAAGAATTGTTTGATAATAACTATGATGAAAACAGAGTCTACCAAGAGACTGCGGCATTGCTTGTCAGGCACACCATAAACGAAGAGATAGTCAGGCTTGACTCTCATTTATCTTCACTAAAGAACGAAATAGAAAAGGTCGGAGCAATTGGCAAGAGGGTTGACTTTATCTGTCAAGAAATAAATAGAGAAATCAATACCATCGGTTCAAAAAATCAAATGCTGGAAATAGCTCAAGATATAATTTATGCAAAAGATGCTATTGAAAACATCCGAGAACAAATTAGAAATGTGGAGTAAGCAGTGAATAATTATAAAACAAAAGATAATATCAAAATTGCTATTTCAGGACTTTCAGGGTGCGGAAACACAACTGTTTCAAATATGCTTGCCGATGAGCTTGGAATACCTTGTATCAATTATACTTTTAGAAGTTTGGCACGAGAGATGAACATTTCGCTGAAAGAATTAATGGAAAAAACAAAGACAGACTTCAAATATGATAAAGCTGTCGACACAAGACAAATTGAGCTTGCAAGTAAAACCTCTTGTGTATTAGGCTCAAGATTAGCAATTTGGATTTTGCTGAATGCTGATTTACGAGTGTTTTTAAAAGCTTCGGCAAAAACAAGAGCCGCAAGAATACACGGAAGAGAAGGCGGTAATATTAAAGAAATAGAAAAATTTACTGAAATGCGAGACAGTGAAGATTCAAGACGGTATAAAGAGCTTTACGGAATTGATAACAGCAATTTTGGATTTGCTGATCTCATAATTGATACCGAAGAGCTAAGTCCAAAAGAAATATGTGATATAATTATCACTGTCTTAACAAAAAAGAAACTAATTCAAAAAAACGGCTAAACAGGCAAAACACTCTATTGCATTATAGTAATTTCTACTCGCCGGTTTTTTGCACGATTTACATCATTATCGTTTTTTGCTATTGGTTTTGTAGCACCTGCACCGCTGTACATAAACTGTGAAGAATCAATTCCCCTATTTACCAGCTCATTTACAATTGTCAAAGCTCTCTGCTCAGACAGTTTTTTTTGTCCTTCGGGATTTCCGACATCAGCCGTATGTCCTTCGACAAAAAATTTAGCATCAGGATAAGCCTTTAGAATCTTTGCAATTTCTTCAAGTTTGATTTTTTCTGTGGAAAGTAAAACCGAACTATCAGGTTGAAATTTTAAATTCTTTAAGTTAATTTGCACCCCACGCTTAGTTTTTTTAACAGTATAGTTTTTATTTTTTGAAATTTTATCAGTAATTTCTTTTTTTATTTTATCAATTTTGCCAATATTATTTGGATTACCTTTTTTAATATCACCCGGAAGCAATATTCTGTCTTTATAAACCGTATTTTTTTCATATTTGTAAAAATGCAATAAATTACCTTTATTTTCTATTTTAGTGCCGTCTTGATATTCAAAAATTTCATTTGTTCTTTCTCGTATAAAAACAGGTGCTTGTGTATCCGGATTTAAAAAAATATCGGCAGAGCGTGTACCGCTTGTACGGACAATACTTGGATCAGATCCATTACTTGTATTCCTTAAAGCATAACGGGCAACAACCTTATGAACAGGCATTCCTAAGTATGTTGTTTTTCCCTTATATTCATATTCGGCATAAACAGGTATTTTAGCATAAGGCATATCACGCTTGGGACGCACAACAACAGTACTCTTACCCTCCCATTTCTTTCCGATATGTAAATCAGTAAATTTAATATTGGGAATGAAAGGAAAATTACGCAAAAGCGGAAAACCGTTATCATAATGAAAAAATTGCGGGTGATAAGGATTATCAAAAGCGTAATCACTTTCGGGGGCATACTCAAACTGAACGGGATATACAGTATCAAGTTTACGAATTGTGGAAAGCATGTTTTTGCGAGTATCCTGAATGACAAAAGTTTCTCCGTCATAAAAAAAAGTCCCGCCGGAATTAGTTTGCAACAAATAAATTTCGGCTTCACGATATGTCAATCCTGAATACTTACCATTCACATAAGTTCTATAATCCGACCTCTCTTTAATTGAAATCCTCTCATCATAGTCAACCGTAAAGTCAGCTTCATCATTTGATGCCGGTACAACCTTTTTAGAGTCAAGTTTTATCGTTTCATCTGTTTCAAGCTTTTTTTCTATCTGATTGGTTTGAGATATATCCTGCCCGGCATCTTCGCCTTTTCTATCTTCTGCATTTAACGAGCTTACACACCCAAAAATCGAAAGAAAGAAAATAATACTGAAGAATTTGTAAAAGTCAAACGCTCTTTGTAATTTCTTCCAAAATGTACCAAAAAGCAAAATGAAATGAGCTTCTTTAGAGGTGCTTGTAAAAAGTACCGGACTTTTACAAATGCCACTACTTACTATAAACTTAAATCTAAAAATATTCATAAATCAACTCCTACGGTTGAGGGACAACTGAGAGTAATTTTTCGATTATATCATCTGTAGACAGATTTTCTGCACCGGCTTCGTATGACAATTTAATTCTATGTCTCAAAACAGGATAGGCAATTTTTTTTACATCATCAGGTATTACATAATCGCGACCGTTAAATGCAGCCTCTATTTTTGCACATAATTTTAATGCAATACTTGCCCTTGGTGAAGCACCAAAAGAAATATAACTTAAATATGTTCCTTGTGAAAACTCATCTTGTTTTATTTTATGACTTGGTCGAGTTGCCGCAACAAGTGATACCATGTACTTTGTAAGCATTTCATCACAGCGCACATTATTACAAAAATCACGCATCTGCAAAAGTAGATTATCCGTAATACACTCGGAAATTTCAGACTCATCTTCAGACCTGTTATCGGATTGAAAAACAGCCAAACGGTTGACAATTTCAACCTCATTATCAATATGAGGATACGGTACAAACAGCTTTAGCAAAAACCTGTCAAGCTCTGCCTCAGGTAAAGGGTATGTACCTTCCTGTTCAATAGGATTCTGTGTTGCCAGAACAAAAAACGGTTTAGGTAACTGATATGAGTTCTCACCGATTGTTACCTGACCTTCTGCCATAGCTTCAAGCAAGGCAGATTGAACTTTTGCAGATGCCCTATTTATTTCGTCTGCAAGAATAATATTTGCAAAAACAGGTCCCTTTCTCACCGCAAATTTACCCTGAGCCTGCTGATAAATTAAAGTGCCTATTAAATCCGCAGGTAATAAATCAGGTGTAAACTGTATACGCTTAAAAGTTCCATTTGTCAATGTTGCAAAAGTTTTTACCATAAGTGTTTTGGCCAGACCCGGTACACCCTCTAAAAGAACATGTCCACCGGCTATGTATGACATCAATATATTGTCTAAAAGCGCTTCCTGGCCGACAATTTTTTTTGCCATTTCACTTCGAAAAGATTTAACCAAAGAAAAAAAATCAGATGAATTCATACTTTATATTAAACAGTTTTAAATAATATTTCAAGTAAGAAAATTATAAAAAAAATATAAAAAAGGACTTGACATATTAAGTTATTTAGTGTACTATATAGATATAACACTAATTAAGGAGGCAGATGTGGAATATGAATCAACTAGACCAATTTATTTACAAATAATTGAAAAAGTTAAACGCAAAATCATAGTTGGTGAAATACGCCCCGATGATAAGCTCCTGTCATTAAAAGACATGGCACTTGAAATGGGAGTAAATCCCAATACTGTCTACAGGGTCTATCGTGAGCTTGAAGCAGAAGGAATAGTTGAAACAAGACGAGGATTTGGCACTTTTGTCGTCGCCGATGACGGACTTATTGAAAAATTGCAAGATGAAATTATTGATGAAACAATTTTTCAACCAATAAAAACCCTTGTAGATTTAGGATTTTCCGGCAAAAAAATAAGTCAATATGTAGATATTGCTTTAAACAAATTAAGGAGTAAAGAATGAGTTTGATTTTGGAAACCAAAGACTTAACTAAAAAGTATTTTGGTAAATTAGCTTTAAACAAATTAAATGTACAAATTGGAAGCGGAAAGATTGTCGGATTTTTAGGGCCGAACGGATCCGGTAAAACAACTTTTTTAAAATTAATTGCAGGATTGTTACAACCGTCAAGCGGCTCGTTTACGGTATGTGATAAACCATTCGGCATTGAAACAAAAAAACTGGTTTCATTTTTGCCGGACAGAAACACCCTATACCCTTGGATGAAGGCAATTGATGCAATTAACTTTTATCAGGATTTTTTCCCTGACTTTGATAAAAAGAAAGCATTGGATATGCTGACATTTATGAAACTTTCAGAGCAACAAAAAATATCTGAAATGTCAAAAGGTATGCTCGAAAAAATGAACCTGACATTAAGCTTTTCTCGAAAAGCAAAACTGTTTATTTTGGACGAGCCAATTGGCGGAACCGACCCTGTTGCAAGAGAGCAAATCATCAAAACCGTTATCGGCACTTGGGCAGAAGACTGCACATTGCTTATTACAACACATCTTGTAAAAGACATTGAAGCAGTATTTACTGATGTTTACTTTTTAAATGAAGGCGAAATTGTTTTAAGCGGTGATGCCGAAGAGCTTCGAGCCGAAAGAGGGCAGTCAATATACAAAACTTATTTGGAAGTTTTCGGTTAAAATTCAAGGAGATTAAAAATGCGAAATATCTATAAATACGAAATGATTAGAAGGAAAAATATGATTAACATTTTTTCCGCTATTATGATGGGAATGACACTTGTTTCAATTGTCATTATGATGCTGTTTTTTGAATCTTATTTTCTGCATTATGCCAAACATGAAGCTAATTTTGCAGGAATAGTTTGGATCGTTCTTACAATAACAGCCTTAGTCGGAATTCCTTTTGTTATGATGTTTTTATGCAGCTCAGGACATACAAAAGAGCTATTATACAAAGACACAAATTATTTAATGCTTTCAATACCAATTCCATCATGGAAAATTCTGCTCGGCCGTTTTTTAGCCGGTTTAACGGAAATAGTAATTTATACTTTAGTGTCATTCATCTCAGGCTTTACTTGGATATGTATTCTGATTGTAAGATCAAATGAAAGCCTAAAAGAAATTTTGAATGTTTTGTCTATGACGATAAAATCAAATATTACACTAGCATTTGTATTGATACTTTTTATCCTGTCGTTCATCGCCTTGCTTGGTACAGTAGTGATGTTTGTCAGAACACTCACAAGGTCGTTCATCAAAAGAAAAAAACTTGCTGAATTTTTAGCGGTTATACTTTTTATCCTGCTGTTCATTCTTGTAACGGATTTAATGAATGACATAAGCACAAAACTTGACTGGATTGTAAACATGAATGCAACAATATACGGCATTTCGTCAAGCGGAATAATGTCCGTTCACAAAACTTCAATGCCACTTCCGGTACTCCTTCCACTGGGATACGGATTGATGTCAACAATATTTTTCTTAACATCTGCATGGCTTCTAAAAAATAAAGTTGAAGTATAATTTTTAAAAATATTTTATGAGGGGGTGTATCCCCCTCGCTTCAAAAAAACTTGTTGCCAATTAAAAGCACTACTTGCGATTTTCAAGCTTTCGCTTAAAACTCGCAATTTGGTCTTTTTCCCGCAACAAGTTTGTTTTTACGCTACCCCCCAAACTAAAAAAACGCTATACATAAAAGTGAACGAAATAACAGCCTTAAACTGCAAAATTGATTTTACCGCTTGACACGAGCCGAAAAAAAGTTGATAATTACACGATGAGTTCGTTTGATTGGATTTCTGCCGTCCACGATAAGGCAGTATTTGTGGCATTTGATACCGAGACAACAGGTGTCGATGCAAAGAAAGACAGAGTTGTTGAAATAGGTGCCATAAAATTTGACAAACTTGGAATTATATCAAGATACAATGTTTTAATAAATCCTGAAATGCCCATGCCGCCGGGAGCTACGGCAGTGAATAACATAACCGATGATATGCTAAAAGACAAACCTGTCATTAAAGATGTAATTCATCAATTTTTGATGTTTATTCAGAACACGGTTTTAGTTGCTCATAATGCGCCGTTCGATTTAAATATGCTAAATTCAGAATTAAAAAGACTCGGCGGCACTGAATTAACCAATAAAGTATTTGATACCCTGGTTTTTGCAAGGGAAGTATTACCCGGCCTTAGAAGTTATGCATTGCAAAAACTGGCAGAACAATTTGGTATAAATGCAATCGATGCTCACCGTGCTGAAGATGACGCAAGGGTTTGTATGGAGTTTTTCAATGTAGCCTTAAAACATTTTTTTGAAACCCACTCTGATATGTTAGAGCATTATAAACAAAATACAAATATTAACGACTACCTTAAAACAAAAGCCCCAACCTTCAATATAATTTCAAACGAAAAAGAGCTGTTTTAATCGCAGTCGGTTTATACACGACATACAAAAATACTAAAGCAAAATCATTAAGCAAATTTTAAAGCCGGAATTTATTTATGGCCATAGATTTTCAGGATAATACCCTTCACTGATTTTTTTTGCTATTTCTTTTTTTACAATTTCATAGTCTTCTTTATAGGTCATTCCGAACCATTGTTCTTCCGTTGTAAACACTTTAAATTTACCTATTGCTTTTTGAACAATCAAATTTGCGGCTTCAGGCAGAAGAGATTCATCTTTTTCGCTTTCCAAAGACCTTTCTATAAATTCAAAGAAAAACTCTTTTAAAACATCAAAAATTTTTGGACTGAATCCAAAAAGATTCATCGAAGTTACTTCTTTGCCGGTAAGAACCCGTTTTTGCCCATCGAACTCCGAAACAATTTTTTCAACACCATTTTGCATTTCATACATAATGTTTTTATTTTCTTTCATGGAAAGCAGGTAATCATCGGCAACCTTACATACACCCCTTGAAACAGAACCGGAGCGACTAAGCGTATTTTCCAGAATATACCCTACCATTGCATGTATTATCGAATTGTTTGAAACACCGGACAAGTAATCAGCCATCGTTTTATAAGCAGACCTTCCGTAATAATCATCTGCATTTATAACGGCAAACGGCTCGTTTATCGATTTTTGAGAGCATAACACTGCATGAACCGTACCCCAAGGTTTTTTTCTGTTTTGTATCTTTTGAACCTGCTCATCAGTTAAAAAAGAAGTCATTTTTTGAAATACATACTCGGCATTACAGTGTTTTGCAATTCTATTGAAAATTACATCTCTAAAGTCATCTTCTATGTCTTTTCTAATAACAAATACAACCTTTCCAAACCCGCTTTTAAAAGCATCGTAAACACCGAAATCAAGCAATGTTTCCCCGTTTAATCCAACCGGCTGGATTTGTTTTAAGCCACCAAATCTACTGCCCATACCGGCAGCAAGCACTAAAAGTGTTGGTTTCATATATACTCCTTTTATAAATGTCCAATTTATGTATGCTATTACACACAGCATAAAAACAATTATCAAAATATAAGCAATAAAATTATATCATAGATTTAAAGTTTTGACTACCGAAAAAACCTTAAATTTTGCAGTGTTTTTTTTGTCTTATAAAAACACTGCAGCTCTTCTTATTCGGTAATAACCCTCATAAACCGCTTTTTGCCCGCTCTTAAAATAAGCTCACCATCTACATTCAATGAACTACTATTCAAATTTGCTTTTATATCTTTAATGCACTCATCATTGACATAAGCACCGCCCTGCTGAACCAAACGGCGGGCATCACTTTTTGTTCCGCAAAGCCCTGCCTGAAAAAAAAGCTCGACAATATTAAGGCCTTCATTAAATTTGGTTTTTTCCAAATTCGTTGTAGGCATGGCATCAAGATTTCCGCCGCCTGAAAATGCCGCTTTTGCACCTGCAAGAGCCTTTTCGGCTTCTTGTTTTCCGTGCACAATTTTAGTAACTTCAAATGCCAGTTTTTCTTTTGCAGTGTTAATATGACCGGCAAGAATTTCTTCAATTTCGGGTATTCCCAAAAAAGTAAAAATCAACAAATACTTTTTTACATCACGGTCATCTACATTTCGCCAGTACTGAAAAAACTCATAAGGAGAAACTAAATCAGGATCCAAAAACAATGCGCCGTTTTCGGTTTTTCCCATTTTTTTACCGTCAGCAGTTGTAAGCAGTGGAAAAGTCAATCCGAAGACTTCTTTGCCGGTTTTGCGCCGAATTAAATCAGCCCCTGCGACAATATTTCCCCATTGGTCAGCCCCGCCAATTTGTAAAGTACAGTTATATTTTTGGTGCAACATCAAAAAGTCGTAACTCTGTAAAAGCTGATAGTTAAACTCCAAAAATGAAAGACCTGTTTCCATTCGTTTTTTATACGCTTCAAAGGTAAGCATTCTGTTAACCGAAAAATGCGAACCAATATCACGCAAAAAATCTATGTAATTTAAATCTTTTAACCATTCTTTATTGTTTTCAAAGCTGACATTTTTTATATCTGCCCTGTCTTTTGAAATAAAAAATTTGAGTTGCGAAATAATTTTTTCGGTGTTGGCATCAAGCTCATCATAGTCAAGCATTTTTCGAGTTTCCGTTTTACCGGAAGGGTCTCCTATTCTGGAAGTACCGCCGCCTAAAAGTAAAACACCTTTATGTCCCGCATTTACCAGATGCTTCATCGCAAATACAGGCACCATGTGTCCGATATGTATACTGCCGCCTGTAGGATCTATTCCGACATAAAAATTAACCGAGCCTGAATTCATTTTTTCGGATAGAGCATCAATACCCGTACATTGCTGCAAAAAACCGCGAGACTTTAAAATTTCCAATGTTTCATTCATGGTTTTGAGTTTATCATTTTTATTTAATGCTGTCAATGGCGACCGGCGTGGTAACGAGCAGAATACCGGAGTGTAGAGAGTGATAGAGCAACTTTTAAAAAGTGACGCATCTTTGCAAGTAACTAAATCATATTTGATTATTACTCGAGCAGTACGCTTAACCTGATTTTGAAGCCCGCCGTTATCCTTTTGTTTGATTATGCTTTTAAGAAAAAGCGGCTCGCTTTAGGAGACGCTGATTATTTTTGTTCAGTAACAAACAAAAGATTTAAGGCGGGCGAGGGTTGAAAAAGATAATGTTGAAAGGGTTTTACTTTTACTGAATTATATTTCAAAAAACTTCAACATTATCTAAAAATAATTTAATGCTTTTATAAATGAATTACGGGTTTATTTTTTTTGATGTTTATGCTATGCTTGGATTTATGAAAGACAGTGTTTTTATTTTGGATTCTTATGGTTTAATTTATCGCTCGTATTTTGCTTTTGTTTCGCGTCCGTTGACGAATAGCCACGGAGAAAATGTTTCGGCAATTTACGGATTTTTTAATAGTTTGCATTCGCTTTTAAAAAAGTATGAGCCTAAAATTTTGGTTGCGGCAATGGATTCGATGACACCGACATTTCGGCATGAGATGTATCCTGAGTATAAGGCAACTCGCGATAAAACACCTGAAGATTTGCATTCTCAAATTCCGATTATCGAAGAAATTTTGGAAGCTCTTAGAATACCTATTTTGCGATACAACGGATTTGAAGCAGACGATATTATTGCAACTTTGGCAAAGCGTGCAAAAAATGAAAACAGAGAATGCTTTATTATTTCAAGCGATAAGGATTTAGTTCAGTTAGTAGACGAGCATACATTTGTATTAAAGCCCGGAAAAACTTCAATATGGGAATGTGCCGGAATTAAAGAAACAAAAGAAAGCTGGGGAGTACCGCCTGAAAAAATACTGGACATGCTTTCTCTGATGGGAGATTCTGCAGATAATATACCGGGTGTTGCGGGTGTTGGAATTAAAACTGCACAAAAACTTTTGAATGAATATAATTCGCTTGACGGTATTTTTGAAAATACGGATAACATAAAAGGTGCTTTGCAAAAAAAATTAATCGCAGGAAAAGATAATGCTTACTTTTCAAAAAAGCTTATTACCCTGAATTATAATGTACCTATAACTGAAACACCGGAGCAGTTTAAAATCAAAAGTTTTAATTTTAATGATGCCGCAAAAAAGTTTTCGCTTTACGAGTTGCCTAATTTGTCAAATCTTTACGGTGATAAAAAATCGGAACCGGCTAATTTTAAATCAGGCAATTCTATAATAGAAAATACAACAAAAAACAAAAAAAATAACAACAAAAAAGTTAATACAGAAAACAACGCAAATAAAATCAAAAATTTTGAAACACCTTTACAGGAAACGGCAAAATTAAGAACAACAGAATTGCAGAAAAGCAAAGGCAAATATGTTTGCATTGACGAAGCAGAAAAACTTTTTGAAATTGTTGATGTAGCTTTAAAAAAAGAAATTGTTGCATTTGACACAGAAACAACCGGTACAAATTCTTTGGAAACAAGCCTTGTCGGATTTTCAATTTCTTTTGAAGTTGACTTAAGCTTTTATTTTCCTGTTTTGGCGCCGGCTCCTGAGCTCGGTGAAGAAATACACAAGACAATTTCGACCGAAGATGCAAAAAAAGGAATAGAAAAACTTTTTAATTCAAAAAACATCTTGGTGATTATGCATAACGGTAAATTTGATTTAAAGGTTATAGAATCTTGTTTAGGAATTAAAAACAGTAAAGCAAAAATTTTTGATACAATGATTGCAACATGGTTACTCGACCCCGGAAGAAACTCATACAGTATGGACAGCCTTGCGGCAAATCTTTTAGGTCTTGATACAATTAAATACAAAGACATTGTGCCTAAGGGTAAAACATTTAAAGATGTTGCAATTACCGATGCAACAAATTATGCGGCAGAAGATGCCAATATTACATTAAAACTTTATTTTACGGTAGAGCCTGTTTTAAAAAAACACAATCTATATAAACTTTTTGAAGAAATAGAAATGCCTGTTTTAATTTTGCTTTCCGAAATGGAAAAAACAGGTATTTATGTTGACAAAAAAGAGTTGACAAATTTTTCAAATGAGCTTGGAAAAAAAATAAAAACTTGCGAGCAAGAGCTTTTTGATATTGTCGGGCACGAATTTAATATTGCATCACCGAAGCAATTACAAACAGTGCTTTTTCAAGAGCGTAAATTAACACCGGGTAAAAAAACCAAAACAGGATATTCGACAGACACCTCAGTATTGGAAAGCCTCTCAAGTGAAGATATTGTTCCTGCGAAAATATTGGAGTTTAGAGCAATGTCGAAACTAAAATCTACCTACGCTGATGCCCTACCCTTGCTTGCAGACGATAACGGGAGAATTCATACAAGTTTTATTCAAACGGGAACTGTTACAGGAAGGCTTTCCAGTCGCGACCCTAATTTACAGAACATTCCAATAAAAGATGAAGCAGGAAGAAAAATAAGAAAAGCGTTTTATGCAAGTGAGGGAATGCAATTGGTTTCCGCTGACTATTCTCAAATTGAACTTGTAATACTGGCACATCTTTCACAAGATACAAATTTAATTTCAGCATTTAATGAAGGCGTTGATGTGCATTCAAAAACCGCATCACTTATTTTTGATGTCGACATTAAATCGGTACAACCCGATATGCGCAGAATTGCAAAAACCATAAACTTCGGTGTCATGTACGGAATGAGTGCATTCAGATTGGCAAACGAATTACACATACCGCGAAAAAAAGCCGCAGCTTTTATTGACTCGTACTTTAAAACATATTCAGGCATTTCAAAATTCATGGAAACCGTAATTCAATTCGCACAAACAAACGGTTATGTAGAAACGATACTCGGGAGAAAAAGATATATCCCGAATATTAACAGCAAAAACAAAATGGAAAAATCCGGTGCGGAAAGAATTGCAATCAACACGCCAATTCAAGGATCTGCCGCAGACATTGTTAAAATGGCAATGATAAAAGTTTCAGATAAAATTAAAAAAACAAACATAAAAGCAAAACCATTGTTACAGGTACATGACGAATTGATTTTTGAATGTAAAACAAAGGATGTTGATGAATTAAAAACAATTTTAAAAACAGAAATGGAAAAAGTCATAAAACTTTCCGTACCCCTTCGTGTAAGCATTGAAAGCGGTAAGTCGTGGGGAGAATTTCACTGATGCACCAATTTGCAAATCCGATGATTACAGAAATTGCAAAAAATACTTTACAAAAAAACCTTGAACAAAAAGATTTTATTTTAATAGGTTTGGTTGGAAGCACGGGTGCGGGTAAAAATACTGCGGCTGAAATTTTAAAAGCAAACGATGCTTATGTAATTGATGCAGACAAAGTAACACATAATGTCCTTAATAAAAATGCAGATAAAATAATTGCTACTTTTCAAAACCTTATAAATCCCGAAAGCCTAAAAACAAAAGACGGACAGCTAAACCGCAAAGCCTTGGGCAATCTACTTTTTTCAAATCAACAACTTCTGCAAAAACATGAAAATATTGTGTTTCCTGAAATTACAAAAGCAATAAAGAGCGAAATTGCAAACGCAAAACGCAAACACAAAATAATTATTTTAAACGCCCCAACCCTGCACAAAACCACACTTATAAACGATTGCAATTTTATTATCTATATCAGTGCATGCACTCTAATTAGAATTTTAAGAATAAAAAAACGAGACAGTATTTCGATTACCTCAATTTTATCAAGAATAAAAAACCAAAAAGACTTTCGCAAATTTTATCGAAACAGAGACAAAATAATTTTCCTTAAAAACAACGGCACTAAAAACAAACTCAAGCAAAAACTCAACGCCGGTATAAACGAATTGAAAGAAATTATTTTATAATTTTAATAAAATTTTATTTAAAAAAATTTAATCGCGAGCAATGTTGAGAATTGAAATCGCAATAAATATTTGTTATTAACCGACAACATTGCCGCTCTGTAACCCGCCGGCTCGCATAACCTTTGTGTTTTTTTCTTTTTTAAAAAACGGCATTCTTCTCTCGGCGACTGCCTCTTCTTTACAGAACAAGCAACACAAAGGGTAGACTTCGCCGGCCATAAAACGAAAGCGTACTGAACGACTAATAATCAAGCAGGATTATTAGTCTCACCACGCCGGTTTCCTGCATTTAACCCCGCTTGGCAAAATTAGATAAAAACTTATCTTAAAAATATTATGCTTTAATTTAACAAAATGTTGACATTACGTATCTGTTGTGCTATAGTAATCTATGGCGATTAAAGAGCCTTTGAAAGGTTGCTAAATCAAATTGTTTATAGGATACAAATTATGAAAAAAACACTTAAAACAAGCATAAAAGGACAGATAAACCAAATTATAACAAGAGTCATATTTTCCCCATATTATTTTAAGATTATTTCAATCCTGCTTATCGGATTATTTATGGCACTTCCTTTTAGCATGAATGCAATGGATTTGTTCAACCCTCAAAGCGTCTCAGAACATTTTTATCCTTTAACGGTACTCTTTTCCGATAACATACAAATCGGATTTGACTTTTTTTCCATTATATGCATATTATTATTTGTATTACCGCTCTTTTTAGTAACCATTTTCATTTCTATCTTTGTAAAAAAAATAAACAACAAAGCAGTATCTTGGCTTTTACTTACGGCAACCACCATATACCTTTTAGCCTGCATGTTAGGAATGATTAAATTTGCCAACACCAACCGTTGGTTTCAGTCTTTAAACAACCTTTCATACGTAGGCTTTTCTGTTGCACTTATCACTCATATTATTTTAATTTCATATAAAATGACTTATATAAAATTAGAAAATCAATATTATGCCGAATATAAAAATATCTTAATACAAGAAGAAAAAAAACAAAAAAAATTAAGAAAAGCCAAAATTAAAAAATTCAAAAAGAAATTTGAAAATAATAATGACACTTTTGAAAAAAGATTAAATAATCAAAAACTTGTAAAAGAATACATAAAAAAAATTGAAGAAGATAAAATAAAATTCTACTTAAAAAAGAAAATCATACTGATTTTCATTTCTACAATACTGGTTGTTCTTGGAACATTTGTATACACGGATTTAAATAACTATCATAAAATATTTACGGAAGCAGTGAATACTACCGGGAAAAATAAAGCAGAGCAGGTTGCCGAAGTATTTTATTTTTCAGATGGTCTGCACTCAAAGATTAATTCCTTTTTACAGGGTATAAAAAGAACTAATCAGTCATCACCGTTCCCGTTAAAAAGAGCTGACATTATAACAACAAGCAACAGGAATTATATCCTCCTAGATGAATTAAACTCATCTACAAAATTCCCCGAGTTTGATGTATTCTCATATACAACCTGTGCCGATAAAATAAAACAAATACCCGAAGATGAAAAGCGAATAACGGCAAAAGATGCAGCCTTTTATATAGAACATTTTTTTAACAAAGAAACCAGCAACAAACCTATTTACAAACCTGAAAAAGGAACCTGCCTATATATTCACCCAATAACTTTTGCCAAAAAAAACGGCAACAAACTGGTCGGCTTTTCAGTCATTACATATTACCAGGAAATTATTGACAGACCTTACTATCAGGCGAAGGTATTCCTTTTTGCAGTCTCTGCTTTATTTTTATACTGTTCTATTATAATTATATTATTACTTGCCGACCTGATTGCAAACCCGATCATTTTTCTTTGCGGAAGTATCAGAAAAACCGCAAACACTCTCAGTGAAATGCTTTCCGGCAATGCTGAAATAGAGGCAAGCCAACTTATTTTTGATGACCATATTTCTACAAATGACGAAATAAAAAGCCTTTCAATTGAAATAGGGCATATTGTTTCGCTTATTCGCGGAGTGTTGCCTTATGTTTCATTTCATACACTCAGAAATGCCGAAAAGCATGTAAAGCACAAAATAATAAAACGAGATGTATGTTTTTTATTCACAGATATACGCGGCTTTACTACCCTATGCGAAAATATTCCACCGGAAGAAATTATACCGATTTTAAATCACTATCTCGATTTGGAAACAAAAATTATTTTTGATAATGGCGGCGATATAGACAAATATGTCGGAGATGAAATGATGGCATTTTTTGCAGGACCCAGAAAAGAAATAAGAGCTTGTAAAGCCGCATTGGAAATACAAAAAGCAATTCAACTTGAAAAAATCGCAGCCATAAAAGAAGGAACATCACCTATTTCAATCGGAATTGGCATAAACTCAGGGCCTGTTGTTTTCGGCTCTGTAGGCGCTGAAACCAGAAAAGACTTTACATCAATCGGTGACACCGTTAATCTTGCGGCAAGGCTTGAAGGAACAAACAAGGCTTACGGTTCAAAATCAATTATTTCCGAAAGTGTTTACGAAAAACTAAACGACAGATTTTTATGCCGTGAGCTGGACTATGTAGCAGTTAAAGGAAAAACCGAGCCGGTAAGAATTTATGAAATAATCGAAGCAAAAGCTCTTTGCACCGACAAACAACGCAACCTAAAAAAAATCTTTGAAACAGGTCTTGCACATTACCGTAAAAAAAATTGGAAAACTGCGGAAAAATATTTCTATGAATGCAAAGAAAGGTATAACGATGCACCATCAAAAATATTCCTAAAGAGAATACTGCATTACCAAATCACCCCACCAGCATCTAATTGGAAGGGTGTATTTGTCATGAATGTAAAATAAAGCATCGGCAAATAAAACAATTAAAAAAATGAGTTATATTGACAATAAGACCTCTAAAGTGTAAACTTTAACACAGAAAGGTTTTGTAAAATCAGGCTTTTACAAAACCTTTCAAAAAAACCTATGGAGGACTTAAAAATGAAAAAAAGCAAAATAATTACAGTCATGCTGATTATGCTTATGCTAATGGTACCTGTATTTGCCGATTCCACACCAATCCCGGGATTAAGTTTTTTTAAACTTGATAACGGTCTTGAGCTTTTTATATTGGAAAATCATGCAGTACCAATCACAAGAATTCAAATCAATTTTAGATGTGGAGCTTTAACACAAACACCCGAAACATGCGGTATTTTCCATCTGTACGAGCACATGCTTTTTAAAGGAAACAAAAAATATCCAACCGAAACAGAATTTGCGGCAAGAATGACCCAACTTGGAGTGGCAGGTTGGAACGGAGCTACCTCCACCGAATATGTTAATTATTACATAACACTGCCTTCAAATAAAACAGAAGAGGGTCTTGATTTTTGGTCTCAAGCCATGAGGTATCCGCTTTTTGATAAAGCAGAGCTTGAAATCGAAAAAGATGTTGTCTGCAATGAAATAAACGGAAATTATGCAAAACCTACGGCACCAATCGGAGCAATGCTTACAAAAAAAATGTTTCCAAAATATCCGTGGAGACGAGATGTCGGCGGCTATGAAAAAACAATTCGTGCGGCTACAAGAGAAATGCTACAAGGAATACAAAAAAAATATTACATACCGAACAACGCCGCCATATTTGTTTCAGGAGATGTTCACCCTGATGAAGTATATGAGGCAGTAAAAAAATACTACGGCGATTGGGAAAAAGGAGACGACCCTTGGACTCCAATGCCTGAACCGCAATTAAGACCTGCAGTAAAAAAGCCTTTATACCTTGTATATTCCGATGAATCTTGGCATCAAGGCATAGGAATATTCTATATGTTAATGCGCGGGCCGGATGTTATAAGAGAGGCTAATTCAACTTACGGTGCAGATATTTGGGGAAGCCTTTACGGTGCGCCACAGGGTAAGTTCAAAAAAAATATATTTAAAAAGGTGCCAAAACTATACGAAAAAGACCAAACTTGGGCAGGTTATTTTACACAAAGAGACGGCGGAGAAATAAACTTTGGAACCGTAGCACTCATAGACAACAAAGAATCAACCGCAAAAAGAGTAAAAACCTTTGGAAGAATTGTATATAAAGAAATACAAAAAACAATTGACGAGCCAAACTATTTTAACGAAAAAGAATTTGAAGTTATAAAAAGAAGACTTGAAGACGAGCAAATTCTCGGTATGGAAAATCCGAACAGCTTTATCGAATCGTTGGCCTTTTGGTGGTCATCTGCATCTGCGGAATACTTTTTCAACTACATAGATAATTTAAATAAGGTAACAAAAGATGACATAAACGCCTTCCTAAAAACTTATGTTATAAACAATGTTCCGATTATCTTAGTCAGAATGAATGCAAACGACTATGCAAAAGAAGAAGCTGAATTTAAAAAAGAAGGCTTTGAAATTATAACCAAAGACAACTGTTTTTGGTGGGGAGAAAAATAATGAATAAAAAATACAAATATTTAATCATAGCAGTCATTGCTGTAAGTTTATGCTTTTCATGTACAAAAGCTGAAAAACAAAAACCGCTTGATATTGAAAATGCAAGCAGTTTTATGAAAGCAAATGTTCCGCTTATATCTACACACACTCTCGATAACGGAATAAAGGTAATTATCAAAAAGCAGGAAAGCAATAGAATTTTCACGATGAATGTAGTGTACAAAGGCGGTCTTGCGTTAGTTCCAAAAGGAATGGACGGCATAGAAAAATTAACTCTTGCCACAATGATTCGAGGCTCTGAAAAACACTCTTTTGAAGACTTAAAAAACATATCGTTTGAATACTCAAGCTCGATGAGCTGTGAAACAGGAGTTGACATATCATGGCTTAACCTTACAACCATAGACAAATATTGGAATCAAATGCTTGAAGTATTTACCGATGCAGTCATCCACCCGGCTTTTAATCCCGTGCAGTTAAACTTGGTAAAACAAGAAGCACAAATAGCCTTAAAAGAAGAGCTAAGCGACCCTTACGCTTTTGCGGTAAAAAAACTGCATGAAAGAACTTTTAAAAAACACCCCTACATTGCGGAAAAAGACGGAAGCGTTGAATCCATACAAGCTATAACCATCGATGATGTAAAAAATTGGTATTCCGAAAAACTAACAGCCGACAGAATGCTCATTGTTCTGGTGGGCAACTTTGATGATCAAACACTTATATCGCAATTAAACAAAACATTTGGAACAATTCCGGTCAAACGAAACAAAATTCCAAAAGTAAAGCAACTAAAAATGGCAAATGCAGTTTACACGGAAGAGTTTCCCGCATCACAAGGCATCGCCTACATTCGCGGCGACTATGCAATACCAACCATTGATACAGCCGACTTTATCACACTCAAATTTGCATACAGCATTTTAAATGAACTTTTATTTGAAGTCGTTAGAACACAAAACGCCGCCTGCTATTCTGTTTGGGCTAACCCTCACGGATTTAAAGCAACCTATGGCTCGCTTGTAGTTTTCAAATCCGACAAACCGACACTTGCAAAAACAGCCTTTGATGAAGCCATTGCAATTCTTGCATCAGGCAAAACAATCAACCTAAAAGGACAAGGCATAAAAACGGGTGAAGGCAGAGTAACAAAATCAACCGGTGAAAAATATGCGCCAATCGAAGAAAACATCGAAGCCTATAAAGCCAAATTCATCAACGCACATTACAACGGTCAGGTTACCAACTCCGCAATTGCATCGCAATTAACTTCCAGCCAAGTATATTACGACAATCCTTACGAATACCTGAAATTCATCGACCAAATTAACGCCATCACAGCCGAAGATGTCGTCAGAGTTATAAACCAATATCTTGTAAACGGAAAAATAAGCTGGATTGTTGTCGGCGACAAAGAAATCTTATCAAAAGTCGACAAATCAAAATTCACTCAATTTACGGGTAAAATCGAAAAATAATTTTGTTGGCAGGTAATGTCTTACATTCATTACCTGCACCACCCCTCGCCCTTGCATAATCTTTTATCCTTTATTGATTTAAAAAAACGGCGTCTCGGAAGAGCCTCCTTTACTTAACAATTTAATCGGATAAAAGGATAGACGGCGGGCTTCAAAATCAGGTATAAGCGTACTGTTTTTCATGTTGGGTTTTCTTATGAAATCCACGCCTGTAAATCTTTAGTGCATCGTCCAAGTTGTATGTACCGCTTTTCTTTTACATTGGGGGGTAGCGGAAAAACAAACTTGTTGCGGGAAAAAGATAAAATTGCGAGTTTTAAGCGAAAGCTTGAAAATCGCAAGTAGTGCTTTTAATTGGCAACAAGTTTTTTTGAAGCGAGGGGGATACACCCCCTCATTAGATTTAAAAATTGAATTTCATTTTCTATGTACAAACACTTAAAATAATGCTATAATTTTGACAGGAGTGTTTATGATTTCAATAAATGAGGCTTTTAGAGGCTCGGATTTACCGTTAAAAAATAAGGATACGGGTAAGGTTCGAGATTGGTATTCACTTGGTGCTCAGAGGCGTTTAATTGTTACTACAGACAGGCTTTCGGCTTTTGACAGAATTTTAACATGTTTACCGTACAAAGGGCAGGTTTTAAATGAGCTTTCTTTATGGTGGTTTGAAAATACAAAGGATATAATTGCAAATCACCTTATCTCTTGCCCTGACCCAAATGCGATTGTAGTTAAAGAAGTTAAGCCTTTGCCGATTGAGGTAATTGTCAGGGGCTTTATCACAGGTGTTACGCAAACAGCGCTGTGGTATCGTTATTCGCTTGGGGAGCGGAACATATACGGCTATGACTTTCCTGATGGCCTCGAAAAAAACGATGCTTTGCCAAAAGCAATTATTACCCCTACAACAAAGGGCGGTATTACAGGACATGATGAAAGGCTTACATGCGATGAAGTTGTTTCAGGCGGATACTTAACAGAAAAAGTTTGGAATTCTGTCAAGGACGCCGCATTAAAGTTATTTAAAAGAGGGCAAGAGCGTGCAAGTAAATCGGGGTTAATTCTGGTTGACACAAAATATGAATTTGGAATCGATGCAGACGAAAATATACTCTTAATTGATGAAGTTCACACCCCCGATTCTTCAAGATATTGGAAAGCGGATACTTATCAAAAAAGACGAGCAGAAGGATTAGAGCCTGAAAATTTTGATAAAGAATTCATTCGCCTCAAATATGCCGAAAAAGGTTATCGTGGGGACGGTAATATTCCTGATTTAGATGAGTCGGCATGGAAAGAAGTAACTGAGCTTTACATCGCCGTTTACGAAAAAATTACACAAAAAAAATTCTCTCGTGCAGAATATCCTGTTGAAAAAAGGCTTTTAAAAAATTTACAAAATGCAGGAATTATAAAATAAAAATAGGAGTAAAGCAGTTTATGGAAAATAAACCATTATGTATTATCATTATGGGCTCGGCAAGCGATAAACCTCATGCAAAAGAAATAGCCGATGCAGTTGAGAGTTTTGGTATTGACTGCGAAGTCAGAATAGGCTCGGCACATAAAACGCCTGAACATGTTTTAACAATGCTCAAAGAATATGAAAAACGAGACTGTCCAAAGGTGTATATAACAATAGCCGGAAGAAGCAATGCCCTTTCCGGTTTTGTTGATGCTTGTGTTTTAAGCCCGACTGTCGCATGTCCGCCTAAAAGCGATAGTTTTGCAGGCAGTGATATTTTTTCATCTTTAAGAATGCCTTCAGGAGTGTCTCCCGCAGTTGTGCTTGAGCCAAAAAATGCCGCATTGTTGGTTGCAAAAATTTTTGCTGTTTCAAATAAAAATATTTATCTTAATATCAAACAATATATTCAGAATAATGCCGATAAAATTATTTCTGACGATGAAAAACTAAAAAAATAATTCATAGTGAGTATTATTATGCAACATGGTTTTACACTCGAGGATATTACTTTCACGGCAGAAAACAATGTTTTAATTGTTGCCGAAATAGGAACAAGTCATTCAGGCTCCATAAAAAAAGCGAAGGAGCTTGTTTGTGCCGCTGTTGACAGTGGTGCAACTGCGGTAAAAACACAAATTGTTTTCGCCGATGAAATTTTACATCCTAAAACAGGAAACGTAGATTTACCCACAGGTAAAATACCTTTATACGATTATTTCAAAACCCTTGAACAGCCCGATAGTTTTTTCTTTGAGCTTGCAGAATACTGTACAAAAAAAGGAGTTTTATTTTCCGCATCACCCTTTGGAATAAGGTCGGCAAAATTATTAAAGCAATTACAACCGGCATTTGTAAAAATAGCCTCGCCTGAATTAAATCACTTTCCGCTTTTAGAAGAAGTTGCAAAATCAAAACCGTCTTTAATTCTTTCAGGCGGGGTTTCAATGCTAAAAGATATTGATGTCGCCTTAAATGTTTTAGAAGAATATTACGGTTTTGATTTTAGGCAGAAGGTTGCTTTTTTACATTGTGTAACCAGCTACCCTGCCCCTGAGCATGACTACAATGTTTCTGTTTTAAAAAGCCTTAGCTCCATATTTGCTCTTCCCGTAGGAATAAGCGACCATTCACTTGATGAAATTCTTGTACCTGCTCTAAGTGTAGCAAATGGGGGGTGCATAATTGAAAAACATCTTTGTCTTTCAAAGTCTGACGGCGGGCTTGATGACCCGGTTGCATTAACGCCCAAACAATTTACAAAAATGGTTAAGATGATAAAAAGGTTAAAAGGAAAAACCCGTAATGATATTATAAATATGCTGGAAAATAAAGGCTACTCAAAAACTCTATTGAGTAAAATTGAAGGCACCGGCATAAAAAAACTTGCAGAATCCGAAAAAGAAAATTATCGAAAAACAAATCGCTCACTGCATTATACTTCCGACTTACCGTGCGGGCATATAATTAAAAAAAACGATATTGCAATTTTGCGAACTGAAAAAATTTTAAGTGTAGGCGAATCCCCTGAACATGAAAATCTTTTTTTTGGTGCAGTATTACAACATAATGTAACTGCCGGTGAAGGTGCAAAATTTAATGATATTATTCAAAGAGGTACATCAGATGACAGATGATTATTACGATACAATAGGCGCTTTTTTAGAAGCAAACTTGTCATCAGAAGAAGACCCGTTTGCCAAATATGAAACACCACGTCGTACCAAGTACAGACAAACGCGGCAAAGAATTGAAAGAAGACCACCGCCTGATATACCTGATGAAGACAGAAGAGTGGTCGTTCCAAAAGCTCTTGTTGAAGACTTCGCAGTTTTAAATCTATTGCCGGGGGAGGCTCTCTCACTGTGCAAAAAATCATGGAAGCGGCTTTTAAAAAAATATCATCCTGATACAGGCTCATTTGAAATATCTGAAGCTGAGGCGGCCGGAATTGTAAGGCGTATTAACAAATCATTTAGAAAAATTGAACACTGGTATGAAACAGGAAAAATTTTAAACGACAAGGAAATAAAATAGGAAGTCAAATAAGGAATAAAATGAATTTTTTAAAAAAAGCATTTACTTTAATCTTAGTTTTTTTAATTATACCGGTAAACACGGCTAATACCGATGATTTACCTGACGGCAATGAAAGTGAAATTTATAAATTCGGGAAAAAATCGGATCATGTACTTGTTTTAACCTCATCTAAAACAATGACAGGTAAAGACACAAACATGATAAAACAGCTTAGAAAAGTAATATCCTTTCTTGAAAGACAAACACCTGAATATACGGTTATAGTAGCTTTTACAGCTAACGATTGTTCGGATTTACCTTCTGATGTACCGGTGAAATTAAACTCAGGCACAAAACTTCTTATCAGTGAAATAAGTCAATACCTTAATGCCGCCGTTTTGGTTTTTGAGGATACAGATAAAAACACTGAAATCATATCCGGTGCAAATGGTATGGTTTCGCCTGATTGGTTGCTTTCTGATTTATATTCACAACTTAGCGATGATGAAAAAAAGTCTGCTTACCACTCTTTTAGAATTTATTCACAGAAGCTTAATTTAATTACCCCTGAATCTTTACTTGCAGAATATTTGAAAAAATCAATACCCGCGATAAAACTTTACAGCAATGCAGATGTTTTTGAATTATGTAAATCCTTAATTGAAAATTACACAAACGGATATCCTGAAAACAGGGACAAAAACTATTTTGCATTTCCATTTAATAAAATATATATTATATCCGAGCATATACTGATTTATGTTGCGATTGCAATAATTTTCTTTTCATTATTTATGTTATTTATTTTCATTTTTTCAAAATCATTAAAATTCAAAAACATAGATTTATTAAAAGCGTTTTTAATATCTGTAGCATTTTTTTTAATTAACACAGTTTCTTTATTTATTAGCCGAAAACTAATTTTCTTTTTTCTAACTATTCGTTTCGGCTCTTTAAAAATAATATCATTATTCCCGCAAATTACGGTATTGATATATGTCCTGGTCTCAGGAGCTTTAATTTTATTAAGCAATTATTTTTTAATACAAAATTTAAAAAAACTAAAAATAAACATATCCGTATTAGAAAGTATACAACCGATAATTTCTTTGATAAATATATTTTTATTTTCGTTTTTTGAATTTCTACTCTACCCCATTTTCTTTATGGCATATATATTTTCTATAATTTACGCAAAAACAAAAAACATTATAACCAAATGGTGCTTTTTAACTTTTATGACATTCCCTTTTATAATTTTATTTATTTTAATAAAAAAAGATTGGCTGACAATTGCATTACTTATGTTTAACTTCAACTACTTTTTTTTGGCATTTTTACTTTTACCGGTATCAATTGGAATTGCAATAAATCTTAATTTAAAACCAAAATCAAAGCGTATTAAAAATATAAAAGTAAAAAATAAATATGCGCCGGTTTTTATTTTATCTTTTTTTATCTTTGCAGGAATTTTAACTTTACTTTTTATAAAGCCATACTCAAAAAAAAGGCCATTACCGGTTTATATTCGTCAAACAATAAATGATGTAAATGTTGAAAATAAAATTATTTCTGATTTTAAAAGAGAAACCAATACTTATTCCGTAACCGGTTCAAATTCAAACAAAACATCAAACGAATATCTTACTGTTAAAACCGATATTGAAAATTATCTGGAAAGAACCATTGCTCAAATAATAATTACTTCATCATTAAACATTGAAACATTGGAAATAACAATAGAAAATAAAAATGGCTTTGCAGTTTTTGAATCAGATAAATTTATATATAACAAGTCAGGAAATATTGCAAAATTTATCACAAAACCAAAACCGGAAATCCCGATTGAATTAAACTTTTCTTCTGAAGAAAATGCAACATTAAATATTACGGTTAGAGCATGGACTTATGATAATCCGCTCAATACCAAAATCAAAAAAAACAAAAACAAATTTTTTAACGAAACATTTTTACTTGAATTAAAACGCAATTTAGTTTTAAAACATCAAACCGGTACATAATAATATGTCTACCTCAAATCTGTTTTTTCATGTTGACCTTGACGCTTTTTATTCTTCAGTTGAACAATTGGATAATCCCGAATACAAGGGCAAGCCTGTTATTGTAGGAGGCATAAGCAGAAGAGGTGTTGTTTCTACATGCTCTTATGAAGCAAGAAAATACGGTGTACATTCTGCAATGCCAATCAGAACGGCCAGAAGTTTATGCCCTAACGGTATATTCCTTGCGGGAAGAATGAAAAGGTATCACGAAAAATCAATTGAAGTAATGCGCATTTTAAAATCTTACACGCCGGAGTTTCAACAACTTTCAATTGACGAAGCTTTTTTGAATATGAGCGGCATGCACAAACTTATGGGCGAACCTGAAAAAATTGCAAAAAACTTAAAAGCAGAAGTTTATGAAAAAACAGGGCTTACCATTTCGGTTGGAGTTGCATCTACAAAATACATTGCAAAAATTGCCTCGGATAAATCCAAACCTGACGGATTATTGATTATAAATCCTGAAATCCAAAAAAAATTCATACAACAACTGGCGTTAAAAGAAATATGGGGCATCGGAAAAAAAACAATACAAAAATTAGAAAACGCAGGACTTTATAAAATTGATCAAATCTTAAAAGTCGACCTCTCACTTTTACAAACTATAATCGGAAATGCCGCAGGCCTATTTTTATACAACATCATCAACGGAAACACCGAAAAAGTTTTTAACGAAACCAAACATAGCCACTCAATAAGTACCGAAAGGACATTCTCTTATGATATTTTTGAAACAGAACAAATAAATGACATATTGTTTGAAATGGCATCTGAGCTTATTTATCGAATTGTTGACGAAAAGCTAAAAGCGAAAACGGTGTCGGTAAAAATTCGCTATTCTGATTTTAAAACCGTATCGGCACAAGAAACAGGCGATATGATAAACGACACTTTTGATTTATATAAACGGGCAAAAAAAATATTTCATCAAAAAAACTCTGCAAAAAAGCCCGTTCGTCTTATAGGAATTTCCGTACTCAATGTTAAAGACGACACTAAATCCCAACAAAACGAATTATTTGTCGACAAGCAATCCGAAAAAAAACGTCTAATGGAAGAAACAATGTTCAATCTTTCAAAAAAAGCCGGAAAAACGATTTTAAAACGAGCGCGCTTAATTAAACCCGAAAACAAACAATAGAGCTACCTATTTAATTCCTGTCAATAATTTACTCCCGCTTAGAAAGTTTTGTTTTGCCTCTATTTGACTGATTGGAGTTCCCGTACATGTATCAATAAATTCCACCTTTTCAAAACCAAGAGCCTTTATTTTTTCCAAAAGCGTATCCAAATTTCCATATTTCATTTTAACAAAAATATCATGTATTGCAAAGTAACCGCCTTTTTTAAGAACTCTCAGTGTTTCAAGTATGTAATTTTGTCGGTTTCCGGGAATATTATGATATACAAAATTTGAAGTAACTGCATCAAAAGTTTCATCTTCAAATGGCAACTTAACTGCCGAGCCTTGTATAAAATCTATGTTCAATACATTTTCAACTCTTGCATTTGCTTCACATACTTCTTTAGTAAAACTTTTATATGAGCCGCCCCATTTATCAAGCCCTGTAATTTTTGCATTAGGATGCTTTTTTGCACAGTCAATAGCTAATGCCCCACTTCCACAACCCACATCTAAAATGCTTCCTCTATCTTTAACTTTAACATTATCGCTTACAAAATGAATAATACGCCACGCTAAAGACCCTTCATTGTTCAAATCAAAAGCTTTATACATGGATTTAAATTTTAAATATGTCCAAAATATTATTAAAGAAATTAGCAATAATATTATTGGTATAAATATTAAATTATATTCTACCCTTAATATATGCATAAACAATTCAATAATACCTACTAAAAAAATAATAATTGATGTTAATATCATTGATTTCAACATCCCCTTAGGCATCCAGTTTCCATAATTCGCTTTCATAATAATGATTACCTCCTTGTAAATAATCAAATATTTGTAAGATGTAGTATACATTTTTAAAATAAAAAGTCAATACAATTGAGGAAATTACAACAATAACCTACTTTTGCAAGCATCTAAATTTAACTGACCGTATACACAATCCGTAAATTCCTGTATTATATACTGACTATGAAAAAAAATAATATTTTGAAAAAAGAAATATTCATATTCATCGCCGTAACAGTAATATTCATACTCCCCCCTGTTTTTTACACAGGTGAATTTACTCTACCGAAAAAACCCCAAACAAGCGAAAAATGGATTTTGTTCGGCATTTGGATTTTAATCCTTGCCCTCTATGAAGAAATTCTGTACAGATGGTATCTGCCTTCAAGATTGACATTGTTTTTTAATATTCGACAATCATCCAACATTACAACAAAATTGACGGCAGAAATAATCCCTGTAATTCTATTCGGCATTGCACACAGACACTTAGGTTTATTAAGCATATTATACGCTATCCTTGCAGGCATAATTTTTCGCTTAATTTTCCGCAAAATAAAAAGCCACTTAACAGGCATAACCTGTGTAACATTAATTCACTTTATACATAACATCGCAGTATACTGCCTGCTTTTTTATAAAAACTAAACCTACAAAACCGGATGTTCGGGTGCAGGTAAAGAAAAAGAAACATAATTAAATGATTCAGACCCACAAGTCAAAGACTCGGGAAAAGAAAGCCCCGTTGCAAAAAGCTGAAGCGGATAATCATGCTTTTTTATATCTTCATCATTTATTTCAGGCTGAAACATATCATTATACAAAGCATCACCGTATATCGGGCACCCGAAATTCCTTAAATGTGCCCTAACCTGATGCCTATACCCTTGCGTTAAAGTACAAGTAATAAACACCAAATCATTTGCTTCAGAAATATTAGTAATTGTTGTAGAATACATTTTATTGGAAACAGAAAAATGCCGCATACCGTAAAATACAGGCAAAACCATTTTACCGCCCCGCCCAAACGGTCTGAACTGACTGGTGATTGTATGCGGTAAATCAACAGGCTCAGAAAGAGCCTGCAAACTTGAATTACAAATCGCAGTATAAGTCTTCTTTACAAAATTACGACCTTGCGCTATCTGAAAAGCATCATAAATTTTCTGATTTTTCGAAATTAAAACCAACCCAGTTGTCGCAGTATCCAAGCGATGAATTAATCCTGCCTCAACATCTTTCTTTCCTATAACATCGGCGGCTTCAGGCCTTTGCTTTAAAAACCACGCCAAAAGCGTCCCTTCTTCGCCCCAGTTCAACGGAGCAGTCGGCATACCCCTTGGCTTATATAAAACAGCATAATCCGCTGTCTCACTTATAATTTTAGGAACATCAGCATAAACAAAAACATCACTCATAAAATCCTCACAACCCTCACTTAAAAAGAGTATACATCATTCAACATAAAAAATCCAGCGATTTTACACATATTTAAATAATTTTATAATGCGGGGGTGTATCCCCCTCGCTCCGGCTTTTGCCGATTTTTCTTATATTCATTTTTTTGCAAGTTTTAAGCTATCGCTTTAAACTTGCAATTCTGCTAAAATATAAAATCGGCAAAATCCTCCGCTACCCCCCAAACTAAAAGATAACGATACATAAACCTCAAAGCTACACTAAGATTTATTTAAAGCAGAATGTAGAGCAGAATAAAAACTCGGCTAACCTGATTTAGACAGCAATCTCTACCCCCGACTTTATTCCACCCTTCTTACTTCAAAAAAGCTGCAAGTTTAAAGAGAAAAAACAAAAAATTAAATAACCGGTCAAGCTAGGCTAAAGTATTTTATTTAAGAAAACTGTTTTAAAATTTCCTTTTCTTCAATATACAATACTTTAGCCAAATTCCAATACAAAAACAAGCCCCCATACGGGGACTGTCAGTAATTATTTTTTACTTTCGCGCTTACGGGTTGCCTTCGTGGCAGTTTTTTTTGCAGTTGTTTTTCCTGCTTTCTTTTTAGGCAATTTTGGAGTTATTTTTCTGCCCTCTTTTTCTGCATTTTCAATTTCCGCCTGTGCAATAGCAAGCAATGCAATCGGAACGGAATAAGACGAGCAAGAAACATAATCAAGCCCTGCCTGCATACAGAAGCGTACATTTTCGGGTCTAGCCCCGTGCTCACCGCATAAACCGCAAGAAAGGTCAGGACGAACCAACTTACCTCTCTGAATTGCAGTTTGAATAAGCTCTCGAACTCTTGTGTCCAAAATTGCAAACGGATTTCCGTCTACCAAGTCGTACATCGTATAGTCCGGCATAAAGCTGTTAAAGTCATCTCTAGAAAGACCCAATGTTGTTTGCGTCAAGTCGTTCGTGCCAAACGAAAAGAACTGTGCATATAATGCAATTTCATCAGCACTTAAAGCGGCGGCAGGCAACTCAATCATTGTTCCAACTTTATAGTCAATTTTTTGTGCTTTAAGCTTCTTTCTAAGCTCTTCTTCAATTGAAACCAAACCTTGATAAGCGTGTCCTTCAATTTTTTTACCGTAAACAATTTGTTTCAATTCACGGAAGCTCATTACAAGCGGTATCATAATTTCAGGGCGTACATTCACTTTTTCTGACTTTAATTTATATGCGGCATCAAAAATTGCTTTAATCTGCATAGCATATATTTCAGGATAAGAAATAGCTATACGGCAACCTCTATGTCCAAGCATTGGATTCATTTCAGAAAGCAATGCAATTTTTGCCTGAATATCAGCTTTTTTAGGAGGAGTTTTCTTTGCTTTTTTAATATGACTTAAAAACTCTGTCATTTCCGTATCATTATGCGGCAAAAATTCATGTAAAGGAGCATCTAAAAGACGAATGGTAACTTCTTTGTCTGCCATAGCCTTGAAAATACCGTAGAAGTCTTTCTTCTGAATTGAATAAAGCTTATCCAATACCTTTTTTCTTTCTTCAAAAGTATCGCTTAAAATCATCTCTCTAAAAAGATTGATTCTGTCTTCTTTAAAGAACATATGCTCTGTTCTACAAAGACCGATACCCTCTGCGCCGAAGTCAACTGCAAGCTGCGAATCACGAGGACTGTCAGCATTAGCTCTAACATGGAAATTATCCACAAAACCTCTTGTAAGAGCAATAAAGTCCAAAAGTCCCGATGTTTTTGGATTAGGCTCAATCAATTTTGCCTCTCCAAAATAAAGTGAAGGATCCCCGTAATAAGGAACATTAAGGCTTACCAAGTCTCCTTCATTAATTGTAACACCACCGACTATGGCTTTGTTTTTCATTATTTTCATATCCGGTCGTACAAGAGATATTTTTCCATACTGTCTTGCGACAACAGAAGCATGTGCGGAATATCCACCTTCATTTGAGAGAACACCTGTAGACACCTCTATAGCCTTTACATCTCCTGCATAAGTTGCAGGCATACATAAAATACATCTTGTATCTTCACCATTCATCTGTGCCTGTTTCTGAGCATCAATTAAGGAGTCAGCAGTAAAATACACCCTACCTACAGCAGCACCGGGAGCACCGGCAATTCCGCCAACAGATGCTTTAAGATTTTTTACACTTGAAGTATCAATAACAGGATGCAAAATTTCATTAAGCTGACCGGGTTTTACTGTTTTTACAACATATTCAGCTTCAACTATTCCTCTATTATACAAATCCAATAAAAGATGTACCAACGAAATAGTACTCTTTGCTTCTACTGATTTTTGCTCAATCAACCATAATTTGCCGGATTCGATAGTAAAGCGAATACGGCGTATTTCTTTACTGTGGTCTTCAAGTTTCCATGCAATATTCTGCAATTCTTTTAAATAGCGAGGAACAATCGCATTGATGTCCTTTCCTTTTGCATTATAATCATCAAACTTTTCTGCAAAAAATGAACCTTGCAATTTCTTTTCGCCTGTTACAATATTCCTACTGTGGAAAAATCCTGAATAAGAATCTTTTCCGTAATTTCCGTAAGCCATTGGTTGAATTAAAATAGCCACATCATCTTCGTTATCTTCTTCTTTCAAAAGAAGGTTACCTACAATTTGAATAGAAGCTTCAAGTTGAGTTTCAGCATCTTCAAAAAAACCTTCGGGCAAGTATTCGGCATATTTATCCATAATAGCAATACCATCAAGTTTTTGCTTAGGTTGTTCCATCATCTTTTTTATTTCAGCAATCAGTTTTTCTGTTTCTTTAATTTTTTTTGCATCACCTTCAGCTTCCGCAGTTTTAGCAAACAGAAGAAAAACGCCCTTTAGCAAAAACAAAACTTCATGAGCCGCAAAATTCTTTCCAACCTTGCTTTCAAACCCTTTCATTGTAGACTTTGTAAGACCAAAGTTATGAAGTGTAGGATAATTAGCAATCACAAGATTTGGAGAAATAACAATTTTTAAGATAAGCGGATTTTCTTCAGACCCGAATTCTTTTTTTACTGCAGCACCCAGTTTTCCCAAATGCGACTTTAAAACGGGAAAGACTTTTTGTCCTTCAAGATGTTGACATACACTTGAATCAATTATAACACCGGGAAGTATGGGCAAAGCCAATTCAGCCAATTCATTCGCTTGTCTTCCCCTAATTCCAAGAAGATTCCTTTCAACCTTTTTGTTTATTGCCTGTTTACTGCTAAAATAATGTATAGTTTTCGATAATACCATAATTTACTCCTTAAAATAAGTTCAAAACCGTATCGGGTGAACCATGCAAAAAGTCTTCAAATCTTGGACTTGCACCTTGAGAAAAATATTTTCTCAGTTTCGATAAATCTCTAATTTCATCAGCGGCAACAGCAAACTGAATTGTACTTCCATGTTTTACTTTTCCCCACTTAAACAATGTGTTAATGTCCACTATTCTTTCACCGTCATAATATACAATAACTTCTGCATTTGGATACCTTGCATTATAGCTTCGTATAATTCGTTTCCATGCTTCAACATTACCGTTATGAAAAAGCTCATTTGAAACAACAACCGAAATAAGATTCGACATATTCTTTCTTCCAATTGGTGCTGTAGACTGAGACTGAGCTTGTCTTAAATGCTCAGGCACTTCGTACGAAGAATTTGTATATCCGCTTGATGTAGTCTGTGTTGTTGACACAGCACTTCTTGCAGGAGTCTTTGCCTTCCTTCCGCCGACTGTCTTTTTAGCTCTTGGAGCTGTCGTTCGAGTTCGTTTAGGTGTTGGAGCTTTCTTTTCAACAAATGTAAATGAGCCTGATGTTACTTTTGATGAAACAGTTACTTTTTTATTATATATCAATTTTTTCATCGCATCGATTACTTCAGATGCTAATTTTTCATCAATTTCGTCTTTACTGCCCTTTCCCACATATATATGCAAAAGCTCATTCTTTTTAAGCCCTTCCAGAACTCCTTTATTTGCCGGATTTTTTGGATTAAATGCCAAAAACCCAAGATCAGGATGTTGATAGCCAAGAACTATATCAACCCCCTTCCATTTTGCAACAGTGCTTACCAGTTTTTCAGCATCATTACACACATCTTCAAGATTTACCGATGCAACACTGTATTTCCATTTTTCTAAAAGCGTAACAGACATAATAGGTAAAACTTGATCAGGGGCAATTTCTTGGTCTCCCAACATCTCATTCAAACTGTCTGCAATATTTTTTTTAGACCCGTCTTCTAAAAGCCCAATTACAGATTTTATATGCCTTACAAAAGAATTCAAATCATTTCTTTTTGAAAGTGGTACATATAAATATGATTTATTTTCCATAGTTTCCTCCAAGTATAGAAAAAGCCCCCGAACTGAGTCAGAGTTACAGGGGCTTAGTTTTGTATCAAGCTAACAAATTAGATTTCCTTAAGACTTGATTTTGAACGACCTCTTCGTCCACCTTTTTTATCAACAGCTCCGGTTTTTCTTGTTCGTGGTTTTCTTCCTCTTGTTTTTTTAGCAGGAGTACTTACTGATTCGGCAACCTTTGCCTCTATAGCAGGAGTATCATTTACCATGTCAATAAAATTAGCGCTACCTGATGCTTGACCTGCTACAGGAGCCTCTTCCTCGTCAGAACCAAATGTCTTTGCAAGGTCAGCACGAACAGTAGATCGGCGGCGTGAGAATGAAGCAAATGCAGCATCTTCAAAGCCTTTTGAAATACCATGCAAGAACTCATTAAGAACATTAGCCATACCTTCAAGTGTACCTTTCTTTCTCTTAATTGAAGTAATATCAATATCAAGTAATACACCGGGTTGAATGTGGTAAGGGTTAATCAAGTAATCAAAGCTGTTGTAATCTTTACTGAGCTTATCAAGTCTGGTTTCGATTACTCTACGCTCAATTGGGTACTTGTAATCATACATGTCTTGAAGCTTTTCTCTCATTATAATAAGCTTTTTGCGCAACTTATCCTTTTCATAAGTATAAGTTCTGTTCATTTTTTCAACTTCAGTTTCACCTGTCTTGATAAATGCAACTTCGTCCCATACTTTAGCGATGTCTTCATATACAGGTAAACCATCTTTTTCTTTTTCTTTTCTTAAATGGTTTTTGTATTTTTTTGCAAGATCATTAAAGTCATTAATTCTCGTACCGTATTTTGATTTCTCATAGGTTGCATTAACAACGTCCCAAACATGCTCAATTTCAGTTTCAAAAGAGCGCATCATAACTTCATAAGCTTTTCTTTCTTCAAGAAGCTGAGCGTTATCCATGTATTTTAACTTAATTTGGAAATGCTCATCAGGAAGTTGTGCTTCTACAGTATCTTCATACTCACGAACAATCAATTCTCTAGTGTTCTTAAAGTTTTCAATATACTGATAACCCATTTTAGAAGTATCAAGAATTGAAGTAAGAGAGTTAATTGCAGTATTAAAACCACGATTTCTAATGTTCTCAATATCAACAATTTTCTTGATGTTTTCACGAATGTTCAACTGATCGTATGTTTCAGGATCAATTTCAGCTCTAAGATTATTGATTCTTTCCATCAATTTTTTAGAAATTACATCGTATCTCTTACTCTTTGGATTTTCGACATCATCATCGGTAATATCTTCTACCCTGTTAATTTTTTCAAATAAAACACCGCTACCATCGAGTTCTTCCAAACCTTGATCAATTCTTTCATCTTTCAGTTTTTCAATTTCTTTGTCAATCATGTTAATGTAATGATCGCCTAAAAGATCTTTAATAAGATATTCAACTGTTGACTGATAGTGGAAAATAGGACTAATCAATTCTGTATCCAAGATGTTAATTGAAAGTTTTACATCTGTAACAGTCTTTGGCTTATACAAGCTGTCTCTAAAAGCACATTTTACGATGGAATAAGCATTCTCACCTCGTACGAAACCACCAACATCAGTTTTTTGGCGCAACAGTGAGTTTGTCATTGTTTCCAGATCGTTTACACCTCTTTGAACATGTCCCTGCAAGTGTCCATACATGTTTACAATTGATTTTTCAATTTCACCTGTATTAAACTTATCGGCACCACCAACTGCATCAAGCAAAGTGGCAATCTCTTTTGGTGTGTACCTGTCAAGAACCTTCATTTCTTCACGGTCTACAAATCCTCTAACTTTCTTGACCATTTCATCTTCAGTGGTTACCATGTAACGGTTGAACATGTTCTGATAGTTTTGGTTGAAGTAATTATATAACTTCTCCTTAACACCACCCATTACATCCAATCGTTCAAGAACTTCCTTAGGAAGCTTTGTACCTAAATGGTGCAATACTTTATTAGTCTCTTCTTCAATCAGCTGATTTACTTCTTTTTGCTGATCACGATAATCTTGTGCCAAAGAGTTCCTTGATCCAACAGCACTGGGCTTTTCCGGATGGAATACATTTGGGCTTTGTGGTAGGTCTAAACTTGCCATTTTTTATCTCCTTATTAAGCAATTTATGTTACATTATACAACACTTATTCCAAAAAGTAAACACTTTTTTGAAAAAGTAAAGATTTTTTTTGAATTTTTAGTGATTTTTTTTCAAATATAGTATACAATATGAGTGTAACGGCTGAAAAGGAGTAAGATTATGCAAAAAAAAGCTAATATATTTTTAATTATGTTGATTAGCCTATTTCTAACAACAAATATTTTTTGCGGAGAAAGAACCGTCCCCGTTGACATTTTTTTAATGATTGATAAATCTTTGTCAATGGAAGACCCCGGTAAATTCGACAGTCTACATAAATGGGTAAGACAGGAATTAATAGGTCAGATGTTAATTCCCGGTGACTGGATTACAATATACCAATTCTACGAAAAACCGGAAGAAGTTTTAACTCTAAATATAAAAGATGAAAATTCAAGACGCACTGTAATTAACGCAATTGACGCCATTCGACCTGACGGAAAGTTCACAGACATAGGAGCCGCTTTAGACAAAATACAAACCATACTTCAGGAACGAGGAACAAACGGACGCTTTAAAGTACTATTATTGGTAACAGATCTTGAACACGATGCACCTTGGGAATCAAAGTATAGAGGAAAACAAGAGTCATTTGAAAGCCCTTATTTGGCTGAGGCCAGAATAATAAAAAGAGACAACTGGTACGAAGTTACATTGGATATGGACATACAAGACACCGTAGTAAAAAGAACTCAATCACTTTATTCCGATGTTCTTTCAAATGACGGAAAACCCCGTAGCGGTGATGACCAATCTAAATCTTTAATCGAAGGTAACACAACAGTTGTTACAAATAAAAGCGGAAACACAACAAGCGACACAGACGGCGATAAAAATTCAAATAAAAACAACAGTAACGATACAAACTCTAATTCAAACAACACAAAATCAAATACTGACGATACAGAAACAAACGATGTCGCAACAGGCAAGAATGCTAACACCGACAGCACAACAAATAACATTAACAATGAAAGCAACACTGAAAAACAAAACAATATTGCCAATTCTGAAAACAACAATAACGAGCAAACAAAAGCCTCCCAAAAAAACACCCTGGCAAAATTGCAAATAAATAAAAGAATGATGTACATCATCATACTGCTAATTGCCATTCTTTTACTAATTCTGTTACTGTTTCTTCTAATAAGATACATAAGAAAAAAACAAGAAGAAAAAAGGCGAAGAGAAAAAGCGAAAAAACAATTACAGGAAGATGAAAAAACACTATGAAAAAACTGTTCTACATCTTTCTTTCAATAACGGCAATACTTATTTTTGCATGGCTAATATTATCAAAACTCAACAAACCGGAAACTGTAAAAAAATCGCAGTTGGCAAAAACTATAATACCAATAGCTGAACCCAATACAAAAACAACACCGGATACCGACTCCAAAGATAAAGTAATACCAACAGGAATTACCGAAAAACCGGAAATTGAGCTTGCCTCTGATGAAAGCCTAATCACATTACACAAAACGGATATAGATGCAGATGGAGCTGACGACCAATTAATTGCGGTAAAAAAAATATCAGAGCCCCATGTATACATAATACCTGCAATGCAAAATCTTGTATTTCAGGAATACAAACGAAATGACATTCTAAAAACCGAAATAACGCAACCTAATACAGTTTCTTTATACACGCTGGAATTGGGATTGGATACAATGCCGGCCGTTGTATGCTCAGGAATGACTTCCAACAACAAACAGATGTTAACCATATTTTTGCCGACAAAAGACAAGAACGAAAATTTAAAGTTTATACAAATAGCGGATTTACGGGCAGACATTCAAATACGAATTCAAGCAAACAAAAATTCACAGGAATCGGGACTAAACATGTACGAAATCCACAGTTTTGACAGCGACCCTAAATCTTCTGCATCATTAAACCAAATCGAAAAAATATATTCTTGGAATAATGAAAATGAGCGATATGAAAAATCGCGAGAAAACTTAATTCCCGGAGAAAAAATAGAAGACCAAATATTACGAAAACTGGGAAGTGGCAACACAAAACTCTTCAAAGAATTTATAAACGGCTTATGGATACAACCGGAAAGTAATTCCGGTAAAAACCGATCGCTTTATTTTGATAATAAAAACAACGAAATAATATTTTTTCTGGATAACATTCAAGAAACCTATGAAATCGAAACTGCTAAACAAAGACGATACGGATTATATATGCGAACCCACAATAAATCTATTTCAAATATTATACTCAATATAGACATTGAAATAAAAAGTGTCGATGAAATAAAAGTACATGTCGTAGAAAATGTCGCTCGCTTAAAAATACTAACCTCGTCATCGTGGAACGGCATCTACAGAAAAAAAGACGACAGCATAAAAAACCAATTATCAACTCCAAAAAAACATCAAACTACAATCACGGAAAAACTCCTCAACAGACCTGACACAATATGGAAAAATGATGAATACGAACTAACAGTAAACAACAAAAAATTTATATTCAAAACTCCTTACGGAATACAAACAGGTTTCTTAACCACAACTTACATTAAAAATCAAATAATTTTGCAAATGAGATACGGCACAACAGAAAAAAAATATATACTTCAACAAAAATACGACAACGTAAAGCAAAAAAACACTTTACTCCTAAGCGAAATAAAACTGACACTCGAAAAAATCGAAAAACTCGACACACCGCCAATCATACTTGAAGACTTTCCGGTAAAAAAATAAATTCCTAAAATTTTATTTGGGCGCTACGGTTTGAGAAAAAACAAAATACAAAGCACACAGTCGCAAACCGTCGCTCATTTCGGAACTCCGCTAACGCTTCGGCTAATTTTGCACAGGGATACTGTGCAAAATGGATCCATGTACCTGAGTTTTGAAAAACTCCGGTACATGTTCCTTCAATCGCTAGCGCAATAGCATTAAAAAAAATAAAAAAACACACAATACAATCAGATATTTTAAACAAGGCTCAAAAACAAACAACTTTTACACACAGCTCCTTTACAATTTTTTTCTTCTGTATTATAATAAAGCGAGGAAATTGCAAAAGTCAGTTTGACTTTTTCTAAACTAAATGAATCTCAAACAAATAGATTAGGAGTTATTTATGATAGAAGAAATAAAAGGACAAATTTTAGAACTAAATACAAAAGTCGAAGAAATATGGAGGCGTCTTTGACCCTGAGGCGTTGAAAAAACAAATTACAGAGCGAGAACAACTATCAGCCTCCGTAAATTTTTGGGATAATGTAAAAAACGCCGAAAAAATAATGTCGGAAATTAAAATATTAAAAAATAAATTTGAACCATGGGAAAAATTAAAAACTGAAATAGAAGATTTGTTGGCAATGTATGACCTTGCAATAGAGGAAAATAATGAAGCCTTCTCCGAAGAAGTTAAAAACACTTTTACTGAACTTAATCAAGAATGCGAAAAACTAACAACATTAAATATGCTTTCAGGAGAAGTTGACTTTAATAATGCCTATCTTACTATTCATGCCGGTGCAGGGGGAACTGAATCATGTGATTGGGCAAATATACTTACAAGAATGTACGGTCGTTGGGCAGATGCCCATAATTTTAAAACCAAAACCGTTGATTTAGTAGAAGCCGAAGGCGGTATTAAATCAATCACAATCGAAGTAAAGGGTGATTACGCCTTTGGTTTTTTGAAATCGGAAACAGGTGTCCACAGGCTTGTTAGAATTAGCCCGTTTGATGCAAACTCACGCCGTCATACTTCTTTCAGCTCCGTATATGTTTTTCCTGTTTTAGATGACACAATTGAAGTTGACATAAGTCCTGATGAATTAAGAATCGACACATATAGAGCAAGCGGAGCCGGCGGGCAACATGTAAATAAAACAGATTCTGCGGTACGCATTACCCATCTTCCTACCGGCATTGTTGCAGCATCACAAAGCCAAAGAAGTCAAGCTACAAATAAAACTACAGCAATGAATATGTTAAAAGCTCAACTATATGAATATTACCGCCAAAAAAAAGAAGAAGAAAACTCTAAATTTGCCTCAGAAAAAAAAGGAATATCATGGGGTAACCAAATACGCTCCTATGTTTTTCAGCCATATACCATGGTAAAGGACCATAGAACTTCTTTTGAAACAGGAAATATCCAAGCTGTTATGGATGGAGAAATTGACGGATTTATAAAGGCTTATTTAAATAACAACTGGGAAAAAAGAGAAGCCCTTTTAAAAGATGGTAATGTATGCTAAACTTAAAAAATGCTAAAAACATTATAATATTTTTTTTTCTATTTATCTCTTTTTTTCCATGCCAAGCAGAAGAAAAAACGGAGTGGGTAATATCTGCATCTAAATTCAATACAGTTGACATTCCGGAATTATACAAAACTTACGAAACAATTGTACCTGAATTATTTTTGTATAATCTTAATTCCCATGCAAAAAGGGTTATTCCCTTATCAGAACAAAAGGCAAGAGCATTATTTAAACTCGGGAAAACAAAGCTAAAACTCATTAAAGAAAGAAACAGTTTAATCTTGGAAAGAGATAAAATATTTCTTTCATTTACGAATGAAAAAAATAAAAAAAGCCAAATTAAAAAAATAAATGAAAAAATAAAACAAAAAGAAGAAGCAATTTTTTTCGCCCATACAAATATGAAAATAGAAGAGCTTAAATTCTCTTTTGCTGATGAGAGCAAACCGATTGTGCCATGGAATAACGGGAATACCCTTTTTGAAAAACCAAAAACATCAGGACTGACTGAAAGTTTATTACAACAAAATATAGATGCTGTAATTACCGGCACTATAAAAGATATAAGCGGTTATGCTTATGTTTCCGTAAAACTGGAAACAGGCCTTCCGAATATGCAACCACTGGAATTCGCAGAAGCCGGAAGATATGAAGACATCTCAGAAATTGTAAAATTCCTATCATCTCAAATTTACACAAAAATTCAAAATATACCGGAAGTAATGCTTCATTTTGATATTACACCAAAAACAGCATCGGTTTTTGTAAACGAAATAGAAATAAATGATTTTTCAAAACCTGTTAAAGTACATAACGGAAAAATAAACATTTACGCCTCTGCAGAAGGATATAAATCATCAATAAAAGAAGTAAATCTCAAAAATCATAATGCTTATAAACTGCGAATAAACTTAAAAAAAGATGAACTGTTTAATATAAGTTTTGACATTAAAAATATGAAACCTGAAGTATATTTTAAAACCAAGTATTACGGAGTTGTGCCAATTGAATTGGAAATTCCAAATACAAAAAATATGTTAGAATTTATTTCAAACGATGTAAGAACTTTCATTATATTTGATAACAACAAATTTACAAAACAAGAAGAGCTTATATATGCAACGGCTAAATTACACAAAACATCAATTAGCGAAAAAATTGAAAAAAGAAGAAAGAATATGTATTGGTCACTCGGAGCTCTTTATCTTTCTTTACCGGCAACTTTAATTTTAAACGGAATAACCAATGATAAAATTATTGCATATCAGAGCGGAAATCTGCCTGCCACACAAAAAAATATCAATACAATTCGTAACTTACGAATTGCAAGCAATGTTATGATTGGTGTAAGCAGTAGTTTAGCTGTTAATTATTTTATAAATGTAATTTTATACTTGGTTGCAGCAGATAAAACGCTACCCGTAGAAGCCCAAACCCTGCCTATACCAATGCAAAAAAACAAAATCAGTAAAAAACGGAGGTAAAACATGGCAAAACAAAGTTTTGCAGATAAATTAAAAAACCTGTTTGGCGTTCACAACAAAATAGATGAAGAATTTTTTGAAGACTTAATCGACTCATTAATAGAAGGCGATATAGCACCAAAATTAGCCATAGAAATAGAAAAAGAATTGCGCACGGAATACAAAAAGGGAAACATAAAAGATGTTTCAAACCTACCTGAAATTTTAACACAAATTTTATCACCATTTGTAAAAAATTGCTTTTTCGCCCCCGAGCCTGACAAAGTAGGAGTATATCTTATTCTCGGTGTAAACGGTGTAGGAAAAACAACCTCAATCGCAAAAATGGCTAAATATTATAAGACACATTACCAAACCAATTTAATTCTGGCCGCAGCAGACACCTTCAGAGCGGCAGCAATTGAACAACTTCAAGCACACGGAAAAAATATTGATGTAAGAGTTATTTCCCATAAACACGGCGGCGACCCTGCCGCAGTAGTGTTTGATGCAGGTGAAGCAATGAGTGCCCAAGGCGGCGGACTCGTTTTAATCGACACAGCAGGAAGGTTGCACAATAAAGACAACCTGGTAAGAGAGTTGCAAAAAATAGATCGTATTGCAAAATCAAAAGCCGATAACAGTTTATATAAAAAAATTCTGGTATTAGATGTAACCACCGGACAAAACGGAATGAGGCAGGCAGAAGTATTCAATGAAGCAATTGGTGTTGATGCAATTGTACTGACAAAATATGACTCCACGGCTAAAGGGGGTATTGCAATTACAATAGGCAAAGAGCTGGGCATACCCATTATGTTTATCGGTACGGGCGAAAAATACGAAGATATTGAAAAATTCAACCCTGAAAAATACATCAAAGAATTTATAGGAAACAAATAATTTTGAAAAATAAAAGCACTGTATTTTTTTTATTCTTTATATTAACAATTACCTATGCCTTCTTTCCTGAATCATCGGATGAAGACATAGAAACACCAACATCTGAAAGTACAATTCCTGTAAATGAAAACACAAAAAATGCAGAGCCTATAAATTCATCGGACACAAACGAAACGCCCGAAGAAAAAGTGGATAATACTTTTTCTTCAATAACAAAAACAGGTTTAATAATTGCAGAAAACAACCATTGGTATTACGAAAAATACAATAAACAAAAACTACGAATTTTATCGGTAATGCATGAAGGAAATAAACTTATCGAAAAAAAAGAATGGAAATACAGCGATAATAACCTGCTAAAACAAAAAAACATACAAAACAAATACGGAACAAAAAAAATATTTTATGATAACAACGGTAACATAATAAAAACAATTATGCTAGACGAAACAGGTAAAACAATATATGAAACAAGCAAAACATACGATAACAATAATCGTGTAATTTTTATAAATGTTTTAAAAAATGGTATTGAAAAAAGAAAAGAAATAAAATATAATACAAACGGCACAAAGCAAAAAGAAATAAATTACAAAAACGGTCGCCAAATTTCATTAATTGAATATCACGATAAAACAAAAACAGTACACCTTTACGACAACGGTATTGAAATATCCTCTTTTACCGAAAGGATAAATGAATGATAAAAAACAAAATAAGAAGTATTCTGTTCATTCTGCAAAAAATGAACCATGCAGGCACTAAAGGCAAGTCATCAATTACAAATATATTCTCAGTATTAGGAATAGCTTTCGGTGTTATGGTTTTAATAGTAATTCTGTCAGTAATGAATGGGTTTCAAATGGGCTTTATCAACACTATTTTAGAAGTTACTTCAGGACACGCACAATTACACGGTGATGAAAAAACCTTGCTTCTCGCAGAAAAAGCAAAAAAAACACAAGCATTCTTTATATTCACCGAATCACAAGCTCTTCTTCAAGGCAAAAAGAAGCAAAGCGGTTGTCTAATCCGAGCCGTAAACATCAAACAGTTCAACAAGGATACAGGTCTTTTTGAAAGATTACACTTTATGTCAGGTAATTACTCGATTGACAAACCCGATACAATAATTATTGGTTACGACTTAGCCAGAACACTCAGAGTTTCCGTAGGTGATTCAGTCTATTTGCCTGTAGTCTCCGGTGGAGCTGACACAGATATTTTCCCTGAAAACTCAATACTAAAAGTAACAGGTATATTTAAAACAGGATATTTAGCCGTTGACTCAACATATGCTTTTATTTCATTGGAAACAGGAATGCGAATATTCGGTAAAAAAGATAACTTAAATGCACTTGTAAAACTAAAAAACAAAAACAACGATGAAATATACATAAATGAAATAAAACAAAAAATTCCTGAATTAAAAGCAGAATCATGGCGCAAATATAACCACGCCTTTTTTGGTGCATTAAAAATTGAAAAAAATGTCATGCTACTTTTGATAGTTTTAATATTTCTCGTTGTAGCCGTAAATATTTACAACGGTATGAGAAGATCAATATACGATAAAAGAGAAGACATAGCCGTCCTTACATCACTTGGAATGAAACAAAACACCATACAACTTCTATTTATAAGCAATGGTTTTCTGATAGGATTAACCGGAGCCGTTACAGGACTGATACTGGGACTGCTAATTTCAATTAACATAAACGAAATTTTTTCATTAACCGAAAAAATTGTCAACTCTTTTTTGGCATTTATGCAAACACTTGTCTACTCAAACACAAAAAACACTGACTTTAGCATTTTCAGTCCTAAATATTTTTACATAGAAAAAATACCGACAGATATGAAATTTGGTGAAGTTTTGTCAATATTTTTATTTGGAATATTGTCATCATCATTTGCTGCTTTTTTCGCATCTATACGAATACTAAAACTAAAACCTGCGGAGGTATTAAGATATGAATAATACTGTATTAGAAATTTCCAATTTAAAAAAATCATTTGCTTCGACAAATGAAAACCTTTTAATATTAAACGACCTTTCTCTAAATATTAATTCAGGAAATACAGTTTCGGTTACAGGATCTTCAGGCTCCGGCAAAAGCACCCTGCTGAACATAATCGGAGGACTTGAAAAATCAGACTTTGGCATTATCAAAGCCGGCAACTACCGAGTAGATTTACTTGATGAAAATGAACTGACAGAATACAGAAGATCCTTTTTAGGACTGATTTTTCAATTCCATTATCTTCTAAAAGACTTTACAGCATTGGAAAATGTAATGTTACCAGCATTGATTTCAGGAATGAAAAAAAAAGAAGCCAAAGAAAAAGCTGAATCTCTGTTAGATGAAGTTAAACTGAATAACAGATTAAGCCACTACCCCACCCAACTCTCAGGTGGAGAAAGACAGCGAACCGCAGTTGCACGAGCCTTAATCAACGAGCCGTCTTTAATTTTAGCAGACGAGCCAACGGGAAACCTAGACCCTGCAAATTCAAACACGGTTCGCAAATTATTGTTTTCGGTTGTTGAAAAACACAAAAAAACATTAATTGTTGTAACACATGATACAAACATAGCATCTATGACAAATATCTCATATAATCTTCAAAACGGAAAACTGATACAAATATGAAAAAAATGTTTTTTATTACCTATGCGGCGAGATGCCTGGGTGTCGGAAAAAAAGGTGAAGCCTCAAATGCAAGAAAGAGCTTAATAGGAGCCTGCATTGGAATCGGAATAAGCATTGTACCGTTAATAGTCGTATTGGTTTTATCCAACGGAATGATAAACGGAATTACAACACGAATGGTCGAATTAGGCTCCGGCCATATACGATTACTCCAAAGAAAAGTACTTGCAAGCGAAAATGACGGCAGACATGAAAAAGCACTCAAAAACAACTTATTAAACAAATATAAAGACAACCCGTATTTTAAAAACGCTTGGGTGGAAAGACAAGGAACCGGACTTCTCATCGGCAAAACAGGAAGAAGTGGCGGACAAATACGCGCAATTGAAAAAAAATTTTTCACCGAAAATACAGGAGCATCAAAGTTAATTCAAGTTTTAGAAGGTAAACTTGAATTTGAAAATAACAAAACATTGTTTTTAGGAAAAAAACTCGCCGCAAACTTACACCTTAATGTAGGCGATACTTGCAGAATATTAACATTTAAAACCGGTAAAAAAGGAACACCTATCCCTAAAATGTCCGTATTTAAAGTAGGTGCAATTGTTTCATCGGGCTATCAAGACTTAGATGCACTTTGGATTTTCATTCCTCTTGAAAAAGGTTTACAGATTTTTAAAGGCAGCAACTCCTTAACATCAATTCTTGTAACCGTTGACGATGTCTTTAACGACTCGTTATTTGAACCATTTGTTTACTCACTAAAAAATAATTACTCAAACAAATTCAGAATCTATACATGGAAAGACTTAAACCAATCTCAATTCATGTCTTTTAAAACCACAAAAAACATCTTATTATTTGTAATGTTTTTAATCATACTGGTTGCATCAACAAACATATCCTCCGCACTTGTAATGCTGGTACTGGAGCGAACCCGCGAAATAGCCATTCTAAAAGCAACCGGAGCGTCCTCTTCCAACATTACACTCGCCTTCCTAACCGCCGGAGTTATAACAAGCCTTGGCGGAATATTGGTCGGCTTACCTCTTGGCATTTTACTCGCATTAAACATAAACAGCCTATTCAAAATCACAGAAAAAACCATCAACTACCTCAAATACCTAATCCACACCGCATCGGGTAAAACTAGCGAACTGTTATATGTCCACATCTTAGACCCCGAATACTATTTGGAACACATACCGATAAAAATAACCCTACCCGAAATATTTTTAATTGCAACCGGAATTCTCATACTGTCAATCCTTGTTTCAATCATACCGTCCATCAGAGCAGGAAATGAAAAACCAATCGACATAATGCGTAAACTTTAATTTGTTTTATTAAAGGGGGGGCTCTCCCCCTCGCTTCAAAAAAATGACTTGCTACTGTTGCTATTTTAAGTAGAGTTTTACCTGCCGGTAAACCTCTACTTAAGTTTAATACCGGCAACTCATTTGTTTTTACGCTACCCCCCAAAACTAAAATAAACGCGATACATAAAACGAACGACATACTAAGCTAAAACGCTAACAATAACAATTCAAAAAACTATTGACCAAACATAAATAATATGCTACTCTTTCGATGCTTGAATTAGGGTGGAGGTGTTTGCAAAAGTCGGTTACTTTTGCAAATACCTTTTAAAGAAGCTCATTTCATTGCACTTTTTGGTAAATTTTGGAAGAAATTACAAAACTCGTCTGACTTTTGCAATTTCCTCGGTGGTTGTTCTATGAAAAAACTTAAAATTCTATTCTCCTACTTAAAAAATTACAAGGGTGTATATTCTCTTGCGGTTTTATTTACAATCCTTTCACAAGTAGTGGTTGCCATGCAACCTCAATTGGCAAAAATTACAATCGACTCGGTTATTTTTCAAAAAGCACTAAAAACAGACCGTCTTTCTCGATTGATGTCGTTTTTTTTAAAATCCAAAGACTTAAAAACAGGGCTAATTATAATGACAATCGCATTTATAATTTTCGCCGTTTTAAGATCTTTGCTTACATTTGCACGAATTACTCTGGCAACACAGGCAACCGAATCTGCCGTAAAAGAATTGAGAGATAAACTCTATAACCATATTCAGCTGTTACCGTTTTCAACACACGCACAACTTAAAACAGGCGATTTAATTCAAAGATGCACCACCGATATTGAAAACATTCGCCTTGCATTGTATTCACAAATTATGGATATTATAAGCTCTGTATTTTTAATGATATATGTGTTGTATTTAATGTTTCAAACAAACACGGAGCTGGTTTTTTATATTTTTGGAACAATACTTCTTATTTTTATAACTTCGATTGTTTTCTTTAAAATGGTCGAAAAGCAATTTGAACAAACAGAAAAATCGGAAGCAAAAATGACAACCGTAATTCAAGAAAACTTAACAGGCATAAGAGTTATAAAAGCATTTTTGCTGCATAAAAACGAAATTAAAAAATTCAAAAAAGCAAGCGATGATTTTGCAGGCAAAGATTTTAAATTAGTAAAAAGCTATGCTTTATTTTGGGGTGTTTTAGATGCACTTGTTCTTTTACAAATTTCAGGTGTTATAATTTTAGGCAGTGTCCTTGCATATCACAGTCGCCTTACTGTCGGTGAGCTTGTAGCTTTTATATCTTATACGGGAATGTTCAGCTATCCTATTACAAACCTTGCGAGGACAATCACCAATATCGGAAAATCTTTTGTTGCAAGTCGCCGTATTGAAGAAATACTAAAAAAGCCGGCTGAACAAATATTCCCGACCAAAAACAAACCTAATATTTACGGCAAAATTGAATTTAATTCAGTATCGTTTGCATATCCTGACACACCCGACAATTTAATCTTAGACAAACTGTCTTTTACAATTGAAGAAGGTCAAACTGTTGCAATACTCGGTCATACAGGCTCAGGCAAAAGTTCGCTTGCTTATTTACTCTCAAGATTATACGAATATAATTCAGGCTCGATTAAACTTAACGGACACGAACTAAACACCATTGATAAAGGCTGGGTTCGCTCAAATATCGGTTTAATTTTACAAGAACCGTTTTTATACGGCAAAACAATTTTGGAAAATATCAAGTTAGCGGCTCCTTACCACTCGGAAGATACGGTAAGGCATTTTTCCAAAATTGCCGCACTTGACGATGACATAATGAAATTTGAAGAAGGCTACAACACAATGGTAGGAGAAAGAGGGGTTTCACTTTCAGGCGGACAAAAACAAAGATTGGTCATTGCCCGCACTTTAATAAAGAATACCCCGATAATTATTTTCGATGACTCCCTTTCCGCAGTTGATGCCGAAACAGATATAAAAATACAAAAAGCACTAAACAAACAGCGACAGAAAAAAAAGTCGCAAACCGTAATTATTATTTCGCATAGAATTTCTACAATTTCAAATGCGGATAAAATTCTGGTTTTGAAAAACGGAAAGCTCGTAGAAGAGGGAACCCATGCTGAGTTGCTTAAAAAAGACGGCTGGTATAAAAAGGTTTATCAAATACAATCCGGTTTAACTAATCAGGAGTAAAAACTTATGGAAGACATAAATACAGGAAATTCAAAAACCAAAAAATTAGATTTCAAACTGTGGAAAGTTATACTTAAAGAATTCGGTTATTTTAAATTTCACTTGACACTTGCAGTTTTGTTTTCCGGAATAACAGGTTTGTTTGAATTAGTCGGCCCAAAACTCTCGGAATACGCAATAAACAACTTTATCACAAACAAGAACTTAACTAACTTAACGCCGACCATTATTATAACCGCAATACTGATTGTATTGGCAGGATTGGCAACATTTTTTTTCATTCTTTTTGCAGGCTATGTACAAACATACGGTGCCGACAGATTACGCAAAAAATGCTTTTCAAAACTGCAAGAGCTTCCCGTTTCCTACTACGACAAAAAAGCAGTTGGTTGGTTAATGGCAAGAATGTCATCGGATATAAACAAACTTACAAGCACTATCAGCTGGGGATTAAGCGATGCCTTTTTTGGATTGTTTATGATAATATCGATAATATTTGTAATGTTCAGCTCAAGCCCCAAATTAGCCGTAATTATTGTTTTAACTTTACCGGTAATAAGCCTGATTATAATTTTATTACACCCAAAAATATTAAAAGCACAACGAAAAGTAAGAAAAATAAATTCGGAGCTTACAGCATCTTACAATGAAGGCATACAAGGCTCGAGAACAACCAAAACATTGGTTCGAGAAGAATTAAACGCAAAAGAATTTTTTGAAAAAACCGCAATGATGAAATCACGCTCAATTAAAGCAATTGCTTTTTCTGCAATCTTAATGCCGGCGACACAAATTATCGGTGCCGTTGGGCAGGGATTAGTATTGCTATACGGTGGCAGTGAGCTGATAGCAGGTGCCGTCAATGTAGGTATATTGGTTGCATTTTTCAGATATGCAATGCAGTTTAATAATCCGCTGGCAACTGCGGCAGATGTTTTTGGCGACATGATTTCCGCACAAGCTTCCGCAGAGCGCATCTTTGAACTGCTTAACGAAAAATCAGATATTAAAGTGCTTGACGAAGTAATCACACAATACGGAACATCATTAAATCCGACTTCAAAAACCTGCCCAAAAATAACAGGCAATGTTGAATTTAAAAATGTAAACTTTGAATACAAAAAAAATGAGCCTATCTTAAAAAACTTTAATTTAAAAGTAAAAGCAGGCGAAACTATTGCATTAGTCGGTGCAACCGGAAGCGGAAAAACCACAGTTGCAAATATATTTTGCCGATTTTACGAGCCGACATCAGGACAGGTAATTATTGACGGCATTGACTATCAACAAATGCCTGAACGATGGGTACATGAAAATTTGGGATATGTTTTGCAGTCTCCGCATTTATTTTCCGGAACCATAATGCAAAACATAAAGTATGGAAATTTAAATGCAACTGACGAAGAAATTATCAATGCGGCAAAACTTGTTAATGCACACGAGTTTATAACGAATCTTCCAAACGGTTATAACACCCAAGTCGGAGAAGGCGGCGGAATGCTTTCGACCGGCCAAAAACAGCTGGTTTCTTTTGCCCGTGCTATTATCAGAAACCCGCACCTTTTTGTTTTGGACGAAGCAACATCTTCTGTCGACACGGAGACAGAGCATAAAATACAAAACTCGATTGAAGTACTTTTAAAAGGTCGCACCTCTTTCGTCATCGCACATCGCCTTTCTACAATCCGAAATGCAAATAAAATACTTTTAATCGAAAACGGCGAAATTGCAGAATCGGGCACGCACACTGAGCTTATGGAAAAAAAACAAAAATACTATAACCTTTACATGAAGCAATTCATCGAAGAAGAGCAAGAATCAATAATTTAGCATGAGGGGGTGTCTCCCCCTCGCTTCAAAAAAACGGGTTAGTTTTTAAACTAACCCGTTTTTTTTTCGCTACCCCCCAACTAACAGATACACTATACATACAACTTGGACGCTCCACTATAATTCAATTTCCAAAAAAAAACCGGACTGTAATTCTTTATTTTTATCGCGTGCGTGGCAACCGCCGTCTATCCTTTCGTACGAGTTTAAAACCGGTAAAGGTGGTTGCAGCGATAGCGGAAAACACCGATTAAAATAAAAAAGAAGAGGACGAAAGATTATGCGGCGGTTGCGGGTTGTCTATGAAAAATAAATTCCAATCATTTTAAATTATATATTGCATTAAACTTAAAAAATGTTTATAATGCCTAAACGAGGAAATTATGCCAAAGATTGAAGTAAACGAAAGAATTTTTTTTGAGCTTGTCGGTGAGGAATATAATTACGAATCACTTGAAGAAAAGTTGCCTTCGGCGAAAGCGGAATTAGATGAATGGGACGAAAATTCAAGTGAGGGCAGTATTAAAATTGAGTTGAACGATACAAACCGTCCCGACTTGTGGTCAACATCAGGGTTGGCAAGGCTTCTTAGAATTCATCGAACCGGAAGATTGTCATCGGGAGCTTACGAAAATTTTTTATCAAATAAATTAAAGCAGCAAAATGCGGGTACCAGAGTTATAAAGATTGATGCAAGTCTTAAAGATATAAGGCCTTTTTTGACAGCCTTTGTTATTTCCGGAAAGCCTATTGATGAGGCGATGTTGCAGGATATTATTCAAACGCAAGAAAAGCTTTGTACCAATTTTGGAAGAAAACGAAAAACAGTTTCGATGGGAGTCTATCGCTCGGATATGATTAAGTGGCCTGTTCAATATACGGCGGCCGACCCCGATAATACCAAGTTTATACCGCTTGCCACAGCCGACTGCGATGAAACAATGCCCGAGATGAGTCTTCGCGAAATATTAACAAAACACCCAAAAGGAAAAGAGTATGCAGGCATTTTGGAAAACTTTAACCGGTTTCCGATTTTAAAAGATATTGAAGAAAACATTCTTTCGTTTCCGCCTATTATAAACAGTGCCGACATCGGTGCCGCAAAGGTTGGGGATACGGATCTTTTGGTTGAATTTACAGGTACGGATATGGACTCGCTTTTGCTTGCAACAAATATTGTCGCTTGTGATTTTGCAGATTCAGGTTATAAAATTTTGCCCGTTACCGTCCATCATGTAGACGATACAGGTTACGGAATGAAAATTACAACACCGTTTTATTTTCAAGAGCCGGCTTTTACAAGCCTCGATGAAATCAATAAATTGCTAGGCTCGGAATTTTCACTGACCGATGTTGAAACGGCATTGCGTAAGATGGATTGTAAAATAGAGCTTGTGGAAAATAAAATCAAGCTTTATCCGCCTGCATACCGAAATGATTTTTTGCACGAAGTCGATATTATCGAAGATGTAATGATAGGTTTCGGTGTTGAAAATTTTACTCCTGAATCCCCAAGCGATTTTACAATCGGCAGACTTATGAAAGAGACATTACTGAGCCGTAAAATCAAAAATCTGATGACAGGATTTGGTTTTCAGGAAATGATTTTTAACTATCTAGGCTCCGAAAAAGATTTTATCGAAAGAATGAATGTAGACGGTAAGAATGCTGTTGAAATTTTAAATCCAATGTCGGAAAATTATAAGGTCGTTCGTCCTTCAATTTTGCCGAGTCTGTTGCTTTCGGAAATGAATTCGGCGCATGCAGTTTATCCGCATAAAATTTTTGAAACAGGTAAGGTTGCTTATCTTGATGATACGGAAAATACCGGCACGACAACCCGTCAGCACTTGGGATTCTTAACCGCAATGCAAGATGCAAACTACAATGAAGCTGCAAGTATTATTTCAGGTTTGATGTATTATCTCGGTGTTGATTATTCAGTTAAAGAAACTTCTGATCCAAGATTTATTCAAGGTCGACAGGCGAATGTAATTGTTGATAATAAAGCAATTGGTATTTTCGGTGAAGTATGTCCTGAAGTTTTGGAAAATTGGGATATTACAATTCCGTGCTTTGCAGGCGAAATTGACTTAACTTGTTTAATTCAAGATTAATTTTTTCCAAAAAAAATTCTCGAAAGCCAAAATTTATTTTTTAAAGAATGCTTGACAGGCAAACTAAGATATGTTACTATTTCGGAAACTTTAAAAGTTAAGGAGAGAGAATAT
>PDOP01000016.1 GCA_002749205.1 Treponema sp. | reverse complement strand
TATTTTTTCTATCTTGCCAATTTTGTTTTTTAAGACCATGCTTAAAAGAGTTTTGCAAAGTTTTTCGTCCTGCATAACAGTACAAAACATATAATCATCTGCAATGGTTAAATCTTCAAAGTTCTTCATACACTACAGTTTACCATAAAATGCCGGCTTTTGCAAGATATGGAGTCTCTTGACTACGCTCGGGAATCGTTTGTCGAAGCATAGTCGCGAAAGAGATAATGCGGATAGCTCGGTTTTTGCATTGCGTGAAATAAAGCAAAGCATATTTATATATATTTCAAATTCGCAATGCAAAAATTCGCCCAAATTTGATTATAAAAGCGTAGTTGAGCATTTTTTTTTAAAAATTTATGTTTTTTTAACTTTTTTGCTTGACAAATATTTTGGTATGACTTATAATCTAATTAATATTAGGCAAAGTGCGGTACGTTGTATTGCTGTCTAAGATGAAATTTAAGGGGGAGTTTTTTTATGAAAAAAATTCTGGCAATTTTGATGGCTTTGGCTATGTTGACAGGCTTTGTTTTTGCAGAAAATGTTGTTGAGCCTAGCGTCTCTGCAGAAGCAACACTTACATGGGGAGTTGACCTCGGTGCAGGTAAAGATGTAGCGGCAAAACACGGTTTTGAAAACAAATTTTATGTTTATTTCGGTCTTCCATTGTACTCAGGCGATTTGAGCAAAAAAGGTGAAGGAGATGTTTCGGTACAGTTCACTCTTAACGGTTCAGGCGGTTTGGCAGTAGAAGATGAGCAAAAGAACACAGGTACAACAAAGGCAAGTGTTGGTTCATACGGAAAAATCAAAAACTGGGCTGCTCAGCTTAACTTCTATGGTGCTTATATGACAGTGTATGCAGAGCCAAGTTTTTCTACAAGCTTTGCAAGCTCATATTCACCTGTTACCGGTACAAGTTCCTATAATAATAACTCTGTAAAAGGAAGTCTTACAGGTTACGGAACAAAGCTCGGGTATGCAAACGACAATATTGCGGATTCAGGCTTAGGTCTTGATGTAGGTTTGAAATTTGCTTCAAACGGTGCATGGAATGATGCCTCAAAGAATTACAACAAGTATGCTTTGGGATTTGATTTGGACTTAAACTATGACAAGTATGTTTATTTTAATACAGGCGTAAATTTCAGTTTAAATCCTGCAAAAGAGTATAATAATACTTCAACTTCCATTACTACAGACCAAGACAAGAACTATCTTGCTTTCGGTTTCAAAGTTGGAACAAAAGCTGTTGAAGGTCTTGATGTAAGCATTGCAACGGATATGGTAACACATGCAGTTGATCCTAACGATGCAACGAAAGAAATGATTGCTATGGACATGAATTTCAATGCAAAGTATAAATATGTTTGGGCAGATGTATACTATGCAGACAGAACTTCAAAACAAGCTAAAAACAAAGACGGTAAATATGTAGGTCTTTTGGGTGTTGGCATCGGTTTTGGCAGTGCTGCTTCAGGCGATACAAATTTTGTTGAAGGTCTTGCTTTCGGTACACAGATTAACTTAAATAATCTTCTAAACTACATTACTGACTCAGGTAAGAAGATTAAAGAAACTATCCCAATGGGTTTGAAACTTTGGGCAAGCTACAAAGCTGATGTTGCAGAAGGTGTTTGGATTAAACCTTACTTCACTCTTTGGGGCGAAACAAACAACAGAAACTACAAAGATGATACCAAATTTGCAGACCAAAACTACTATTTCGGTATAGCTTATCAGCTTGGTGTAACAATTTCTCCAATGGAAAAAGTTGAAATTGACCTTAACTGGATGCACGGTGACATCAAGAAAAAGGTGTGGGCAGGTACACAGCAAAACGCTATCACTCCTGCACAGCACAAAGCTGACAATGGTTTGTTCAAAATGTCTCTTAAACTTATCTACTAATATTTTAGAAGATTTGCTTTAACTGATTTAACGGCGGGGTGTTTTCATCTCGCCGTTTTTGTTTCATTGAAAAGGCTTCATTGTAAAGCTTTAGTTAAAGTAAAAGGAGTTGGCGGTAAATGAAAAAAATGAGGCTTGTTGCACTGCAGGTTCTGGTTGTTTTAAGCGTTTTTTCTTGTGCATTGCTGGATAAAATAATTTCCGGGCAGGAAGAATCAATTTTTGCCCTAAAAAGTCAAATCGTTTCGATGAAATTTGAAGTTTCAAAACAGGGCAATAACGAAATGCTGGTAAGTTACGCTTTTTATAATCTTTCAGGGCAAAAATTGGGCTTAAGCCAAACAGTAAAACTCAGGGGCTCTGAGCTTTTTATAGACTGCCGGGTAGAAAGGCTTAACTCAAAATACAGCATCGTTTTCCCCTATGCCTTTTATTCCAATATAATTTCGGCGTCAGAGGGTAGGGTAATTGTTAATGACTATAAAAACTCTTCAGGCTATCCCGGGATATTCGAAGGTGTAAACTATTCGGAAAAGCGAAAAATACAAAAGCTCTATGACGGCATTTTGAATAACAAACCTACAAAACATTCTTTCAGGTCAAGTCCGCACATTGTTATACGCCCAAACAAAACCGGCTATAAACTGGTTTCCAGGGTTCGTGGCGGAATAGAAATATTAAAATCCGAATAGGAGCCGCTTATGCAAAATCATCTTCAACAAAACAAGCAAGTTAAAAAATCCCTAAAAGTTACGGCTCGAGCGTTATCGTTTATTTGGGAATTTTTAAAAATGGCGTTGTCCGTTTTTACCATACTGTTAATTATCTGGGTTTTTTTGCAATTTAAAACAATGTACAACAAAATGCAGACCATTACCGAATTGCAAAGTATAATAAAAAACCTGAAAGCCAATTACCCCATAGCCGATATGAAGCTTGTTTCCAAAGAAGACGGTATCAACACCGTCCAAATTGCATTTTACAACGGCTCCGGCGAGATTGCGGGCGAAACGCAAAAAGTGAGCATTGAAGGCGAGCATATCTACATAGACTGTACTGTCTATAACTTCACTTACTCGCTGATTGAAACAGGCGAGGTGCGAAATATCGCCGTGCCTATTCGCATCTATTCCGAGCTTATCTCTCCGGATGATGCAATTTCCTTACATGCCACAGACTCAAACGGCATTCCGTATTCGCTATACTGTGTTGACCGAGCGGGCAATCAGGAATTCCACGACCTGCAATTGAAGCGCCTCAAAAAGCTCCTTGAAATCATCGATAATCCCGAAAAAGTAAAAGAGCTTGGCATCATTCGCTCTATTCAACAGGCCGCAGTTGCAAACGCATCTGAGCTCAGACTTAACCGCCCCTATCATGTAATGGTGGAAAACACAGGCGGACTTACATTAAAGCGAAAATAATTCATTTTTGAGTATGCGAGTATATTTTTAAATTTTACAAAATAAAAATCAAAATGATTTTTATTTGGCAACCCGCTCGCACCTTAAATCTTTTGCTCTTTACTGCGAATAAAATATGCTGAGAAAATTGTAAAAGTCAGACGAGTTTTGCAATTTCTTCCAAAATATCCCAAAAAGCGCAATTAAATGAGCTTATTTGGAGACATTTTTAAAAGTAACTCAACTTTTGAAAGTGTCTCAAGCGGTGTTTTCCGCTGTCGCTCCAAACACCTTTACTTAAAAAACAATCGAGCAAAAGGATAACGGTGCTCGCCAAATCAGGCTAAACTACTTGCTTAAAACGCCGGTATTCTGTCCCTCGACCTACGAGGTTGCTGCATCTCGGCAGGCGGTTGCTGAGCTTGCCGAAGCATAGCCGCGAAAGAGATAGTAGCGGAATTTTAACGCCGATTATCTTAAAGCAAAAGTGGTGGTTGAAGTGAAGCGGAAAACACCACTCGAGACTAAAAGAAGAGGCGTTAAGATTGGAGCGGATAGCTCGGTTTTTGCATTGCGTGAAATAAAACAAAGCATATTTATCTATGTTTTAAAATCGCAATGCAAAAATTCGCCCAAATTTGATTTTCTTGAGTTTGTTTTTTTTATTTTCTATGTTATAATATTTTTAGGAGGTGTGTATGAAAATTTTAATGGTTACTCCGGAGTTAGCTCCATTTGCGAAGACGGGTGGTTTGGCAGATGCGGTGGCGGCTTTGGCGATTGCTTTGAAAAATCAAAAGCACGATGTTCGTGTTGTGATGCCTCGTTATTACAGGATTGACCGCAATAAACTTGCTCAGGTTCCGGGTCCTATGTCAGTTCATGTTGGTGTGAATGAGTATTGGACCGGTGTGTATGAGTCTGTTATTCCAGGTTCGAGCGTTACGGTTTATTTTATCGACCACGAAGCAAGTTTTGGACGGGACGGTATATACGGCTCCGTGTATGAGCCTGATTTTGCTGATAACCCCAAACGGTTTTCAGTTTTAGCTCATGCCGCTTTTGGAGTGTGTAAGAAGCAGGGTTGGATTCCCGATATTGTGCATTCGCATGATTGGCCTGCAACCCTTACAAATGTTTTATTAAAGTTTGGATATGCGGGCGATGAATTTGCGGATACTGCTTCTGTGTTTACTATTCACAATATCGGATATCAGGGGGTTTACGGAAAGCATTCTTTCGGTGATACAGGTTTGGATTGGCAGCATTTTTACAGTGCCGGTTTTGACGATTGGGATAGAATAAATTTTTTAAAAGCAGGAATTGTTTCATCTAATAAGATTACCACTGTTTCGCCGAGTTACGCAAAAGAAATACAAAAGCCTGAGTTTGGTTTTAGAATGGACGGTATTTTGAGGTATCGCACAGATGATTTGACCGGCATTTTAAATGGAGTTGATACAAATGTTTGGAGTCCTCAAAAAGACAGTTTAATTGCAAAAAATTATTCTATTAAGACAATTGAAGATAAGGCTTTGAACAAACTTGCTTTGCAGAAAAAAATGGGATTGCAAGAAGATGTGCGTATTCCTGTTTTCGGTATGGTAACGAGGTTGGTTGACCAAAAGGGTATTTCGGAATTATTCGGGCCTGCTTACGGCTCTGCTTTTAGGATTTGCAGTGATATTAAGTTGCAGTTGATAGTGTTAGGCAGCGGTGATGCTTGGTGTGAAGATGAAATAAATTCTCTTGCACAAAGGTTGCCTAATATGAGTGTGTACATAGGCTATAATGAAGAATTAAGCCATTTGATTGAAGCAGGCAGTGATTTTTTCATTATGCCGTCTCGATATGAGCCTTGTGGGTTAAATCAGATGTATTCGCTTTTGTACGGTACTCTTCCGATTGTACGAAAAACAGGCGGTTTAGCTGATACTGTTTCAAATTATGATGAATCGACAGGTGCCGGTACAGGGTTCGTTTTTGAGCATTTAAGCCCCCAAAGTCTTTATGATACGGTAGGTTGGGCATCGTACGCTTGGTATAATAAAAAAGAGCATATATTAAAAATGCAAGAGCGTGGTATGAAATCAGACTTCGGGTGGTCTGCTTCGGCGAAAGAATATGTGAAGGTTTATAAACAAGCAAAAGGTGAGTAAATATTGTTTTGAAAGTTTTGTTTATGTGGATTTTTCTTTCAAAATTGTTAAATTTTAGTTTAAAGGCTAGATTTTTTTTGTGTTATCTGTTAGAATTGCAACCGATCAGGAGGAGTGTAAAAGTGGAAAATGCGGAGATTCTAAGGCCTTTGTTATATAAGGGAAATCTAAATGCAACTAAGGATCTTGCTGAAGCTAATAATAAGAATCTTTTTGATGTTAGGGCTGACGGAATGAATATTGTTACAGCTTCTATTTTGGCGGATATTTCGTCCATGAACAAAATGGAGCTTATAAGATCTGCCGGAGCTTTGTTTTCGGCAGAGGAGTATTGTGAGCTTTTAAATCAAAAAGTTTTTACAATAGCCCCCAAAAAACGAGCCAGATTAAAAGACCAGGGTGTTGTTTTGGATACGGAAAACAGTATTCAGTATTCTGAGTGGTTTAATGTGTTTGAAATCGCTTTTCCATGGTTGCCACTTTCCGTTTTTGAAGATTATGCTCAATACTTATATGAAGACAAGCATCTTGCACTTGATAAAGAGACAATACAAATAGTTCATGAAAACTTTTTAGATTCAAAACAGTATTCTGAAAGAGAGTTGGAAAAGCTCTTTGAGTCCGAATTTTTTCAGTAAACCAAATTATAGGGCATAAGCTTTTAAATAATGTATTTTTAAAAAAAGGTTGTTAACTCGCCTGTGATTTTAGCGAGTACGGCAACCTTTTTTCACGCATTTAGTTTTTTTAGCCGTTTTAAACGCCTGTAAAACCACCGTCAACGAACATTATCTGTCCTGTTACATAGGAACAGGCAGGTGATGAAAAAAACAGTATAGGACCGTTTAATTCACCCTTTTGCCCCGGTCTGCCTGCGGGACAAAGCATTCCGTACATTTTCAAAAACTCTTCGGATTTAAATAATGTTGATGCAGTCATTTCTGTTTCAAACAAGCCCGGCCCGACAGCATTTACTGTTATACCGTAAGGCATTAGCGATGATGCCATTCCTTTTGTCAAACCTATAACAGCACCTTTGGAAGCGTTATAAGCGTGTCGCACCAATGCAGGATTTTTGTCGCCCAAAATTGCATTAACTGATGTTACATTGACAATTCTGCCGTATTTTTGGGTTTTCATTTGTTTAACTGCATATTTTGCTACAAGATACGGGCCTGTTGAATTTACACTCATAACCTTATCCCAAACTTGCTTATCCATTTCGTCAACCGAGCCCAAAGCAGCCACACCCGCATTATTGAACAAAATATCGACCCTTGAAAAGTTTTTGACGACCTCGTCAAAAGCCGCCTTTACGCTTTCTTCGTCTGAAACATCACATTTTATTGCAACAGCCTTACCACCGCTTGAATTGATTTCATTCGCAAGATAGTCCAGCTTTTCTTTTCGCCTTGCCAGCAATGCTACAGCCGCACCCGCTTCGGTATATGCTCTCGCCGCATCGGCACCAATTCCGCTTGATGCCCCCGTTACAACTGCAACCTGTCCTGTTAAATCAAAAAGTTTCATAATAATCCTCCTAATAAATACTATTTATTATTTAATAGCTTAAATGTACTTAAAATCTAAATAAAAGTCAAATATTTATAGGTCAAATTACTTATCTGAAGGCAATATTCTCGGTTGCAGGTACGAGGTATCCTGAATCGGTGAGGTATTTTCTGCGAGACATGACAAGGTATAAAAGCTCTTCATACATTGAAAAGTCAACATCAATCGCAATCGGAAAAATGTAAAGCTCGGTTTCATCGCAGTATCTGTCTATAAATGCAGGGTCGTTTACAAAGCCCAACGAAATCATATTGCTGATTCTGTCGGCACATTTTAATATTTTTGCTTTATCTGAGCCGTGCTTGATTATACCTTTCAGATAGTCGCTTTTAATTTGCCCTTTTTGCTTGGTAACTTCCAGCACCAGTTTATAAACCTCACCGGATTCAGAATCAATATTTAAAATCTCGTTTACATTAAAGTCTTCTATATCTTCGATTAAGTCGTGTATAAGCGACGCTTTCAAGAGTATACTGTCAGTATAGCCGTAGTCTACCAAAATTCCCATTGTATCAACCTGATGTCGAAACATATTTCCGCCGGCTTCGCGTGGCTTACCTATTAAGGCGGTAGCAAGTTGCATATATGGCGCAAGGTGAATTGCTGTAAGTGGTCTTAAATCTCTCATTGTGTTGTTCATTGCTACCTCCATTTTTCTTGAGTATTCCTGTTCTTATTTTCGGCTTGAAAGCTCTTGTATATAAGCGGAAAGTTTTTTAATCCGTCTTTCTGTTTCGGTAAGTTTGTCTTTTTCCGCCGATACTACTTCCTCAGGAGCGTTTTGAATGAATTTTTGGTTATTAAGTTTTCCAGAAAGTTTTTGTGCATTAGACTTTTCTTTTTCAACTTCTTTTTCAAAACGCTCAAGCAGGCTTTGTGCATCAATTTCTTCGCCGGTGATAATAAAAGCTTCAAAGCCGATACCAACCGTACCAATCGCACCGGCCGGCTTTGCTTCAGGAGAGTTGATAAAGCTCAATTCGGCCAATCCTGCAAGCATTTTGATTATATCCACTCTGTTTTTGCTTTCTTCGGCATCAGAGCCTTTTTCCACAAATAAACATGTCTTGATTTTAAGTTGCGGGTCTATTCCACATTCACGGCGAAGAGCTCTGATATTTCTTACAATTTCCTGTAGAGCAGCGAATTTTGCCGCCGCTTTTTCATCTGCCATCTTAGGGTCAAACTCAGGGTATTCGGCAGTTACAAGTGTTTCAAATTTTGATTTTCCTCCAAGTCGCGATAATTCAGGCAACTTTGAATAAATCTCTTCTGTTATGAACGGAAGATGCGGGTGTAAAAGCCTTAGTGCGATTTCAAGCACGGCGAGCAACACGGAAATTGCTCTGTCTTTTTCCGCCTCATCGCCGTTTTTCATAGAAAGCTTTGTTGCCTCAACATACCAGTCGCAAAAATCGTTCCAAAAAAACTCGTACAGCGTTTGTGCCGAATCATTATACCTGTATGTTTTAAGAGCGTTTTTTACATTACTCGCCGCTTTGTTTAAGCAATGGAAAATCCAACGGTCAAGCTCCGTAAAATCATCGGGGGTAATTTTAACAATTTTGCGTCCTTCTAAATTGGACAGAATATATCGGGACGCATTCCAGATTTTATTTGCAAATTTTGAGCCGAATTTAAATGAGTCTTCATCTATAAAAACATCTTGCCCCTGGGCACACATAAAACTCAGAGTAAACTTCAAAGCATCGGCTCCGTACATATCCACAATCTTGATTGGATCAATACCGTTGCCCAAAGACTTACTCATCTTGCGTCCCTGCTTATCTCGAACCAAGCCGTGAAGATTTACATGCTTAAACGGAACTTCGCCCGTAAATTCAATTCCGGCCATAATCATTCTTGCAACCCAGAAAAACAGAATATCATACCCTGTAACAAGTGTGGTTGTAGGATAAAAGCGCTTTAGGTCTTCTGTTTTCTCCGGCCAGCCAAGCGTTGAAAAAGGCCAAAGCCAGCTTGAAAACCAAGTATCAAGCACATCAGGGTCTCTTCGTATATTCTTACTTTTACATTTTGAACATTCACAGGCATCTGTGATTGAAACAGTTTCTGCACCGCAGTTATCACAATACCAAACGGGAATTCTATGTCCCCACCATAATTGACGGGATATACACCAATCTCTGATATTTTCGAGCCAATGTGAATAAGTGTTTTCCCACTTTTTAGGATAAAACCGGACTTCACCTGTTTTCCACGCATTTAACGCTTTTTGCGCAAGAGGCTGCATTTTTACAAACCACTGTTTTGACAAAAAAGGTTCGATTGTCGAATGACATCTATAGCATTCCCCGACTGAATGCTTAATCTTTTTGCATTCCTTAAAAAGACCTTGCTCTTCAAGATCCGCAATAACAGCCTTGCGTGCTTTTTCGCAGGACAGTCCTCTGTATTTTTCGGGAACAGCTTCGTTTAAAGTTCCGTCTTCATTGAGGATATTCAGAACTTCCAGATTATGCCTCTTGCCAAGTTCCCAGTCATTAGGATCATGTGCCGGAGTGATTTTCACAACTCCCGTACCGAATTCCCTTTCAACATAAGTATCTGCTACAATCGGCAGTTTTCTGTTTACCAAAGGCAGATATGCAAATTTACCCACAAGCGATGAATACCGCTCATCTTCGGGGTGAACCGCAATTGCAGTATCTCCCAAAAGAGTTTCAGGTCGGGTTGTTGCAATCTCCAATTTACTTGAACCGTCAGGGAGTTTTGCACCGTCAGCCAATTCATAATAAATGTGGTACATACCGCCCTTTTTGTCCGAATGCTCAACCTCATCGTCTGCCAAAGCAGTACCGCATCTGGGACACCAGTTTACAAGATAATTACCACGGTAAATCAGCCCCTTATTATATAAATCAACAAAAACATGTCGTACAGCATTCGATACACCTTCATCGAGCGTAAAGCATTCTTTAGACCAGTCAACCGAATCGCCAATTTTGCGCATCTGATTTGTAATAATCGCATGATGCTCATCTTTAACCGACCAAGTCAGCTTTTCAAAAGCCTCTCGTCCCAAATCATCACGACTCTTTCCTTCGGTTTTTAATCTTTTTTCAACAACATTCTGAGTTGCAATACCGGCATGGTCAGTACCCGGAAGCCATAAAGTTTCATCGCCACACATTCTATGATAACGCACGGCAACATCCTGCAAAACATGGTCAAGCCCATGCCCCATGTGTAAAATACCGGTAACATTAGGCGGGGGTAACACAACAACAAAACTTCCGGCATTTCGGGACTTGACCGGTTTAAACACATCGCTTCCTTCCCATTTTGCATAAATGCGCTCTTCAAAATCTTTCGGGTTATACGCCTTTTCCAATTCAATTGCCTGAAGTTTTTCACTCATAATCTACCAATCCTATAAAAATCTAAACTCAATTGTATTATTTTTTGACATAAATTTCAAGGGTAAAGAATATATTTTGTCGTTAAGGAGAATGTTGCAATTAAAATTACCTGAATATTTGTTTATATCAGAACATTCTCCTTAACTTCCCAACACGGCGGCGGCTCATAATCTTTTGCTCTTTACTTTTTTGATAAAAGCGATGTTCTACGCTATCGCTTCGACCATCTTTACTTTTTAAATATAATCGAACAAAAGGATAGAAGCCGCCGCCCAAATCAGGTTAAGCTTACTGCTTGTAAGTTTTCTACTTCGTACAAAACTTAGCCTTTGAGAAAAATCAAAAATGATTTTTCTCAAAGGCATTGTCCGGTTTTTTTTAGCCTGATTTAGAGCCGGACGGTATCCTTTTTTCCGTTAATATTAGATTAGAAAAAAAGGCTCTTTTTAGAGACTTTGTTTAATCTAAAGCAGTAAAGGAAAAAAGATTTAAGTCCGGCGAGGGTTGAGTAGCAAAAGCGCAAGCGTTGCATAAAAAATTAATGATAAAAAAAACACCATTCTCGCCGTTTTCAAACAGCAAAAATGGTGTACATTAAGTCAATACCTAATCAGATCTTTTTTGAAAATATATTTTACTTTTTAGTCATGAAAAGGCATTGCACCAAGAGAATGTTCTTCAATATAGGCAAATAAATAACCGCAGTGTCCACATTTTACCTCATAACCAATAATCTGACATTTCCAGTTATTACCTTCTTTATCTTTGATTTGATGTGTGTCCATGTATTTTATATAATATTCAACAAAGTCGTGTACTCCACATTCTATTCTGGTTGATGCAGAATTATTGTTTTTTTTAGGAAGGTAGACCTTAAAAAAGTAATCGCCCTTATCTTTGCCTTTAGCTTTTATAAAATCTTCAAGCCATTTAGCGTTAGCTATAACAGTAGCTTTTCCGTTTGATTTTACATAGCTTTTTGCCTGTATGGCTCTTCCGTTTGAATAAACAGCTGAATACTTTAAATCAAGGTTATCCTTTGCTTTTTGAATTTCATGATTATCATAATTCATGTTGCAAGATATAAACATAACTGCTATTAAAAAAGGTAATAGTTTTTTTATCATAATTAAATTTCTCCTATTTTTTAGTCTTCATCTTCGTGGTCTATAGTATGTGAAACCACGTCTACAGAATAAGAACAATGGTTATTAGTGCAATAATAATGCCATTCTCTTTTGTAACATGTCCATTCATGGAGATGTCCATATTCATTTTCCATAAAATATTTACCACAAAACTCGCTTTCAGGAATACCATCAGGTACCATATTGTGATATGTACATCCTCTAATATTTGAAGCCTCAATATTTACAATGTCAATAACTTTAACTTTTTTGGAATTTTTTAAGTCTAATTTTGACTTTATATCTTCCACAACTTCAAGCACACTAGGATCTAAACTGTTGATAGAAACAGCTTTTCCTGCATTTTTGATTATTAAATTTTTTTTACCCTCCTTAATAATCTGTCTCGGTAGGCTATTAGTGTTAGCAAGTGAACATCCAATAATGAGCATTCCCATCGATAACACAACCAAAATTAGAATTTTTTCATAATTTCCCTCCCAATATTTATTTCTACACTAAATTCTAACATGCTTATCGGTTGTTGTTAAGTTTTAATTAAAATTTATTTATATATTTTTAAATAATTAAAGCTCCGTGAATGCGTCTATTAAAAATTGATTTAAAAACGCTAATCCGTCATCAGTTAAAAAACAATGTGTTTGGCTCAATTTTATTAAATTTCGTTTTTGCCATTTTTGAAGTGTTTTTTTTATGATTTCAGGAAGGCTCAAGTTAAACCTTCCGGAAAAATCGGCAAGGTTAATGCCGTCTTTTAATCTAAAACCCATCATTAACGATTCTTTTATTAAATTTTGTGTAGAAATGTTTTCGGTTTTATAACCGTCTTTTTTTGATTTAAACCAATCGGATATGTTTTTAATTCCTTCTGTTCTAAAACCGACAGTTTTACCGCTGTTGCAGTCTTTATGAATAATCGTACCGACAGCCGAGGGGCCGAGTCCCAAATAGCTGTCAAGGTTCCAGTAGGTTAAGTTGTGTCGGCATTTGTCTTCCGGCGTTTTTGCAAAGTTGGAAACCTCGTATCTTGTATATCCGTGGCGTTTTAATAATTCACAGCCGTGCAACCACAGCTCTGCCGAAAAATTGTTTTCAGCATCGGCTCGGCTGTCGTTTGTGCAAAGCGAATACAGCGAAATATGCTCGGCATCAAATTTTAAAAGCGTGTTTATATCATCAGCTAAAATCGATCTGTTTTGACCTTCAAAACCTGCGATTAAATCAAACGAAAGTTTAACATTTTGTTTTTCTGCAAAGTTTTTCAAAAGATGCAAAGCATTAAGTGTTATACTTTTAGAGCCGATTCTGTTTTGCGTTTTTAATATTTCCGTATTTAGAGTTTGTACACCCATTGAAAACCTGTTTACCCCTCCGTCATTAGCGGCTTTTATAAAGTCGGCTGTCAGGCTGTCGGGGTTTGCTTCGATGGTGAATTCTATATCTGCATAATTAGTTAATTTAGAAATGGAGCTTGTCAAAAAAAACACATCTTTCGGTTTAAGTAATGAAGGTGTGCCGCCGCCTATATAAACAGAAGTGAATTCTTTAATATCGAATTGGTCTTTTTGTTTTTTTAAGTCTTGCAGAATTTTTTTTGAAAAAGGTGAAGCTCCGTGATGTGGCTTAAGAAGTTCAGAAAATCGATTTTGTCTGACTGAAAAAAAATCACAGTACTTGCATTTTTGGATGCAAAACGGGAAGTGAATATAAACGGCGGCTTTTTTGTCCGGATTATTTTTTATTGCCGACATCTAATTTGGTTATTTTCTTAAAAGGCCAGTATCTAAACAATACTTTTCCTTCTATATCTTTACTTTTAACGGCACCCAAAAAGCGTGAGTCCAATGTGCCTACACGATTATCGCATAACAGAAAATATTCATCGTCTGCAAGAGTGATTGTTTTCATACTACCCGAAAAAGGCAAATCTTTCGTCCAGTTTTCCGGCATATTTTTTACAGTTATGTCGTAATCTATTTCCGTTAATTCAAATTCGGTTAAAAAATGTTCTTGATTTGCCGGTTTTACATGCAGAACATAATCTTCCATGTAAATAGAATCACCGGGTATTGCTACAATTCTGTAAAATCCTTTTTTTAATGCAGGCTTTTTATTAAGCGAAAACGGTTTGTACATATTTAGCGTAAAGAAACCCGATATACCGTTTGCAATCTTTTGTAAAATATTCATATCGTTTTCATACAGAGGTTTTCGCAACACTAATTCGCCGCGTCTGGCATCTTCGTCAGCTTTGAACAGAGGGGTAATTACAATAAAGTCGCCGACATCAATCGTGGGTTGCATGGTTACGGATTCTATCTTATATGTTTTGAAAAGATAAATCGTTGTCAGATTATATATAATAATCAGTATTGCCAAAAAAAATACACAGACCAGAAAAAATTTTCGGCGAGCCACCTGCTCTGTATAAGAATATCCTTTTGAGCTCACGAACAACTCCTTTATTTTTATTATCAAGAGGCACTTTCTAAAAACGGTGCATAAATAGCTTTATGTTTCAGTATTTACATGGTAGCATTTTTTGCTAATCTTGACAAGTAGGTGGAAAAATATGTATAATTGAAAATTGTATGAGCTTGGACGGAATAAAAATTATAGCAAAAAATAAAAAGGCCTACTTCAATTATACTGTAGAAGAAGACATAGAATGTGGGATAGTATTACAGGGTACGGAAGTAAAATCCGTGCGTGCAGGAAAAATTTCATTTCCTGACGCTTTTGCCGAAATAATAGAAGATGAAGTTTGGTTAAAAAATATGAGTATTTCAGAATATGTATACTCTTCTTTTTTTAATCATGATACCTTTAGGCCTAGAAAGTTGTTATTACATAGAGATGAGATAAAAAGATTGAACAGAAAGGTTCAGGAAAAGGGCTTTACGCTTATCCCTTTACTTTTTTATTTGAAGCGGGGTAGGTTGAAGGTAAAACTTGGGTTGTGTAAAGGAAAGAAACTTTACGATAAGCGTGAAGATATAAAAGCACGAGATATTAAACGGGATATACAAAGAGAAATTCGTGCCGGCAATTAGGGATAACCTGATTGTAAGGAGGATATTTATGAAAAAAAGACAGAAACCGCTTTTATTACACTCAACAAAAAAACAGGTGATGGCATTTTTGTTGTTTGGTATAGCAGGTCTTGCTTTTGCCGCAAAACCGTCTGTAAATGTTTACAAATTGACCTATGAGGGTGTAAGCCCGAAAACTGCCGACAGTATAAATGATGCTATCTATTCTTTTATAGCAGAGGTGAAGGATTACACTATTAGAGATTTCAGAAACCAGCCAACTCCGGCAGATACATCGCTCATTAAAAGCAATTTTATATTTTACGGCAATATTGCAGGTGACAGCGATGGGGTTAAAATTAACTTGGTTTTAAAAAATGTGTCTGACGACACAACCCGCCTTATTTCAAAGCATTATGCCAGCTCAAACATAATTTTGATAGAGTCTCGCGCACTGGTAAACGATCTTTTCAGTTCGTATTCAATTCAAGGCGAGCCATCGGACAGCTCGCAAGCGAAGAGCAAAAAACAGGCTCCAACCGATATTTTGGGAAGATGGAACGGTGAAAGCGGAATATCGAGTATAACATTGCTTCCCAATAATCGTGCCATAATTGCTCTTAAATCAGGAGTATCGATTTCTGCCGTAACTGACCTTAAAGGCAATAAACTCACCGTTACGCAAAAAAGCTCTGTTTCAGCCAAGCAGTTCAGTGATTTGCCGGCTGTGATTGCACAAGAAGCGATTAAAAAGGCTAAACCTTTAAAATGGGTTTTCCGGGTTTCCGATGATATGATGAAGCTTACAGGAACGAAGCTTGCAACGGAAATTGCGCATAACGGCAAGGCAATTACGGCTGTAAGATTTGTAGAAGTTCCTGTAGTTTGGACACGCCAATAGGGTATAAAAAAAGCTCACCTAAAAGGTGAGCTTATCGGGAGCGACGGGGATCGAACCCGCGATCTCCGGCGTGACAGGCCAGCGCGATAACCATCTTCGCTACGCCCCCAGTGGAAGAGAGTTTATAATAATAACAAAAAAATGTCAAGCCCTTTTTTTGATTTTTACTGATTTAATTTTTTTTACGCTGAGGAAATTGCAAAACTCAGACGAGTTTTGCAATTTCCTCTTTTAATTAAAGAACAAAAGATTATGCGAGGGCGTGGGTTGGCCTTTGGCAAAATATTGACTAATTTAAAATATTTCTTTATGAAATCCTTGACAAGGTAAATTTAATATTGTACCATATTGAAGTTATTTATAAGGAGTGGATTATGAGTGAATTTATGGACTTGAAAAAGTATCCTGCGGAGCCTTTTAAGATTAAGGTTGTTGAAACCGTGAAAATGCATTCGAGGGAGGAGCGAGAGGCCGCTATGAAGCGTGCCGGTTATAATACATTTAACTTGCGCTCTGAAGACTGCTATATTGACCTGTTGACTGACTCAGGTACAAACGCAATGAGTGATAAGCAATGGGCAGGTATGATGATAGGTGATGAGGCTTATGCAGGCTCAAAGAACTGGTTTCATCTTGAAGAAACTGTTCGAGACATTATGGGTTTTGAGTATTTGGTTCCTACACATCAAGGACGAGGTGCCGAAAATCTTTTGTCGCAGATTGCAATTAAGCCCGGTCAGTATGTTGCGGGAAACATGTATTTTACGACAACAAGGTACCATCAGGAAAGAAACGGCGGTATTTTTGTTGACATCATTAAAGATGATGCACACGATGCCGGCAAAAATGTTCCTTTCAAGGGCGATATTGATTTGGGTAAACTTGAAAAGTTGATTACGGAAAAAGGGGCCGAAAACATTGCTTACATCTGTTTGGCAGTAACCGTAAACCTTGCCGGCGGTCAACCTGTTTCAATGAAGAATATGCGCGAGGTTCGCGAAATTACCAAAAAGCACGGTGTAAAAGTTTTCTACGATGCAACCCGCTGTGTTGAAAATGCTTATTACATTAAAGAGCAGGAATCGGGATACGAGAACAAATCTATCAAAGAAATAGTTCACGAAATGTTCAGTTATTCTGACGGTGCAACTATGTCCGGTAAAAAAGACTGTATTGTAAACATTGGCGGTTTCTTGGCTCTGCGTGATGAAGAGCTTTTTGGAAAAGCAAAAGAGATTGTTGTTGTTTATGAAGGTATGCCTTCTTACGGAGGTATGGCAGGACGCGATATGGAAGCTATGTCTATAGGTTTAAGAGAATCTTTGCAGTTTGAATACATTGAGCATCGTATCAAGCAGGTTCGCTATTTGGGCGACAGACTTTTGGCAGAAGGTGTTCCAACCATTGAGCCTATTGGCGGTCATGCAGTATTCCTTGATGCACGCAGATTCTGTCCGCATCTTGAGCAAGAGCAGTTCCCCGCACAATCGCTTGCGGCATTCCTTTTCATGGATTCAGGAGTGCGTACAATGGAGCGAGGTATCGTTTCCGCTGGACGGGATATTAAAACAGGCGAAAACCACAAGCCAAAACTTGAAACTGTTCGCGTAACAATTCCTCGCCGTGTTTATACTTACAGACACATGGACATTGTTGCCGATTCAATCATCAGGCTTTACAAAAACAAAGACCAAATCCGCCCGTTGAAGTTCGTTTACGAGCCAAAACAATTGCGTTTCTTTACAGCAAGATTTGACTTTGCAGATTAAAATTAATTTAGATTAAAATTAAGGGGCTTGTTAATCGCAGGCCCTTTTTTTTCGCTTGTCTTATTAAAATTTAATTTATTAAAATTCACCCCGCGGGCTTGCATAATTTTTTTTGAGCAGATGAATTAAATTTTAAGCAGGATTTTCCACTTCGTTCCAACTCCTGCTTTTGTTTGGTTTCAGCTCAAAAAAAGATAGACTTCGCCCGCCACTTCACTTTAAAATATTTTGCAAAGCACGCCGGTTTTCTGCTTTTTTTTAACTTTTTGCCTATTGATGTTTAGCTCATTACATCGTATAATTAAACCCGTATTTTACGGGAGGTGTAAAAATGAAAAGAGCTTTTATTGTGTTATGTTTTTTTGCAGCGACATCGATTTTAGCCGCAGATCCTGCTTTGGGACTATGGAAAAGCATCGATGAAAAAACAGGTGAAGTTACGGGAGTTTGGGAGGTTTATACCGAAGGCGGTAAACTTTTTGGAAAAATGCTTGTCTGTGTAGGAAATGCTCCCGATGCCGCCGCAATTGAATGTACGAAAGATTATCCCGGTTTTCCGAAAAAGGGGAATGTGAGTAATATGCCTTTAGTAGGAACTCCGTTTATCTTTAATCTTGTAAAAAAGTCCGAAGGAAGTTGGCATAAGGGAAACATAATCGATCCGGGAAACGGAAAATGCTATCAATGCAGAATAATGTTCAGAAAAGCCAACGGCAAAAAATACAAGGTTGACAAACTTGAAATGCGCGGTGAGTTAGCACTTGGTATAGGCAGAAGCCAATTTTGGGTTCGCTCTTCAATGGCTGAGGTTAAAAGTTTAACAGCGAGTAATACCTATCCTGCAGGTTATAAAAAGGCAACGGAATAGTTTTCTCTTTTACTTGCAGATTTTTGGTTTTGGGTTTCGCACTTGAATTTTTTTAATTTATATTTTATAATCCGAAATCTATGGCAGATATTTTTGTAAGTGAAATTTTAATTTTGTTTTTGCTGATTTTTCCGATACTGCGACCCTTTTTCAAGTTTTTAAAAAAAATGCCGGCTGTTTCTTTATTACCTTTTTTTGCGATAATACTCGGCATTTTGCTTGTTTTTGGGCAAGGTTTGTATGTTTCGATTCTGCCTGTGTTGATTTTTAGTGTTTTAGTTTTTTTTTCGGAAATAAAGCGAATAGTCAGGTTTTTTGCAGGCCTTACAAATGAGTTTTACTCCGTTGTATCGATTGTTTTTAGAGCGTTTTTGTTAATTCTATGGGGTCTCGTTTTTTTTGAAATTGTTAAATTTTCGCCTGAAAATGCTTATGCCGTTACTCAAAAAGTGGAGACCAGGGAAGTTATTCTTTCAGATTCGTTTGGAAAAGAATGCTTTGGCGGATTTTTTGCACAGCCGGATAATTCTAATGTTGAAAACCTACCGACTGTTTTGGTTATGCCATCTTTTAAACATACTACTTCCGATATAAGCACGGTTGCACGATACTTCATACAGGAAAAATATCCTGTAATACAAATACGCGATATTTGCAAAAAACAGCCGTGGTATGTTCCGAGAGGGCTTGATTCTTTAAAAAACGTTTTTCAGTTACTTTTGGGTAATTCTGATATTGAGTATATAGACGAGCCTGAATTTGAGGGGTTTATTGATGCTGTTTTGGAAAAATATGCTTCGGATAAAGCTGTGTTTGTTTTTTCTGAAGGCGTTTATAATAAGTTGATAACGGATTATGCGATTAAAAATCCGTCAAAAATAGCAGGAACTTTTGTTTATGCGTCTGAAGAGTATGCGAATAAAATTTTGCAGGATATAACGGAAAACCGGAGTATTAGAATGTCTGCCGATGAGGGTGCGAAGTTTTTGCCGGAAGTTGCTCTAAAACCCGTCTGCTTGTTTGTTGATTCCGAAAAAACAAATCTCGCCGATATGTCTGAATTGAGAGGAGATGACCCACTTGCAGCCGTAATATTGGGCAGCAGCAGAAGTATTGGAAGGAGCGATTTGATAAAGCCGGCAAAGGTTTTTGAAAAATGGATTTATGTTAGGGGTAATTATGAAACAAAATGAGCTGGATAGTTATTTTAGAGAATTTTTAAAAATAGATGAATTTGCCTCGATAGATCCGTCCCAAAACGGATTACAGATTGCAAATACAGGCAAAGAAATAAAAAAGATTGCTTTTGCGGTTGATGCCTGTTTGGAGACAGTAAAGCAGGCTGCAAGTCTAAACGCTGATATGCTGTTTGTGCATCACGGCATATTTTGGGGACAGTCGCCGAAAATTGTCGGGGTGCATTATGACAGGGTTCGTGAATTCTTTAATGCGGATATGGCTTTGTACGCTGTTCATTTACCGCTTGATGCACACCCTGTTTACGGAAATAATGCGGGGCTTGCGGCCAGACTTAATCTTCAGGATATTGTTCCGTTCGGTGATTGGCGAGGTGTGAAAATAGGCTGTTCCGGCGTTTCTTGCGGTATGGATATTGAAACGCTTGTAAAAAGGCTTTTCCCCGATGGTGAAAAACCAATATCGGTTTTGCCGTTTGGAAAAAAAGAAATCAGGACTGTAGGCATTATTTCAGGTGGTGCCAGTGATGATTTAAGTCAAGCAATTGATGCCGGTTTAGATCTTTACATAACAGGGGAATTAAAACATCAAGCCTACCACGAAGCATTGGAAAATAAAATCAATGTTATTGCAGGGGGACATTATCAGACCGAAACCGTGGGAGTAAAGCTTGTTGCAGAAAAACTGCGCTCTGAAACCTATTTGGAAACGGTGTTTATTGATTTGCCGACAGGACTGTAAAACAATAAAATAAATAATTGAAAGGAAATTTTACTTATGAATGAAAAATTTAACAAAAAAGAGGTTTTTCTCCCTCTTTTGCTTACTGTATTGGCTTTTGCATTTGACCAAGTTACAAAGGTGATAGTATATGCCAAAGCGGTGCCTTATCAGATACACCGCAGTTTTTTTAACGGCTTATTTAATATACGACTTGTGTTTAATAAAGGCGCCGCTTTCAGTTTAGGAAGTAATTTTAGCGAAACAATTAGGATTGTGGTTTTGGGGACTTTGCCGTTGATTGCTCTTGTTGTTATTTTTATATTTTATGTGAAAACAAAAGAGCTGACTTATATGCAACGATGGTTTATAGCCGGAATACTTGGCGGCGGACTCGGAAATATTTTTGACCGGTTGGTAAGACCCGAAGGGGTTGTAGATTTTTTGGATGTAAAGTTTTTCGGTATATTCGGACTTGAACGATGGCCGACTTTTAATGTTGCCGACTCCATTGTTGTAGTTTGCGGTATATGTTTGATTTTAACGCTTTTATTCGGAAATAAAAACAGCAAACAAGATACTCAAGCTAAAGACTAATATCCGTCTGAAAGCTGTCGGTTGAGGTCTCTTTGGCAAAGCTCTTGATAAACAGGAGCCCGCTTTTTTAATTCGTCTTTGACATTTTGCGGGAAAGGTAAATAACGCCAAAAGACCTCTCTTATTTCGCGTGGAAGTTTTTGAATGCCTTCGCTTTCTTTAAGCATCCATACCATGTAGGAATCTATAAAGTAATCTTTTACATCGCCTTTTAGCTTTTCTTTTTGGTACCATTGGTAGTAGTTACCGGTTAAGCCTTCTTCCATCCAGTAGTATGAGGCTTTTTCTTTTGCGACCTGCCATCGTAAATCTGCAACCGCTCTGAGCAAAGAAAGCTTGATGTTTCTTGCATACATTGGAATAACTATACGCCCTCTACTGGTTATTCTGTTATATCTGTCAAAAGGCTCCCAGCAAAAACCAATATCTCCATAACTTGGAACGAGAATAACGAAGGGCGGAATTCTATTAAGCTGAGATTTATACTGTCTGCAAAAGGCCTGTGAGTCAATACTTTCAATCCATGACATCAATGCAAGTACATTTTCTCTTATTCCAATTTCGTTTGCATTTGACCTAAAGTATTCTCTCGAAAGAACAGGAAAGTGATTTCCTTTTCTGCCACAAGTCATTTTTGCCATCTGTCTTATGGTATCGTATTCTGCATTTACACCTGAAAGATTAAGCGACTCAGTGTCAGAGCCTTCTATCTTGTTGTTTAAAGAGTTCATATCTCCTTCAGCCCGTTTATAGTCATTTAAAAAGCGTGAGAGCTCTTTATCCATCGATATTAGTTTTTTTAGCTTTTCATTCATACCACTTATGCTGCGTTTTTGGGCTTCCGAATAAGGAGCTTTCGCCATAACACCGGGTATACTATCATGAGTGAAAAGTCCTGAAATTTGGTCTCGAATGGCATCTTCCAGACGACCTCTTTCTTCCGATTTTGACCTTAACAGGTTTTCTGCACTTTGTTTTTTTCCTGACGCTTTTTGTAAAAGTTGCTGAAATCTTTCGTTGTTTTGTTTTTTTGACACCCTGACTTCGTCTGTTGTTGACGGTGAAATTTTACCGGAGCCTATTGCCGTAATCCATTCGTCCAAATAATATATCGGCTCGCAGTATTCATTTCCATCAACTATTTTTGCAAAGATATTTTTTTGGTCAGGTGTTAGAAGTGTGGGCAATAAAAGACCGTATCGCAATGTGTATTTGTTTTCTTTTTCGGCAGTTCCTGCGGCAATAGATGAGACTGTTTCAGATATGTAATTCCAATAGTTTGTAATAACTTGTTGGCGGAAAACACCCTTGTCTTTTTGGTCTTTTGCTGTCAAATATTTTGTTAAAGATGTATGAAGCCTTTGAGCCGGCTCACCAAAGCCTGCCAAAACTTTTTTGTAAAAATCTGCTGTGTCAAAAATGGTATGCGGCTCTTTATTGTATTTTTTGGTTACTTTTGGGAACGATAATATCGCCAGATCTACTTCGCTTGGGTCGCGTGCTTTTTCACCTATTGCCTCTCTTGCTTTAGAGTACATTGTTTGAGAGTTAATATCCATTGGTGTAACAGAGATATTTTCCAGTAGCTGGTCAACATCAAGATCTTCAATATCGGGTGAATTTGGCGCCATACTTTCTCCAAAACAGTGGAGATGAGGGGAATCGAACCCCTGACCTATTGCATGCCATGCAAGCGCTCTACCAACTGAGCTACACCCCCACGAAGTTATTATATTATATCAGAAAAAAAGCCAAAAGGTCAAGGTCTTTTTAAAACTAAATACGCAAAAAAGAACCGGTAAGTCAAGTTTTAAAAAGAGCTTTATTTTTGCTAAACGCCAACCCGCTCCCGCCTTAAATCTTTTGTTTTTTGCCGCTAAAATAATCAGCGTCTCACATAGTGAGCCGCTTCTACTGTCGGCAAAAGCAAACAAAAGGATAACGGCGCTCGCCAAACGCACTTTAACCGATACGGCATAACTTGCCGGAATACTGCAAAACTTCCCGCGTATATTAACAATAGTGGAGCTGTGAGTTTTATGTGTAGCGTTGTTTTAGTTTGGGGGGTAGCGGCAAAAAAAACGCTTTAAAAAAATTATTTTTTTAAAGCGTTTTTTTGAAGCGAGGGGGATACACCCCCTATTTAATTTTACAGTTGCCTTAATACTTGATTTTTTTTTAAATTTGGCTATTATTGATATACTTATTGATAATAGGTTGATTATGAGTAATTATGATGTTAGATTAGGAATAGATGTAGGCTCTACGACAGTTAAGGTTGTTGCTTTGGATTGTCAAGGGGCGTTATTGTATAGTCGGTATAAGAGGCATCGAGCTGATATTAGAAGTACGATTATAGATGTTGTTTCAGGTGCTTTAGATGAAGTCAGTTCTCGGTATACGGATAAGGCTGTTGTATCTTCGGTTGTTACCGGTTCGGGCGGTTTGGCTGTTTCGCATTGGCTGAATATTCCGTTTGTACAGGAGGTTTCGGCATCAACTACGGCTGTAAGGCGGTTAATTCCGGAAACTGATGTTGTAATTGAGCTCGGCGGTGAAGATGCGAAGATTACATATTTTGACGGCTCTAATATTGAGCAGAGAATGAACGGAACTTGTGCGGGAGGTACGGGGGCTTTTATTGACCAGATGGCGGCGTTGCTTGAAACAGATGCTTCCGGGTTGAATGAGCTTGCAAAGAAGTCCGGTACAATTTATTCTATTGCGGCAAGGTGCGGGGTGTTTGCAAAAACAGATGTGCAGCCGCTCATCAATGAGGGGGCAAGGCGAGAGGACATTGCCGCCAGTATTTTTCAGGCGGTTGTAAGTCAAACTATTTCGGGGTTGGCTTGCGGAAGACCAATTCGAGGTAAAATTGCTTTTCTTGGCGGGCCTTTACATTTTTTGGACAGTTTGCGCGAAAGGTTTATTATTACTCTAAATCTGACAGACGATAAAATTATTGTTCCTGAAAAGGCGGAGCTGTTTGTCGCTTTTGGGGCGGCATTGCAGGAATTAAAAGTAAATGAAGATGAAGATGAGAATGCTCTTTCGGAAAAATATAATTTTCTTTCGGTTGATAAATTTCGAAAAAGTTTAAATACAATCGCCACAGCCGAAATGACGGAAATACAGAGGTTACCGCCTCTTTTTGAAACAGAGGCAGAGCTAAAGGCTTTTAGAAAAAGGCATTCTGCCAGCATGGCAAAAACCGCCGATATTTTTTCTGCACGGGGGCCTGTGTTTTTAGGGCTTGATGCGGGGTCTACTACCACAAAGGCTGTTTTAATTGATGATGAGGGGCGGATACTTTGGCGTTTTTACGATGTCAATGCCGGAAATCCCGTGAACTTAGCCGTGAAGATGCTCAAAGACCTTTACAGAATACTTCCGAGTGAAGCTCATATAGCCCGTTGTGTTTCAACCGGTTACGGCGAGTCTCTTTTTCAAGCGGCGTTGGGTGCAGATTCAGGTGAAGTTGAAACAATTGCCCATTATACGGCGGCAAATTTCTTTTTGCCCGGAGTTGACTTTCTGTTGGACATTGGCGGACAGGATATGAAGTGTTTGCAGATGAAAGACGGGGCTGTTGTTTCTATTCAGCTTAACGAAGCATGCTCATCGGGTTGCGGTAGCTTTTTGGACAATTTCGCCCGCTCACTTGGTATGCGTATTCAAGATTTTTCAAGCAAGGCGTTGTTGGCAAAAAATCCTGTTGATTTGGGAATAAGATGTACCGTCTTTATGAACAGTCGCGTTAAGCAAGCTCAAAAGGAAGGCTCTTCGGTCGGTGATATTTCGGCGGGGCTTTCATATTCGGTAATTAAGAATGCGTTATTTAAAGTTATAAAACTTCGAGATGCCGGTGCTATCGGTGAAAAGGTGATTGTGCAAGGCGGTACTTTTAACAATGATGCTGTGTTGCGGGCATTTGAGCTTGTATCAGGAAGGCAACCCGTACGCCCCGATGTTGCAGGGCTTATGGGTGCTTATGGAGCGGCTTTAATTGCAATGAAACAATGGAAGGATTCAGGTGCTGACGAAAAGGCTGTTTCAGGGCTTTTTACTTTGGAGGACTTGGAAAACTTTGTTGTAAATCTTGAGCTGAAAAGATGCAATAAATGTCCGAATGCTTGTCTTATGACAATAAATACTTTTTCAAACAACAGACAGAAAAGGACATTCGTAACCGGTAATCGCTGTGAGCGCGGTGCGGAACTTGAAGTAAAATCGGTAAAACAGAAAAAAGAACAGTTGCCTAATTTATTCGATTGGAAATATAAGCGAATTTTCAAATACAAGTCGATACCGGAAAAAGATGCTAAGCGTGGTGTAATCGGAATTCCGCGCGTGCTTAATATTTACGAAAACTATCCGTTTTGGTTTACGCTTTTTACGGAGTTGGGTTTTTCCGTAAAGCTATCTCCCCGTTCAAGCAGAAATGTTTACGAGCTTGGTTTGGAGTCAATTCCTTCCGAGTCGGTTTGCTATCCTGGAAAAATTGCGCACGGTCATATTGAATCTCTTTTGAAAGCAGGGGTTAAAACTATTTTTTATCCGTGCATACCCTATGAAAGAAAAGAAGATGCGGGAGCGGGGAATCATTACAACTGTCCGATTGTTACAAGCTATCCTGAAGTTATAAAAAACAATGTAGAAGTGTTTAGACAAGATACTGATATAGTTTACATGCATCCGTTTCTCCCATTGTTTGACCGTAAAGCATTAAAAAAGCGATTGCAGGAAGAATTGAAGCGATTTAATATTTTGCCATCTGAAATAAACAAAGCGGTTGACAAAGCCTGGGAAGAACAAACCTGCTTTCAAAATGAAGTTCATCAAAAAGGTATCGACACATTAAAAGAGATAAAAGAAAAAGGAATACAGGGAATTGTGCTTGCAGGTAGACCCTATCATCTTGACCCCGAAGTAAATCACGGTATACCCGAATTATTGACAGGGCTTAATCTTGCAGTTTTAACAGAAGATTCTGTTGCGCATCTCGGTGAAATTGAAAGACCGCTTAGAATTGTTGACCAATGGGTGTATCATAACAGGCTGTATCGTGCAGCTCAATTTGTGGCTGAACATGAAAGTTTGGAAATGATACAGCTTACAAGTTTCGGTTGCGGGCTCGATGCCGTTACCGCAGACCAAGTGCAGGAAATACTGCAAGCAAAGGGGAAAATGCACACCCTCATAAAAATTGACGAGGGCTCAAATTTGGGGGCAATCAGAATTCGGGTACGCTCTTTAATTGCCGCAATCAAAGAGCGTAAAAATAAAAATCGATTTATTAAAGCGCAGTCTTCGGCGTTTTTAAACCGCACCGTTTTTACAAAGGAAATGCGAAAAACTTACACAATTTTAGCACCTCAAATGTCGCCCATTCATTTTGAATTATTGGAAGCTGCTTTTCGTCATTCAAATTATAACTTTAAAGTATTGCCAAATATTGACGCAAAGACAGTTGATGTCGGTTTAAAATATGTAAACAACGATGCTTGTTATCCTTCTATTATCGTAGTCGGTCAGATGATAGCCGCATTGCAATCAGGCGAATATGACTTAGATTCGGTCGCTCTTGTAATCACGCAAACAGGCGGAGGGTGTAGAGCAACAAACTATATAGGTTTTATTCGCAGAGCATTGATTGATGCAGGTTTTGCGGACATACCCGTAATCGCATTGAGTGCACAAGGAATCGAAACAAACCCGGGCTTTAAGTATACTGCAAAATTACTTGACCGACTGATAAAATCGGTTTGTTTGGGCGACTTACTGATGCGGGTAATTTACAGGGTACGCCCCTATGAATTGATACCCGGCTCGGTAAATAAACTTCACAGAAAATATGTTGAGCGAATTTGCTTGGAACTAAAAAATTTGCCGAGCGGAAAATACAAAAAACTTATTTACGACATAGTAGACGATTTTGATAAAATACCTTTACGCAAAATTCATAAACCGAGAATTGGTGTTGTCGGCGAAATCCTTGTAAAATTTCACCCCGTTGCAAACAATAATATATTTGAAACAATTGAAAAAGAGGGTGCCGAATGTGTCGTTCCCGACCTGCTTGACTTTATATTTTATTCGCTTTACACGGGAAATGTTCACCATAAATTACTTGCCGCAAGCAAACAAAAAGCAATTGTATCTGGAGTAGGAATTGCATTTTTGGAAAATTACAGAAAACACATCAAACAAGCCCTCGAAAAAAGCAAACGCTTCCTGCCTCCTGAATCTATCTACAACCTTGTCAAAGGCGTTGACGGAATTGTTCAAACCGGCAACATCATGGGCGAAGGCTGGTTCCTTACTGCCGAAATGGTCGAGCTGATTCACACAGGCGTTCCGAGCATTGCCTGCGTTCAACCGTTTGCCTGTCTTCCAAACCATGTAACGGGAAAAGGCATGATAAAAGAGCTTCGCCGTCGCTATCCTGAAGCCAATATTTCTGCCATCGATTACGACCCTGGCGCAAGCGAAGTCAACCAATTGAACCGACTTAAACTCCTTCTTGCCAACGCAAAAGTCGGCGCACACCCCGATGAAACAAAAAGGCAAGCGAGCGAAGAAGAGCAAAGGGCATAATAATTATTTTTGCAACGCTCGAGGTAACTCTCGCTTTTGCTCACAACCCCTCGACCGCCTTAAATCTTTTGTTTTTTTCTTAAATAAAAAAACAGTGTCTCAACTTCGTGAGCCACTTTTACTTTTGAAACAATCAAACAAAAGGATATCGGCGGTCTTAAAATCAGGCTAAACTAACTGACAAGAAAGTATCAGACTTTATGTCTGATACTTTCTTGTATCTTGCCGGATTTCTGAAAAATCTCAGCAGAAAAAACTACAATAAAAGAAATGAGATTTTTTAAAATTACAGTAAAAGTCGGACACTTGAACATAATCAAAGTGAACCGACTTTTAAGAAAACATTTTTTTATTTTCCGACCCAAAGACCGTGAAGATTACAATATCCGTATGCTTCAATAACTTTATCGTCTGCAGTCAGCGAAAAGCTTATTTCAGGATTTTCGTTTACAGGCAATTCTTTAAATTGCAAACCTTTTTCTGTGCGTAAACATACCCAACCGATGTTATGCTCGTCTGTCATAGGGTGTGAAACGCTACCGACTTTTACGGTTACGGTTTGTCCGTTTACTTCGACTACAGGTACATGCTTTTCTTTTGCCGCATCTACAGTATTGGCTTTAACATACTCAGCCTTGTTATCTTTACAGGTTATTTCGGCACTTCCACAAGCGTTTATTCCGATAAAAGTGCAATCATGTCCGGTTAAGAAAAATTTAGGTTCTTTCATAGTTTTACTCCTCTATATTGAAAATAATTCCTGACTTAAATATAATAAATTTATTGAAGGCAGTAAAGGGGTTAAAGAATAAAAGTCGGAAATTTAAATAAAGAAAAAGCAAAGGTTAAATTAGCCTTAAAATTGGCTTATTGATATATAGTTTTTATAATCTCTGAGGCTATATTATTGCCCCAGAAAAAGCCTTTGTCGGTAAATTTAAAGATGCCGTTTTTATTTTGAACCAGTCCCTCAGCTTTGAATGTATCAAGTTTTGCTTCTATTTTTTTATGCTCATCTTCAGTTAAAAGCGGTATTTCAATTATGCCCTCTTGCATTAACCCTGAAAATTTTTTTATGCGCTTATATGCCGGATTTATTGACATTCCTTGCAGTTTTCCGAAATTATCAACATGATTTTGGAAGTCCTGCTTTTTTAATGGTATCATAAAAGCTGTTGAGTTTATATTTCCGCCTGCACCTGCACCTACAGGAAACACATCACCGGCCTGATGCGATGTTCTGATATATTCATAATTGTCGCGATTTGGTTTTACAAGTTTTGTAATTTCCAAAAAATCATATCCATTCTTTCTTGCTTCCGTTACTGCCGTAGAAAAAAACATCGCATCGCTTTCAACAGTTTTTTTTGTATAGCTTTCTTTGTCAATCTTGCTGCCTATTTTTGTTTTGCCCATTACAATAAGTGAATAAAACGAAAAGCCTGCAATATCCAATGCGGCGGCTCGTTGTATGTCTTTTTGTAGCATTTCTTTTGTTTCATTCATATAGTTGTATATAATGTCTATGTTGACATTTCTAAAACCTGTTGTAAATGCTTTTTTAATAATCTCTTCGGCAAATTCACCGGTGCCGAGTCTGCCAAGCTGCTCCCTGCCTGAATTATCAAATGTTTGAACTCCAATGCTCAACCTATTCACGCTGTTATCGAAAAGAGTTTTCAGTTTTTCATTTTCGCCATCGAGTTCGGTTAAAGTTGTTTCAACAGATATTTCTGCATCGTCTGCAATGTTAAAGTTGTTGTAAAGGGCTTGTAATATTTTTGCCAATTGCTCGGACGGAAGCGCTGTAGGTGTTCCACCCCCGAAATAAACAGAGTTAATAACAGAAGATTGTACATATTCGGTTTTTCCGTATTTTTTGATTTGCTTTACAACTAATTCGGCATAATCGTCCGGCACCGGATTGATGCTTCGTCTCATACTGCAAAAAGAGCAAATTTTTTTACAATACGGAACATGGATATAGATAGCCTTTTTACCGGTATCGGTATTTGGTTTAGCCAAAGCCGAAGAAATAGGCATTGGACCTCTGATATGTTTTTTAAAAGCCATTCCTGCATCATGATGTGATTTTTTGCGCTCCGAAAAAGAGCAATTTAAAATTTCTTCTACTGTCATTTTACCCCCTCATTTTTTTAACTATTTCAAAAAATTTTTAAATATCTTCTGTGCCTGTTGAAAATCATTTTGGTCAGGGTGTTTTGCAGCTTCTTCATGTCGCTTTCGTCTTTCTTCATCCATATAATGCGGGTGGTCTTTTGGAAAGTCCATAAATCTTTTTGTAAGTGCAGGGTCAATTTTTCCTTGACAGCCAAATTTAGCAGTAACGGTATTTCCGTTTTTAACAAGTAAGTCTGTGATTCTTTGATAACAGTTGTTTGCATGCTCTGAATCAGGATATGCCCCCAGTGTAAAAAAATATCCGACCTGTTTGTTTTTTAAGGTATCGATAAATTTTAATGCTTCTTCGTTGGGCAAGCCCTTATCAATCCAGCAACCTAATATAATTTTATCATAAGCGTCTATATTTTCGACTTTACTCATCGGAAGAAAGTCAGTTCCCTCCGGCATAACTTCAAAAATTGCTTTTCCTACTTTTTCCGTGTTTCCTGTTTTACTTGAATATGTTACCAATAATTTCATTGTATTTACCTCCTTGAAATAATAGTAATTTTGTAATATTAATTTGCCACATTACATTTGCGATGCGGTAAAATAATCGGATATTTTTTTTCTTCATCATAAATAATTTTGCAATCAATATTATATATTGTTTTAATTAAATCCTCCGTAAATATTTCTCTCGGTGTTCCGTGTTTGAATAGAGTACCTTCCTGTAAAACAATGACTTCATCACTGTATTGAGCGGCTTGGTTTAAATCATGTAGCACCATAATAATAGTCAGTCCGGTAGATTTATTCAAACAAAAAATTAAGTCTAAAAGCTCAAGCTGATAGCCTATGTCTAAATAAGTTGTAGGCTCGTCCAAAAGTAAAACGGACGGTTGTTGTGCCAGCGCCATTGCAAGCCAAACTCTTTGACGCTCACCACCTGAAAGATTGCATACTCTTTTTTCTGCAAAATCAATTAAGTCTGTTTGTTTAAGTACTTCATCAATTATTGCTTCATCTTCTTCTGACCTGATTTCATACCATTTTTTATGAGGGGTTCTGCCAAAATAAATTAAGCGTCTTACACTCAAGTCTTCGGGGGCTATGTTATGCTGTAGTAAAATTGCAACCTGTTGTGCAAATTCTTTTTTCGGCAGTGATGCTATATCCGTGTTACACAGTAAAACTTTGCCGTCATTAATTTTTAAAAGTCGTGCAAAACTTTTCAGAATAGTAGACTTTCCCGAGCCATTGGGACCAATGATAGAAATAATCTTACCTTTACAAAATTTTGCCGAAAAATTGTGTACAACTTCTTTTTTTTCGTATCCTAAATAAAGTTTATCTGCACATATAGCGTTCATAAATATACTCCCGTAATAAGTTTTGTTGGTTTGTTAGAATTTTCTTGTTCTTCTGCCGGAGGTTCTTAAAAGGTAAAGAAAGAACGGGGCTCCGAAGACCGACATAACAATACCGACAGGCAGCTCAAGGGGTGATGCTATATTTCGAGAAAAGGTGTCTGCTGCCAATAAAAGGACTGCACCTCCAAACATCGAAAACGGTAAAAGCACTTTATAATCCGAGCCTACAAGTATTCTAAAAATATGCGGAATAACCAGTCCTACAAAACCGATAATGCCAACAACCGAAGTTGAAACGGCAGCTAAAAAAGCCGCAACAACAGAGAGTAAAAACCGAACACGGTTTACTTTTACTCCCAAACTTGATGCTTTTGCATCACCTAAGAGTAGAATGTTTGCAGAGCGAATACAAAAAAGAGCTGCAATCAATAATGGGAAGCTGTAGGTTGCCAACACTTTAAATTGAGACCAACCTTTTGCAGAAAGGCTTCCGTTTAACCACATCAAAGCGCCCTGCAGTCGGTCGCTGAATAAAATAGAAACTAAGCCGGTAATACTTCCCAAGAGTGCGTTTATTGCAACCCCTGATAAAATAATTCGTATGGGTGTAAAGCCGTCTTTCCATGCCAGTATGTAAATTAAAAATACGGCAAACATTGCGCCTAAGAAAGCTACTATAGGCACAAGGTAGGAATATTGTGGAAGTGCAAGCATTAAAATTATACCGCCTACACTTGCTCCCGCAGATACACCGATAATTCCGGGGTCGGCTAAGGGGTTTTGCATAACGGCTTGCAGTAATGCTCCTGAAACTGCAAGGTTCATACCGATTATTAAAGCAATCAGAATTCTGGGTAAGCGCAGGTCAAAAATGATGTCGGTAACAAGTTCTTTACCTTTTCCGAGAAGTGCATTCCAAATTTCAATGAACGAAAATTTCATAGTGCCAAAAGCAAGAGATGAAAAAAATAATATTAAAAAAATGAGAGCGATAACAATAAAAACAAAGTATTTTTTCATATATTTTAAAATCTCCTACTTTTGGCAAATTATTTTTTTAGTTTAATGTAAACTTTTTAAGATTTAATTACCGTACATGTATTTGCTCAATTCTTCTAAAGCCTCAGGTACACGAATATTACCTGAAACCGTAAAGTTTTTACTGCCAAGATCGTATACTCGTCCGTTTTTTACGGCATCTAATTTTGTCCAAAAAGCATTTTTAAATTCTTTTTCATAAGCCTTTTTTGATTCAGCAGGTTTTACATGGGCAAATCTTAAAATTATGTCAGGGTTTGCGGCTTTTACCAATTCCAAATTGATAGGTGCATAAGGCATTGGTTTTGAAGCATCTGTCCAAACATTTTTTCCGCCGAGAGCTTCTACCAAACTTCCGACAAAAGAGTGTGAGGTGGCAAATGACATACTTGAAGGCGTTCCAAAAATAACCAATACAGTTGGAGCTTTTTTACCTTTGTTTTTTGCCGTTACTTTTTCGATGCTTTTTTTGATTTGAGAAATATACGCATCGGCTTTTGCTTCTTTTTTGTAAACCTTGCCCAGATATTTCATTGACTCCAAAAAGCTCTTGTAATTACTTGTGTTTAAGAAAACACTTTTTATGTTTGCAGTTTTTAACTGTGGCTCAAGACTTGCCTGTAAGCTCGTAACCGTGATAAAAAAGTCAGGTTTGGCAGCTTTTAGTTTTTCCATATTAGGCTTCATAGGCATACCGATTCGGAATTTGCTTTCAAATTTTGGGTCGATTTCTCTTCTAGTATTAGGCAATGCAACAACATCAACACCTAAATAGTCAAGCATCTCCAAAACCGCAATTGTTCCCGCAACTGTTCTTTGAGGAACTTGGGCAGGTACTTCATAGGATGTACCGGTATCTTTTTGTCCGCCGGCAAAAACTACCATAGCAGAAAAAAACAATGCAAAAGATAAAATCAATCTTTTATTCATATAAACCTCCACGCAATCATAAATGGATTGCAAATTAATTTAGTTTACTCTATGTAACATTTTATTTAATATTTGTCAATAGAGGTAAACATATTGTCTTTAACCTGTGATAATTTCACCCCTAAGATTAACCAATGAAAATTTCACCCCCAAAGTGAAAAATATATTATTATAGGAGAATGAATTATAT
>PDOP01000048.1 GCA_002749205.1 Treponema sp. | reverse complement strand
AATGTCGATTTTACACGGTGTTTATGGTGATATTATGACCACACCTGAAGTCGCTGAAGAATTTGCAGAAGAATTACCTCACTGGATAGAGGTTCAGCCTGTTTCCGATAAGAAATATCAAAAATTACTAGAATTACAAGTTGACTATGGAGAAGCAAGTGCTATTGCTTTAGCCTCAGAATTTGAAGATGTACTTCTTTTACTTGATGATTTAAAAGCAAGAAAATTGGCTGAAAAACTTAAATTTAAATTTACAGGAACTTTAGGTGTTATTTACAAAGCCAAACAAATGAATGTCATTGAAAAAGTAAAACCCATAATCAATAAATTATTAAAAACAAATTTCAGAATTTCAGATAAAATCGTGCAAGAAATTTTAAAATTAAGTAATGAGTAAAACTGCTGCTAACATAGTGTAAAAAACATGTAGCTTTTTGCACTAATGAGCAAATTGGTAATTTTGCCTAAGACAAAACAAAGCTCTGTTTTTACACCCGGTTCGATAAAACACTCCGGTTTTCTTTTTTTACTTAACGCTCCGGCTTAAAAATTACTAAAATTAAATTTCGCCTTAAATTGCAGGCTTTATTCCATAAATATTCGCAATGATTTGATTTTTTAAAGCGGCAAGTTTTTAGCAGCGAAAGGGATAGTAGCGGTGAGGTATGTGTTTTTAAAAAACACATACCTCAAATAAAATTGCGGCGTCAATTTAGCTACTTGTCAAAGTCCATTACTTTTTACAAGTATCTCTAAGAAGCTCATTTCATTGCGCTTTTTGGTATATTTTAAGAAAAAATTACAAAACTCGTCTGACTTTTGTAACTTCCTTAATTATTAACCGCAATTTTAGTCGGAGCGATAGCGGAGCCTGCGCATAGCCCGTTTTTTGCATTGCGTACAGTTATCTGTTTGTAATTAGTAAAAATTTCGCAATGCAAAAATTCGCCCAAATAAATTTATTCTGTAATTTTATTCCGGTTTAACTTATTAAATCTCTACCATACCCCGTCTGAGAATTACAGGGTCATCACTTCGTAAATCAACTATTGTAGAAGGTTGGTTGCTTAAATTTCCGGCAGACACAATCAGCGAGACTTTATCCGCGAAAACGCTTTCAATTTCCAAAATGTTTTTCATTGCAGGCTGTCCTGATTTATTTACGCTTGTCGAATATATGGGGCGTCCCAATTCTTTTATAACATCTCGAAGCCAAGTGTCTCCGGGGCAACGGATTGCAACGGTTTCTTCTTCTTGTTTTGATTCAACAATCAGCGTAATGGCACCCGGCCAAAACTTAAAAATATGCGGCGGAATGTTATAGTTTGTGTATTGGTAAACATCATAGGGGTCGGCAATTAAGTGTATCATTTTTTTTGACGAAGGTCTGTTTTTTAATTCGTAAATTACATCTTCGGTATCGGGTATTATCCCTGAAAACCCGTACAAAGTATCGGTAGGAATAATAACGATATTTCCGTTTTCCAAATTCTCAACCGTAATATCAGCAGAATTCGGCGAAGCTTTCTGAATAGTCATAGTTTTTTGACTCCCTAAATGCAAAAAATAATTGTAATAATGCAACCAAAATGCCTACCGATACTGCCATCGTCTTTAAAGTCTTATCCGGCATAAATTCTATTTCACCGAGAACAATAGGTTTTCCGGCAGAATACTCATGATTTACCTTTGCCTTAAAATTAGCTAACTTTATCATCATTTCGCCCTCATTTACATATCCCAACGCATTCGCATAAACTTTGATTGTATCATAGTCGTACGAAAGGTTGGCAATACATTCATCAAGCTTGGCGCCGGTTAAATACAATTCGTTTAAGTGTTCTTTCATAAGCTCTTTATGTTTCTGCAAAGTTTTTTGAACATAGAGCCCTTTTGAACCGAAAAAAAACGACAGGCAACAATAGCTCAAAACCGTAAAAAAAACGGGCAGTAAAATTCTAAAATAGTTTTTCATCTAAAATAATTACGGCAAATAACGAATATTCTTTAAGTATTTTATTTTACTGCACATTTGTAAAACAACTCATATTTTCACAGACGCTTATAAAACATAGATTTAACCCGTAGGTTTGGCATTAATATCCAAAACCGTCAACTAAAATATATCGCCTTATTTCTTCTGCAAACAATTTCATATCTTTTAAGTTGTCGTAAAGCATTTTTTCGATTGTAGGATTTGCCAGTTTTGCTGACGCTACCCAATATCTGCCAAGCAAAAGATACGGATCTGAAGCGCTGCTTTCAACATTTACCGGCGAAAGTCCAAGCGAATTACACAATTTTGCCTGCCCCTCGTCTCCGGTAAAAAATTCAATAATCTTATCCGCCTTCGCACTTAAATCATCGCCGCTTTTTTCGTTTACGGGTTTTGCAACACAAATGATACGCGTTGGAATGAGCTTTTTTTCCATATCGTAAAGCTGGGGTGTTCCAAGACATCTAAATTTAGACAGAACCTCTTTACTCAAATTTACATGCGTTGTTGTTGAAAGCAAGCCTACAGCACAAGAATTAAATTCCATAAATGCCTGCATATCCTTTTTTGTAAGTCGAATCCATTCAGGATGTAAAAGCCCCTTTTTTTTCAATTCAACAGCATTATCCAGCGCTGTTTTTAATTCAGGCGGACAGTTCTTTTTTAAATTGATTTCATTTTTCAAAAGCTCAAAACCTTCTGCTTCAGCGGTGTTGCCATTTAATGACATCAGCATCGACACAAAAAAGAATAGAGTTTGGTCATCTGCCCCGTCAAGGCAAACCGGAAACTTCATAAAATCAGAGCTATAAGTCATTACCTCAATCAATTGGTTAAGATTTTGAATTTGTTTCAATTCTTTTGAATTAAAAATATCTTTTTTAATTAGAATTTCAAAAGTTTCTAACGCAACAGGCAAACATGTCAGGGCATCGTCAGACATTTTAAAACTTTCTCTTAAAGTTGACGAAACTTTCGATAATATGTTTTCATCAAGGCTTTCTAAGAATGTTTGCGCCTGCCTTAAAGCAATTCCATCCGGTGCAAACAGAAGATTTATTTTTTTCGGTAAAGCAATTAACTGCTCTTCAATATTCTTAGAATTATCCAAAACAACGAAGTCAACTTTTTCTTCGGGAAATATTTCATTTATGTTTGCTTGAATTGTACTCACTTCAAAATCGGATAGAGAATAAAAGCCGACAGTAAATTTTTTTGAATTAAAAAAAAGCAATATAAAAACTATCGGGAATACGATAAATACAGCTGAGACCGTTATCAAAATTGATTTCTTTTTCATTCACACTACCCCCACAACGGTCTAATATTATAATATTTAGAGTAAAAAAAATCAAGGTAGCAATTCATCTAGACAAAGCTTACCCGGAGCTTGTAAATAATTTTGTGCAACCGAATTTTTTGGGTAATCCTGTTACACTTTAAACTTATTTACTTCTTCTGATAAATTTTTAATGCTTTCTTCATTCTTTTGTGTCAAATTATAAACTGACTGAACCGAATTATTAATTTGTACAGCACCATTTGCCATTTCATTCATGCTTTCCGTGATACCTTCTGTAAGCTCATCAAGTAGTCTCATTTTTGTAGCAACTTGCTCTCCGCCCTTTAACATTTCGGCAGAACCGGCTTTTACTTCGCTTGTTACAACATTTACACTTCCTACAAGCTCAAGCAATTTATTGCTCTGCTCTTTTCGCTTTTCAGCTATTCGCATTATGCCTGCACTTCGAAGTTTAACCTGATTAACTTTTTCAAAAATTGAATCGAAACTATTTCCTATATTACTTGATGATTGAGAAACAATTTCGATTTCAGCACTCAAGTTTTTCAAAGATGTGGTAATCATCTTAGCTTGCGAAGAAGACTCTTCAGCGAGTTTTCTAATTTCATCTGCAACAACCGCAAAACCTTTTCCGGCATCGCCTGCGTGGGCGGCTTCAATCGCTGCATTCATAGCGAGCAGATTCGTTTGGCTTGCGATATTTTGAATTATGCTGCTTGCTTCTAAAAGGCTACCTGATTCATCAAGTATATTATTCACTTCCTGTTCAGAATTTAAAATTAATTTTTGTCCTTCGGAAGATTCTTCAACGAGATCCGCTATCAGTTGATCATTCTTTTGCAAAATATTTCTGGTCTCACCGGTAGTAGTATTACTGTCTTCAATAACACTGATGAGTTGCTTTATGGTTTGAACTTGTTTTGCAATTCCGTTATCAAGATTTTCTATAATGCTGATTATATCTTTAATTGTTTCACTTGTTTCGGTAACACCTCGATTTTGGTTTAAGACTTGCTCTTTTACATCCTTAATATTTCCACTAATTTGATTTATGGCACTTGCGGTTTTTGTCATGTTGCCCGAAAGCGTTTGACCTATTTGACGCATATTATTTGTATCTTGCAAAACTCTTTGCATTGAAATTCTAATTTTATCAATAGTTTTATTAAAATATTTAGACACCTCAGCAATTTCATCACGGGCCTTAACTTGTAACTGCACTGTTAAATCCCCGTCTCCATCAGCAATGTTTTTAAGTGCATCTACTGTTTTTGACAAAGGCATAGTCATCTTCTTAATAAGAAAATATAATCCTGTGATTACAATAAAACCTGCAACTAAAAAGATAATCAAAAATATTATGAACTTTGACTTTAGCGGTGCTAAAACTTCATCTCTAGGAACCAATAATACATACTTCCAGTTTGTATACGGAATCTCCTTGGTTATACAATAGTGTGTAAAGCCGTGTATATCATATAAAAATATATTATTGTTTGCAGACATAATTTTTTCACCAAAAGTTTTAAGTGCACCTTCATTTACTGTAAATATGTTATCTTTGGCGGTGTATTCTTTGTCTACAATAAATGTACCGTTACCGCTTAAAAGCATTGACTTTGAACCTTTATACGCAAATTGCATAGACATCAATATTTTATCAAGTTTTTCTAAACTGAAATCAATTGCAACTACACCTTGAATTTTATTGTTTTTCCGTCTGGAATGAGATATAGCAACTGTAGGTTGTTTTGTTGCTCCTGAAATATAAATTTCAGATGTGTAATATTTTTCAGTTTTATAAGCACCTATATACCAAGGGCGGGTTAAAGCGCTCCACAGTGGATCTGTAGTTGAGTCCCAACCTGAACCATCAATAAAAACACCATCATCATAAGCATAATACACATCTTGAAATACAGCATTGTTTTCTGTTACCCTTTCAAGAGCTTTTTGTAATCTTGTATATTCCCAATTTTCAAAATCAAAGCCCGCATCTACAGTTTCGATAGTGCTTATGGCTTCTTGAAGCTCTTTATTAATTTGAAAGCATGCGGAATCTGCAATTAATGTCATTTCTCGATTTAAATATTTTTTAATTGCAACTCCACCCCATCTTATAAAAACAAAGGATACTATTATTGTAAAGACTGCGAAACCTACTGTTAACAAATTAAAAATTTTATTTTTTATTGTCATATATTTACTTCCTTTAATATATTTTTTAAAATTTTACTTTATCATAAAAAGTATTTAACATTATTAAACCGACTTCTAAAATGAAGCGCGACATAACCGGCTAATAGAAAGGCACGAGAAAATATTATTTTTAAAGTCAAACAATAGTAACCCATGCCTTATATACACTTTAGCACAGATGGCATAAATTGTCTAGAAATTATGCTTAATAAAAAAAGAGTATCTAGGCAATAGCATAGGTTTTATAAAAACACAAAATTTAATGTTTATCAAAAATTAAAGCAACCAAAAACACGCCAAAAAAGTAAAAAAAATACAAATAGGGTATTGATTTTTCTTTCAATTTGTTATAAATAGTTTACATATTGTATAAGAGGTTTAAAATGCAATTAACAAAATTAAATCAAATTTTTAAAAAGTTTGCGATATTTCAAATGAAATATCGCTTTGTGTTTATAGCAGGAATTGTGCTGTTGACAATCGTCAGTTCTTTTGGTTTGAAACTGGTACAGACCAAGAGCGGTCAAGGCGATTTTGTTATGCAGTCAGAGCAAGATAAGCATGATGAGGCAGAATTTCAAGAACTGTTTGGAAACAACGAGACTATCGCACTTTTGTTTGAGGCCGATGATGTTTTTGTGCCTGAGGTTTTGAAGGTCGTCAAGGAGATTGGCAATGAGCTTTTGGAGCAGGTGCCTTATGCTGATTCGCTTACTTCGATTACCGATATGGATATTACTATCGGAACGGAAGAGGGACTGGAAGTTGGCAATCCCTTTGCGGACGGAATTCCTGATGATCCTGATGAGTTAAAAAATGCAAAGGATTTTATTTTGTCCAGAAAATCTATCGTGAATAAGATAGTTTCGGCAGACGCGAAAGAGACTTGGGTTGTCCTTGCTTTGAAGGCGTATCCGCAGTCGGAGGAAGGTTATGATTCTGAGGCTTTGCTTGGCGATGGTAAGGCTGCGTTTAAAGTTATAAACGATGAAAAGTACAAAAGCGATGCTTACACGATTAAGCCTACAGGTCTGCCTTATACTGAAATGGAAGAGTCGGAAGTTACCGGTGTAGAAACAGGCAGGACGATAGCTATAAGTTTTGTTTGTATGATTATCTTGCTGATAGTTTTTTCTCGTTCATTCCGGGGAACTTTAATTCCGATGTTTTCTACAGTTATGGCGATTGTTACCGTCTTTGGATTTATGGGCTATTTCGGAGTTACGGTTTATACACTGATGCTCGCCTTGCCTGTAATTTTGGCTATGGCACTTTCCGTAGGCTATTCTATTCACTTGATAAATTCATTCAGACATTATTTTTACGAAACAGGCGACAGAAAGGACTCGGCTATTAAGTCGGTAGAAAATATTGGCTGGCCGCTTTTCTTTACGGTTGTAACTACGGTTACATCATTGCTTTCTTTCTATACTACGGAATTGTATCCTGTGCGATGGACGGGTGGGGCTTGTGCGGCTACGGTTGTTGCAGTCTACATTTATGTTTCAATCTTAATTCCGATTTTGCTTAGTTTTGGAAAAAACAAGGCTCCCGAAGAAATGAAGAAGGTTAAGTCTGTA
>PDOP01000027.1 GCA_002749205.1 Treponema sp. | reverse complement strand
CACAAGTCGAAAAATAAAAATGTAACGATAATCTTTCGTTACATTTTTAGTCGAAGCTTTTGATACGCCGGCGGGCTTTGCCCGCAACGCCCAAATTTATAAAATTAGCTTCTAAATTAAAAAAACTACTTGACATTTTTGCTGTTTTTGTATAGACTTTCACTGTATTTTACAGTTTTGGGTTATATTTTTAGAACACCCGTGGAGGATATAGTGGTAAAAATTAGATTAAAGAGGTTCGGAACTAAAAAAAGACCGTTTTTTAGAATTGTGGTTCAAGATTCAAGAGAGCCTCGAGATGGTAAGGCGATTGACCAAGTAGGAATTTATCATCCAATTGAAGTTGAAGAAAAACAGATTATCTTTAATGCTGAAAAGGTAAGGAGTTGGCTTGACAAAGGTGCGCAACCAAGCGATACCGTAAGACAATTGCTTAACAAAAAACAATTTACTCTGTAGTTAAACAAGCTACCCGTAGATTGGATTGTGAGGTTTATATGCAAAAGGATTTAATTGAGTTTATTGCTAAGACGCTTGTAGATGATTCCGATGCCGTTGAAGTGCGTGAAGTTGAAGGCGAAAAGGCTACTGTGCTTGAATTAAAAGTCAACCACGATGACATCGGTAAAGTTATTGGCAAACAAGGGCGTATTGCCAAAGCCATGCGAACAATACTGAATGCGGCTTCGGGTAAAACCGGCAAACGATACTCACTTGAAATTCTCGACTGATAATCTTTTGGCTACTGCAAAAATACATGGGACTTTTGGTCTTGATGGTTTTGTAAAAACTGAGAGTTTTTCAGGAGAATTTGAACATTTTCTCGGTCTGGAACAAGTTTTTCTTGAATTCCCAAAAAAGAAAATCTCAGGTAGCTTTTTTTCTGATGATTGGTATGAGCTTGAAGAAGTTCGCACCAGACACTCGGATGTTTTATTTAAATTTAAGGGAATCGACAGTGTTGAAAAAGCAAAGAGCTTAAAAAATGCTTGTGTTTATATTCCCAGAGATAAAGCCCCCCGATTAAAAGAAGGGGAGTTTTATGCAAATGATCTTTGTAATTGTGTTCTTGTATGTGAAAATACTGCCATAGGCAGAATAACAAGTGTGGTTGAAGGCGGGAGTTCTTTTCTTTTGGAGCTTTCCGAGGCTGAAACAGGGCGTAAGGTTTTTGTTCCGTTCAATTCCGAATTCATAGGAAAAGTGGATACTGAAGCAGGCACTGTTGAGCTTATGCACCGCTGGATTTTAGAATGAAATTCGATGTGCTGACCTTGTTTCCCGAAATACCGCAAGCCTTTTTTAATGCTTCAATTATGGCTAAAGCGGTTGAAAGGGGACTTATTAGTTACTCGCTTGTTAATATTCGTGATTTTGCTTTTGATAAGCATAAAACTTGCGATGATTTAGTTTATGGTGGTGGAGCAGGTATGTTGCTCTTGCCCGAGCCGTTAAGCCTTGCGTTAGACTCTGTCAACGCAAAGCAAAAACGCGTAATTTATGTTACACCTTCGGGTAAGCCCTTAACCCAAGCCTATGCAGAAGAGCTTGCACTTGAAAAAGAGCTGGTTTTAATCTGCGGAAGGTATGAGGGAATAGATCAACGCATCATCGATGAATATGTTGATGATGAAATCTCTATTGGCGACTATGTAATGTCTTCGGGAGAGCTGGCAAGTTTGGTTGTAATTGACACCGTGTATCGCTTGTTAGATGAGGTAATTTCACCTGAATCTCTTGAAGAAGAAAGCTTTTCTGACGGACTTTTAGAGTATCCGCAATATACAAGACCGGCAATATTCCGAAACCAAAGTGTTCCGGAAGTCCTGCTTTCAGGACACCATGAAAATATCAGAAAGTGGCGGCTAAAAAAGCGAATAGAAAGAACTTTATCTGTTCGTCCGGATTTATTGGAAGCCAAAAGAAAGTCTGATAATTGGAGTGATGAAGCAGAGAATTTTTTTAAGGAGCTTAAAAATGAGCACAGATTTGATTAGAAAAATTGAAGCACAGCAAAAGGTTGAAGACCTTACAAATTTCCGTGTTGGAGATACTGTAAAGGTTCTTTTTAAGATTATCGAAGGAACCAGAGAAAGAATTCAGGCCTATGAAGGGCTTGTTATATGTTTTAAAAATCAGGGACTCAGCAGAACCTTTACCGTTAGAAAAAATTCTTACGGTGTTGGTGTAGAAAGAGTTTTCCCCCTACACTCACCCCGTATTGCCGGAATTGAAGTAGTTCGTCCCGGAAAAGTTAGAAGGGCAAAGCTGTATTACATACGCGATAAAGTTGGAAAGGCCGCCAGAATTAAAACACGCCTTCCCAAAAAAATCGATAAAACCAAATAAACTGATTTGATTCCAAAAACCGAAGCCGGAACTTTTTTTGCGGTAGACAGAGGGAAGTTATCTCCACTTATACTGAAAAACGGGCAAACAGTTGATGTTTGTGTATTAAAAAAGTTCCCTGACGGCTCTGCGAGAATTGGAATTAGAGGTTTTGTTTTTACGGCTACAGCTCCTAAGGACATTAAGCAAGGGGCTGTTGCCAAAATGCTTGTGAGATTAACTGATAACAAGCTTTTTTTAACACCCCTGCAACAAGACAATCCGCAAATAAATCCTAAATCAGACTTTTTTTCGCAAAGAGGTATACCCAAAAATGCCATGTTGCAATCTTTATTATCTTTTTTTCAAGAGCTTGGATTAAAGATTGAAATACCCGCTCTTGAAAGAATTGCACAATCAGCCAAAAGAATTGCAAGAAATGAAAAAAAGACGGCATTTTTAGCCGCGATGCTGGACGAAAAAGGCATTTTCCCGGATGATATTGCATTTCAGAAACTATATGAGGTTGTGTTTCCTGAAGACAGTTACGATAATAAAAACCAAGACAAAAATTCAAAACAAAATTCACAAAAAAAAGATAAAAACCAAGATGTATGCGAAGAAGAGCTTTTAAAAACAGTTAATCATATTCACGGCGGTAATTTTCACTGGATTGTTGTTCCGTTTGAAAAACAATTTAGCTCTGCAACTGCCACAGGCTCATGCTCGCTACTTTTGAATTTAAAAGATAAAAATTGCAAAAAAGTTACTCTTAGAGCAACAATAAATAAAACTAAATGGACATTTGTGATTGAAAACGGGGTATGTAAATTTATTGCAGAGGAGAATAAAAACATAACTGAAATTTCAGAGCTTACAGATGTGCTGTTAAAAGAATTTCAGAAACGATACTTAGACTTTGAAGTATCATACGGAATTGTAGAGAATACCGTAAAACCGATTGATATTTCAGTTTAATAGGTATTTTGAGGGATATATTTGAGAGATATAATGGATAAGAAAAAAATCGATTGTTCAGTCGCATTATCATACACTTTTGATAAAAATCCGCCGATAATAATTTCAAAGGGTAAAGGTTTGCTTGCAGAGCAAATCAGGGAAATTGCTTCTAAAAACGGCATTGAAATTGTTAAAAATTCGGAACTTGCCGGTCTACTTTCTGAGCAAGAAATTGGTGCTTGCATTCCTGTAGAAACATACGAAGCTATTGCAGGCATATTTGCATTTTTAGAAAAAACTGCAAAAACATAAAATGAGGTGGAGAAAAATGTTTAATGAAATACCGATAGCTAATCTAAAAGTTGGAATGAAATTTTCGGAGTCGCTTTATTTTGATGAAGGAAACAATATTTTTGTTCCTGCAAATACACCGATTTCGGAAAAAGATATGGAAGTATTGCAACAGTGGAAAATCAAAAATGTGTTTTCAAAAACTACAGATTTCAGCACAGAAAATAATGACAATATCAACTCAACAATACAAAATTCTAAAAACAATGTCGTTTCAGTAAAATCCGAAAAAATAAAGGAAACTTATAACGAGCTTGTAAGCGAACTGCATAAGATATTTGAAAAACTAAAGCAAAGGCAAGTAATACAAGACAAACCTGTATCAAAAATTATCGAAAAATTAACAGAATCAGCGGAAAAAGATCCTTGTTTATTTGTTGAGCTTATTCTGAATTCGGATATTGAAAATTACAAAATGGCAAAGGCTGCCATAAACACAGCTATCCTGTCTTACATAATTGCAAAACATTTAGAGCTTTTTGAAAGTGAAATTGAAGACATAGTTACAGCGGCTATTCTGCATGATATTGGAATGCTTAGAGTAAATGATGATATTATTCAAAAAAATAAAGCACTCACCGATATGGAAATGCAAACAGTAGAAGCACACACAAACTACGGATTTAAATGTGCCGTTTCAGAGTTAATGTACACAGAGGCAGTCGGCAAAATTATAATGCAACATCACGAACATTGGGACGGAACCGGATACCCCGGTAAACTTACCGCAAAGCAAATCACATTAGGAGCCAGAATTCTTGCTGTTGCCGATTCATTTGTTGCCATGACTTCGCCCAAGGCATACAGAGACGCTATGCTTGGGTACGATGCAATGAAGAATTTGCTTAATGACAACGGAGAACATTTTGACCCTGAAGTGATTAAAGCTACTATTCAAAGTTTGGGAATATTCCCGATAGGCTCAATAGTATTATTGAATAACACTGCAATATGTATGGTAATAAAAAATGAGCCAAAGACACCATTGCGACCAAACCTGCAAGTGATAATTGATGAGCACGGGCAAGAATTTGAAAATCAAACAGGAGAGCTGATAGATCTATCGATACAGAAAAATTTATTTATTTTACGGGCAATTAACCCAAAAGAATACAAAAAAATATCAATATAATGCGAAAACAAAATGAATAAAACAATCGGAAATGAAGGTGAGGAGGTTGTAGCCAATTACCTTAGAAAGAAAGGATTTACAGTAATCGAAAGAAACTACCGAACAAGAACAGGAGAAATAGACATAATAGCAACACAAGAAGATAAAATTGTATTTTTTGAAGTAAAAACAATGTTGCATACCCAACTTCAAGATTTAGACTTGATTATCGGCAAAAAAAAACAAATAAAGATTAACAAAACTGCTAAACAATTTTTGCAAACACATCGACAATATAGTGAAATGCTTGTAAGAATTGATGTAATTGTACTGACTTCCAATCCATTTTTTACACAGGAACCGGAATTAATACACATTAACAATGCCTTTGGAGATATAAATGCCTAAAAATGCACTACTAGTAAAGTATAAAGAACAAACTTCAAAAAACACAAAAGACATATCTGTCATAAAAGAAAAACTTTCCGATCCTGAATATATAAAAGGAGCAGTACATAGATTGGCAGTTATAATTACCGAACAGCTTCTGGATATGGGAGGTATTCAAGATGTCTAAACGCAATCACAATAAGCACTCAAAACGCAAATTTTTCCAAAAGAAAAATCAGGAAGAAAAAAAAATTATCTCAAAAACAAACGATTTACCCGTATACATTTGTCCTAAATGCCAAGCCCCCATCACGGAAATAAGCTCGGCATTATGCGATAAAACAACAGGCAAGCCAATACATTTTGACTGTGTAATAGAAATACTTAAAGCCACCGAAGAATTAGCTGAAAATACGGAAATCACTTACATAGGGAACGGACAATTTGCCGTTATGGAATTTGAAGACCCATACAACAGAAAGAAATTCAAAATCCTCAAAACGATTAAGTGGGAAGAAAATCCTGAAAGCATCGAATGGCGACAAGAAATTACAAAACTATATCAGTCGTATTAAATAATATACTCTAACACACTTTTATTTTTTACCGATACGGTCAAACCCGCAATAATGCACAAGGGCTTCGGGGACTTTAATCGAGCCGTCCTTTTGCTGAAAATTTTCCAAAATTGCAACAAGGGCTCGAGAAACGGCTACCGCAGTTCCGTTGAGCATGTGAACATATTTATTCTTTCCGTCATCATCTTTAAACTTAACATTGAGCCTTCTTGCCTGATAATCGGTACAGTTTGAAGTAGAAGTTACCTCCCCCCAATCGCCGTTATTTCGACCGGGCATCCACGCTTCCAAATCCCATTTACGATATGCCGGAGCGCCTAAATCGCCTGTACAGGTATCAACAACACGGAACGGTATACCAAGCCCCGAAAAAATTTCTTCTTCGATTGAGCGAAGCTCATCATGAAGCTCATCGGATTGTTCCGGCAAACAATAAATAAACATTTCCAGCTTTGTAAACTGATGAACACGATAGAGTCCCTTTGAAAATTGTCCTGCTGCCCCGGCTTCTTTTCTGAAACAATGAGACAGACCGCAATAACGCAGAGGAAGAATATCCTTTTTTAAAATTTCGCCTGAATGATACCCGCCTAAAGTTATTTCGGCAGTGCCGACCAGACAAGCATTTTCGCCTTCTATATTATACAAATTTGATTCATCACCGCGAGGATTAAAACCAATCCCTGAAAGAATTTCGTCCTTTGCAACATCGGGCGTAATAAAAGGAGTAAACCCGTGCTTGCGTAAAATATTCAAACAGTAAAAGTTCAATGCCTGCTCCAAAAAAACGGCTTCGTTTTTTAAATAATAAAACTTAACCCCAGAAACCTTTGCGGCCGCATCGAAATCAATCAAATCCAAATCATGCCCCAACTGTAGATGATCCTTGGGCTTAAAATCAAAAACAGGAATTTCCCCTACCCGCTTAATTTCCAAATTGTCTTTATCTTCTTTGCCAATTGGTGCGTCTTTATGTGCCATATTCGGAATTCGCATTGCCTCATATAACATATCCTTTTCAACATTAGCAAGCTCACTTTCCAACTGAGCAATTTGCTCTTTTAGCCGCTTACCGTTTTCAACAAACTTCGCACGCTCATCATCGGAAAGTTTTTGTTTCATATTCCGCGAATTCTCATTTCGCAACTTTTGCAAATCCTGCAACTGAGTCGTCATTGTCGTACGCAACTCAAAAAGCTCGACAACCCTATCGGCATCGGCAACCATATTGCGATTCGCTATATTCAATTTTACCGCTTCCAAATTTTCTTTAATAAACCTGTAATCTAACATAATCGTGAGTATAACATTAAAAACAAAATATTTCAATATACTTAATATTTTAAATCGCATTCTAAAATATATTTATGGCATCGCTTTGCAAAGCGATGCCACTCAACAACTCGCCCGCGCATAATTTTTTTTGAGCTGCTTCTATTTTAATCGGGATTTTCCGCTGTCGCTGCAACTCCCTCTTCTTTTTATCTTCCGCTCAAAAAAAGATAGACTG
>PDOP01000015.1 GCA_002749205.1 Treponema sp. | reverse complement strand
ATGAATTGTTTTTTCATTAGTACTCCTTTAGCCTATTTTAACGAGCAGGCAAGTAAAGTTTTAAATCCACTCTTTTAATCATATAAATTATAACACATGTTTTTGAAAAAATCAAGAGTTAGAATTAAGAAATGTCTTCAACCTGTGATAATTTCACCCTTAGCTAAACTAATGAAAATTTCATAATTTCTCCTATAACTTGATAAATTTTTAAAAATGAAGTATAATAATAGTACAGAAAAATTTTTAGTTATATTTTTCAGAAAGATGAATAAGTTAGTGCTGAAATTCAGGAAATAGGATTTTCAGTATTTTTCATTTAACATTTAAAATTATTTAAAGGGAGGTTTTCGCATGAAGAAAACAAAAGTATTAAAGTGTATTGCTCTATTGGGAATATTGGTAGTGCCGGCAATGGGAATTTTGAATTGTAAGCATAGTAATGAAACAAATGATAACAATGATTCAACTAATGCCAATAAAATAAGTTCATACAAATATGAAAGCGTAGAAATAACACCGGTGTTAATAACAGGATTAGCTATTAATTCATCAACTAATCCTATAAAAAACCATCGTGATGAATATAAAGGTGTATTTGTAGAAGATAGACAGGTAAAACTGAGCCCATACAGTATAGGCAAAACAGAAGTGCCGTATAAGTTATGGTATGAAGTTAAAACTTGGGCAAAAGAAAACGGATATGTATTTGCAAATGAAGGGGCGGAAGGCTCAAAGGGAACAGATGGAGCTAAACCTACCGCAAATTCAAATCAGCCTGTAACAAATATAAGTTGGAGAGATTGTATAGTATGGTGCAACGCATATACGGAAAAAACAAAGGGTAAAGATCAATGTGTATATCGAAAAAGCAGTACAGATGATACAGTATTAAAAGATGCAACCGCAAAACTTAGTAGTAAGTATATAGTCGACAGTGCATATTGTAATTTAAGCAAAAAAGGTTATAGACTACCAACCGAGGCAGAATGGGAATATGCGGCTAGATTACAAAAAGATGCGAATAACGCGGTAAAATACGGAAGTGTATATCTAACAAAGCTAAATTCATTCAGCGGAGCAAGTGCAAATTATAATAATACCGAAGTTTCAAAAAAGGTTGCGTGGTATAATGGTAACAGTAAAAATAAAACACATGCTGTAGGTACAAAAACTGCAAACGCTAGTGGATTATTCGATATGAGTGGAAATCTCTGGGAATGGTGTTTTGACCGGTATGATGATGACGCGACAAAAGGAGATACAGGCAGTGGCGAGCAAACAGATCCTCTGGGCATGTCGTCCGGTTCTTCTCGCGTATTACGAGGAGGCAGTTGGGATGTCATTGTTGAGAATTGCATGGTTGGCTATCGTGAGTCTGATGATCCAGATGCCAATGATGATGCCTTGGGCTTTCGTTTGGTATTTCGTCCCTAAAGTATCTTTTGAAAATATAGATTGTAATTAAGACATTGAACATAAAAAAGGTATTAAGATAAAAAAAAGCTCCGATTTTCGGAGCTTTTTTATTGTTGTGATTTTTTGTGAATAAACGCTTAAAATTTCATAGTTATAATAACCTAAGTAATTTTCGCATTTGTTTTTTTCAATTATCACAGGTTAAAGACACGAATGTCTAATATGTCTTGAAGAATTCCGCTTGTTAATATATAATCTTACTGAGGGTATTAAACATGAAAACAGATAAACAAATTCAAGAAATGGTAGATCACTTTGCATTTTGGGGCGGTGATGAAGCAAAGAAAAATGAGGCGGGCGGCACAGGAACATTTTCAGAAAACTTGGCACCGTATACAGCTTTGTTTGAGCCATTGCAAATCAACCGAATGCAGGTTAAAAACAGAACGGTTATGGCACCTATGGGAAATATCGATATGTGCGAAGAAACCGGTCGTCCGAATGCTCAGATGATAGAATACTTTGTTGAGCGTGCTCGTGGCGGTGTAGGATTAATTACCACCGGTTTGGTTCCTATCAGTCATGGAATTGATAACAGCATTACAGAGCTTGATAAGCTGACATACTTCCCCCGTATTGACAGAAGTCGTACTGTACTTGCAGGTTGGCGAGCTTTGGCACAAGGTGTGCATTCTTTTGGCACAAAAATATTTGTTCAGCTTACGGCAGGTCTTGGACGGGTAGGAAATCCGCAGTGCTTAACCGAGCAAATGAAATTTCCCGTATCTGCCTCGTTTAATCCAAACTTTTATATTCCGCAAATTCCTTGCTTGCGATTATCCGACAGAAAACTTAAAAAAATCATTAAAAACACAGGTCAAGGAGCCGCCGATGCAAAGGCCTGCGGACTGGACGGAGTATATTTACACGGGCATGAAGGCTATCTTTTGGAACAGCTTGCAAACAGAGCTTTTAATAGAAGAACGATAGGCAGGTTTTCAAATTGGCAGAAATTTGGCTTGGATATGGTACATGAAATTCGCCGCCGTGTTGGAAATCATTATCCGATTATGTACAGAATTGATTTGTCGCTGGCTTTAAATGAAATATACGGCGAAGAGGGAATGAGCATCAAAGCATTAAAGAAATTTAAAAACGGCAGACTTCCCGATGAAACCTTAGATTACATGAAAAACCTGGTAAAAGCAGGAGTTGATATTTTTGATGTCGACTTAGGTTGCTATGATAACTGGTGGTTACCACACCCTCCGTCAAGTATGCCGGCGGCATGCTTTTTACCGGTCGCCCGCAGAGTAAAAGAATTCTTTGAAAAAGAAGGAATTATATCGAATGCAGGTGTTCCTGTTCCGATTGTTGCAGTCGGTAAATTAGGCTATCCTGATATTGCAGAGCAGGCATTGCGAAACAAAGATTGTGATATGGTAATGCTCGGGCGACCGTTACTGGCAGACCCGCATTGGGTAAACAAAGTTTATGCAGGTGACATAAAAGGCATTCGTCCATGTATAGGCTGTCAGGAAGGTTGCGTAAACGAATTTGTTGAGGGAGGACACCCTCAATGTGCAGTTAATCCCCGCAGTGGTTTTGAATATAAGTATCCTTCTAAGCTGACTTCGGCAAAAAAGCCTAAACGAATTGCAATTGTAGGAGGCGGCCCTGCCGGAATAGTTACGGCTCTTGTTGCCGCCGAGCGTGGACATAAAGTTACTCTTTTTGAAAAAAACGAAATGCTTGCAGGAAGACTAAATCCCGGGTCTGTTCCTATTATTAAATTTGATGTTCAAAACTACAAAGAATATTTAATACGAAATGTTCAAAAGGCTGAAAAAGCCGGAAACTTAACCGTTAAACTTAATACTGAATTTACGGCAGAAAGAGGTAAAGGTGAATTTGACAAAATTGTTGTAGCTTCAGGAACAGATGACATTACACTGCCATTTACCGGCCTCGATAAAATGCGTAATGTTCAGGCTGTTGACTTACTCATGAAACCTGAGCTTTTGGAAAATTCCAAAAACCCGATTATTATCGGTGGCGGTGTTGTAGGGTGTGAAACCGCATATTGGCTTGCCCGCGAAAAGCACTGCACTCCAAAAATAATGGAAATGACGCATCATTTTATGGCAGGTGTTTGTACTGCGAACCGAGCTCATTTAATCGACAGCTTGAAAAAATCAGGGGTCGACCTTTTAAACTGTGCAAAGGTTACGGGATTTACGGACAACAATGTTAATGTCGAAATTATAGAAGGCAAAAAACCAAACGCTTATAATACTTGGCAACCAATTCTGCCTGAGAATGTCGAAAATCCGCTTGCCCCTAAGTACGGTACCAAAACAAAAGAGCACAGCTTTCCATGTGATTTGGCAATTCTTGCTTTGGGTGGAAGATCCAACAAAAAACTTTTTTACGAATTGCAGAAAAACCAAATTGCGTCTGCCGTGCATTTACTTGGGGACAGCTTTTCTGCGGGAAAAGTGCTGGAAGCCGTTCGAGGAGCTTATGCTCTTGGAATTAGTTTGTAAAAATTTGATATAGCAGCTGAAAGCGTTTAGCAAGATCTTCTTGCTAAACGCTTTCGCTTTTCAACCCGACATCTGCCTTAAATCTTTTGTCCTTTTTTTGCTCAAAACAATCGACGCTTTTCCCTCTCGGTCAAAGGTCTTTATTGCAAAACTTAATCGGACAAAAGGATACCGGCAGCTGTCTACATCAGGTTAACGGACTTGAATGCGATAAATAAGAGAAAATTGCAAAAGTCAGACGAGTTTTGTAATTTCTTCTAAAATATACCAAAAAGCGCAATGAAACGAGCTTATTTTTAAGGCACTTGCTAAAGTAACCGACTTTTGCAAGTGCCTCATAATTTCAGAAATTATTTATCGCAAAGACAGGCCGGTATTCTGCTGTTTCGCACTTCAGCTTTCTTTAATCTTATGAAAACTGGTCGGCAAAGGCTTTGACAAACTGTGGTATCAGCTCATTGATTTTTCCTTCAATGTATAAGCCTGATGCCTGTTTATGTCCACCGCCGCCGAATGATTTTGCGACTACGCTGACATCGATAGAGTCGAGCGAGCGAAAACCTACAGAGCAATGTGTTTCAGACTCTTGGCGGACAACAACAATAGCCTGTACGCCTTCAATGCTTTGGATAAGTTGATATAAGGTGTCGGAATCGCGACCGGATAATCCGAATTCTTGGGTGTCTTTCAGCTCTTCATAAGAGACCATTAGACGACCGTCATAATAAGGTGTTAGTCGCTCGAGAATTCTCGAAATTAATATTCGTGAGCCGAATGATTTTCCGCCGTACATTTTTGCAAAAACTGATTTTGGGTTTACACCCTTTGATATAAGTCGACTTGCCTGTGCAAAAACATTTGCACTTCTTTCGTCCAGATGGCGGAAAAATCCCGTGTCGGTACATAGCCCAAAAAACAGGTATTCTGCATCTTTGGGGGTAACTTCGCCGTCAACTGCTTCGATTATAGCTTGAATTAAATAAGTTGTTGACGGCGATGTTTTCATCACAAGCGATGACTTGCTTACGGTTTGGTTTGTGGCGTGATGGTCAATTATGGCAGTATCAAAACCTTCAAGTTGTTTTTCAATATCGCCTACGCGGTCAAGACCACTGCAATCCAAAACCAAAAGCCCTGCTTTTTTTGTGTTAAATTCGGGTGAAAGCTCTTTTTTGAACAAGCCTTCATATTCTTTAACTTCGGGTTTGTCAAAAGGCCCTGCATTCAAAAGAAGTGTTTCTTTTTTCTTTCGTTGCAGGAAATTTGCCATAGCCAAGCAACTTCCGATACAGTCTCCGTCAGGCTCCTTATGCCCCGCTATAACATACCTTTCATATTTGGAGAGGAACTCCAAAAGAGCTTGAGGAACTGACGGCAAACTTATCTGTACCCTATCTGATTTCAATAGATACTCTTTCGATAACAGTTTAACTAATATTTAAGCTCAAGGGCTTCTATATTAAATTTATCATCGTATTCACTTTGATTTCGTAAATTACCCCATTCAGGGCTTTTGGGGCTACTTGGAACATAAAGCTTAACATGATCGAATTCGCCGTTTTTACTGAAAAGGCTCATATATGGATCTATTCTACCTGATGCTTTTTCTAATTTGGCCCTTCCGTCTCTTATACTGAACCACTCGTACGGAATAAAAGCCTCGCCTGTTTTTAATCCTGCGCGTCTGTAGATAACATAATAGCCCTTCGAATGTGTAAAAATGCGCAATATTTTTACATTCACATAATAAAGCTCCGACTTCTTAACTTCCGCAAAAATTGCGGTGCAAAAAATCGAAATTAAAAACAAAACAAAAACAAATTTTTTCTTATTCATAAATGTCTCCTTGATGGCTTAGTGTAAAGTCCGATAAAATTATACCATAAAAAACGGATTTTGTCATCTAAAAATCGAAAAATATATTAAATTTTAGGTCTAAAGTGATAAATGCACTTGTAAACTTGACAAATAACGGCTCATAATATAATATCCTTATATTAAGGAGGCTATTATATTACATTTTATGATTTCAAAAATTAAGGGTAGATTTTTTAAAAAAGGTGTAAAGTTTGCTCTGTGTTTAATTTTATTGCCCGTAACTTTATATGCCGAAGATATTGATTTTAGGCAGGAAATGCGAGATTTTGTTATAGGTATAAGCGATTATTCAAAATCAATTAAAAAAGACTTTTTTATTATACCTCAAAACGGAATAGAGATTATTATAAAAGATAGTGAAACAAAAAAGCCTTGCAAAAAATATCTGTCTGCGATTGACGGTAACGGGCAGGAAGATTTGTTTTACGGTTATGTAAGAATGAATTCTGCTACGAGAAAAAAGCAAACTGCCTACCTGAAAGATTACTTGGATATTTCAAAAAATGCGGGCAATGTTATTTTGGCAATAGACTATTGTTACAGTAAATCGAAAATAAATAAATCTTATGCTGAAAACGCTTCTTTAGGATATGTTTCTTTTGCCGCCGATAAAAAACGATTAAACAATATACCGTTATTTCCCTCTCCGATATATCGGGAAAACAAGGTCGCCGTGAAGAAGTTATCTGAAGTAAAGAATTTTTTGTATTTAATAAATCCCTCAGGTTACGAAAGCAAAGATGAGTTTATTGATGCGGTAACGGCGACTAATTATGATTTATTGATAATGGACTTGTTTTTTTATGATGATATTTTGTTTACATCTGATGAAGTAAACAGGCTAAGAAAAAAAAAGAACGGTGGCGAGCGGTTAGTTATTGCATATATGTCAATCGGCGAAGCTGAAGATTACAGGTATTATTGGAAAGATGAGTGGAACAAAGAAAAGCCCGGCTGGCTTGATGCGGAAAACCGAAATTGGGCTGGTAACTATAAGGTCAAGTATTGGGATAAGGATTGGCAAAAAATCATTTTTGGAAACGATAATTCGTATTTGAAAAAAATACTTGATGCAGGCTTTGATGGTGTATATCTTGATATTATTGATGCCTTTGATTATTACGAGTAGGCAAAGTTGCTGGTTTAGTGGAGCGATTAGTTTTATGTATCGCGTTTCAAGTGGACAGGATGTCCACTTGAAAATATATCAAAAGCAATGTTTTGAACTAATGTTCAAAACTTGTAGACTTTTTTCATACCGGAAGTTGAAAAAAAGTCGTGGGGGTAGCGGAAAAACAATTGCCTCGATTTAATGAAAAAGAAGTCGAGGCTGCAGGGACAAAGACTCGACTTAAAACGGCTTTAAGAAAAGAGGCAATTTTTTGCAAGCGAGGGGGAGACTTCCCCCTCATAGAAATTTATTTGGATAGCTTGCTTTTTTGTCGGTAATTTGATAGAATTTATTTTATTTTAATGTGGAGGTTTTTATGCGGGTTGTGGTAGAAAAAGATTATGAGGCTGCGGCAGAATTTACTGCAGAGTATATTGCAAGGCGAATAAAGAATTTTGCACCGACTAAGGAGTGTCCTTTTGTGTTGGGATTACCGACCGGCTCGACTCCTTTGGGGGTTTATGAGGCTTTGATTCGAAAGCATAAGGCAGGACAGATTTCGTTTGCAAATGTTGTTACATTCAATATGGATGAGTATGTCGGGTTGCCCGAAAGTCACCCTCAGAGTTATCATTATTTTATGATGGAAAACTTTTTTAATCACATTGATATAAAGCCGGAGAATATAAATATACTTGACGGAATGGCTGTAGATCTTGATGTTGAGTGTGAGCGTTATGAAAAAAAGGTTTTGGATTACGGGAAAATAAATTTGTTTTTTGGAGGTGTCGGTGCAGACGGGCATATTGCTTTTAATGAGCCTACAACTTCGTTTGCTTCACGCACCGCTCACAGGTATTTGGCGGACAGTACAATTAAAATGAATTCAAGGTTTTTTGATAACGATGTAAGGTGCGTGCCTAAGAGTGCTTTAACCGTTGGGGTTGGTACAATTATGGATTCACAGGAAGTTGTTTTTATGGCAACAGGTTTTGCGAAAGCAAATGCAGTTCAGCATGCTGTCGAAGAAGGGGTAAACAGTATGTGGACAATCAGTGCGTTGCAAAATCATCGGTACGCGATGTTGGTATGCGATGAAGATGCGACAAATGAGTTGAAGGTCGGCACGGTTAAGTATTTTCGTAATTTGATGCGAATGCGTGAGGGTGTTGAATTTGAGCGGTTTGAATAAATTAAAAATACAGTCAATTTCGTTACTTGTTATATTTGTAGGGTTACTCTTTTTGGTTATTGCTCTGTTTTTTCCTTACGGGGAGCCTTTGTTTTGGGCGGCAATTTTATATATTTTGATTTTGCCTTTATATAACAAGGTTGTCGGAAAATTAAACAAGGAAAAAAAAGGCTTTGATTTTAAAAGACGCTTAATTGCGTTTGCTTTTGCGATTTTTTCTATTTTGATTGTCGGTGCCATTGCCACTCTTATAGTTATTTTGGCTGTAGGCCAATTGAGGGATATTGGAGATCTTTTAACCGGATTTTTGAAACAAATAAATGATGCAGGAAGTGAGAGTGTCTTTGCAAAGCTCAGCGACTCTGTTTATAGTCTTTCGCAAAAAACTATTGATTTGCGCAAGATTGATTTTCAATCGAAGATTTTTGAATTGCTTTCTCAGTATTCAAATAATATGGTGGGCTTTGCAAAATATGTGATTACCAATACGGGGCATTTTCTGATTTCGGTTGTGTTTGCTTGTTTTGCTTTGTATTTCTTTTATGTTGACGGAAAGTATCTTGCCGGTTTGTTTGCAAAGTCTGTTCCCATACGAGGCACTGACATGAATAAGATAATGATAAAATTTAAGGATACAACCACGAGCCTTTTTAAGGGCTTTTTTCTGGTTGCTTTGTATCAAGCAATAACGGCTTTTATAATATTTGTTGCATTTCAAGTTAAAGGCTCACTGATTTTATCAATATTGATTTTTTTCACCTCGTTTATTCCGTTGCTCGGTGGCGGTGCCGTTTGGGTACCTGTGGCGATTGTAATGTTTTTTACGAAAAGTATTGTGAGGGCTGTTTTATTTACTGTCGTTGCAGGACTCGGAATTAGCACTATGGATAATTTATTGCGCCCGATGTTTTTAAAGGATACAATAAAGGTTCACCCGCTTTTGATTTTCTTTTCGTTAATTGGCGGGGTTAATTTGCTTGGTTTAAAGGGTTTGATTTTAGGGCCGATGATTTTGATAATTTTTTTCACTGTGATTGATATTGTCCTTGACCCTGATATTAAAACAGATATACTTTCTGATGATAATGCTGTTTAAGATATTGCAGTTTTGATGGACTGAGGAAATTGCAAAAGATGCTATGTTTTAAAAGCAGAACACCGGCGGGATTTAAAAAATGATTAGGGTGTTGTGGACAGCTGCCGGTATCCTTTTGTTCGATAAAGTTTTGCAGTAAAGACCTTTGACCGTCAGGGAAAAGAGTCGATTGTTTTAATAGGAAAAGAACAAAAGATTTAAGGCAGATGTCGGGTTGTAAGCGCGAGGGTTTTTCTCGTAAGATAAATCCTCGCTATAAATTTACAAAAAAAATTATGCATATAAAATGCAACTTTAATACTTTTTAGCTGTCTATATTTTATGAGGTGTGATTATGCAGACTATAAATGAATTGGGTTCGTATACTTTTCCGGCTTTGTTGAAAAATACCGTGAAGTTGTTTGCAGAGCGGCCGGCACTTGCTTTTCCGACAGATGAGCCGTTTACATATTCGCAAGTAAATCAGAAAATTGAAAAAGTTCGCAGTTTGTTGGATTCCATTGGTATTTCAGCAGGCGATAAGGTTGCGATTTTTTCCAGGAATATGCCTCATTGGGGGATTGCTTATCTTGCGATTGTTACGATGGGTGCTGTTGCGGTTCCGCTTTTGCCGGATTTTAATGAGTCCGATGTAGCAGGTTGTATTTCTCATTCGGGTACGAATGCGATGATTGTTTCAAAGGCGTTGATGAGTAAAATGCCTGAAAGTATCGAAAAGGCTGTTTTGCTTGATGATTTTTCGCTAATTCGCGGGGAATCGAAAGAGGAAAGAGCTGTTCCTGTTTATGAAAGCAGTGAAGATGATACTGCCGCTATTATTTATACTTCAGGTACGACAGGTAGACCCAAGGGAGTTGAGCTTTCTCATAAAAATCTTGTTTTCAGTGCCGTTTCGTGTCAGTTTGCACATAGGGTAAATAAATATGATGTATTTTTGTCAATTTTGCCGATGTCTCATGTTTATGAATTTACGGTTGGTTTTTTGCTTGCGTTTTTGAATGGAGCATTGGTTGTGTATTTAGACGGGCCGCCTGTGCCGAGAATTTTAATGCCTACTTTACAAAAAGTAAAGCCGAATAATATTTTGTCGGTTCCGCTTATAATTGAAAAAATATATAAGTCAAAAGTTGTGCCTGCATTTAATAAGTCGAAGTTTACTAAATTTTTTGTTAAGACTTGGTTGGGGCGAAAAATTATGTCTAGAATTGCAGGTAAGAAAATTATTAAGGCTATGGGCGGGAGAGTAAAATTTTTCGGTATTGGCGGTTCAAAGGTAGATCCTAAAATTGAGGAGTTTTTGAAGGATGCAAAATTCCCTTATGGCATAGGATATGGGTTAACGGAAACATCGCCCCTTGTGGCTTTTTCAAATCCAAAGACAACGAAGCCGGGCATGATTGGGCCTGCAATTCCGGGTGTTGATGTAAAGTTATTGAATCAAAACGAAGAGGGTATTGGCGAGCTTGTTGTCAAAGGGCCTAATGTGATGAAAGGGTATTATTTAGAGCCTGAGCTTACTAAAGAGGCTTTTACCGAGGACGGTTGGTTTAAAACCGGCGACCTTTGTAAAATCGACAAAAAGGGAAGGGTCGGTTTATGCGGAAGATCTAAAAATTTAATTTTGAGCGCCGCAGGAGAAAATATTTACCCCGAGGATATAGAGTTTGTTTTAAATCAACATCCGATTGTTTCGGAGTCGCTTGTTGTCGAAGGGGAAAATTCTTCTATTGTTGCTCTTATAAAATTAAACGAAGAAAAATTAAAAAATGCTGCCGATAAAGAGCGACTTTCGCATGAATCGGAAACGAAGTTACAGGCTACACAGCGAACTTTTGATTCTGTTGTAAACAGCATTACAGATGCTATTGCATATAAAAATGAAGAAGTTTTAAATGAAATTAAATTTTTTGTAAATTCAAGGGTGAACAGAACTTCAAAAATAAATAAAATAAATGTCGTTAAAGATTTTGAAAAAACTGCAAGTCAAAAAATAAAAAGGTATCTTTATTCGATATTAAACCCACCGAAAAAATCCGGTGATAAAAAACCTGCAAAGGATTGACGGCAACATTCAGAAGTTCAAAAGACAGGATTTTTGAGCTTTTTTCTTGTCAATCGAACAAGCCAATCGCAAAAATAACTGATTTTTGCGATTGGCTTTACTGTTATAGCAGAGGATTGGTCGGTTCTCCTTCTTCATCTTCGTCTTTTTTGTCTTTATCTTTTTTCTTTTTATCCTTATCTTTGTCTTTTGTGTTTTCTTCAACCTCTACTGTGGTATCTTCGTCTTCTAAAAGACCTGATTCTTCAAGCCATTTATCTATGTCAAGCTCATCTGTATCTTCTTCGTCTGTCGAATCACCGTAGGCATCGCTTATTGTTAGTGGATTTGTATCATCATCGTCATAGGCAGAGCTTGCATTTTCGTTTCCGATGACGGAGTTCTTTAACCTGTCAATACCCAATGTTTTCATGTTTTTATTTATTTCGTGGTAAGCACAGCTTTTTCGGGGAGTTGTTCCGGCTAAAAAGTACAGTCCTATAACACCTTCGTTGCATAATTTTGTAGGACGCAGACCTGAGCGCTTACAAACTTGGGCATACCCCAACCCCGTTTCGGGTCTGACAAACGATTTTTGAGATTTACCCTTATGTATTTCGTACATAAAGTCTGCCCACACAGGGCCTGCAAGTGCAGAGCCGTAGTTTTGCATTCCAAGAGATCTGCCGCCCCTGTCAAACCCAAACCAAACAGCTGTTGTATAATACGGGGAGTAACCGACAGTCCAAGCATCGCTCCAGTTTTGGGTTGTTCCTGTTTTTCCTGCCATTGGTATTTTATAATATTTACCGGTTTTAGAATCTTTGTATGTAAATTTATTGCCTCGCTGAGTCGTTCTAAAAAGAGTTCCGCCTCTAACCGTGTATTTTAACATATCAGTCATTATATAAGCTGTTTGAGGACTTACAACCTGCATTGCCGCTCCGCGTTTTTTTTGTGCAATAAGCATATCTCTTTCAGGGTCAAGAATTGTCTTACCGTCTCTGTTTTCTATATTCAAGATAGCTATCGGGTCGACATCTCTTCCTTCGTTGGCGAATATGGCGAATGCTTTAGCCATTTCGAGAGGCGAAAAGCTTGAGACACCAAGTGCAAGCGGATATACTCGCGGAAAGTTTTCTCTAATTCGCTGCGGATCGGTAACGCCCGTTAAATTCGCCATTCGGTCAATAGCCCCGTTAAAACCGACCTTATCCAATACATCGATAGCAGGAATATTAAGCGAATTGGCAAGAGCATAATAAGCAAGCACAGTGCCTTCCCATTTACCGCTGTAATTGCTTGGAATGTATTGTACACCTGCACGGTTTTCAAAAACACGGGGCGTATCTGCAAGACATGAAGCCGCAGTAATTTTTCGAGCATCAATTGCAGCAGAATAGTATAGAGGTTTGATAGAGCTTCCTACCTGCATTCTGCCCTGAGTTGCCCTAATATGCTGATTTGCCTGATTATACTTACTTCCGCCGATAATCGCCGTGATATAACCTGTTTCGTTTTCAATACAAACCATAGCACCCTGTACATTTCTCTTTTCAAAGGCTTCTTTTGCCTTTGCTGCCCCTCGTTTTGTGGCGATTTGTAAATCTTGAATATCGAAAAGAAGCGAAAGAACATCAACGGTGGGGTTAAGATCTTCGCGGTACATTTTTAAAGAAGTAACCTTATTTCTGCGAGTATCCGCCTTTATACCGGGTAAATCGAAACAAAGTGAAACCAGTGTTGTCATATTCCTGAAAGCCGCAACACTCGATTTATCCGATGTACTGTCGCGCTCAACATCGCGGTTTGCTTTTTCGATTTGCGGCAAAAGGTATTTTTCGGCAATCGCCTGATGGCGTAAATCGCAAGTAGTGTTTATAACATATCCGTCCGTATAGTAATTCATGGTACCGTAAAGCAGGGTTTCAAGCTCTCGTCTGACATACTCTGAAAACCAGGGAGCCCTGTCTTCGCGACTGTAAAAACCTGAAGTGGCTGTTCTGGTATAATCAAAACTATCCCAATATTCTTCAAACGACTCGTTTGCGGTTTTTTGATCCAAATAACCGAGCTCAATCATTTCGTTTAAAACATAAGTTTGTTTATTGCGAGCCGTGTTTGGATACTCAAAAGGGTTATTCAGTGTAGGACTTGAAAGCTGAACCACAATAATGGCGGATTCGGCGGGAGTAAGCTCTGCGGCAGAATGATTACAGTAAAATTTAGCCGCCGCGCTTATACCGTGAATGGTACCGCTTCCCAAATAAACCTTATTTAAATAAAGCTCCATAATCTCGTCTTTTGAATATCGCCTTTCCATTTGAAGCGCCCACCAAAGCTCGATTATCTTACGCTTAATACTTTTATCAGTCCTGTCGCAATACAGAATACCGGCTGTTTGCTGAGTTATGGTACTTCCGCCTCCGAGATTTTTATCTAAAATCTGCCCGATAACCGCACGAATAATCGCCTTCAAACTAAAACCCGGATGTCTGTAAAATGTTCTGTCTTCGCGGGCAAGCAAAGCGTGAATTAAACTTGGTGAAATTTTATCAAAAGTTATCAGCTCACGCTTTTCGGTAGAAGAATACTCCGTAATAATATCGCCTCTGATATCCAAAACTTTGGACGGCAAATCGAGAGTAAACCTTGTAAATTCTTCAGTATCTTTTATGTTCTTCGTTCTTGCAAGCATAAACCCCAAAAGCGAAGCACCTGCAACCAGAAACACAAACAAAAAAAACAGATAAACAAAAATACCTTTTCTCATAATAAACATTTAAGCATAAATTTACAAAAAATTCAAGAGTATTATAAAGTAAATTGTTGTTCAATTTACTTTATAATACTCTTGGCAACCCGACTCCCTCGCATAATCTTTTGCTCTTTTCTTCATTGGTATAATCGTCGTCTCTGAAGAGCCGGCTTTTTTGTTTAATATAATCGAACAAAAGGATAGACGAGGGAGTCCAAATCAGGAAAAAAGGATACATTTACATGCAAGGGTTTTCTGCTTTGTTTTAAAAATTATCTTTGGAATTTTATTGAATTTTTATATAAAGAAAAGCGACAAAGACTGTAAGTCTTTGTCGCTTTTTTTGCAGTTAAGCAGACGTTTAGTCAAGCTTTTTGTAGCAGAACCACCAGTCAAAGCCTTCGTATTCGTCAAGACGCTTTTTTGCATCGGCTACCGTGCCTGCCGGCGGTATGATAACCTTGTCTTCAAGGATATCGTTGTTGGGCCAGTTTGCAGGTGTTGCAATTTGCTTGGAATCCGAAAGCTGCAAGGCTTTTGTTGCTCTAAGGATTTCGTCCATGTTTCGTCCGATTTCCTGTGGATATGTAAGTGTTAATCTTACAAGCCCTTGAGGGTCAATTACAAAAACTGAGCGAACAGTGTTTGTGCCTTTTCCCGGATGTAAAATTCCAAGACGGTTTGCAATATCGTCATTTGCGGCAATTACGGGGAATGTAATATCAACACCGAGTTTTTCTTTAATCCATTCAATCCATTTGATGTGGCTTTGAACTTGGTCGATTGACATTCCGATGAGTTTAACCCCGATTTTTTCAAATTCTTCCATTTTTTTCTGAAATCCGACAAACTCGGTGGTACAAACCGGTGTGAAATCGGCAGGGTGGCTGAAAAGTATCCACCATGTACCTTTATAATCTTCGGGTAAGTCCATATTGCCCTGAGTTGTTTTTACTGACAACTTAGGAAATGCATCGCCTAAATTTGGCATTCTGTAAATTTCTTGTTCCATAATTTTACTCCTAAAATGGGTTTATTCTTTATTTAATTTAAAGAATTATCTTATATATAATATAATAAAGTTAGGAATTATTTTCAAGTTTAAATTTAAACTTTTATGCTTTTTTTTGCTTTTGACGGGCTGTTATCATGATACCGGCGTTTTATGCAAATTCGTTTTGCCTGTGGTGGCGGGCGAAGTCTTCCCTTTTGCCCGATTAAATTAAGCAGAAAAAACCTTCGACTAGGGGGAGAAGCGTTGATTTTAAAAGCAAAAAAGGGCAAAAGGATATGCGAGCCCGCGGGTTGGCACCGGCAAATTTTAAATAAAGTTGCATTTTTTTAATTATTTTACATCATACCTCTTGACACTCTATATGTAGTGTTGTATTATGTGTTTATACAGATGTTTGCACTACATACGGGAGGAGTAGATGAGGTGTCCGCATTGTCGTAAAAATGAAGACAGAGTAATTGAGTCAAGGACTCTTGCGCAAGGGGATTGCATAAGGAGACGAAGGGAGTGTGTTCTTTGCGGATACAGATTTACCAGCTATGAGCGGATTGAAGAAAAACCTTTAATGATAGTCAAACGCGATGGCAGACGTGAGCCTTTTGATGCAAAGAAAATTGAAAAAGGGCTTGAGCGTGCCCTTGAAAAACGGCCTGTTTCGAGATTTACGATTGAAAATCTTATGAATGAAATAGAAGACCAGGCTATGATGCTTTCCGAAGGGGGAGAGATAAGCAGCTCCGTACTCGGAGAAATGGTGCTTGCCAATTTGAGCAGGGTGGACAAGGTTGCTTATATCAGGTTTGCTTCGGTTTACAGGAAGTTTAACGACCTCGATGAATTTATTCAAGAGGTTAAGAAGATAGACAAAGAGATTTAGAGGTTCAAATTAAATTAGGCGTTTTTTTAAGTTTTTATTTTAAACTTTGTGAGTAAAAAAATGATTCAATAATACAAATTAAATACAAACTAATGCATAAAACAAGGGGGAGGTTTTTGTGGCAAATATGCGTGAGCAGACAGTTTTTCCTGAATGGAAGGAATTTTTAGGAGCGGTAGATACCGATGAAAATCAGATAATCAGGTCGGTTGCAAAGAGAGACGGCTCGGTTGAGGCTTATAATCCAAAAAAGATTATCAAGGCAATAGATAAGGCAATTAAGGCGACTACGGGCAGGAGTGATATTGAGCTTGCCGAAAAGTTGACCGGTTATGTTGAAGAGCGACTTTGCGAAATTATGAAGGAAAGGTATTCTTATTCCATTCCCGCAATTGAAGAAATACAGGATATTGTTGAAGCCGTTTTAATAGAACAAAATGAGGCAAAATTGGCAAAGGCTTATATTCTTTATCGTTCAAAGAGAGAGGCTGTTCGCGATGCAAAGAATTTAATGCTGGATATAAACGAAACGATGAACGGCTATTTGAGCCAGTCTGACTGGCGCGTAAAAGAAAACGCAAATGTCAACTTTTCGCTTGGTGGTTTGATTTTGCATAATTCAGGCACAATTACCGCCAATTATTGGCTGAAAAATATATACACACCGGCAATTGCCGAAGCTCATACAACTGCGGCTTTTCACATTCACGACCTTTCGATGTTTTCGGGTTATTGTGCCGGTTGGTCTTTAAGACAGCTTATTAAAGAAGGCTTAGGTGGTGTGCCCGATAAAATCACTTCAAAACCGCCCAAGCATCTTTCAACACTAATTCAGCAAATTGTAAACTTTTTGGGCATTATGCAAAACGAGTGGGCGGGAGCTCAAGCCTTCAGCTCGTTCGACACTTATCTCGCTCCGTTTGTTAAGGCAGATAACCTATCTGAAAAAACCGTAAAACAATGCTTGCAGAGTTTTGTTTACGGCGTGAACACTCCGAGCCGCTGGGGAAGTCAGGCACCTTTTACCAACATTACGCTTGACTGGACATGTCCAACCGATTTAAAAGATAAACCCGCTGTTGTCGGAGGCGAAGAGCAGGACTTCACTTATGGTGATTGCCAAGAAGAAATGAATTTAATCAACAAGCTCTTTATTGAACTGATGCTTGAAGGCGATGCAAACGGCAGGGGTTTTCAATATCCGATTCCTACATATAATATTACTGCCGATTTCGACTGGTCAAGCGAAAATGCAAATCTGCTTTTTGAAATGACAGCACGATACGGAACTCCGTATTTCCAGAACTTTCTTAACTCCGATTTAAACCCCGGCGATGTTCGCTCCATGTGTTGTCGTTTGCAGCTTGATAAAAGAGAGCTCAGAAAAAGAGGCGGGGGGTTATTCGGCTCAGATGAATTTACAGGCTCCATTGGCGTTGTAACAATTAACTTACCGCAAATAGGGTACCTTGCAAAAGACGAGCATAGCTTTTTCAAACGACTTGACTATCTTATGGAGATTGCAAAACAGAGCTTGCAGATTAAACGAAAGGTTGTAAACCGACTTTTGGAAGGCGGATTGTTTCCGTATACCCGCAGATATTTACAGCATTTGAACAACCACTTTTCCACTATCGGAATTTGCGGAATGAATGAATGCTGTATTAACTTCTTGGGCGAAAACATTGTAACCGAAAAAGGGCATAACTTTGCAGAAAAAGTTTTAACCCACATGCGAAACAAACTCGCCGACTTCCAAGAAGAAACCGGTGATTTATTCAACCTCGAAGCAACACCTGCCGAAAGTACATCGTACAGACTTGCTAGGCACGATAAAGCGCAATTCCCTGACATCAAATCATCAGGCGATAAAGATCCGTTTTACACAAACTCAAGCTGGTTGCCGGTTGATTTTACCGAAGATGTTTTTACCGCACTCGACCATCAGGAAGTCCTCCAGCGAAAATATACGGGTGGAACCGTTATTCACATTTTTGTTGGCGAAGCAATTAAAGACTGGCAAGCATGTCGCGACTTAGTTAAAGCGGTTGCATCAAATTATAGAATACCGTATTTTACAATCTCGCCGACATTTTCCGTTTGTCCGATACACGGTTACCTTGAGGGTGAGCATTTTGAATGCCCGAAATGTAAATGCGAGCGAAGAGTCGAGCTTGAAAAGCGACTTGCCGAGCTTGAATACGAAAAAAAAGAAACTATGGAAGCCGTTTAACGACAAACTAAAGCTCATCGGTTTTAAAAAAGCCGGTGAGTTTTTGCACTAAAGTGCCAACCCACGCTCGCCTTAAATCTTTTGCTCTTTGCTTATGAAATATAAGCGACTCTTCTCCCTTGCGGTTGAAGGTCTTTTCTGTGTAATCAAATCGAGCAAAAGGATAACGGCGAGCTTAAAATCAGGCTTTAGTCTAGTTTTAACACGCCGGTTTTCTGCTTTGCTTTAATTTTATCCCCACACCTATATTGACAATGCCGGAAGTTTATATGATAATGAAGAATATAATTTCGGAGGTATTATGAAAATAGGATTTTTGGGTTTTGGAAATATGGGGAGTGCTTTGGCAAAAGGATTGTTGAGTGCAGGGGCTGTTAAATCTCAAAATGTTTATGCAACAGCGCGTAACTTAAACAAATTACAAAATCGTTGCAAAGAGCTTAATATAAACCCTTGCAAATCAGTAAACGAATTGGTTGAAAAAAGCGATTGGATTGTAATAGCCGTAAAACCTCATCAAATAGAAGAAGTTATTGAGCCTGTAAAATCAAAGCTACAAGGCAAAGTTATAATCTCGGTGGCTGTCGGAATGTTGTTTGAAAACTATGAAAAAATACTGCCTAAAAACATTTCGCATATTTCATTTTTGCCGAATACTGCCTGTGAAATAGGAGCCGGGATTATTGTTGTTGAACAAACCCATAGCCTTTCTGAAAGTGAATTTGAAAGTGTAAAAAAAATATTTGGCTCAATTTCTGCTTTTGAAACAGTTCCGACAAAACAGTTCGGTATCGCAGGAGTTATAGCAGGATGTGGGCCCGCTTATGCTGCTATGTTCATAGAAGCGTTGGGTGATGCAGGAGTTCGTTTCGGTTTATCTCGAGAGCAGGCTTACACTCTTTCGGCAAAAATGCTTGAAGGTACTGCAATGTTAAAATTAAACACAAAAAGCCACCCTGCGAAAATGAAAGATGATGTTTGCTCGCCCGCCGGTACGACAATAAAAGGCGTACTCGCATTGGAAAAACACGGGTTTAGAAATGCAGTAATTAGTGCAATAGATGCCGCATTGAATTAAGCCATGAAAAAATTTGAACTTGTTTCCGAATTTGAACCTTCCGGCGACCAACCTGAAGCAATTGCAAAATTGGTTGGCGGCATCGAAGCCGGTGATAGATTTCAAACCCTAAAAGGCGTAACCGGCTCGGGGAAAACATTTACAATGGCGAATATTATTCAGGCGGTGCAAAAACCTACATTGATTATCAGTCATAACAAAACTCTGTCTGCTCAGCTGTATCGTGAGTTCAAAGATTTTTTTCCGAACAATGCCGTTGAATATTTTGTTTCATATTATGATTATTACCAACCTGAAGCCTATGTGCCTGCGCGTGATTTGTTTATAGAAAAAGACGCATCTATCAATGATGAAATTGACAGAATGAGATTGTCGGCTACATTTAGCTTGATGGAGCGCCGCGATGTAATTGTTGTTGCAACAGTTTCGTGTATTTACGGCTTGGGTTTGCCTGAAACTTGGCGCGATATGAGAATTCACATTGATAAAAACGAAAGCATTTCTCCCGATGTTTTAAAACGCCAATTAGTCGGATTACAATACGAAAGAAATGATGCTGTATTGGAAAGAGGGCGTTTCAGGGCAAGAGGTGATGTACTCGAAATATTTCCGGCATATATGGAAGAAGCCTACAGGGTTGAATTTGATTGGGAAGAAATTGTTTCCATTAAAAGGTTTAATCCGCTGACAGGCGAAACAACCGAAAATTTTGAAGAGTTGTCTATTTATCCTGCAAAGCATTTTGTATTACCCGAAAATGCAATCCCGAATGCAATTGAAAGAATTAGATTTGAGCTTAAAGACAGACTTAGTGAATTGAACTCTCAAAACAAATTGATGGAAGCCGAGAGATTAAAAACACGCACCGAGTATGATTTAGAAATGCTTGCCGAAATGGGGCATTGTCCCGGTATTGAAAATTATTCTGCACCAATTGCAAACAGAAAAGCAGGAGAACCGCCTGCAACTTTGTTTCATTATTTTCCTGATGACTTTTTGGTTTTTTTGGACGAAAGTCATGTAACAGTGCCGCAAATAGGAGCAATGTACGAAGGCGATCGATCGCGTAAACAGAATTTGGTTGATTTTGGTTTTAGACTTCCGTCTGCCCTTGATAATCGTCCGCTTAAATTCGCCGAGTTTGAAAAAAAAATAAATCAGGCGATTTTTGTTTCCGCAACACCGAGTTACAGAGAATTCGACAGAGCCACCCGCACGGTCGAGCAATTGATTCGTCCTACAGGTTTGTTAGATCCCGTTTTGGAAATTCACAAAAGCGAAGGGCAGATGGAGCATATCTATCACAGCATAAAAGAAAAAATTGCCCGTAATGAAAGAAGTTTAATCCTTACATTAACAAAAAAAATGGCGGAAGATTTAACTGACTATCTTTTGGGATTAGGCTTAAAAGTAAAATATATTCACAGTGAGGTTGAAACAATTGAGCGAGTTGAAATATTAAAAGGTTTGAGAATAGGTGAGTTTGATGTTCTTGTAGGCATAAACCTTTTGCGCGAAGGAATAGATTTACCCGAAGTTGCATATATCGGAATTTTAGATGCCGATAAAATAGGCTTTTTGCGCTCGGCTACAAGTTTAATTCAGATAATTGGGCGTGCAGCCAGAAACGAAAACGGTAAAGTTGTAATGTATGCCGATAAAATAAGTGATGCAATGAAAGAAGCAATCGAGGAAACCACACGCCGCCGTGAAATACAAATCGAATACAACAAGAAACACAACATTACACCGACTACGATTAAAAAAGCAATTGGTGATATTTTGGTTCGCGAAAACGAAAATAAAACAAAAGCGGCGAGTGATGAAGTCGAGCCTATTATAAACAGCTACAATATTTTTAATCCGAAAGACAGAAAAAAATTAATTCGCCGTTTGGAAAAGCAGATGGCAGAATATGCAGATATGCTTATGTACGAACAGGCGGCGGTTATACGGGACAAAATAGAAGAAATAAAGCGCTTGGGCAGGTAAAACGATTTTTAAAATTTTTTAAAACACCATTGTAAATTATGTTTGGTAAGCATTCAATTTTTAAACGTTAAATTTAAAAAAGATAACATCACCGTCTGCAACTTCGTACTCTTTACCTTCAAGCCTGTAACGACCGGCTTCCTTTATTTTTTGCTCACTGCCGTGCTTTTTAAAATCTTCAAAACTGTAAACTTCCGCCTTGATAAAACCTCTCTCAAAATCAGTGTGAATTACCCCTGCCGCCTGCGGTGCCTTATCCCCTGCATGAATTGTCCAAGCACGGCATTCGTCCGAGCCTGCCGTGAAAAAAGTACGCAAGCCCAATAAATTATAAACCGCACGCGCCAAAACCGAAAGCCCCGATTCTTCAAGACCGACTTCCTGCATGAACGCTTTTCGCTCTTCATCGCTTTCAAGGTCGGCAAGGTCAGCTTCAAACTTTCCGCAAATAACAACCACGCCTGCATTTTCCAAAGCCGCAATTTTTTTAACGCCGTCAATGTATGCATTACCTTCAACGGCTCCTACCTCATCGGTATTGCAAACATAAATCTGAGGCTTCATTGTAATTAAATGCGTATCGTAAATTGCGACTTTTTCTTCATCAGTTAAATCCGCAAGTCGAGCCGCTTTTCCGTCTTCCAACAAAGGGCGGATTTTTTCGATTGCACTTAAAACAGGTGCCGCTTCTTTTTGTGCCTCTTTGCCCATGCGCATTGCTTTTTCCGCACGGGCTGCTCTTTTATCCAAACTTGTCAAATCCGCTAACGCCAACTCAATCGCAATCGTTTCAACATCGCGAACCGGATCAATTGCACCGTCAACATGCACGACATTCTCATCGTCAAAACAGCGAACAACATGTGCCGTTACCGCAACTTCACGAATATGCGACAAAAACTGATTTCCCAAACCTTCACCCTGCGAAGCTCCTTTTACCAAACCTGCAATATCGACAAACTCAACTGTCGCCGAAATTTTTCTTTCCGGTTCAAACGCCTCCGCCAAAAAATCTAACCGTGCATCCGGCAAATTAACAATTCCAACATTCGGGTTTATCGTACAAAACGGATAATTCGCCGCCTCCGCAGGAGCTTTTGTCAACGCCGAAAAAATAGTTGACTTTCCGACATTCGGCAATCCTACAATTCCACAATTTAAAGCCATATTTTCAAATCCTTTTTATTTTTAATTTGGGCGAATTTTTTATTTTGAAATGTATATAGTAATTATTGAATAACTTCACAAAATAAAAAACCGCTCATTCCGCGACTTCGCTATCGCTACGGCTAATTTTGCACAGAAATAGACCCACTTGCAAAAGTGGAGTAACTTTTGCAATTTTCTCAATGCTGTGCAAAATGGATCTTGCGGTTACGAGTTTTTAAAAACTCGTAACCGCAATCGCTACAATCGCTTTCGCCAGGCTATAATTTATATCATAAAAACAATTTTTTTTCAATAATTATATTTAAAAAAGTAATTTCCTCTCTTGTATTTTTTTTTCAAAAGTAATAAAATCCTGACAATGAAAAATAAGCGAACACAAAAATATAAAAAAAAACAAAATAAACCGCTTGGAAATAAAATAATGATTACCGCAATTGCTCTGTTGTGGATAATTGCCATTATACAATTTATATTGTTTATAAGAACTCATAAACAAATAAAGACTTCGTTTCCGTTTTCTTCAAAAATAAACAAACTTGAAAAAAAAGAAAAGTATGGAAAAATAAATAATAGGGCAACTGATTTTTTTGAAGAGTTTGCAAATTTTTTATATTCTGATTATTATGCAATAAAAAAGGTTTACGCGTATAAATATTATCCAAAATTGGATAAAGAAAATCCGTTTGAAAAAAACACCGAATATTTTTTTGTTGTAATCGAAAAAAAATTGAAGTTTAACTTTGTTCAAGAATTACCGTTTGTACAGGGTATGAAAAATGGTGTTGACATAACCGGAAATAATCCGATAGCTTTAAAAATGTATAAAACAAAAATAGATGAACTGAAAAAGTATATTGGGACATGGCAAACGGAAAATAATATTTTCAAAGTGCGTTTTACGGATAGCGAAAAAAAATTTGAAACATCAGAAATAACAATTGCAACTTATAATGATGAAACGCCTGCTATTGAATTAAAATCTCCAAGTTTTGAACAAATGTATAAAGAAGGAGCGGACTTTATAAAAAAATCAGCGCGAGTAAAGAAGATTAAAACAGTGTATCAATGTAAAAAAGCGATTGACTATGCCGACAGATATACATCAAATCCAGTAAATAAAAATGCCGATAAACGTTTTTGGAATAAAGATTATTCTTATTACGAAAATGATTGTGCGAACTTTGTTTCACAATGTATTCATGCAGCCGGTGTAGAAACCACAAGCATTTGGAAACCGGATAGTCTTTTATGGATTAGAACCGGAAGTCCCAAATATGAATACAAAGGCGTTACAAATTATATGAAACGAAAAAATATTTTTTTTAATACAACCTATTCCGGTATAAGTGCAGGCGGCTTTATATGTTTAGTTAAAGAATCACATGTTGTTATGGTAACTTCAAACGACAGTATAACTGTTTTGTTTAATGCACATACAAATGACAGAAAGCGCGTGTCGTTTCCGAAATTAAGCAATGAAGAAGCTTTATATTTAACACCGAATTTTAATTTATGATGTTTTAAAATAAAACAATAAGTTTGCCGAGCGTTAGGGCGAAGGCGGAAATCCTTTTTTTTAGCGGGTGATGTGCAACAGCAATCTTTGACGGTAAGGAAAAGCATTGCTCAATATTTAAAGAAGCAAAAAAAAGATTGGAAGCCGTAGACCGACCTGTATTTTAATATTCCGTAAAAGCGGAATATTAAAATACAGGAAACGCCCAATATTTTAGTTTTGTTTTGTTAAATTTGAATGAAGAACTTTTTTTGTTTTAAATTTTTGAATTGCCAATTCCAAAAGTTGCATAATTAATTTGTTGTAAGGTAAGCCTGAGGCGATGCACATTTTTGGGAACATTGAAATTGAGGTGAAGCCGGGTAGGGTGTTGATTTCGTTGATGTAAATATTGTTTGTGCGTTTGTCGATAAAAAAATCTACGCGTGAAAAGCCGGCGAGGTCGAGTGCGGAGTAGGCTTTTATTGCGAGGTCGCGAATTGTTTTGCGTTGGTCGTTTGTGATGTCTGCAGGGATTTTTAAGTCGGCGCCGTTTGGGTCGGTGTATTTTGCTTCGTAGTCGTAAAACTCGTGGGTTGGTATTACTTCACCCGGTGTGTATGCGGTCAGCTCGGAGTTGCCTGTAACAGAGCATTCAATTTCGCGCGCAGGGATTGCCGTTTCAATTAAAACTTTTTGGTCCCATAAAAAAGCGTTTTCAATGCAAGATATGAGTTGTGAGTGGTTTGTTGCTCGCCCTGCACCGACTGAGCTGCCGCCGGAGCTTGGCTTTACAAATAGCGGATAGTCAAGTTCTTTTTCCGTGTGTGCAATCATTTTTTCTCGCAACATGTTGTCTTTCCATTCAGGATATTTAATTGAAACATAAGGGACAACAGGCAAACCTTCTGCTTTCCAAATTGTTTTTGTTTTTTCTTTATCCATTGCAACGCTGCTTGACATTACGCCTCCGCCGACATAAGGAATGTCTGCCATTTCAAACAAGCCTTGTATGGTTCCGTCTTCGCCAAAAGAGCCGTGTAATACAGGAAAGACAACATCGGTCGGGATTGATTTTGTTTTGGTGGATAAGGCTTTTTCGTTTCCGCCTGCGGGCAAAACAAAAACTTCTGCATCATCGTTTTCCGTAATTTTTAATATTGCGTTTTCGTTTTGTTTTATTCTTTCAAGTTCATCGGCTGACTGCAAAAACCATTTTCCGTATTTGTTAATTCCAATTAGATTAACAGTATGCTCAGTCGAAATATTTTTTGCAACCGATGTTGCGGAGTTAAGAGAAACTTCATGCTCGCCTGATTTTCCACCGTATATTATTGTAATATTCATTTTATCAATCCTTTTTTTAATTGTCAAATACAACTTTTAAATGTAATTCGTCTAATTGGTTTTGGTCAACATCACTTGGAGAGTAGTCCATTGGGTTGACTGCAAAACTATTTTTTGGAAATGCAATTACCTCTTTAATGGAAGTTTGCTCTGCCATAATCATAATTATTCTGTCAAGACCGGGCGCGATACCTCCGTGTGGTGGCGGTCCGTATTTAAATGCATTAAGCAGAAAACCGAATTTTTTTTCAGCTTCTTTTTCATCAAAGCCGACAATTTTGAAAATTCTTTTTTGTAATTCAGGATCATGAATACGAATAGAGCCTGATGCAATTTCATATCCGTTAAGAACAAGATCGTAAAGGTCGCCTTTTACACTGCCCGGATCTGATTCAAGTGTAGGTAAATATTTTTCCTGCGGATATGAAAACATGTGATGTGCAGGATCCCATTTGTTTTCATCTTCATTCCATTCAAAAAGCGGAAAGTCAAGAATCCAAACAAATTTAAATTCACTTTGATTTAAAAGACCTAAATCTTTTCCGAGTTTTGACCTTACTGCACCCAATGCGGTACATACAAGTTTGTAGTTTGTATCTGCGACAAATAAAATTAAATCACCCGAAGATGCCCCCAACTTTTCGGCAATTGTTTTTTCACAGCCTGCAAAAAACTTGGAGATACCGCCTTCAAGTTTTCCGTCTGTCATTTTCATCCAAGCAAGCCCTTTTGCTTTATATATTTTTGCAACCGCTTCAAGCTCTTCGATTTTTTTGCGACTGTAATTTTCAGCTTGATTTTTTACAACCAATGCTTTTATATTTCCGCCGTTTTGTATTGCGGTTTTAAAAACCGAAAAGTCTGCTATGTCTGCCATAAAGTCTGCATTCTGTAATTTCATTTCAAAACGCAAATCGGGCTTGTCGGTTCCGTATAAGTCAATTGCCTCATCAAAAGAGAGCCTTTCAAATTGCTTTGGAAGTTTGCACCCGATTGTTTTTTCAAACATGTATCCCATCATTTCTTCGGTTAATGAAAGTACATCTTCCCGTGACGCAAAACTCATTTCAATATCAATTTGCGTAAATTCAGGTTGTCTGTCTCCCCGTGCATCTTCATCACGGTAGCAACGGGCAATTTGAAAATATTTGTCAAAACCTGAAACCATTAAAAGCTGTTTATAAATTTGAGGTGACTGCGGTAAAGCATAAAATTTACCCGGGTACAATCTTGACGGCACAAGATAATCTCTTGCTCCTTCAGGTGTTGATTTAATAAAAGTCGGAGTTTCAATTTCAAAAAAATCTTTGCTTGTTAAATATTCTCTTACAGCAAAACTCGCCTTAGAGCGCATCATAATATGTTTTTGCATATTGCCTGAGCGTAAATCCAAATATCTAAATCGTAATCGCAGATCTTCATTCGCATTTGTTTTTTCGTCTATTTGAAAAGGCAACACTTCACATTTTGATAAGACTTCTATGAACAACGCCTTGACTTCCACATCTCCTGTCGGCATGTCGGCGTTTCGCATTGATTCAGGTCTCTCGCGTACCACTCCCTCAACGGCAATGCAATACTCCATTTTTAATTCAGTGCCTATTGCCTTTAACCCATCACTCGCATCGTCATCAATAACAACCTGTGTTACGCCGTATCTGTCGCGTAAATTTATAAATGTAATTCCACCATGGTCCCGCTTTCTAAAAACCCAGCCGTTCAATATAACTGTTTTACCTACCGCCGACTTTCTTAGCGCTCCACAAGTTTCGGTTCGTTTCATTTTTTCCATAAAACAATTATATATCATTCTTAAAAAAAAATCAATAGAAAAAAATCAATAGAAAAAAATCAATAGAAAATTTTTAGCCGGTAAAATTATTTAAGTGTTGGTTTGAAAATAAAAAAAGCAAATGTTAAAATTTCACAACACTTTTAGCAACCCGCGTTCGCCTTAAATCTTTTTATCTTTGCTCATTTTTTTAATCGGCTTTTTCCTGCCGTCAAAATCCTTTTTTGTTTTACCTAATCGATAAAAAGGATAACGGCGAACTTAAAATCAGCAAAACTATTTGTTGAAAAGGCCGGTGTTCTTTTTTTTTTGTTTAATAATATTAGAGGCACTTTCAAAAGGTGAGTTACTTTTAAAAGTGTCTCCAAAGAAGCTCATTTCATTGCGCTTTTTGGTATATTTTGGTATATTTTGGAATAAATTGCAAAACTCGTTTGACTTTTGCAATTTCCTCATTAAACTAATTCGAATAAACATTTTTTAAGTAAATTAAAAAAGCAGTTGTAATGATACTCTGATTTAAATTCATCAATTTTGAAAACGACTTTTGCTTTTTCAATTATCTGCGGAATATCTTTTGTTGACAGTGGTAAAATGCGCCCAAGCAAAATATTTTCAAATTCTTTTTTTCGCATTAAATTATTGTCTGCAAAAATTAATCGCATTTTTGTAATTAACTTTTTTTGTGAATTTATCATAAAAATAAAATATGCGGTTTCATCGGTGATAATAGATTTTGGACCAAGCCTTGTATAAAAACTATAAGTCCATGCCTCCGTTTCAATTTTTATTTTGGTGATAACATGGGGCTTATTCCTGTATTCTGTTAATGTTTTGTCATAATATTTGACAAGCGGTATCCATTCAAGCTCATTTGCGGTTCTTATTTCCAGTTTTGCATCTAATGCTATTAAAGGTGCAGTACATGAATTTAAAGGCGAAGCAGATGCAATGTTTCCGCCAATAGTTGCAAGTGTTTGTATATTGCTGATACTCATTTCAGAAATAGCTTTATGTAAAATTTCAGGAATATTTTTTTTACCTAAAGAAACAATTTTTTTCAGTGTAACTGTCGCTCCAATTTCAATGTATCTTTCTGTTTTTGTTGTGGTTGAAAGCTCTTTTACACCGTCTAATGAAATTAAGTATTTTGGAAGTTTTATTTTTTCTTCTTGTTGGTTGTACAAAAACCCCGTAGCACCGGCAACAGGTTTAATTTGAGAATTATTTTTTAAGTGTGATTGAATTTCATTAAGGTTTTTTACTCTATAGACAATTGTTTTTGTTTCCATAATTTTTCCTTATGAGAATTTTATTTTTTTAATCGCATCTTGCAATGCTTTAATTGATGTACATCTGCATATTTGACCGTTAAATAATCTTTTTATATGTTCTGTATTCGGCATTTCTCCGCTTTTAATTATTTCGTAAACCGTAAATATTTTTCCTGCATTACAATAACCGCACATTTGAACCCCTGCTTGTTTAAATACAGACATAATTGTTTTGTATTCGCTCATTTTTTGAAAATATTCCAATGTAATAATTTCTTTTCCTTCTATATTAAATACAGGTATAATCGAAGCCGGTACGGGATAATCATTAAGAAGCACCGTGCATGATCCTGTTAATCCGTAATAATCGCTGTTTTTTACACTTGTTAATCCGAATTCGCGTCTTAGCACAGTTATTAAACGCTCATTTGGTTCTGATTCAATTTGCACTTTTGTTTTATTTAGAATGAATGTTATCCTCATCTATAACCTCGTTTTTGATATTTTTACTTTTTATTGTTTCAAATATACTTTTTGGTGAAATAGGAATGACATCAACAGTATTTTCCGTATTAACTAAAATCTGATTTAATGCAGAAATATATGCAGCAGGTAATAAATTTTCGGCAAGGTTATCAATTCCTTTTTGCTTTTGTATGTCTGTTTCATCATTAACAATATACACATTTATGTCAGGTGTTTGTTGCGTGTTTATGATTTTGTATTTAGAAAAATTTTCAAGCAGGGCACTACATTCAACAAATGTTCCGGACAAGGCTGTTGCAATATTTTTTTTCAAATCATTTATGATTGAATTTTTTGGTACTGCTGTTCCCGGACTACACGATAACCAAATGCCCTTTATCATTATTTCATAGACAGTTAAATTTAATTCTAATTCAACTATGCAAACACCCGGTGTTTCTGATATAAAAGGATTTCCCGAAAAACTTTCTTTTTCCCATGCTATTTTCTGTGTAGGTTTGTAAGTTCGAGAAACAGTAATGGGCAAAGGTTTTCTAAACCTTTGCCTTTCTATTGCTGCACAGCATTTATTTATCAAAGGCAGAATAAATGATAATGTAGCACCTATTGTATTTATTCCATCTGTTTTAGCCGTAATTTCGTTATCAAACATAATACTGTTTTCTTCAATGTTCAGCTTTTTCGAAATTATGCCTTTTAATGTTTTTTCCATTACAGTTGAGTTGCTTGATGTTTTTATCAACAGTTTACCTTCAGTTGTCATCGTCATTTCTACGGTATAAGTTATGCCTTGCTCTATTAAAATTTGGCTTCCGTTATACTGTAAGCCCATTGCAATTCCTATGCCTCTTGGGTTTTCATGTTGACATGTTTGTTTATTATTGTTTAATAATTTATATGCGTGATATTTGCGATTAAAATCACTTGTGTTACAAGCTGCCTTTAATAGTTTTTCAAAGCCGTAATTACCGCTCATAATAATTTTATCTGCTATTCTAATACGATTATGATACATATTTTCCAGTCTCCACTGTACCGGAGATAATTGCAGCTTTGTTGTTAATTCATTGATATGCTTTTCAAGTGAAGCTGTAACATAGTGTTCACCCCAACCGCTAAAACAGTCTGTAGGTCTTTTATTTGTTTGAATTGCTGTTGCCTCAATGTGTATGTTGGGAATGTTATAAATACCGGTTGCGGTTGCGATAATTTGGGTTAGCATAATTTCAATTAACGGATTAAAAGCACCGGCATCCAGTATAATAGATACATCTAAAGCTAAAATTTTTTCAAGACCGGAAAGAACCGACTTGTGCTGTATGATTACTGAAGGAGTAACTGTTGTATAAAGATAGTCTTCTTTCCGTGAAAAATCTAAGGCAATTGTTTTTTTTGTAATATAAGAAGCAACTGCAACCTGTGTTGCAAGTAATATAGGAAACCAAATCAATGAATTCATATTCTCGGCAATGTTTGTCGGAATTATATTTATATTTTTCATTGGTAGGCTAAGTACTTCTGAAATTATTGATGCAACTTTACCTGACCATTGTGTTGCAATATAAACATCTATATTTTTTTCAGGTCTATATACTATTCTGACAGAAGAAGGCTCCGGTCTGTAATGATATCTGTTTTCAAAATTCATAGTTGAGTATATTACATTATCTAAAACATCAAAATATTTTTCAGGCTCTCCGTAGCTAAGTGTCTTTCGGGCAATTATCGGAAAATCAAAAAAATTATTTTTTTCATTTTCAAAAGACAGCTCGCTTGTTGGTGTTTTTGATTTTTTAAAATTAATAATTACTTGACTTTCAAGCTCTTTTAATATCTGTTTATCCATACCTACAAGAATACCGACAATTTGACCCGGGTAATGGATTGTTTTATCTGCAAATACAGGCATGGGAGTATCGAATATATTTATAATATTTCTTTCGCCAATATCTTTTGCCGAAATAAAACTATACCCTTCAGGTAAATTAGGACACTCTATGTTTTCAATATCGCCGGTCTTGTCTTTACTTCTTACCGGTATTGAGTTATACTGATTTTCAAATTCTAAATCCGAAACAAAGGTATTTTTCATAAACTTATACACTATATCTTTTTGCAGTATTAACTACTGTTGTAATAACATATTTAATATCATCTTCTGTCATTCCGGGCCATAATGGTAAACTCATAGATGACTTAAACTTTAAATCAGCTTGCGGAAAATCTTCAGGTTTTAAGTTATACCTGTTTTTGAAAAAGCTCATATAAAAATGCGGAATAAAATGAACCGACATTCCAAGTCCCTCCTCTTGTAACTTTACAATGAATTCATCACGATTTATTTTTAGCTTTTCGGGTTTAATTCTTAAAATATATAAATGCCAAGCATTCCCGTCTCCATCAGGCGGGCAGAGTAAAGAATCGATCTTTGAAAATGCTTTTGTGTATTCCTCTGCGATTTTTTTTCTTGCTTCAAAAAGATATACGGCTCTTTTTAATTGAGCTCTGCCGAGTGCCGCCAGTAAATCGGGCAGATTACATTTCCACCCGTCTTCAACTACATCGTATAACCATGATGCCTTTATGTCCGTATACCTGTCCCAAACAGTTCGATTGATTCCGTGCATTCGCATTATTTTTATTCTTTCTGCAATTGCTTCATTGTTTGTGCAAACCATACCGCCCTCTGCAGATGTAATTGTTTTTGTTGCATAAAACGAAAAAACACCTGCCGTACCAAGAGTTCCCGCATAGCCGTCTTTTGTTTTTGAAGGAAAAGCATGTGCGGCATCTTCAATAACTGCTGCATTATATTTTTTTGCAAGATAGTTTATATCTTTCATATTGCAAACTTTTCCTGCAATGTGAATTGGAATAATTGCTTTTACATTACTCTCGGTTTTTAGAATATCTTCTATTTTGTTTGGATCAATACTGTAATCTTCTTTTGAAATATCGGCATATAGAACATCTGCCCCCAAATGAATAGCTGAGGTTGCTGTTGATACAAAAGTGTAAGGGGAAGTAATTACTTTGCTTCCCTGTTTAACTCCACAAGCTTCAAGTGCCAATAAGAGTCCGCTGGTTGCCGAATTAACCGCAAGAGAATATTTTGCACCTGTGAATTCAGCAAATTCCGCTTCAAACTTTAGCGCTTCTGCCCCTGTTGTAAGCCAACCTGACCGTAAAATTTCGGTAACAGCCTTTTCTTCTTCCTCAAAAATGAAAGGCTTAAAAAAAGAAACGCTTCTTTTATTTTTTATTTCACTCATCGCTTTCTCCACTATTTTATATCACTTTTCAAATCAGGAAATTCTTTTTTTAGAATTCTTAAAAGTTTTGTTTTGTTTCGAAACAGTTGCTCATTTTGGGTTAAATAACAAATAGGATATAATTCATTTAGAAGTTTATTCAATCCGGTAATTGAAAATGTATTTTTTATATTTTCTATTTTATTTAATTTTAATATTTTTGAATAATCCGTTTTTTCCGGCATTTCTGATTTTGACCAAAGAGGCTCTTCTAATCTTTCGCCTTTTCGCAAACCGATTATCTTAATCTCTATTTCTTTTTCAGGCTCGTAACCCAGATATTTAATCAACTGCTTTGCCGTTTCGTAAATACTTACAGGCTCGCCCATATCAAGAAGATATGAGCAAGCGTTTTTTCCAAGCCCGCCTGTTTGTAACACGAGAGAACATGCCTCAGTGATTGTCATAAAGTAGCGGCTCATTTTTTTATCAGTAACCGTAACAGGGCCGCCGTTCTTTACTTGCTCAACCCAAAGCGGAAAAATGGAGCCTCGAGAACCTAAAACATTTCCGAACCTTACAAACATATAATCTAAGCCTTTCGGTTTTTCTTTTTTAATTTTTTCCGCTGTAGCCAACACAAGTTGCTCACTTAAAAATTTTGAAACCCCGTAAACACAAACAGGCTCCACGGCTTTGTCCGTAGAAATAAGCACAAACCGTTTTACATTAAATTCAAAACATGCGTCTAAAAGATTTTTTGTACCGAAAACATTATTGCTAATTGCAGCTACAGGATTTGCCTCCATAAGAGGCACATGTTTATATGCGGCCGCGTGAAAAACAATATCGCATCTTAACTGCTTTATAATATATCTTACATAATCCCTATCGGTTAAATCTCCGATTATAGGCACTATAATTGCATTTTCTCCAACACCTGCTTCCTGCAAAATTCGCAACTCTTTATTGATTTGATAAATAGAATTTTCGCCATGCCCTAAAAGATAAACCCTCTCTGCGCCACCTGTGAACAATTGCCTGCTAAGCTCGCTTCCAATTGAGCCGCCTGCTCCTGTTATTAAAACACGCTTACCTTTTAAATATGCAAGTGTCTTTTTTAAGCTAATTGCAATAGGATTTCGTCCAAGAAGGTCTTCAGGATTTATTTCTCTTGTTTGAACTAAATGAGCGGAACCTTCAACAATTTGAGAAAGTGCAGGCAATAGCTTTATGGTTGAAAACCCTGATTGCTTTAATACTTCATATATTTCACGAAGCCTTTCTATTTTAATTGTCGGAATTGAAATTAAAGCTTCATCGGCAGGATTTATTCTAATTAAATTTGCAACCTCATCAATTGGGCCTAAAACCGGCAAACCGTTTATTTTCTTTCCTATTTTTTTTGGGTCATCATCTAAAAATGCAACCGCCTTTCCAAGAATACCTTTCTTTTGAATTTCATCTGCAATAGAAGTACCTGCTAAACCGGCGCCTACAATATAAATTAAATTTTGCTTTTTATTCTCTTTACGGCTCATTATACACCACTTAGTTTTTGTCAATACTTTGAATTACTTCAAATCCAAAATCTATACTAAAAGAATCTTTATACATATCAAGCTGCACCTTCGCTCGCCCCTTTCTTTTATCAACCTTTATAATTTTTCCCTCCAAACCCTTTAACGCACCTTCAAGTATAACAATTCTATTGTTTTCATTAAAAGTTGCTTTTGAAATTCGCGCAACATTTCCGAAATTCAGAAAATGCTTAATATACACCAAATCATTTTCGGTCAACGAGCGAGGAGATTTTGTATTAGGCAAAATTTTGGAAAAATACTTTATGCGTTTTAAATCATTACACATTTTTATTGAAATTTCATTTGTTTCCAGAAAAACATAACCTGTGAAAACAGGATAAAGCCGCCTTTTTTTTACACCATTTTTTTTGGTTTGCAGTTCCCGTTTGGGAGTAAAAAATTTAGACCCTTCTGTATCCAACAGAGCATTCCCCATTTCAATAAACCTATCCTCTCTGCCCGACATCACCTGAATAGCATAATACTGCATCTCCCATTTTAGCACATAATCAAAAAAAAGAAAAGCATCAATTAAAATATTTATTTTAGTTTCAACTATAACAATTGCCTTTTTTCTTTTTTAAAATTATATCGAGTCTTCCTCACGTCAGCCTCGATTTCTTAAAAATTTAAACAAGGCAATTGTTTTTCCGCTACCCCCCACTGTAAAACATAGTGCGACATAAAACTGAGCCGCTTGCAAAAGTGGAGTAACTTTAGCAATTTCCTCACCAAGCGGTTTTAAGGCGTGAGTTTTATAAGAACACCCAAAAAGTTTTTTTCAGAACGCTTAATCTGTTTTTGATGCCCGCAGTCTATCCTTTTGCCCGCTTTTATTTTTAAGCAAAGGTGACTGACGGTTAGGAAGACACCGATTATACTTTTTAAATAAAGGGCAAAAGATTATGCGCGGGCATGGGTTTGAGTATTTATAAAAGTTTACTTGTTATGCGGAGAAAAAAAACGAGGGGAGACTTCACCCCCCTCTTTGAAAAAAAGGTTAGCTGAATTTTTTCAACTCGGCTTTTACATAATCTTCGACATGTTGTACGATTTTATCGCTTGGGATTATTTTGGTTTCGTTTTCTGCCCTGAGTTTTATTTCAATGTCGGGCAGGGATTTTTCGCTTATTACCAATCTGACCGGTATTCCTATTAGGTCGGCATCGTTGAATTTTACACCGGGTCGCTCATCTCGGTCGTCCAGTATAACTTCGATACCCCGCTTTGTCAACTCTTCGTAAATCTTGTCGGCAGTTTTTTTGATTTCGCCTTCGTAGCCAAGCGGCAAAATGGTTACATGGTATGGAGCGAGGCTCATTGGCCAGATAATTCCGTTTTCGTCATTATGCTCTTCGATAACGGCGGCGAGTGTTCTGTCAACGCCGATTCCGTAACAACCCATTGTCGGATTTTGCTGTTGACCGTTTTCATCAAGGTAAGTCATTTCCATTGAAACAGAGTATTTTTTTCCGAGTTTGAAAATATGTCCGACTTCCGTGCCTTTTTTCGTGTACAGTTGCGCTCCGCAGTCAATACAGATGTCGTTATCCGTTACTTTGCGAACATCGAAAATATAGTCAGGCTTAAAGTCTCGGTTTGGCTCTACATGCTGTAAGTGGACATCTGTTTTAAGACCTCCTGTAATTGCATCGTGAAGAGCCATTACTGTTTTATCTGCCACAATTGGAACGCCTTTAAGTCCTACAGGGCCGGCAAATCCGACAGCTGCTTGTGTTATTCGCTCCGTGTCTTCATTTGAAGCGAGTTCAAGGTTGCCGGATTTTAAATTTGCTTTCAGTTTTGCTTCGTTTACATCAAGATCTCCTCGAATACAAACTGCAACAAAATTACCGTCTATAACTTCACTGTTTTCAACTCTGTAAATCAATGTTTTTATAAATTGCTTTGATGATGTATTGAAAAAGTTTTCAAGATCAGCAATTGTTTTGACATCGGGAGTTTCAACTTCAGATGGTTTTTCGTCTGTTGGCTTTACTTCTGTTTCTTCGAGTTTACATTCCGCTTTTTCTTCGTTTGCGGAATATTTACATTTTGGACAAAGCACCAGAGTATCGTCTCCAACATCGGATTCAACCATAAACTCTTCCGACTCCGCACCGCCCATGGCTCCGGTATCCGCTTTTACAAGTATAATAGAAAGACCGCAACGCTCGAATATTCTAAGGTATGCTTTTTCAAAATCAAGGTAACCTTTGTTCAAACATTCGTCAGTGGTGTGGAAAGTATATGCGTCCATCATTGTAAATTCACGGCTTCTCATTAAAGCGTATCTTGGACGGATTTCATCGCGATATTTTGTATTGATTTGATACACCGAAAGAGGGTACTGCCTGTACGAGTTTACCTCATCTTTGAGTATGTGAGTAAAACCTTCTTCTGCTGTCGGACTGACTACAAGGTCTTGTCCGAGACGATTTCTTAATCGCAAAAGCTCTTCGCCCATTGTGTACCATCTTCTTGATTTCTGCCAAAGCTCACCGGGCAGGACTACTGACGGCTTGCATTCAAGCGAATCGATTGCATTAAGCTCTTCACGGATAATGTTTTCTATCTTTCTAAATACCCTAAGCCCAAGCGGTAAGTACGCAAATAAACCATTGCCCAGTTTTCTGATAAATCCCGCACGAAACAGTAATTGGTGGCTGACTATTACAGCATCACCTGGAGTTTCTCTTAAAGTTGGGATAAATGTCTTTGACCTTTTCATAAACACCTCTTATCATTATGATAATTTTTTAATCATTGCATTATACAAAATTTATCGTATTATGTAAAGTGCTTTTTTTAAATAATTCTGTTTCAATTTTTTAATGAGGTATCCCTTTGTGCCATGCTTGGGCGAGGGGATATTATAAGGAAACTCGCAACATTCTGTTGCGAGTTTCCTTATGTCAAGCTTTGCCTGTAATTATATACGAAACCGGAGAATTTTAGCAGATTTTCCCGCCCGTAACCGTAATCTCATCTTCAGCTATTACTTCAATTGCATGTATAATTCCTTGAAGAATTGTTTCCTTGCTCATTGAAGGCATGTTTCGCTTATCTACAGCCTGCTCGGGAAGGCACGGTATATGAATAAACCCGTTTTTCTTGTCCCTGAACTTTGTAGCTAAAATATGACTTACTCCAAACAAAACATGGTTGCAAACAAATGTTCCTGCACTCATGGAAACCGAAGCAGGAATACCGTGAGCTTTTATATTTTCGACCATTTTTTTTACAGGCAATTTTACAATATACGCATCGGGGGCTTCTTTGAAAATCTTGCTGTCAATAAACTGATTGCCTTCATTATCGGCAATTCTGTAATCATCAAGATTGATACCCACACGCTCGACTGTAATATCAAACCTGCCGGCGGCTTGTCCGATAGAAAGCACAATGTCAGGATCATACTTTTTAATTCCCTCTTTAATTACTTCCAATGACTTAAAGCCCACTGTTGGTATCTCCAAAGTAAAAACATCATGTCCGTTAATTACCGCCGGTAAATTTTTAATAGTCTCTAAAGCAGGGTTTACCTTGTCTTCTCCGAAAGGGTCAAACCCTGTTACCAATATCTTCATTAGACTGTCTCCCGCTTAAAACGCCAAAAAATACATCAACGCAATGTGGATTATCAACAGAGGAATTGCAACAAACACTTGCGATTTAATTACCGTGTTAGAACTCTTCGTTTCCAGAACAGCGGCAGAAACAATATTGAAATTGGCGGCCATCGGTGTCATTAAAGTTCCGCAGAAACCTGCAGTCATACCTAAAGCCCCGATTACCGGAATACTTGCACCCTTTGCGAGAAGGAACGGAACAGCCAAGCCCGTTGTAATAACAGAAAAAGCCGCAAAACCGTTTCCCATAATCATTGTAAAAATAGCCATTGATAAACAGTATATTACAACTGCGATGAATAAATTATTCTCGGGAATAACCGAAGAAAACATTTGTGAAATCAGAGTACCTATACCTGCACTTGTAAAAACAGCCCCAAGACCGGTTAAAAGCTGTGGTAACAAAACAGACGGACCTACCTGCATTAACATTTTATTCGTATCCTCATAATTTTCTTTGACATTAGGTTTAAACATTAAAAATGCAACTATAAAAGCAACGATTGATGCAAGACCTAAACCTACCGCAGTCGGAACCTTACTTCCTGCAATTTTAAATTGCAAAAACAAAAACGACAAAACACCGATGAGCAACGCAGGAATAAATATTTTATTTCCGAAGAGCTTAGCTTTAGCCTTTCTAAACTCAAAAGGAATTTCTTTGAACTTCCCGATACTTGTTTGACGACTGAGAGTAATCACTGCAAGAATAACAATTAAACCTCCAGTAACCTTATATGGAATATGCTTACCAAGAATAAAAATTGCACCAACTATACCCCAAAATAAAAAAGTACCTATTCTTTTCTTTTCATTTTTAAGCCCTCTTATAGCAGTACCAATAGCCACTAAACCGCAAATAGTATATATAACTTCACCCAGAATATTAAAAACTGCTTTGATATCCATTATTTAGCCTCCTTACTTTTTTTGATTTTTCTGTCATACATATACGCCTGTACAAAACTTAACAGGACAACAATAATACCAACAGGAATACTCCATTTTGCAATTTGAGTAACATCGGTTTTATAACCGGCTGTTTCAAGCGTAGAATAAATCAATAAAACCCCGCTTGCGCCGACAAAAATATTCTGACCGAAAAAATTACCGTAATTTTCCACAGCGGCAGAAAGACCTTTCAGCTCTTCTGTTTCATCTTCGGATAAATCGGCATCTTTTGCATTTTTTGCCGCTGCTTCCGCCATAGGAAAAATTAACGGTCTTATAAACTGAACATGTCCGCCAATTCTGAGCGAAAAAGCCGCCGCAATAGTCCTTATAAATGTATAAAGCCCCAATATTTTTCCCGCAGTACTTTTTTTCAGCGATTGAATTAACTCGGCACTTCTTTCCTTCAAACCATGTCTTTCAAGCATCGCAATAACCGGAAATGAAAGGAAAAAAATACTCATAAGCCTTGTATTTACAAACGACTTTCCCATAATTTCCAGCACTCCGCCAAAACCAAGTCCTGAAATCAAACCTGTTACAATTGCCGAAATAACAACAACGGCAAGTACATCTAACCTAAAATAAAACCCGACAACAATAATCAGGATTCCCAGTAATTTAAGCCATTCCATCTTAAACTCCTTAAAAAAAATTGGTAAAAACCTTCGTATTGTAATATATAAAAATTACCTTGTCAATAAATTTTAATATCCCATTTTAATATTAAAAAATTATTTGGGCGCATCCCTTCGCTAACGCTTCGGGTCGGAGAGCTTATGAGAAAAAAAACAACATTCTTTAGAATGTTGTTTTTTTTCTCTGTCAAGTTTTGGCTTCGCCAAAAATTGCGGTGTTATTTGGGCAAGCACGATAACCGCTTGTCGAAGTGTCGTACACTGAGCTTGTCGAAGTGTATGTTTTGCATAAATTTGAAAATTTTAGTCCTAATGTTTTATTTTCAGATTCCGAAATTCTATTTTGAGGAGTATTGAGATGGTAAGAAACTTGTATGCTAAAAGAATGGAAGAAGTTTTGCGCACCCAAATTGGTGTAATTGATTCTATTTACACATTACAAAAGAAAATCCATCAATTTGTAATGGAAAGAGACTGGATTTCAACGCAAGAAGGGATAACTTCTTTGAATAAACTTTCAGGTGAATTTGCTGAATGCGATAAAAGGGCTGCTCAAATTATTTCCGATTCATCGGGTAATTCTGATATGGCGTTTAATTTTGAAAACTTCACCGAAAACATGCCCAAATCCGAAAAAGCCGGATTAAATACTCTTTATAAGTCTTTAAAAGAGCGTATTTTTTTGTCAAAGATTGAAAATGATGTTTTCAATTCTTATGTCAGCCATGCAAAAGATTTGGTTGAAGGAGTATTTTGCATTGTAGCCGACAATCGTAAGGGGCAAACTTATACTCGCACCGGAGTTATGGCAAGCGGTGATATGAGCAATCTGGTTGTCGATACAGTTTTTTAAGTTAAGGAGTTAATATGTCAACCTTTTCATCAATAGAATTAGGAAAACGAAGTTTATTTGCACATAGGCAGTCTATTCAAACTGCGGGACATAACCTTGCAAATTCGTCAACAGAAGGTTATACTCGCCAGCGGGTCAACCTTACTGCATTTGAACCTCTTTACAGACCTGATTTAAGCAGGGAGGAAACACCCGGACAAATCGGGCAAGGTGTACAAATTGGCTCCATTCAAAGGCTCAGAGACGAGCTTTTGGATACACGAATTGTAAGCGAAACCGATGACATGGGCTATTGGAATACAAGAGACAACTATGTCGGACTTTTGGAGCAGGTATACAACGAGCCTGATGATGTTTCTGTGCGAACCCGTTTGGATCAGTTTTGGGATTCGTGGCAGGAATTATCGCTTTATCCTGAATCAAACGCCGCTCGTCAAGTTGTTTTGACAAGGGGTACTACACTAACCGATGCCATTCATCATCAATATCGCGGCTTAAAAGAAATCCGTGATATGATAAACGGCGATATAGAAGCTACAGTTAAACAGGTAAACGACATTGCTTCTAAAATTGCGGCTTTAAACGAAGAAATCGTAAAGTCCAAAGCAATGGGCGATAATCCCAACGACTTAATGGACAAGCGAGATGTGCTTACGGAAAAACTGGCTAATTTAATCGATATTTCAGTTGATAAACGCGATGAAGATGAAACATACATTGTCTATACAGCCGGTACCGAGCTTGTACAGGGGCAAAAATTTCGTCAGTTTGATTTGGTTTCCGTTGTGGGAAACGAAGGTTATGCCGATGTTGTTTGGGCGGATTTTGGCCAAAAAGCCCATTTTAGCAGCGGAAAACTTGCCGCTTTAATCGAGCTTCGCGATGTTGATGTTCGAGATGAAATCAGGCATTTAGACACAATGACAATGAATTTCGTTGACCTTGTAAATGATGTTCACAGAAATGCTATGGCATTAAACGGAAAAACAGGAATGGATTTCTTTAAGGAGCAGTACTTTATAGATAATACTGTCGGAAATTTTGACAGAAGCGGTGACGGCAATTATGACTCATCATATATCTTTAGAATAACAGGAAGTCATGAACTTGACCCTAGAGCTCAAATAGGCTTGGAGGGAACAATCACTCTATCCGCTGCAGAAGGGAATATTGAAATCCCTTATACTTCCACCGATATGGTCTCCGACTTGGTTGACAGAATAAATCAGTCTAATGCTGAAGTTGTCGCTTATTTAGATCAAAACAATAAACTTGTTTTAAAAGCAACTACTTCACAGCAGTTTGAAAATCCTGATTTTGTAATTAGACATGTTGAAGATTCAGGCCGATTTTTGGCAGGTTATTCAGGAGTATTAAAAGGCAGCGGTGCTGAAAACGCTTATACTTGGGAAGTTGCAAATGCCGTTGAAGCCTTAGCTGAAGCAGACGGAGCTCAATATGCTGTTTCTCCAATTGCACATCCTTCAGGTTGGATGGAAATCAATCCTGTAATGAAAACAGATATTAACAATATTGCGGCCGGTTATCCTAGTGCAGAAGGTCTTCCGCATCCCGGAGATAACAGAGCTGCACTTGCAATTGCACAAATTAGAAATACGCCTGTTATGGTTGGAAATACAAGAACATTTGACGAATTCTTTGCAGAATCCGTAACCAGAATAGGCCTTAAAGGTGAGCAGGCTGCAAGATCTTTTGAAACACAAACCGCAATATTGAAAGAGCTAAGTGATTTACGAGATTCAATTTCGGGAGTAAATACTGATGAAGAGCTTGCAGATATTATTAAGTTTCAACACGGATACAACGCTTCGGCAAGATTTATTTCAGTTGTTGACGAAATGTTGGATACTATTATAAACAGAATGGGTGTTTAAGAGGATAACATAAATTAACCAAAAATAGTACAAGGAGTAGCACTATTATGAAACGAATTAGCACAAACATACAACACACGGACAGTAATTTTTCATTGCGCAGACAGGAAATGAGACTTCACAATAAAAATAATCAAATTCAAAGTCAAAGGCGCATTCAAGGTTTGCGAAGTGATCCTATTGCGGCAGGACATTCTGTCAGATATAAATCGTTTTTAAACAGGCTTGCCAGATTTGAAAAAAATACTCAAACACTTAACGACCAGTACAGACTTGCAGAAGGACACATGACAAGCAGTATGAACATTCTACAAAGGGTGCGCGAGCTTTCAGTGCAAGCCTCAAACGGAACATACACTCCGGATGATTTACAGAAAATGGTACCTGAAGTTGACGAGCTTTTAAAAGAGCTCGTTCAAAACGGCAATGCCGTTGGTGCTGACGGTGTGAGAATTTTTTCCGGCACAAAGAGTTTTACCGAGCCGTTTGAAGTGGTTATGAGTGATGTACCGGGTGGTGGTGAAATAATGATTCAACAAGTGCGTTATAATGGTTCGATTGATTCAAAAGAAGTAGAAATAGATGAGCTTTCTTTTATGCCTGCCGACACAGCCGGAAATAAAGTATTTTGGGCTGAAAAGCAAACTCTTTTTTCGGAAACAGATGCCAGAAATTTTTCCGTAAAAGAGGATACTTCAATTGAAATTGACGGTGTTCAAATCGATTTAATTGCAGGCGATAATGTTTATGCAATTATTTCAAAAATAAACGATTCAGGTGCATCTGTAAAGGCATATATTGATCCTGTAACAAACGGATTGAACATTGAAACAACAGACTCTCATCAATTATGGCTTAAAGACAATGATGAGAATACTGTGCTTACGGAATTAGGTTTGGTAAAAGGCGGGCAGCGACCACCTTATAATATTGCTAATTCGGTGCGTGTTTCCGGCGGTTCAATTTTTGATGCCGTAATTGCGATGAGGAATGCTTTAATGGAAGGAGACCAAGAATCACTTGGCGGAAAAGTTTTAGGCTCACTTGACAGCGGTATAGATAATTTGAGTGCAAGACTTGCTCAAACCGGTGCAAGATATTCTCGAGGAGAGGCTGTATTGGCACGCCTTTCCACTCAAGTTTTGAATGTAACTTCTGCCGAATCGAGAGAGGCTGATTTGGATATAACAAAAGCAATTACGGATTTGAAGATGTTTGAACACACACATCAAGCCAGTTTAAGCGTTTTAGGAAGATTGTATCGAGATTCGCTTTTGAACTATTTAAGATAATTTTAAGAAAATAGGAAAATGATTTTATGAATATTGAAACTAAAACAATGGGTACTGTGGAAATAACTGACGAGCAAAAAATATATTTACCGGAAGGGTTTTACGGTTTTGAAGAATATCACGAATTTGCTCTTTTGGATTCCGAGCAAAAACCGTTTTTTTGGATACAGTCGCTTGAAGATCCTAATTTGGCATTTATTGTGATTGATCCGTTTTTGTTCAGACCGGACTACGAGGTTGATATTGACGACAAAAGTTTAAAACCTATTGATGCTGACTCTCCTGACAGCTTAATCATTTTTGCGCTTGTTACAATACCGGCTGACGGCTCGGCTATTACGGCAAATTTGCAAGGCCCGCTAATTATCAATAAGAAGAATAAAAAGGCAATGCAGGCTGTTACCGGCGACTCAAAGTGGGGTACAAAACACAACATCGTAGAAGAGATGAAAGAGTTTGCCTCAAAAGAAGGGAGCCGCTAATGCTGATACTTTCACGAAAAACAAATCAAAAAATTATCATTGGCGATAATGTTGAATTAACCATTATCGAAATAAAAGGCGACCAAGTTAAAATAGGTATTGATGCACCGAGAGAGCTTAAGGTGTTTAGACATGAGCTTTACGAAGAAATTCAAAAAGAAAACAAGGCAGCTCAAATCAAAGAAAAGCCTGTTTTGCCAAAATTGGATATTTAAATTTCGTTTTATGTCGGGTGCTGTTTTTTTTCAGGGTGTGCTAAATTTTTAATTTTAGAAATCTGCAACTGTTTTGCAGCGAAAGAGATAGTAGCGGAATTTTAATACCGTTTTGTTATTGTAATTAGCAGTGGTTCGCCGTGTAACGGGAAACACTGCTTTTTTATTTCAGAATAGGTATTAAAATTAAAAGCGGATAGCTCGGTTTTTGCATTGTGTGATATGTATCCGTTTGTTGTTAGGTTAAAAAAATCGCAATGCAAAAATTCGCCCGAATTCTTTTTTGTATGCTGATTTTTATTGTCTTTACTTTTTTTTTCTTTTGAGGTATATTGAGATTATGGCGAGTGATTTGCGTGTTGTGCTTGGAATTGATCCGGGTCTTGCGGCTACCGGTTTTGGTGTTGTGGGAGTGTCGAAAAACAGGTTTGTGCATATTGACCACGGGGCGATTGTTACTTCGGCGGATTTAAGTCAACAGGATAGGTTGGTTGTAATTTATGATGAGCTTTCCAAGATTGTGAAAAAGTATAAACCGTCTGATGCCGGTGTTGAGTCGCTTTATTTTGCGAAGAATGTTACTAGTGCGTTGGGGGTGTCGGAGGCTCGCGGGGTTTCGCTTTTATTGCTTGCAAAGAATGGGGTTGCGACTATTGAGTATTCGCCTAATACAATTAAGAAGTCTGTTACAGGAATCGCCAAGGCGGATAAAAAGCAGGTGCAGCATTGTGTGAAAATTCTTTTAGGTTTGCCCGATTTGCCTAAGCCGAATCATGCGGCAGATGCACTTGCGGCGGCAATTACGAGAGTGAATATTGGTGATGTACAAAAAAGGGTGATGGCTTATGTTTAACAGCATTAAGGGTCTTTTAACAAAAAAAGAGCTTGCGGCAATTTGTGTTGATACCGGAAGTCTTGAATGGAAAATTTTGATGCCTTCAAAAATGATTGAAAAAATGGGTGCTGTTAATTCTGAAGTGAAGGTCTTTCTTTGGTTGCATCATCACGAAGATATTATGGCACTTTACGGCTTTTCATCGGAGAGTGAGCGGACTCTTTTTTTGGATTTGATTAAAGTAAACGGTGTAGGTCCTAAGCAGGCGTTGAGAATTCTTTCAGGAATTTCTGCAGACGAGTTGCGGTTGGCTTTGGAAAATAATGATCTTGCTAAAATTAAAACTGCTCCGGGTATTGGACAAAAGACTGCTCAAAAAATACTGCTTGCTTTGCAGGGCAAACTTACTTCATCGAGTGATTTTGATAATGCGGAAAAAAACAGGGCTTTTAGTGAATTGATTGACGGGTTGACTGATATGGGCTTTGATAAAAAGAAGGTTGCTTCTTGTGTTTCCGAGATAGTGAAAAAAAGAAAAGCCGAAAATGCGTTACTCGATGAAGCCGATATTTTCAGAGAGGCTATTGTAGCTCTTTCGTCTTGAGGTTTTATAATAGTTTTATTATTCCAGCATGGCTCTGCTTTCTGCCAGACCGGAGATGATTTTCAAGTTTTGCGGGCAAGCTTTTTCGCAAATTCCGCAAGCCACGCATTTTGAAGCATCTCTTTCTTTTTTTATATAATATTGGTATTCCTTTTTTGGTCTGTCTTTGTCGCCAAAAAGAAATATGTTGTTATATAATCCGAATATTTCAGGGATTGCTATTTCTTGCGGGCAGGTTTTACAATATGCACAGGATGTACAGTCTATTTTTATTTTAGAATCGAATATTTGTTTTGCTTTTACATAACTTTCACGCAGTTCTTTTGAAAGCGTGTCGGGTAAAAGCGTGCTTGCTGTTTTTATGTTTTCGATTACATGTTCCATTTTTGTCATGCCGCTTAATACAAGGCTGACTTCTTTCATGTCGTATAAAAACGAAAGGGCTTTTGAACTCGGTGAGCCTTCAAATTCGCTAAACACTTCAAGTACTTCTTCAGGCGGGTTTGAAAGTTTTCCGCCTTTTAGAGGTTCCATAATCATTGTTGAAATATTTTTTGAAGTGGCATATTTTAAGCCTTTAAGACCCGCCTGATAGTTTATATCAAGATAGTTCAGCTGAATTAGACAGAAATCCCAATTGTAAGAGTCAACTATTTTTGGAAACAATGAATAGCCGTCATGAAAAGAAAAGCCGATGTATTTTATTTTGCCTGATTTTTTTGCGTTTTCGATAAATTTGAATACATCTAATTCGAGTATTTTTTTCCAGCTTTTTGCATTTAGCATGTGCAGTAAATAAAAGTCAATGTAATCGGTTTTTAAATTGGTTAGTTGCTCATCAAGGTATTTTTCAAAGTCTTCGTGTTTTTTGGCATAGTAAACAGGGTTTTTGGTGGAAAGATAAACTTTTTCTCTCAGACCTGTTTTTTTTAAAAATCTTCCGACAAAGGCTTCGCTGGTTCCGCCGTGATAGGGGTAAGCAGTATCGATAAAATTGACCCCGTTTGAAATGGCATATTCTAAAAGCTCTTCGGCTTTCGGCTCATCAATTTTTGAGTTATCGCCGTCAATGACGGGAAAGCGCATGCATCCGAAACCGAGAGCTGAAACTTTTAAATTGTCTTTTGTAAAATTTCTGTAGAGCATCTTTCTCCTCTCTTAGTATTTAAAAATTTAAATTTGCAAATAAAAGTGCTTGACAATTTGCCTGCTTTTGCTATTTTTGTCGCCTCTCGTTAAGTTTTGCTTTTAGTCTAAGCTCTTCTTTTTCCGTTAAGGTCGGATTTTTACCTGCAATCATATTTTCAATTGCATCAAGCTCTTTTTCCGAAAAGTTTACCCCGTTTAGGATATGGTTTTCAAATGACTTCGTTGCCATAGGGGCGACTTTACGACAAATATCCAAAAGAGTAAATGCATAATCGCGGATTTCTTTTTGCGCATGGGCATCACATCGCAGTTTCATAAAGTGAAATAAATTATGCAAGTCAATTTGCCAATACATTTCCGTGTAAATGGAAAGGGGTAAATTTATTCTGGCAATTTCACGGGCGATATTGTCGTCCAGCAATTGATTATAATTTTCAAAAGCGTATTTTTGAGTTGCTTTTATGTTGTCTAGTGTTTTGGAAAGAAGCTCATCGGGAATTGCCGTTGCTTCACGCCCCTGCTTGTTGTCTGTTGACTGAAACGCAAGGTCTTCGTTAGAAGGTAGGTATGCTTCATTTTTCATAATGGAATATCTTCCGGATATTTCGTTTAAGCGAGCTGTCCTGTGTCTTAACCACTGTCTTGCAACGAAGATTGGCATTTTTAAGTGGAATGTCATTACCACCTGCTCAAAAGGAGAGGTATGCTTGTTTCTTAAAAGATAGTCAATCAATCCTGCATCTTCACGCGAGGTTTTTGTTCCATCGCCATAAGAAACACGGGCTGCCTGAACAATTCGTGCATCTCCACCCAAATAATCTACGAGCCTGACAAACCCGTGATCCAATACTTTAAATTCTTTATCTAAAATTTCTTCCGCTGTGGGAACTAAACAATGTGCCATAAATATATTATATATTAAAAAGATTAAAAATTCCAGTGGAAAAATAAAAAAGAGGCTTAAATTTATCGGATAAAATAAAATTAAAAAAAAGCCCTGCGGGTGTCAACGCAGGGCTCAGTTTATTAAAAAGTATGATTTGTTTTTATCTGGCGTATTCTACAATGCGTGTTTCTCGAATAAGCGTAACACGAATACGACCCGGATACTGCAACTCTTCTTCTATTTGCTTGGCAATATCTCTTCCGAGAGTTCGTGCCTGACTGTCGGATATTTTTTCGTTGTTAATCAAAACCCTCAGCTCTCTGCCGGCTTGAATAGCGTAAACCTTTTCAACTCCATCAAAGCGTTTCGCAATGGTTTCAAGGTTTTCAAGTCGCTTGATATAGTTATCCATTGTTTCACGGCGTGCGCCGGGTCTTGCCGCTGAAATGGCATCGGCAATCTGAACGATAATTGCTTCTACGGATGTGGGCTCAATATCATGGTGATGAGAGCCTACTGCATTTACAACAATATCCTTTTCGTTCATCTTTCTAACCATATCCATGCCTATTTCAGCATGGTTCTTTTCAGAATCAGTTGCAACGCCTTTACCTATGTCGTGCAACAAACAGGCTCGTTTTGAAATTTCTATATCGGCACCGACTTCAGCGGCTATCATACCTCCGATAATTGCCACCTCTTTTGAATGCTGTAAAACATTTTGCCCGTAACTGGTTCTGAAGTGCAACCTTCCGAGTGCCTTAATTCCGTCTTGGTTAATATTATGAATACCCAAATCAAACAGTACCTGCTCGCCTTTTTCAAAGATAGTTTGGTTTACTTCATCGGTAACCTTTTTTACAATCTCTTCAATTCTTGCAGGATGAATTCTACCGTCAAGAATAAGACGCTGTAAAGCTGTCTTTGCAATTTCTCTGCGAACAGGGTCAAAGCAGGAGACTACAACTGCCTCAGGTGTATCATCAATAATAATGTCTACACCGGTTAGAGTTTCGAGTGAGCGTATGTTGCGCCCCTCACGACCGATAATTCGCCCTTTCATTTCATCATTTGGCAAATTAACGGAAGTAACGGTTAAATCACTCGTTGTGTCGCTTGCAAGGCGCTGAATGGTTGTTACCAAAATATCGAGAGCCTTTTTTTCGGCAGTCAACTTAGCTTCCTGCTCGATCTTGTTTATCAAGCCTTGTGCATCGTGTTTTGCCTCGTCTTCAAGGCTTTTGATAATCAGCTCTTTTGCCTGCTCTTGCGTTAAACTTGAAATTCTTTCAAGCTCCTGTCTGTATTTTTCTTCAGTGTCGCTAAGTTCTTTATCCCGCTTGTTGAGTGCGACTTCCTTCTCAACCAGCTCTTTTTCATACTTTTCCGCAGCATCGACTCTTTTGTCCAGTTGCTCTTCTTTAATAGTCAACCTGCGCTCGAAGCGCTGAAGATCACCTCTGCGCTCACGATTTTCCCTCTCCTGCTGTTTTTGTTCCCGAATTACCTGCTCTTTAGCCTCAAGAAGTATTTCTTTCTTTTGGGCGACAGCTTCTTTTTTTGCTTCTTCTAAAACTCGGACTGCTCTTTGCTCCGAAGAAGATAATTGAAATTTGGCATGTAGCCAACGAATTGTCCATCCAAGAATGACACCGACAACAAGAAGGATAACACTTACAATAATTTGACTCATGTGCTACTCCTTAAAAGTGTACTATTGTCCAAAGGTTACTGTATACCAAAAAAAAGAAAAAGTCAATATCTGTAGACAACTTTATATTATAAATTATAAATATTTTTGTATTGCGAATATTCCGTTCGACAATCTATTTTTAAAATTCGGCTTTCTTATGTAACCCTTTGAAAATGCCGACAATTCTAAAAGATAGAAGGGTTTTAAAACGGGTTTAAATTTATAAATAATATAGAAGGTTTTTACTTTTATTTTTGTTGCAAGAATGCATTGAAGCTAAATTTGAGTTGGTTTGGGGGGTAGCGGAGAAACAAACGGTTTACTTAAAAATAATCTAAAATCGAGGTTGACGAGAGGAAAACTCGATATATAAACCGGACATTTGTAAACCGTTTTTTCGCAGCGAGGGGGAGGCACCCCCTCATAAAAATATATTTATAAAGAGCCTGAATTGGTGGAGGTTTCGTTTGAAAAAGTTTCGATTGAATTGTTTGTTTGCGGTTGTTTTTTTATTTGTCGCTTCGTTGTTTGCCGAAGATGGGGTCGATATTGATCGGCCGGCGGAATTTTTGAATGCAGAGGCGTTGCAGAATTGGGAAAGCGGGCAGGCTGATGCGAAACTTGAGCTTGATATGTTTAAGGCGAATTTGAAGTTGCCGGCGGATAAGTATGAGTCGTTTGAGCTTATCAGGCGTTATGCTCCGTATCTTTTGAAGGATATTTACTTGTCGATTGTTGTTGATTCTTCGCACCGATTGGGCGATTATTTGGCAGAAGGCGAAATTTCGTTAAATCAAATCAATAATATTATCGATTCAGGAAAAATTACCGAGCCTCGTTTTTCGCGGGATTTGGATAAGGCGATTATTTATCATTCTGCCAACTTGCACGAGGTGTCAAAATTGTTTGTTCGACATAAAACGGCTTATGTTCCGACTATTCCGCCATCCACCGTTGTTTCAAAAAAGTATTCAGGAATTTTAATCGATGCACGCGGACTTCAGCCTGTTCACGGAGAATATGTGAATGAGAAGGTTCATCCCGCATTGTTTCCGAGAATTTGGGATACCGATATGTCTTTGATTTTCGAGAAGAATATTGTTGATCCAAAAACAGCAAAAGAAAGGGGAATTATTCGTTATTCCGATAATTTAGATGAGGCTGAGTATCGCGACTTAATAGGAACAAATCCGCTTAGAATTATAGCTCGCGGTGTTTTCGGGCTAAACCGCACCGACCCGATTATTTCCGCAAAAGACAGTGCTAAAATTTTAGCCGAACCCGAGAACTTAAAATTGTTGCAAGAGGGCAGGGTTGTGATTATTTGCGATGATTTAAAAATTTCGCCTCCTTATCCGCAACCTGATGAAAACTTTTATTTTGATTATCATGATATGAAGATTACTTTTGAAGATGATGAAAGCATTGTGGTTAAGCCGGATACTGACGGAACAATTTTGAATTTAACATTGCATAACATTCATTTTGTTGCAGACCAACCTGAAATTTTACCGGTTGATTTCGGGCGCATCGATGTCATTGCCGCTGCTTTGCGTAAATTGGATCCGAGTGTAAAGTTTATAGTAGAAGGTCATACTGCCGAGCTTTACAGACCTGATGATCAGTTGGCTCTTTCAAAAGAGAGGGCGGAAACTATGGTAGATGAGTTGGTAAAACGCGGGATTGATTCTTCGCGCTTTGAAACGAGGGGATACGGTGCAACAAGACCACTTGCTCCAAGTGATAACGAAGCGAATAGGGCTAAAAACCGACGGGTTGAAATTAAGATAATATTGAATTAGCAAATTGCAAAAGCGGGTCGTTTTGAAAGTCCGGTAAATATGGAATTTCCGAAAAAAAATGCAAAAAGGCTATTGACATAAATAACAATACCCGTTATAATACGAAGCATGTTTGGGCTATTAGCTCAGTTGGTAGAGCAACGCCCTTTTAAGGCGTGGGTCGATGGTTCGAATCCATCATAGCTCAATTTTAAGAGATTCTTTAGGTGAGGGTGTCCTTTCTTAAAGAATCTTTTTTTTCGTGTTTTTGTTTTGGGATTTTAAATATAAATAAGCTGACGCCACCCCTCGACCGCCTTAAATCTTTCTGCCTATACTGAAAAATAGTCAGTCGGTTTTTCTCACGGCAACCCGACAATGATGAATAGAAAAACAAGCGGCAGAAAGGATACCGGCGGTCTTCCAAATCAGGTTAAACGAAATGTTGATTAGGCAGGATTTCTGTTCATGCGGCTAAAGCGGTATCGACGGGGTGTTGTGATTAAAAAACTTAAGTAAAAAATGAATTTAAAAAAGTGAAAAAAAATAAAAAAAAGCCTTGACAAAAAAAGATATATGTGTTATTTTCTCTCTCACGCAGTAATGCGTTCAAAGAGAGTTTAGATAAATAGTTTTGCTCAATTGTTGTAAAAGACCTTTTAGAAATGATGAAAAAAAATTAAAAAAGGGCTTGACAAAAAAGTGAAGTTATGCTATACTCGCCATCCGCACTTTTAGAAGAATAGCGGAAATGATATTTGACATCAAGAGGGAAGGGAAAGAACAGCTAAGGATATTTAATTATTTTATTTTAAGTATCTTTAGGATAAGGTTAAAAGCGAAAAAGAAAATTAAACGGTAAAAAAGACCGTAAAAAAAATTCCTTTATTTTTAACAATAATGAATTAAAGAGTTAAGGGAAGAACAAACTTTTAATATCAGTTGCCTGCGTAAGCGGGCGATTTGAAAAATAATAATGGAGAGTTTGATCCTGGCTCAGAACGAACGCTGGCGGCGCGTTTTAAGCATGCAAGTCGAACGGCAAGGGAAGAGTTTACTTTTCCCCTAGAGTGGCGGACTGGTGAGTAACACGTAGGTTATCTACCTTTAGGATGGGGATAGCTACTAGAAATAGTAGGTAATACCGAATAAGCTTGGCAACAAGGAAAGGGAGCTACGGCTTCGCCTGAAGAAGAGCCTGCGGCCCATTAGCTGGTTGGTGGGGTAAGAGCCTACCAAGGCGACGATGGGTATCCGACCTGAGAGGGTGACCGGACACATTGGGACTGAGATACAGCCCAGACTCCTACGGGAGGCAGCAGCTAAGAATCTTCCGCAATGGACGCAAGTCTGACGGAGCGACGCCGCGTGAACGAAGAAGGCCGAAAGGTTGTAAAGTTCTTTTGTATATGAAGAATAAGCAGTTTAGGGAATGAGACTGTGATGACGGTAATATGCGAATAAGCCCCGGCTAATTACGTGCCAGCAGCCGCGGTAACACGTGAGGGGCGAGCGTTGTTCGGAATTATTGGGCGTAAAGGGCATGCAGGCGGTTAGATAAGCCCGATGTGAAATACTCAAGCTTAACTTGAGCACTGCATTAGGTACTGTCTAACTTGAATCACGGAGGGGAAACTGGAATTTCAGGTGTAGGGGTGGAATCTGTAGATATCTGAAAGAATACCGGTGGCGAAGGCGGGTTTCTGGCCGATGATTGACGCTGAGATGCGAAAGTGTGGGGAGCAAACAGGATTAGATGCCCTGGTAGTCCACACAGTAAACGATGTACACTAGGTGTTGGGGCATGAGCTTCAGTGCCGAAGCAAACGTATTAAGTGTACCGCCTGGGGAGTATGCCGGCAACGGTGAAACTCAAAGGAATTGACGGGGGCCCACACAAGCGGTGGAGCATGTGGTTTAATTCGAGGATACGCGAGAAACCTTACCTGGGTTTGACAT
>PDOP01000068.1 GCA_002749205.1 Treponema sp. | reverse complement strand
ATCGTTTTCTTTTGAAGATTTTTGTTCCTTATCCTGATATTGAAGAAGAAATAAGCATTGTAAACCAGTTTTCTTCATTTACAAATTCTCAAAAAGAAAGTGAAAAAAAAGAGAATAAGATTTTAAGTCTTAAAGATTTAGAAAAATTACGAAGGGCTTGTGAAGATGTAAAGTGCGCAAAGGAAATTACAAAGTATATAGTTTCCATTGTTGCAGCAACTCGTCCTCTTGAAGAAAGCAAAAAAGATGAATATGTGCAGGGAAGTTATCTCAGCTATATTTTATATGGAGCATCACCTCGTGCAACTATCGCAATTCAAAAGTGTGCAAAAATAAAAGCTATGTTTGAGGGTAGGGACTTTGTAATTCCTGAAGATGTTAAAGCCGTTGCTCATGCAGCCTTGCGACATCGTCTAAAACTTTCTTATGAGGCTGCTGCAGATAGTCTTTCTCCAGATGATATAATTTCAAAACTTTTGGATTTAATTCCACAACCATAATATTAAAGGTCAGAAAAATGAAACTTAGTTCAAAGCAAAAGGGCATTATACTTTTAGTTTGCTCTGCATTTTTTTTCACAGTAATGAATTTTTTAGCAAAGCAGGCAGGCGACTTACCAAGTATACAGAAAGCTTTTTTTAGAAACATTGTTGCTGCTTTTAGTGCTGGCATTGTTTTGGCAAAAAGTCAAACTGGCTTTAAATTTCAGAAAAGTAATTTATTACTTTTAATACTTCGCAGTACATTCGGAACCTTGGGAATAATTTGTAATTTTTATGCAGTGCAACATTTGTTTTTGGCTGAGGCTACAATTCTGAATAAGCTTGCTCCGTTCTTTGTAATTATTTTTTCGTTTATGTTCTTGAAAGAAAAAATAAAGCCTTATCAAATTATTGCAGTTATAATTGCATTTTTAGCAACCTTGTTGATTATCAAACCTAGTTTTTCAGGAGGTTCACATATTACAGCCTCTCTTATTGGAACTTTAGGAGGGATGGTTGCTGGTGCGGCTTATACAAGTGTTCGGGCTCTTTCTTTGCGAGGAGAGAATAAGGCCTTTATTGTATTTTTCTTTTCATTATTCTCAGCTATTGTAATGCTTCCATTCTTTATAATTTTCTACCAAGAAATGACATTAATTCAAATTACACTTTTGCTACTTGTTGGTTTGTCAGCTACAGCGGCTCAATTCTGTATTACAGCTGCTTATGGCTACGCTCCAGCTCGTTCAATTTCATTGTTTGATTACACGCAAATATTGTTTGCGGCCGCCTTTGGCTTTATTGCTTTTGCGGAAGTTCCCGACTTATGGAGCGTCTTAGGTTTTGTAATCATATTCTGTGTATCTCTTTTCATGTTTTTGTATCAGAAAAAAGACGAAAAATAATTTCTGAAAATCTGCAAAAATCGCTTGCTCGAGTGTTGTTTTAAAATTGAAAATATGATAAAATCCAGCTTTCAAAAATTGTATTGGTTTTTGGAAAGGATATTTCATACCATATAAAATAAGGAG
>PDOP01000026.1 GCA_002749205.1 Treponema sp. | reverse complement strand
TTGAAGATGCCAAATCAGCTTGATAAACCAGGAGTGAAATTTTCACTGGCAAATTTCATGCTTTTTAGGGTGAAATTTTCATTGGTCATTGACATATCTATTGAAACAAATATAAACTTTATCTAACATTTTACGGTAAATATTGCTTATTAAAGGCGATAAAATATTGCAGAAAAATTAAATTTTTGCTATATTCTTTATGCTTTATTATAAATAAAAATATAGTTTTATGGGGGAACTTAATAGATGAAAATAAATAATTTTAGTAAGGTTTTATTGATAGCGTTAATGTTTGTCGTAATTTTTTATATCGGTTGTAAATCTCCTGTAGATAGTGATGATAATACGGGCAGCTCGGAGAAAGTACAGAAAAGTTTTGTGAAAATAACGCCTATATCAACAATTACCCCGCCAACTTCAGGGATTGGCTCGATACTCGGAACAGATAATTATTATAAAGGGGTCTTTTTATCGGGCAGAAAAGTAACTCTTAGCTCTTATTGTATTGCAGAGGCAGAGGTAACATATAAACTTTGGAAAGAGGTGTATGATTGGGCTGTAGAGGATTCTGACGGAGACGGATTTTCGGATAATGGATATAAGTTTGCCAACATCGCAAAAAAGGGAGGAAAAAAATCATCCAGCAGTATAACATTGACAGACGAGCATCCAGTAACTAATATCAGCTGGAGGGACTGTATAGTATGGTGCAACGCATACACCGAAAAAACAAAAGGCGCAGATGATTGTGTATATAGAGACAAAGATGACCATACAAAAGTCTTAAAAGATGCGACAGAAACAAGTAAGGTGGATAGTGCTTATGCATATATGAGCAAGAAAGGCTATAGATTGCCAACCGAGGCAGAATGGGAATACGGTGCCAGATGGCAAGGATCCACTGCTACAAATGGAGTTAAGTTTTCAAATATTTATCTTACTGCATTGAACAGTTTAAGTGGGGCAACCGGCGACTGCAATAACGGAATTGAAAGTTCTAAAGTCGCTATTTATAATCAAAGCTCAACAGCACCGGTAAAGTCAAAAGCGTCTAATGGTCTTGGGTTGTATGATATGAGTGGTAATGTTTGGGAATTTTGTTTTGATTTGTATAATGATAATGCGATTATTAATGACAGTGTTTATGAAACAGGCTCCGGTAGTAAAAAAGTTATAAGTAATCCGCAAGGATCTACTTCCGGCACCGAGAGGGTTGCAAAAGGAGGGGATTGGCAAAAACAGGCTAGCTATGCTTCAGTCGGTATTCGTTTTAAATACACTCCCGGTCTTGTAAGCGATTTGGTTGGATTTCGTTTGGTGTTTCGCCCATAGTGTTAAAATTGATTTGTTTTAGTGTAGGTGTAGTATATCGATGAGTTTTATGTTCATCGTTCGTTTGTCTTGGGGGGTAGCGAAAAAAAAATTGGTTAGTTTTTAAACTAACTCATTTTTTTGAAGCGAGGGGGAGACACCCCCTTAATAAAAATTTTATATCTTTTATTTTTTTTGTTAATCTGATATAATTTTGGTATGAAAAATTTTGGTTTTGTTAGATGTGCGGTTTGCTCTTTTGTGGGGCAGGTTGCAAATTGTGATTATAATTCGCAGAAAATTTTTGAGGCTGTTGAGTATGCGCAGTCGGTTGGTGTGAGTGTTTTGCTTTTTCCGCAGTTATGTTTGACAGGTGCTTCTTGCGGAGATTTGTTTTATCAGGGTGTGTTGTTGGACGGTGCGAAAAAAGCTCTTTTGGAAATTGCGGAAAAAACTTCCGAGACGGATATTTTGTTTGCGGTTGGGTTGCCTTTGAGTTTTAATAATACAATTTACAGTGTGCTTGCGGTAATTCAAACCGGGCGAATTTTGGGTTTTGTGCCCGTGAAAAACAATTTGTCGATTTTTAATTTTGAAGTGCAGGGTGTTTACGATGTCAGTGCATTGTTCGGGGTTAATTATTCGATACCTTTTGGGCAAATGTTGTTTACTGAAAAGTCGTTTACTGTTTCTTTCGGCCGGGATTGTATTGGCGATTTGGTTTTACTTGCGAATTGTAATCCGTCTTTTGCAGGTGAGGGTTTTAATAATTCATTGAAGCTTAGTTTTAAATCGGAAGAGAAGTCTTGTGCAATTCTTTCTGTGAATTCGGGAGTAGGCGAGTCGAGTGAGGAAAATGTTTTTTCCGGTGAGTGCGGAATTTATTCGTTGGGTGTAGAGCTTTGTAAAAAAGACTTTTTGGATTTGGCAATGCAGGGGAAGGATATTTTTGAAAAGACTTCGTTTGTGTTTTCCGATGTTGATGTAGAGTTAATTCAAAACAGGCGTTTGAGCAGGCATGTAAGTTTGCCGGATCTTGTAACTGTTAATTTTAGTTTGGAGTTAGAAGATATGTTTAAAAGCTCGGAAGATTTAGTTTTTCCTGTTTTAAAAGAGCCGTTTGCTCCAAATGTGGTTGCTTTAACCGATCCGGAAAAAACTTTGCTGGAGGATAGGTTTTATTTTGATGTTATCAATATGCAAGCCTTTGCTCTGGCTAAGAGGCTTAAACATATCGGTTGTAAGAAGGTTCTTGTCGGTGTTTCGGGTGGGACGGATTCAACATTTGCTTTACTCAGCTGTGCTTTATGTTTTGATATTTTAAACATTTCGCGTAAAAATATTTATGCAATTACTATGCCTTGTTTTGGAACTACTGATGGAACTAAGAGTAATGCTTTAGGTTTGGCATCGGCTTTGGGTTGCAGTTTTGAGCAGATAAATATTGAAAATTCCGTTAAGTCGCATTTTACGGATATTGGACAAGATCTAGATGATTATAATACGGCTTTTGAAAATGCACAGGCTCGGGAGCGCACACAGGTTTTGATGGATAGGGCAAATCAACTTGGGGCACTTGTGATTGGCGGCAGTGATTTATCGGAAATAGCTCTCGGGTGGTCGACTTATGGCGGAGATCATCTTTCGATGTATAATCTTAATTCTTCGATACCCAAAACTGTTTTAAGAAAATGTATTGATTACTGTAAACGAAATGCGGGTATGTTTGCAAGTGAAAAAATTAATGAGCTTTCTGATGTGCTTTCAGGTGTTTTGGCAACGCCAATCAGCCCTGAGCTTTTGCCTGCGGATAAAAACGAAATTGCACAAAAAACCGAAGAGATTTTAGGCTCGTATGAGCTTCATGATTTTTTTCTGTATCATGCTGTGGTAAACGGTTTTTCTCCCGATAAGATATGTTTTTTGGCTGAATCTGTTTTTTGTAAGGACGGAGAATATACGTCTGAAGAAGTTAGGAAAGCGGCGGAGTTGTTTTTTAAAAGGTTTTTTCAAAATCAGTTTAAGCGTTCAACTTCGCCTGTAGGAGCGGCTGTTTTGGGAGTAAGTCTTTCTTCAAGGTCTGCTTGGAAGATGCCGGGTGATGTTAATTCAAAACTTTGGCTTGATTTTTTTCAAAATTAACTGTAATGGATTTAAAGTAAAATTAAACAGGAAGTGTATATAAAATGCTGGAGCAAAGACCGTATTTACAACAAAAGCAGAGTTTGGTGCTTTCTCAAAAGCAAATTCAGGGGTTTAAGATATTGTCTATGTCTGCGTTGGATTTGCGCTCGGCTATTTTGACTGAGGTTGAAAAAAATCCTGCTTTGGAGATTGTATCGGATTCTATTGAAAAAAAACGCCAAAAACCTAAAAGCGAAAAGTACGGGACTCTTTCTTCTTATGTGCGTGAGCGAAAAAAAATGCACAGTGCGAAAAGCGAGCAGGCAAGTGATGAATATCGGAAATTTTTGGAAAGCATTCCCGATAATCGGGAAACATTGCAATCGCATCTTCTTGAGCAGCTTGCTTTTAAGGGTTTGTCTGAAAGACTGTTTAATTTTGCAGAAATGGTGGTGCAGAATTTAGACAAGAGAGGGTTTAATATTGTTGCTGTCAGTGAATTGCTTTCGAAGTATAATGAAGAGAATTTAAACGAAAAAATTACTGATGATGAGGCGGACGAAATTATTGATTTGATTCAAAGGCTTGACCCTATAGGTTGTGCAGTCGGCAGCGCGGAAGATTTAGACGCAAAATGTTTTGCATCACTTTCAAAGCAGGCGGAAATCTTGTTTGAAAAACAGGTTAAGTACGATAAATGTTATTATTATGCGATCGATTTATTGAAACATCATAGGGAGTGTTTCAAAAAACCAAGCCCGTCCGGTTTTTGGAGCTGTATAAAAAAAATAAGCTCTGAGTATGCTACTTTAACTTTGGATGATGCAAAATATATTTTGGAGTTAATTTCAACTCTTAATCCGTTTCCGGGTTTGCAGTTTAGGAATGCTGATTTGGAAAATCAATATATTTTTCCTGAAGTGATTGTGAAAAAAAGCGAAACAGGTTTTTCTGCAATTGTAAATGATGATGAAATACCTGTTTTACGAGTTTCCAAATTTTTTGAAAGAGCTGCGATTGTGTCTAAAGAAAAATCCGGCTCAAATAATTTGAAAAAATGCGTGCAAGATGCGGCGGACTTTATTAACAGTTTGAATTTCAGAAAAGAGACTCTTTTAAAACTTGCAAGTGCAATTATTATATATCAGTATGATTTTTTTCGCAAAGGACCGAAGTATCTTTCGCCGTTAAGTCAGCAGGATATTGCAGAAGAGTTAAAATTAAATAATTCTACTATTTCCAGATGTGCAAACGGAAAATATTTGCAATGTGATTGGGGCGTTTTTGAAATAAAGTATTTTTTTAGTAACAGCATTGTAAGCAAAAAACCTTTGGCAAAAAAAGCTCAGTCTGCCGGAAATCACAGTAAAAATGCCGTTAAGGAATTTATTAAAGATATAATTCAGGAATCCGGAAAAAAACTTTCTGACCAAAAAATTTCTGATGAGCTTTTAGAACGAGGAATAAAAATTTCACGTCGTACTGTTACAAAGTATAGAAATGAGTTGGGGATTGATGTTTCATATATGAGAGATTAGAGACAATTGTAAAAAGCAGGTTGCTTGTGTAAGAGCTTGTTTTTGTTAAAATTTAATTGTATAGTTCGGTGTAGTTTTATGCGGAAAACAGATTTTTTTGGTGATATTTCTTTTTACAAAAAAGCTTTACAGATTGCTTTGCCTGTAATAGGCCAATTGCTTATACAGACTTTGATTACTCTGATTGATAATTTCATGGTTGCAAGGCTCGGCGATGTAAAAATGAGTGGGGTCAATGTAAGTAACCACCTTGTGTTTGTATTATTGATTGCTTTATATGCGCTTGCTTCAGCCGGCGGTATTTTTATGGCACAATATTCCGGCGCAAAAGACAAAGACGGAATGCAACAGGCTTTTAGGTTTAAGATTGTTACAATGAGTTTTATAGCCGTAATTTCAGGAGTGCTTGCTTTTACAATTCCCGAAAAGTTAATGGCATTGATGCTTGGTGAAAACTTAAATGCTTCTGAAATAATAAATGAGGGCAGAATATATCTTATAATAGCATCGTTTGCTTTTTTGCCGACAGCTGTTTCTTCTGCAATGTCTTCGTCTTTTAGAGAAGTGGGAAATGTAAAAGCGCCGCTGTATATTTCAATAACGGCTTCTGTCGTTAATGCTTTTGGAAACTATGTTTTAATTTACGGTAATTTCGGAGTTCCGAGACTTGAAGTTGCAGGTGCGGCTTATGCAACATTATTTGCCCGTATATTTGAAATGATTGCATTCATTGTTTATGCAAAAAAAACGAATGCTCCGTTTTATGTGAAGGCAGTACATGTTTTTAATGTGAAGGTAAAGTTGTTTAAAGATATTTTCAAAAAGTCGGCTTGGCTTTTTATATCGGAGATTACATGGGTTGTAGTCGAAACTATTATCAGTGCAGTATATAATAGAAGGGGTGGAAGTGAAGTTGTTGCGGGAATGGCTTCCGGTTGGGCTATTACGGAAGTTTTTTTTGTAACTTACACGGGTATTGGGGTCGCCGTTACGGTAATAATCGGAGGGCTTTTGGGCGGTAATAAAATTGCTGAAGCCCGTAAAAAAGCACTGTGGCTAGAAAACGGTTCAATAATTGTAGGTATTCTAAACGGATTAATTCAAGCTCTTTCGGTGTTCGTTTTCATTCCGCTTTTTTTTGGTGCGCTTTCCTGTGAGGCACAAACTGTTGCCCGTCATCTTATTTGGGTTGTTTCACTTTACATGCCGGTATGGACATTCCAACATGCACAATATGCGGTTCTTAGAGCAGGCGGGGATTCATTTTCAACGGCGTGGATTGAAACTGTTATCAATTTGGCCTGTTTTTTGCCGGTGCTTTTTTTGGTGTATCGGTTTACTAATTTTGGTGCGGTTATTATGTACGGCATTGTTAAGCTGAGCAGTTTAGTTAAACCTCTTTTATGTGCAAATGTCTTAAAAAAAGAGAGGTGGCTTAATAATTTAACTTTGGCTAAAAAAGATTAACATTGCCCTGAAGTAATTTTAGCGAAAGGGATATTAGCAATGATGCGGCAATTTTTGAAAAATTGCCGCATCAAATAAAACTGTGGCGTTAATTTTAAGCCACAGTTTTAGTCGGAGCCGAGAGGCGTAGTTGCGGTTAGCCCGTTTTTTTCATTGTTTTAACAATGAAAAAATTCGCCCAAATTTTATTTATTTTTTTTAAAAACTTGTTGTTTTTATTTTTTAAATTTTGTATATTATGCCTGCTATGAAAAATTTGAATTCTGAAACTGCAAAAAAATTTGCAAAATGGTTTTTATCGATTGTTTTGGTGTTGGTCGGAAGTATTATCGGTGCTTGCGGAATTTATTTGTTTTTGATTCCTTATACTATTTCGCCCGGTGGTGTGAACGGGCTTAGTATTATTATAGAAAAGGTGGCGGGTATTCCTGTTTACATTATGAACCTTGTGATAAATATTCCGCTTTTTATTTTTGGTGCTAAGTTGCTTGGAAAAAAAACTGCCGTATTGACAATTATTTCTACGCTGACATTTTCGGTCGTTCTGAAGGTTATGCCGATGTTGTTGCCGAGCGGGATAGATCTTGGTACGGGAGACCCTGTTATGTTAGCTTCGATTTTTGGCGGGATTACGCTTGGACTCGGACTTGGTATTGTGTTTAAGGCAGGCGGTACAACAGGGGGGACGGATTTAATCGGTGCGATTATAAATTATCATTTGCCCGGTCTTACTATCGCAAAGGGTATGGCTGCAGTGGATTTGATGATTGTATTATTCAGTGGGATTGTAACAAGGGTTCCGTATACTTCTCTTTATTCGCTGATTGCATTGTTTTTTTGTATGCGCATTCCCGATATGATTATGGACGGGTTCGACCATTTTAAGGGCTTTTTCATCATCAGTAATAATCCCGAAGATATCGGGCAAAGGTTAATGTCGGAACTTGGCAGGGGAGTTACGATTTTACGCGGGGCAGGTATGTATTCAAAACAGGAAAAACCGATTTTGCTTTGTGTGGTAAGCAGGGCTCAGTTGAATGCCGCCCGCGAGATTGTTACCAAGGTTGACGAAAATGCTTTTATTATGATTGCGGAAATGAAAGAAGTTTTTGGGCAGGGTTTCAAATTGCCCAACAAAGAAAAGTAGCTGTTCGCTGATGCCTTTGTACTATTTCAAAGTTAATCAATTTTTAAAGTTCATAATTTTATATTAATAATTAAATTTGGGCGTTGCGGGCAAAGCCCGCCGGCGTATCAAAAGCTCCACTATCGTTTCGACTAAAAATGTAACGAAAGATTATCGTTACATTTTTA
>PDOP01000067.1 GCA_002749205.1 Treponema sp. | reverse complement strand
AAGGTAAAAGAAGTTCGATTCTCAAAACGCTTGTCCGATTCTCCAAGTTGTATCGTTGTTGACGAAAACGATCCAAGCTTACAAATGGAAAGAATGATGAGAGCTATGGGTCAGTTTAATGTAAGCGAAGTTAAGCCAATTTTAGAAGTAAATGCCGAGCACAGCTTAGTTGCACAGCTAAAAGACAGCGACGACAAAGAGCTTATCGAAGATATGTCAAACCTACTTTTAGAGCAAGCCTTGCTTGTTGAAAGTGGAGAAATAAAAGCTCCTGTTGACTTTGTAAAAAGAATAAACAGACTTATGGAAAAATTCCAAAAATAGAAAAATAAAATGATTGTTAAGAGGGCTAGAATTCTAGGCTACTGCATGGGAGTACGAAAGGCTGTTGATAAGGTCTTAAGTGTTTCCGAAGAAGCCGAGCAGATTAAAAACGCAAGCTTTGAAGCGATTAAGCCTAAAGTCTTTACCTTTGGCCCTCTTATTCACAATCCTGCAACAATGCAGTACCTCAAAACCAGAGGTGTAAACGCCATAGATACCAAAACTTTTACGGGAACGGAAAGGCTTGATAACTCAAAGGTTGTAATCCGAGCGCATGGTGTTGCACCTCAAATAAAAGAACAACTTAAAACGGGCGGTGCCGAAGTTATAGATGCAACCTGCCCCAAAGTTGTTTCCAGCCAAAAACGCGCACAAAAATATGCAAAAGACGCTCTTGTTATTTTAGCAGGAGATAGAGACCATGGCGAGCTTGTCGGAATTGCCGGCTATGCAATGATGGAAGAAGGTGCCGCCTGTCTTGTTGTGCAAAACGCCGAAGAAGCTCGAACAGTTGAACTTAAAGGCTTAAAAGAAAAAAACGGCAAGGCGGTTCTAATCGCTCAGACCACAATCAAAAAATCCGAATACGATGAGATTGCCGAAATTCTAAAAATGAGAATTCCGGGGCTTTTAGTTTTAAACACAATTTGTTCTGCAACTTTTGACAGGCAAGGCGCTTTAAAAGAGCTTGCTGAAGAGGTTGAATCAATTCTTGTAATAGGCGGAAAGAATTCGGCAAATACTCGACGCCTTTTAAACACAGCCCTCGAATTAGAAAAGCCAGCATGGCTTATAGAAGACGCAAGCCAAATCCCCGAAGAACTTTTTTTTTATAATTCAGTCGGAATTACTGCGGGAGCCTCTACTCCTGACTTCATAATAGAAGAGGTTGAAGAAGTGCTAAATAATTCCTAATTCATCATTAATTAAATACTCTCCGATTGTGCGTTTTTCTTCATCAAAGCTTGAACCTATAAGTACAATCTTCTTTTTTGAGGCTTTATATTTTCCTGCGTAGTCTTTATCTTTTATCTGTTGCAAAGCATCTTCTGCTGAACCGTTTCCGTTTAGTTTAAATTCAAAAATATAAATAGCATTTTCAGTTTCGACTTCGCAGTCAGCTCTACCTGTGGCGCAATGCACTTCCGTATGAACGAATTGCCCCATTAGAGCAAAGATTAAATAAACAGCAGTTTGATAATTTTGTTCGCGCAAGTCTAAATCTTCTTCGCTAAAGTTGTCGTAGGGAATACCTGA
>PDOP01000066.1 GCA_002749205.1 Treponema sp. | reverse complement strand
TTCTATTTCCACTATCAGAAACATAGAGATAGCCCTTATCATCAATAACCATATATTGAGGACCAATAAACTCCCCATCTCCACGACCAGAACTACCAATAGTTTGAGTAATAAAACCCTTAGAGTCAATCTTTAAAATCTTATCATCACCAAAATCAGAAACCAATAAAGACTTTTCATCTTCAAGATAGATAACATCAAAAGCTTTAGAAAAACCAACAACTCCACCATTAAACCTATTATCTAAATCACCATTAGCATTAAAATGCAAAACCTCCGAACCAGAAAAAGAGGTAACAAAAATCCCACCCAAATCATCTGGAAAAATAGAAGCAGGATTTTTCAAAAAAGCACTCCTAGAAATTTTAGAATTAATAACATTAGAAACAACATAATCTTTCTTATAAAAATTCTCATCAAAAGCCCGAATAGGCTGATTAACCTGAACAATCCTATTCCTCAAAAAAGCACTCTTATAATCTTCCTTAACAAGCCTCTGCCAAATAGCAACAGCATCCGAACTATACCCATTCTTATACAAAACCTTCGCAAGCCAAAAATTAAAAAGAGCATTATCAGGCTTCAAAGAGAGAGCCTTCTCAAAATGCAAATTAGCCTTATTAAAAAAACCATAATTATAAGACAGCACACCCTGACGAAATTCTTCATTAGCCTTCACCAAATCCATATCAATAGATTGAGCAAAAACAGACAAAGAACAAAATCCCAAAAATCCAACCAAAAATAGAAACGATAAAAACTTTTTCACAAAATTATTATATTACATAAATCAAATTGAGTAAACTATATCACATTTATAAAATTCTTTTATAGCCTCTTCCATAAAACTGAATTTGTAGCTATCGCTCCAAATCTTTGAATATAAAAGCTATAAAAAGGATACCACTCCAATCCCTTTTTCTTGCAAAAAAAAAAAAGACAGAGCAAAATTTGCTCTGTCTCATATCCTTCAACAAATATCAATCCCTGAGCCTGTCGAAGTTAGGTTGCTGAGTCCCTCGACTCGGCCACTGAGCTTGCCGAAGTGCAGGAGCCGTTTGTCGAAGCACTAAAACCGAGCGACCAAGCGAAGGCCTAAGCCGTTGAAGTAGCTAGAAGCCCCTCTATCTCTCCGAAATGCTAAAACACAGCTATTCGAATCATCGCCGAATGCACCACCACGACGGACTCGGGCACTCCCAGACGAGCCGACTGGATTATCCCCTGAAGCGGGTTGAAATATTTCTACACAACTATCAAAACACCACTCCCATACATTTCCACTCATATCATATAAACCATAGCCATTTGCAGCTAGCTTCTTTACTTGATGTGTTTTACTATTACTATTTCCACTACTGTTTCCCCACCAAGCAACAGCATTTATATCATCACTTCCTGAATAAGTATAATCTTCTCCTCCTTTTGCTGCATACTCCCACTCTGCCTCTGTTGGTAATCTAAATCCTTTTTTAGTGCTATTTATCTCAAAAGATGGAACTTTTTCGGCTGTTGCATCTTCTACAGTATAAACACTGTTATCACCTGAGTCATAATATAGACACTCTTCTGTATCCTCTCCATATACCTTTTTTGTTAACTTATTACAAAAAGCTATACAATCAAACCAATTAATGTTCTCTACTGGCCTCTTCTCTTGAACTTCACCTGGGTCGGGTAGATGACTATCTCCTTGAGAATAACTAGGATTACTTCCCATTACCTCTTCCCACAACTCTTGGGTTACTTCTGTTTCTCCAATCCAATACTCTGATAGAGTTACAGTATGCTCTAGATTATTACTTTGCCCATTATCACCCAAGGTTGTATTCTCTACTTCATCTATTTTTTTCATTAAAAACGAAACTTCTCCAACAGAAAAACTTTTTTGAGAAAGAGTAAAAAATACCTCTACATTAAGATTAGAATTAACAACTACCACTGCAGTTGTATCTCCTTTTTCTCCACCAGATGTAACACTACTACCTGTTATAGTCCAACTATCAACCTTATAATTTTCATCTGCTGTTGCTGTAATAGTAAGCTCCGTCCCTTTTTCAAACTTTCCATCTTCTGGAATTTCAGGTGATACTGACACAGAACCAAACTCACCAGCTTCTACACTTACACTAAACTTTTCAACTTCAGGTTCAGGTGTAGGACAAGCTATAGTAAAAAAAGCAAAAGCTAATACCACAAACATAAGAGTAAATACTCTAAAAACATCTTTTTTCATACTAAATAACCTCCTTTTAGTATTTCTCTATTTTTAATACAGCATAGGCTTGCCATATTTTCTAACAAAACTACAAAAACCTTTCTAGCATAGAGTAATAATCTATTTTTAAATTTACAAAGTTTGTCTTCAGACAGACAGACAGACAGACAGACAGACAGACAGACAGACAGACAG
>PDOP01000065.1 GCA_002749205.1 Treponema sp. | reverse complement strand
TTCAAAAAGTATCAATCAGTGGTTTAAACTCAATTCTAAAACTAATAAAACATTATCAAAAAACGATATAATCAATTTACCATATAAAGAAATAAATAAAAATCTTGTATCACTTTCAGAAAAGATATTTGCAGGAGCCTTAATTTTAGGCTACACCCACGCAAGCAATAAGATAGCCTTAGCAGATGTTTCACCTCTTCCATTTGAAGAAGCTATAAGTTTTTTAGAAAAGAAAGTCCCAATGACAAAAGGAACCCAAGCTACGATTTAGAGCTTTTACGGTTGCTAAACTTGCAGAATGTGATTTTATTGAAGCGGTAAAAGGTTCTATTATTCACACAATGGAAGGAAAAAAAGGAAAGACATTTCAAGAAGCTTGGAAAGAAGTAAAAGCTCTTGCAGAAGAAGACGGATCATTCTTTAAAGCTGGTTATTGGGAAACTGTTTATAGAACAAATATTCAATCTGCATACACCGCAGGTAAGTTAGAGCAATATAAAAATAATATGCCTCCGGCTTGGGAACTTTTAATAATTGAAGATGGGCGAACAAGTGATACATGCAAGGGAATTGTTTCACTTATTGGCAACGGTAAGGCTTTACCGGCTAATCATAACTTTTGGAAGTCTTACGGATTTCCGCCTTATCACTTTAACTGTCGTACAAGTTTCCGAGCTGTTTATACTTATGAGATTGGCAAAGGAACAGAGGTAGAAAATGTTCCGATGAAAAAAATTAGAAAGTACTTTAAACCACAAAAAGGCTTCGGAGGAAATCCACTTGATAACGGCAATTGGTGGATGCTAACTAAAGGGCAAATTGAGCGAGGAATAAAATACGGAATAATAAAAGAACTGAACCGTACGGAAAATGTAATCGCTGACTATGATGAACTTTGGAAAGGTTATACAAGACATAAAGGAAAAAATGGTGGTTGGTATGACTTGTGTTCAGACCTACCGGATGATTGGGAAGAGAATAAATCAGCAGTAGAAGCTCTTGCAGAGACTGGTTATAAAGTTAAGGTTATTCCTGAGATTAAAAATGTAAAGAAGAATTATAAAGTGGACTGGAGTAATCCCGATGTATTTATAAATGCTTTATTATACGATGTAAAAAAACCAAAAAAGATGACAAGTAATGCCGTTAAATCTCGAATTGCTAGTGCATGGAAAAAACAGCGACTAACACGAGCCGTTTTAAATGTTCCTAATGAAATGCCTGAAGACATTTTAATGACAGGAATACGAAGACAAGCAAATGATGATAACAATAAAATAACTGATATAATTTTAATTTATAAGGGTAATATAAAAGAATTGAAAATGGCAGACTTCAAAAAGTAAAAAAAAGCCAAGTATTAAACTTGGCTTTTCCCACGGAGGTTCTGGTCATTTTTTCAAAAGACCCGAACCAGTAAGATTTCTCTTACCTTACTTATATTATAGGCTTATAATAAGAAAAAGTCAAGTCCTTACCTCATTTTTTTAGCCTTTACTTATCTCCGTAAGAGTTGCTTTTTTTGAAGTATAATCAGAAAACAAACGGGCAAAAATCAGCGTGATTCAGACGCTGACAGGTGCAGAACACACCTACCGGATAACCGACTTTCGCCCTACCGTTGCAACGGCGTAGAATTCATCGGTTATTTTGTCTTGTAGATTTAGCCTAAAAATTAATTTTTAGGAGATTTTAATAAGAATATGACTAAAATTGAAGTTTTTACAACGAATTATCCGATTGGTGTTGTTGACGGAAAGGTTAAAATACTATGAAAAATAATCTAACTTACCTTTCTATTTGCTCCGGTATTGAGGCTATAAGTGTTGCTTGGAAGCCTTTAGGTTTCAAACCGATTGCGTTTTCAG
>PDOP01000014.1 GCA_002749205.1 Treponema sp. | reverse complement strand
TAAAAATGATCAACTTATCGCTGAGCTTGTTACAGAATCTTCAGAAGGTAAAAATGTTATCAATGAATCAGAGCAAGAAGTTCAAAAGATTCTAGAAGAGTCAGGGAGCCTTATGGAGGCATCAACTATAATTCAAAATATTGCAAGCCAGACAAACCTCCTAGCCATGAATGCTGCGATTGAAGCCGCCCACGCAGGAGATGCAGGAAAAGGCTTTGCAGTTGTTGCTGATGAAATTAGAAAGCTTGCTGAAGAATCGGCATCACAGGCAAAGATAATTACAGTAGCACTTAAAAACTTAAGTGCAGAAATTGAAATGGTTTCTAAATCATCAAATAATATAGGAAATAGTTTCGCTGCAATATTTGAAAAGGTTAATCAGGTAAAATTAAGAAGTGCAGGTATAATGCGAATAGCAGAAACAAGAAAAGTTCAAAGTGAGAAATTATTGGCACTTATTGAAAGTGTAGATGGTATAACCAGTGAAGTAAAAGACGGTTCCGCCGAAATGCTCAAAGGTGGAGAGCAAGTAGCTGAAGAAATGCGAAAACTTGATGAGCTTACTAGAATAATCAGTGAAAGCATGAATGAAATGGCTAGTGGTGCAACTCAAATAAATAACGCTGTCCAAGAAGTAAGTGAGCTTACACAACAAAATAAAGAAAGTATTAAGAACTTATCAGAAGAAGTTAATAAGTTTAAAGTGTAACTAAGAAAAGGGTTTATAATATGGTCTAAAAGCATCTGTTTTTTTAATTGCTTTAATATTCAAATTTCCACGAAAAAGTGATAGATGTGTCTGCCACAAACAGTGTGTTAGGATCTGTGGGAGATATAGCCCATCTGAAATTAAAAAAGGGTGTTACCATTTCAAGACCTATTTCCGGTTGGAAAAGTACACTTTTCCATACGGGTTTTTTCTGTTTTGGGTTTTTGTCTTTTAATGGGTCGTAGTAGCTTAAATTGAGAAGTGCATCGGCATATATTGCGGAACCAAGATATTTGCCGATGTATAAAGTTGTGTTATCTAAATAGTTACCTGCTTTTAAATCTGTCTTTGTTTGATTTTTAAACATATTTCCGAATACAACATTTTGTAATATCTGTGTGCGTAATGAAAATACATCAAGATGCAAGAAGTCTCTAACTGTGTTTTCAGCTTTTTTTGCAAATCCAAGTTGCGAGAGAATGTCTGTAGCATTTGTAAGAGCATCTTGAATTGCGGTTTCTTTGTCTGTGTCGCCAACTATTACTTGGCCTAAAAGCTGTCTTACCTCTGTAGCTGAGCGTGGCGGATATGTTGTTATGTTACTTATCCATTCATCACTGGAGCCAATTAAAGGTTGCTCTTTAACGGATAGTATTAGTTTTATTTGTTCTCCATTTAAATCTTGGTCTCGAATTTCAGCTCGTAAACTTATCAATGGCTCTATGCCGACAGCATTTTCCAAAAAGCGTATACTTCCTTCTTTTATGTAGAAGTTCCTTTTTATATACAGGAGTTCGCCGCCACGCATATTTGCAATACCCGTTATTTTAAGAGTTTCTGTTTCTTCACCAACTTTAAATACTATTGGTTTTTCGGTTGGGGTCAAAGCTCTTAACATAGGCATATTCATATTTGGCCATCTGAATTCGGCTTTTTTTCCAAGTTGTAATGCAAGATTCATAGAAAAATCAATATCGCTGTATTTAAATTTTTCTCTAAATTTATCGAAGTCACCAAATGCAATTGCAAAACTGCCACTGGCGAATAGTACATCGCCTTGAAGATTAAACTGTTTAGGTTTAATTGTCATAATTAAATCACAGGAAGCATATCCATCTGTATGGAATAGCAAGTTTTTTGTTTTCATATATGCAAAGTTTTCTTCAAGTGTTCCGCATTTTACGACAGTATTTTCAGGTATCCAGCCTTCAAATTGTGAGGTGCATTCTGCCCACAGTCCAAATTTTTTGGAAGTAAAAACTGTGTAAGGAAGCTCCAGTGATGTACCCGTAAAGTGTATCGGTATATTATTTCCTTGAAGCTCGGTTGGGGCAAAGTCCGGTGAAAAGAATTTTAAATTATCAAGGTTTAATTTACCAAAGAATTCAGGGTTTTTAGGAGTTCCTCTTAGGCTCAGGTTTCCATTGAGGTTGCCGTCTGTCATAGTAACAAAATTTTCTATGCTGAGGAGTCTCATAATTTGAGGAATATTAAGGAGAATATTATTACAATCAATCTCCAGTTTATCCGATAGTACCAATCCGTTAATAGAAGCATGGTTTTCAAGTTTTTCGGATATTTCTACGGTAAGACTTCCGTCATTCATGTAAAACCCGTAGATTTCATCGTTTTCGCCTCCATAGAATGATACTTGATCTGCGGCTCTAAATATGGAAAGTAATAAAGGTTTTGTTTCTGTCTTTTCTCCGAAGTACCAATCATTAACTGAGAAGTTGACTGAAAATTCTTCAAAGAAATTTTTTACTATTGCAATAGCCGGCAGACCTTCCTCTTCTTCAGATGCGTTTATTTTCATTGCTTTTATGTCAACTTTTCCGCCTACTTCGTTTTGTCCTAAATGTCCTGAGTAATCAAATTTAATGTCTCCCGTTCCTTCTTTTGGCAAGAAGCTTAGTGTGAACTCTGTGATTGACTGATCATTCCAATAAAACCTTGCATCGGGTATTACTAATGAACCGTCATCTAGCGAGAAGATGCCTGAGGCAACCAAGGGTTTATTGTTCAAATGAAATTCAAGCGTATCTAAATTGATATTACACAAGAAATTTTCCAATCCGCCAATGAAGTCAACTTCACAGTCAATTTTGTCTGTCTCGGATTGTCCCCAAAAAAAGCGGTTTAAGCTTAAATTATCAAGAGTACATTTTGCATCAATATAAACATCGTTTAACTCTGAAAGCGAAATATTTGATTTAAATTTAACCGCTTCTGTTTTTTCAGTGTCAGATAAATCCAAAGATGCGATAAAACTTTCTTTTGCATCATTATCTGCGTATAAATGACTGACAGTAGCATCACCCTGTAAAAAAGAGGTTTCATTTCCAATTTTTATGTCGTAAAATGTTGATTCTTTTTGTGTTCCTTCTGCTTTAAAAGATAATTCGAATATATTATTATTTGTTTTAATATTTGATTTGCTGTAAACAAAATCGGCCTTTGGACACGTAAAGTTCCAGTTATCTTCATCTCGCCATTCAAAGTTGACATCTGTCGAAAAAACAAACGGTGTTGCTTTTCCTTTTGAGGCAAAGAAAGAAGTTACAGGAATCGGTAATTCGGAAACATGAAAACTGCCTTCATATTTATCTTTTTTTTCATAAATGTTTAAGGCAAAATTATAATCACCGTATATTTCCAACATGCCGTCAGAGTACATTCCTGTTGCCGAGTACATAATCGAGTCAACAAGGAATGACAGGTCAAAACTCATATTATTATAGCTTTCAATATCGGCGTTTGCTTTACCGGAAATCTCTACATCTCTGTAACCTATGTCTATATTATTCACGGAAAGTGAAGAATTGTTGCCGTTAAAAGAGGTCAGTAAATTCAGCCCGTTTTTTTCCACTGATGCAAAAATGAACTGGACAAAATTATATGAAAAGTCTTTTAAGTCCGTAGAAGCATAAAATTCAGAAGTAATTCTAAAAGGCTTGAATCTGCTTATTGATCTTATATTTGCACCTTTGGAAGAAAAGGTTGCAACGGATTTATACAGATTTTGTACATTGATAGCATTTAGAACACCGTGTATTTCTATAAATCCTTTTTCCGAAGCCCTTGCCTTATTTGCATAAGTATAAGAGCCGTCAAGTTCATAACTGCCTGTTTCGTCTTTTAATAAAAAACTAAAATCAAGCTGTTTTTCTTTTGGGGTTGCTGTAATTTTTCCGCCGGAAAAATTAGCTTTTCCTAAGGCAATGTTATTTATATCGCAAATAAATGCAGAGCCTGAATTCGTGAGTTTTAGTTTTGATGAAATACTACCTGATTTTAATTTTAGAGACTCCAAATTAAGATGGGCTAATGTGTTATTATTTTTAAAATTGTAACTCAAATTACCATTAAAATTTAATTCATTTGAATTAAGACTGAAATTATGTATTTGAATAAAATCCTGTGTACCGTTGCCTTTTATCTTTAATTTGGTATTGTGTAAGTTTGCTTTATTAAGTTCGATTTTTTTTGACGTTGCAGTTAAGTCGGCAAGCCATTCTAAACTCGGATTTCCGGATTCCGATAAATTAAACTTTACCTTTGTTTCACCGCTAAGTTTTGTATGTAAAATTTCATTCAAGGATATATTCATTTTTGAGTTAGTTATTAACTTGGCAGGCATGAATTTATTGAAATTTAGAGACACTCCGCCTATATTAGACTTTGTATTCATTGAAGCCACAATACCAAGCCCTCGATTTTTTTGAAATGACCTTGCGGAAATAACAGAGTCCTTATAAGAAACAAAAAACGAAAGTTTGTCTGTTTCAAAATTGGAAAACTGAATATTTTCCATAGTTATGATAGATGATGAAAACAAGAAATCCGATGATACATTGCCCTGTATATTCAGGTTAAGGCTGAGATTTTTGAGTATTTTAATTTTATTATTGGAATAAATACATTTTGAATTAAGCTCGTAAAAAATTCTGTCATTTTCGGAATAAATAGAGCCTGAAAAAATATTAAATTCCGATTTTGATATTTTATCAGTGTAAGCAAGTTTAATATTGCTTAAATTAACTTCAATGCCGGTAAGCCTAAATTCTTTATTGTTTTTTTGTTTATTATCTTCTTTAACCTCTTCTTGTTTTGAAACATTACTGTCAGACTTTAAAAGGGTGGATATTTTTTTCAGCAATTCGGCATTCTCTGTTGTATCAAAATAGATACCGCCGTTTTTTATGTCCACCGATTTTACGACTTTGCCGTAATTGGAGCGTAATAATTCAATTAAATTATAATTAACAGAAAAATATTTAAAATCAGCAACAATAACATCTGTTTGGGCATCTTTAACTTGAATGTTTTTAAATGAAAAATGCGGTAGTATTGATGGTGAAAGCGACTCGTATTCCACTTTTATTCCGGCTTCAGTTTTTAATTTGGTGTATAAAAATTCTTCAAACCCCTTTAGCTCTGTTTCGATTTTTTTTGACACTCCTTTGAAAAGCAAAAGAGCCGAAACAGACACAACTGTAAATATGAGGATTTCAATTATGAGGTGCTTTCTTTTGAGCATTTTCATGTTATACCCATTTTATACCATAAATACAAAAAATTATCAAACAAGGAAATTACAAAAGTCAGACGAGTTTTGTAATTTCTTCTTAAAATATACCAAAAAGCGCAATGAAATGAGCTTATTTGGAGCTAATTGCTAAAGTAACTCACCTTTTGCAAGTGGCTCAAACCTAATAGTTACCTGTTACGATTTTCGACATAATATAGCGTTTAAGTAAGAGGTTTTAAAAATGTAAACATTTTTTAAAATAGCCTCATACACTGAACGCTTTGAAAAAATTATCCGCTATGTTTTGAGCAAGTACGTTTCCGTCCATTTGCCTGTAATCAGCAAAAGAGCGTACCACCGCCCTTATATCAGCACTTTTTGTGAATTGCTCGTTTTTTAGCGTCATAAAAGGAGCATCTGTTTCGGTCAGCAGTCTTGTCAACTCAAAGTCAGTTACCATAGCTATAGCGCGCTTTTGTTTTCGCAGTAAATTTTTTCCTATACTGAAAAACGCATTTACCCCTTTTTTTAAAAATGACCTTGCCTCCAAAATACTGCCACTCCAACCATGAAAAATAACAGCAGGTACCCTTTTTAATGTGTCTATATTTTCAAAAAAAACAGGCATTGCTTTTCTTGAATGAACTATAATCGGTAAACCATGTTTTACCGCCAGCCAAACCTGCTCACTCCAAACAGCTTTTTGTAAGTGCAAAGTTTTTCTAAAATCTTCCGTAAAAAGGTCAAAACCTATTTCGCCAATCGCCGTCAATTTCTTTTCAACACAGAGTTTTTCCAAAAAAACAAGATTTTTTTTGTCAGGGTTTTGGGGGTGTATACCAAATGAAAAAAAAGCTCTATCCAAGTTATATTCCTTACAAAACCGGCGAGTAAAATTAAAACCTTCTTTTGTGTTTGAGCTTGAACAGAAAGCTAAATCTTTATTCGGCATAATATTTGAATTTTGGTCATCAAAACCCCGGCAGACCTTAAACAGCTCGTCAATATGAATATGAGAATCAGTGTACATGAGTTTTACCGTCAACTAAGGTGCGTCTGTTTCGTTTTTACCCTCGCCTGCGGTGGCAGGGGCAAGCTCTTGTAAGCGTTTTAACTCTTCCCAATGGAAGTCCAATTCATCGGGAACAAGCTGCAACTCAGGCGGCTCTTTTCTGAGGGAATTGTGTTTTGCAATTTCCGCACTTAAATCCGAAACTTCAGATTTAAACAAAAAAGGCTCGCCGTACGAAAAAATCTTTCCGTCAGCTGTCAGATAAAGAGGTAAATTTATAACCTCAGGATACTTTGCATTCGGATAAGTATCTGCTGCGGCATGACTACCGGGCCCTGCGGTTTTGGGCGTTATTGTAATTGAATAGCCTTCAACCTGTGGTTTTACATTATAAAAGCCTTTTTCAAAATTCCTTAGAACCGAAGAATTCGCCGTAACACAAGAATACGCTAAATCGCCTCGTTTAAGAACACGGGGAACAGTGAATTCCAAACCTGAAGAATCCTTGAATTTTGCCTGCTTTTCATTTCTTTCAAAATCTTCAAGCCAATACCTGAACTTAAAATACTCCGTATCGGTAAAAAAATATGCATCAATCCATTCAGGAGGGTCATTCGGATAAAGTAAAATCCCGTCTCGACTTCCCTGCTCAAGCCAAAACCCGTACAGAGGACTTGAATGGGCAATAGTCTCATTGCCTTCCGATGAAGTGTAATCGGCCCGCTGATAAAACGAAGTAAACAAAAAATCGTTTTGAATACAAATAGGCAACCAAACAGCCTTCTTAATTCTCGGATAACTAATTCTAAGCAGATAAAGACCCGCAAAATTTTGCACATCTTGAATATCCGTTCGGAAAGTCCCCATCTCCTCGTAAACATAACGGAAATAAGGCTTCAGCACAATCCGCATATCGAGTTTATCCTGCTTACTGTCCCGCATAAATTCTATAAATCGTCCGCCGTTTTCCCAAATACCGTCAAGTTGAGCGAACACGGAAATATCAATAACCAGAAAAAATAAAAAAACAAAAAAAAGCTTCTTTTTCACAAACAGATTATACATCAGAACAAAAAAAAATTCCAGCCCCTAAAAAAATTTATATTAAAAAATTATATTTAAAATTCAACCCGACAGGCTCGCATAATTTTCCGCCCTTTAACTTAATTCGTTTTAAAGACGCTTTTCCTTCCTCATCAAAGGTCTTTACTGATTTTATTTAATCGGGCGGAAAGATAGACTTCGCCTGTCCACTCACCGGTTAAACGATTTTGCTTAAACCGGCAGGTTTTCTGCTTAATTTCACGCAAACGCCCCGGGCTTTCTTGCGAAAGGGATATTAGGGGTGGCGTATGCGTTTTTAAAAACGCATACGCCAAATAAAATTGTGGCGTCAATTATTAGACGCAATTTTAGTCGGAGCGTCAGCGTAGCCCCGATTAGCCCGTTTTTTGCATTGGTGCTATAATTCACTTTGTTTTAAACCGGCAAAGCCAATGCAAAAATTCGCCCAAATTAGGAATTATTCTTAAAAAAAGATTAAAACTCTTGACTTTATGTTAAAATGGACTTATAATTATATAGTTTGGAGTAATGAATTATGAGGACTTTAGATTTTACAAACCGATTGAAAGTCGGGAGTAAAAATATTTTTTTGTTGGTTTTGTTTGTGTTTGGACTTGCGGGTGCGGTTTTTGCCACAGAGCAGGATAATGGTAAGTTCGTGGTAAGCGGTCATGAAGGATCGGCAAGCAATATTTATATTTCGGTGGAGCCGGCTAAAATGCAGTTTCCTTTTATGTTTTCAAGTAAGCATAAGGAATACTCTGCCACTTTGACTTCTGTAGGTTATGCTTTTTCGGGCGAAATTGGGTATAATTTGAGTGGTTGGCTTTTGGGTGTTTATACCGGCTATTCCAAATACGGAAACGGTAAGAAGCCGTACTCTCTTATGAATGACTTTCACAATTTACTGATTGGAGGAAGTGTTTCGAGAGTTATCACAAATAATACGATTAAATCAATGCCGGCATGGTTTGAGTTTACACCATCGTTTGGTATGGGTGTTGACCTTATCAAAACGGATTATTATCCTTCTCACAGGGCAAAATCTGACGGTCGTATGCGAAATGTTAAATTCGGCGATGTTGCTGTAATATATTATCATCTTGCTTTTCAAACGAATTTTCATTTAGGCACCGATTATGCCATACCTTATGCTTCTTTGGAATGCAATATCTTTTCCGATAAAATCGGTACAGCCGTTTTTTCGGGTTTAAGCCTCGGTGTCAGAATGTATCCTTTTGCCGGTCTGAGGTCTAAAACAAAGGTCAGTAAGGCTGAAGATGATACTTCCAATAAGCAAAACGGTTCGGTTTCTTTAAAGATGATAACAAGGAAGTTTACACCCGATAATGACGGTAAAAAAGACGAGGCTGTTTTTAAGGTTAATACCAAAAAGTTGCCGTCTTCGGCTAAATCCTGGAAACTTAATATTTTTACCGCTGAAGGTAAACTGTTTAAAACAATTGAAGGCGAAGGTGTTCCGCCAAATGAAATTACTTGGAACGGTAAGGGTGCAAAAGGCGGGGCAGTAATGCCTAATTCGCTTTATACATCAACCCTTGAAGTTTTATTAACAGATGGCGATAAAATTTCAGCCGGAACAGATTTTAAAACAGGCGAGTTTGAAAGAACTATCGGGGTTGATATTAGAATGGCAACCGAAAATTTCACCCCTAATGCTGACGGCAAAAATGATAATGCCTTGTTGGATATTACCAAAAAAGAACTTATAGGTTTGGCTGATTCATGGAAGGTTGATATTTTCGACCCTGATGGCGACTTGTTTAGAACTCTTTCGGGAAAGGGTGAGCCTCCTGCACAGATTAAATGGAACGGTTTAGGAGAGGTTGGAGAAACAGCTCTTTCCGATTCTGTTTATCAAGCGGATATGACTGTGCTTTTAAAAGACGGTCAGAGCGTAAAATCACAAGATGATATTAAGGTTGCATCTTTTGTAAAAAAAGAATCCGGCGCTCCTGCAATTAAGTTTGGAATGCCACCGAAACATTTCAGTCCTGACGGAGACGGTGTAGACGATAAAGCTATATTCCGCTTTAGAAATAATAATCTTACAAATAATGCAAAATCATGGCAGTTTAAAATTCTTGATCCGAAAGGAAAATTGTTTAAGAAAATGGGCGGCGAAGGCGCTCCGCCTGAAAAAATAAAGTGGGATGGTCTTGATGATGACGGAGAGGCTGTATTGTCTGCCGCATCATATAAAACAGTTATGGATGTTACGCTTAAAAACGGTAAAAAAGTAAAGTCTTCGGGGAGTTTTAAAACAGGTATTCTTGTTGAAAAGCAATCTGACGGTACACGAAGAATTAGGTTAATTTCACTTTATTTTGATCCAAATGCGTCAACATTTAAAAAATTGACTTCGGCACAGAGACAGTCCAATAAAGAAGGTTTAGATGCTGTTGCAAAAAAAATAAAAGACTACCCCGAATATGTGATTATTGTTGAAGGGCATGCAAATAATACAAGTGGAACAGATAAAGAGAATACAGATTATTTGATTCCGCTTTCGCAAAAAAGAGCTGACGCCATTGCCGCCGAGTTAATCAAGCGTGGCGTGTCTCGTGATAAAATTTCTACAGTCGGTATGGGAGGGAAAGTTCCTGTCGTGCCACGCGAAAACAAAGAAGAGTGGTGGAAAAACAGACGCGTAGAATTCATTTTGAAGAAAAAATAGGAGAAAAAGATGAAAAAGATAATACCATTTATTATTTCAGTTGTATTGATTTTCACGAGTTGCTCAAACTTGTTTGAAACATTGGGCGGAAACAAATCGGGAAATTCAAATATTTCAGGACGAGGAGTAGGGTTGGATGCCGGCTTGGTTGTTCAAACCCCTTGGAATGATGCCCATAAAAACGAAAACAGAATTACTTTTGATAAAGATACAAAGTCTTATACCATAACTGACTTTAAGACAAAAGACAGTCCTGTAGAATTTACTTGCAGACCGGAAGATTCAAATGCAACCGTTGAATACACTGCTTGGCTTATTGCAGACAAAGACGGGAATGTTCTTCCGACACCTAAGAAAATCGACATTGAAAATAATGGGCACAAAGGCGTATTGAAAGATTATCCTTACGGTAAGGTAAAGGTTGTAACCAAGATTATTGCGGATGATCCTGTTTACAGCGATTCTTACGAAGTCATTATTGACAGGCCTAAATCTAAAGATAATGTAAGCTCTCAGCTCGGAGAGATAGTTGTTACACCGGGCAATGTTGTTCCGCCTGTTTCGGGTGTTACACCTGACCCGCAAATTGATTTTTCTCCCGATTTTAAACCGGGTACATTTAGTTATAATATTGTTGCAGATGCGGATGTTGATAAACTCCATATCGACTCAGGTGCATTTGATAAAGCAAAAATCGAATATGTTTTTAAAGACAGCGGCGGTAACTCTATTAAAATAAAGGACAAAAACGGTAATGACATTGAGCCGGACAGGGAATCAGGCGGGGTTTATTATTACAACGATCCTGTGGATATATATCCTGTTAAAGGCGGTTCTTCTGCGGTGGAAATTTATGTTAAAGAGCCGGGTACAACTGTTACAAACAAGTATACGCTTAATATTAAAAAACCAAAAGATAACGATACGGCAATTAAAAAAATAGAGACAGACCCTGAGTTGGAAAGTGAAGGGGTGGGTAATATTTCTCCTGCCGTTAATACAGCTACTCAGAATGGCGGAAATTACACAATACCGGTAGATGAAAGTATTAAAGAAATAAAGCTTGATGTTACACCTGTGAATAAATACGCCAAAATTGAGTATTCACTTGTAAGTCCCGTGCCTGCAGGCTCTCCTGCAACTACAGTAGATGCTTCTACAGGTAAGGTTTCCAATCTTTATGTTGGTAAGACTAAGGTGAAGGTTAAGATTACTGCAAAAGACGGAACCGTTAATGAGCATTTTATTACCATAAACAAAAAAGCATCTCAATCGGGATTAAGCAGTGTTGTTTTAACACCTAAGTCCGATGATGGAAGTAAAACTGCAACGGCAACTTTGAATAAGACATTCAGTAAAACCGTTAATGAGTATGATGTTATTGCCAACGAGAATGTAGATGAGCTTAAATTTAAATTTAACCCGTCCTCGGGTGATACAGTAAAGTTTGAAGGCACTGACCCTGACGGTAAATCTTTGGTATTGAAAGACAGTTCCGGTAATGTTATCGATCCCGATGACTTTCCCGTAACGGGAACTACCATGACGGTTGACCCTGTAAAAGGCGGTACATCTACTGTGAAGGTGAGGGTAACAAAGTCAGGTGAGCCTACGAGAATTTATACTTTTAAGATTAAAAAACCTTTGGGTACTGCTACAAACCTGAAAGCTATTACAACAGGCTCGGTCAGTACAACTTTGAGTCCTTCTCTGGATACGGATAAACAGACAGACGGTGAATATGAGATGTCCGTTCCTGCAAACACAACAACCTTGCCATTTAAGGGCTCTCCTCAGCACAGTGGTGCAACCGTTAAGTACACCATTGACCAAGACAGTATTGATGATGGAGTTAGGATTAATGCAGATACAGGTAAAATAGAGCATCTTGTATACGGTTATACCACAGTAACAATGAAAGTTACTGCCGAAGACGGGAAAACAATCGGTACACATAAGGTAAAGGTAATACGAAGACCGGACTTTAACGGCTCATCATCCGGTGGCGTAGACTCCGCTTTGCATGAAATGACTATTACAGAAAGTACGACAAAGCAGATTGATTCAAATATTACACCTGACCCTAAAATTACTCTAAACAAACATTTTGTTGCCAGTGATAAGGGAAAGTATATTGTCAACGCCAATGAAGATGTTGATACTTTGAAAATCAATTCAGGGGCATTCGGCGATGCCAAGATTGAATATACCGTGAAGGATAAAGACGGCGAAAGCGTTAAAATAAAAGATAAAAACGGTAATACAATTGAGCCAAGCAGAACGGATAACACAACAAATCCGGGACATCCAATTTATTATTACGATAAAAATCCGATTGTTGTATATCCTGTTGTAGGCGGAACACAGACAATAGATATTCTGGTAAAAGAAGACGGCAAAAATGCCAGTACGTATAAACTGGAAATAATTAAACCTGCAGATGACTTAACAAACTTGAAAGAGTTTACAAGTGATCCTGCCATGGGCGGTACAAATACGGGAATTGGTAGTTTAAGTCCTGCATTGAATAAATCGCTGCCTACAACCGTTACAAGTGGTGTGGGTACAGGAGGAAATTATACTATTAATGTTTCTGCCGTTGACGGCAATGACATTGATACTCTTGATTTAAATGCTGTTGCCGGTCATAAGTACGCTAAATTAACCTACAGCATTGCAAGTGCAACCATGACGGGTGCAACCATTGATGCAAAGACAGGTAAAATAACAGGGCTTAAACCCGGTAATACAAAAGTTGAAATTAAGGTAGTATCCAAAGATACAACCGTAACAACCAAACATTATGTTACCGTTAAAAAAGCCGCCAATAATGATACTAACTTAAAGAGCATTACAATAGAGGCTTATAGGAAAACATCTAAGTATAAATATGTAAAAGAAAAAAATGACGATGTTGGCGGACATATTACTGTCAAGAATTATACCATTGGAAGTCCTGATTACAGTCTGATTTACACAGAAGACGCTTATAATGATGCCGAAGTTGTTATGTTGCCTTTGGATAAAGACACTGATATTTCGGTTAAAAAAGTTGAAAACAGTACTTCTTTTTCTGCCCATACTTATACATCAAGCGATTGGACATTAACAAAAGATTCGTCAACAGGCAAAACAACATTTGACATAACAGAGCTGAAAGACGGAGATACTGTTGTAACATTTACCGTAACGGCACAGGACGGAACAACGAAACGTGACTTTACGGTTAAATTCAGAAAACCTCATAAGAACAATGCGTTTATCCGGTCTATGTCCTATGCTACTGTAGGCGGAGGAAGTGTTATAAAGTTAAAACCGAGCTTTTCTGCAAACCCCGGCTCAAGTGCTACTTATTATGTAAACTCATCTACAGATGTGCTGAAGCTCACTCCTACATTTATGCACTGGGGCGGAAAGATTACAACAGTAACGGCAACCCATGTAAAAGATGTAAACGGCAATGCGGTTGGCACTTCTTCGACTGTTGATGCGAGTGTTGGTAGTGCATCTCCATACGCTTGTACAATTGGGTCAAGCACAAATTCGTTGGCGGAAGGTACGACAAAGGTTGTGATTAAAACACAGTCGCACTCTGATGCTCAAACCAAGACTTACACACTCTATGTTGTAAGACCGGCAAATACGGAAAACAGGTTGATTGACTTTACGGCAAGTTATACTTATGTGTCTAACGGAAACACCTATACAAATACAGGCAGTGACTTCCCTAACTTTGACAGACAGGATAATAATAATGCTACGCCTTATCTTAGAGAGTGTAAGGCTGTTCCGAACCCGCTAAAAATTTATGCCAGAGCTGTCCATGAAGGTGCAAGCGTAAAACTGGATATTACAAAGCCCGATGGTACGGCTATTACCGAAACAGGAACAGGCTCTGCTACATGGCAACTTACAGGCAGCGCAGTAAAACCGGGCTGGTACATAGTAAAAGCGACCGTTACGCATAATAGCTCGAGCCGAATTTACAACGCCAAGGTAAAAGTGCAGTTGCCTAAAACTTCAACACTGAAAACTCTGGTTGTAAATGACGGGTATAAGGATCTTACTCCATCACCGAGCTTTGTTGCAAACAGCAGTTCAACTACTGCTTACACCTTTACAGTACCGACTATAAACCGTGTCTTTAAGCCGATTAAGGTTACAATGAAAGCAACGGATTCAAAGTCTAAAATTCAGAATATTGTTCCGACAGTCGGCGGTTCAAATATGTCAAGCAGTGATTACAGCTGGAATTCTACAACCGGTGTTTTGACTATCAGTAAATATGCGACTGCAGGTGAAATAAAGGCTAAAGTGAAAATCCTTTCACAGAAAGATTTGGATGAAAGTGTTGACAGTTACAGCACAACCTACACCATTACGCTGAAAACACCTAAGTTTGAAAAGGTTACTCCTAGTAAAAACACAGGTCTGCCTTCTCCATGGAACGGAACCGCTTATTGGGTTGGAAGCAAAGGCGGTACAACGAATAAGATAGCTTACTCATTTGGCAGTAAAAAAGATGTGGGCGACCCTCAAATTATTGGAGGTATAGACATTCTTGGTGCAGTGGGTACTACATGGCTGAGCTCCAGCGAAAACTCGGGCGACAACAGTCCGTCTGCTTCCGATAAGCTGGGCGGCTGGCATTACAGAATAGCAGTAGGCTCGAATGAGCAGTGGGTAGACATTCCCGCTGACTATGTTGCCGGCAACTATATCAATGTGGATATAGATGCAGATGGCAATAATGACATAGCGTTTTCAGTTAAACCTGAGATAATTTTTGAAGGGACTACGCCGTATGTTAAGCTGACGCACAAGGTTAAAAACCTGACGGGCTCTGCCATCAGAGGTGTAAAACTGGGCGCTTGCTCTGACTCTGAAATGAACGAGTCCGGTACTCCAACCACCAAGTTTATAAAAACATTCTACGGAATGAGAATAACGAAGGGCACCTACACTCTTGGTATCTACTGTTTGGACGGTCAAGAGGTTACACCTGTTGATACGCTGTACGCAGGCCAGTCGCAGTATGAAGATGATAATGTGTTTACAAATCTGTCCATGACGAACGGTAGCCCCTATGGTACCGGTGATGTTGCCGCCGCTTACAGTTGGACAATCGGCGATTTGGCGGCAAGCGCAGAATCGTCTGAAAAATCAATCCGAATTTCTGTTGGAAAGTTTAAGGATAAAGATAGCTTGAGTGATTTTTAGAATAAAAATCATTTAGCACTAACCGCCGAGCATTTTGTTTGGCGGTTTTTTATTTATATTTAGGAGGGGGAGACTCCCCCTCGCTTCAAAAAATTGCCATGTAAATTATTAGATTTAAGTTTTCTCTTCCTAACCGTCAGAGAAAACCTACGACCTTAATTTGAACATGCCAATTGTTTTTCCGCTACCCCCAAAACTAAGGGCAGACGCGATACATAAAACTGAACGCGCTGAAACTTGGTTTAAAGCAGAAATCCTAGCCTGCATAAGAAGTTTAGCTTAACCTGATTTGGCGAAGGTCGTCTATCCTTTCGTCCGAGTCTGTGATTTAAAAAAGGTGGTTGTAGCGACAGCGGAAAACACCGATTAAGTTGTACAGTAGAGGACGAAAGATTATGCGACCGAAGCGGGTTGAGAGCGTAAGCGATAGATGATTTTTAGTATTTAATTTGATTGCTTGCATAAAATCATTTTTTAATGTAAAATGGTGAATATTTTTTTGGGGGAATTTTTGTGGAAGTTCGAGTTAGGTATGCACCTTCGCCAACAGGTTTTCAGCATATTGGTGGAGTTAGGACGGCGTTGTTTAATTATCTTTTTGCAAAAGCTAACGGCGGTAAATTTATTTTGCGCGTTGAGGATACGGATAGAACGAGGTACAGCGAGGAGTTTGAAAAAAATCTTTATGACACTTTAGATTGGCTGGGTATTGATTGGGACGAAGGCGGCACTAAAGGTGGAGATTACGGGCCTTATGTTCAATCCGAGCGATTTGAAATGTATAAGGAGTATGCTCAAAAGCTGGTCGATTCAGGGGCTGCATATTATTGTTTTTGCGATTCAGAGAGGTTGGAGCGAATTCGGAAAATCAGAACAATGAATAAAATGCCGCCCGGATATGACCGTGAATGTCGCAATTTAACCGAAAGCGAGGTTAAAGAAAAACTTGATGCGGGTGTTCCTTATGTTATTCGTTTGAAAATTCCGCTTGAGGGAACGACTACTTTTCATGACAGTATTTTAGGCGATATAGAATGGAAAAACGAGGATATTAATCCTGACCCTGTTTTGCTTAAAAGTGACGGGTTTCCGACTTATCATCTGGCAAATATAATTGACGACCATTTTATGAAAATAACGCATATTATGCGTGCGCAGGAATGGTTGCCCTCGGCTCCGCTACATGTTATTCTGTATAAAGCATTTGGTTGGGAACCTCCTAAGTATTGTCATCTGCCGATGGTTATGGGTAATGACGGGTTAAAACTTTCAAAAAGACATGGCGCTTCAAGTTGTAATGATTTTAGAAATAAGGGCTATTTAAAAGAAGCTATTATTAACTATGTTGCAATGTTGGGTTGCTCTTACGAAGAGGGTCAGGAGGTTTATACTCTTGAAGAGTTAGGCAGGCTTTTCAGTGTTGAGCATTTAAATAAGGCTCCGGCTGTTTTTGATTATAAAAAGCTTGATTGGTTTAACGGTCAGTATATTCGCCAAAAAACAGATGAGGAACTTTTCGATTTAACATGGGGGTTTATCGCAAATTCAGGGTTGCTCGGTGAGCCTGAAACAGTAGACCCTGTTTTCAAAGATGTTACTACCATGAAGCCTACGGAAGAGCAACGCTCTATTCTTATGAAGGCGATGCCTTTAATAAAAGAAAGGCTTCACTTTTTAACCGAAGCTCCCGAGATGCTTAAGTTTTTGTTTGTAACACCATCTGTTGCCCCTCTCGAAGATTTTATTCCGAAAAAACTTAATGCTGAGCAGGTAAAAGAAGTTTTGATGCGAGCCAAAAATATTATTCCCCAATTGGAAGGTTTAGGCGAGCAGGAGGGGTTTGAATTGTTTAAGCCTGAAGGCGAAGCTATGGGGGTGAAGATGGGTGACTTTATGATGCCTGTCAGAGTAGCGGTTACAGGCGGTAGAGTTAGTCCTCCGCTTGTTGGTTCAATTCAGATTTTGGGAATTGATGAGGCTGTTAAAAGAATAGAAGTTGCAATAAAGGAAAGGTTTGAATAGGTTGTTGAATTAAAACCATTAAACAGGAGATGTAAAATGAGTAAGGATAAAGATAGTCATAATATAACACATAAAATAACAATGGAGAAAGTTGTAAGCCTTTGTAAAAGACGCGGGTTTGTATTTCAGTCTTCGGAAGTTTACGGAGGGCAAAACGGTGCGTGGGATTACGGTCCGTTGGGTATTGAATTAAAACGAAACATTTCCGAAGCGTGGTGGAAGGAAATGACTCAGATGAATGAAAACATTGTCGGGCTTGATTCTTCTATTATAATGCACCCACGCACATGGGAGGCTTCGGGGCATGTAGAAAATTTTACCGACCCGCTGGTTGACTGTAAAAAATGTAAGCTCAGGTTTAGGGCAGACCACTTAGAAGCTGAGCATCTTGAAAAAAAAGAATGCCCGGAATGTGGCGGTGAATTAACGGATACCCGCAAATTTAATTTAATGTTTCAAACCCGAATTGGCTCAACAGATGATAATTCTTCTGTTATTTATTTGCGCCCTGAAACTGCACAGGGTATTTATGTTAATTATAAAAATATCGTGCAGGCGAATAGAATGAAAATTCCGTTTGGAATTGCACAAATCGGAAAAGCATTCAGAAATGAAATAGTAACCAAGAACTTTATTTTCCGCACCTGTGAATTTGAGCAAATGGAAATGCAGTTTTTTGTAAAACCCGGAAGCGATGAAAAATGGTTTGAGCATTGGCGTGAACAGCGAATGGCTTTTTATAAAAAATACGGTGTGAATACGGAAAAACTTCGCTGGCACAGGCACGGTGAAGGCGAGCTTGCACATTATGCAAAAGATGCTTACGATATTGAGTTTGAATTTCCTATGGGCTTTAAAGAGCTTGAAGGCGTACATAACCGAACTGATTTTGACTTAAAACGCCATGCTGAATTTTCGGGAAAAGATTTACAGTACATTGACCAAGATAACAATAATGAGCGATACATTCCATACATCATTGAAACTTCCGCAGGACTTACACGAAATGTTTTGATGTTTATATGCGATGCTTATGAGGAAGAAAAAGTTGCTGACAAGGGTAATGCCGATGACTGGCGTACTGTCTTACATTTTCACCCGAAAATTGCACCGATTACGGTTGCAGTATTGCCGTTAATGAAAAAAGACGGATTAGCGGAATTGGCACACGAAATTTGTGATGAGCTTAAACAAGAGTTTAGAACCGTGTATGACCAGTCCGGTGCAATAGGAAAACGATACCGCCGTCAAGATGAAGCCGGTACGCCTTTTTGTATTACTGTTGACTATGATACAAAAGAAGACAGTACTGTAACATTGCGTTTTAGAGATTCGATGGAGCAGGTGCGAATACCAATTTCAAATTTGACAGATAGAATTCGCACCGAAATCAAAGCGTACAAAAGAAAATAGCTTGAGTAACTTGCAAAAGTAACCGACTTTTGTAATTTCCTCGCTTTTAAAATATGGAGCAGGCGATGTTGTGTTATTGCCTGCTTTTTTTAAATTCATATTGTACAGTGATGAGAACTTTCATGGGCGTATACTTTTTTTTGATTTTAGTGTATAAGAGATTATGTCGTTTAAGAGTTTATTTGAAAGCTGTGAGGCATTTATTGATTTGAATAATTCGTTTTTATTTGACGTTGAGCTTGCACCTGATTTGAGTTTTAAGGTAGGCGGTAAGGCTGATATTGTTTTTGAGCCTAAATCAGTAGAACAGTTGCAGGCGGGGCTTAAAATGTTTGCCGATTTAAACTTGCCTGTTTCGATAATAGGAGCGGGAAGTAATTTACTTGTTTCGGATTCAGGTATTAGAGGCGTTGTAATAAAATTGACCTGCTTGAATAAGATTACCGTCAATGTTTTAGGCAATGATGTTTTTTTGGAGGTTGGGGCAGGAGCCTTAACCGAAGATGTCAGTAAATTTTGTGCAACGCATTCAATTGCAGGTTTTGAAACATTTGCAGGACTACCCGGCTCGATAGGCGGGGCTGTTTTTATGAATGCACGATGCTATGACCATTCAATTTCAGAGTTCTTTTTTTCTGCAAATATAATTCAGGGTTTTGATTTTTTTCAACACAAATTTGATGAAACAGAATGGGCTTATAAAAAGTCGCCTTTTCAAAGCATGCCGTACGGTATTGAATTAAGCGAAAAAAGAAAGATAATATGCTCGGTTGTTTTTAAGTTACAAAAAGGCGAAAGTAATATGCTTGAAGCAGAAAGAAATAAATATTTGGAAGATCGTGAAAACAAGGGGCATTTTAGAAAACCTTCAGCAGGAAGTACTTTTAAAAACAACCGTAGTTTCGGTAAACCATCAGGTAGAATAATAGACGAGCTTGGACTTAAAGGCTTTTCAATAGGTGATGCGCAGGTTGCACCATGGCACGGAAATTTAATCATAAACAACGGAAATGCAACTGCTCGGGAATTACGAGAATTGATTGAAACCGTTTCTGATAAGGTTTTTGAAAAAAGCGGTTTTAGACTTGAGAGAGAAGTTGTTTTTGCCGGCGATTGGTCTTGATTTTATTTACAGATAATCGCTCAACTCTTTTGAGTTAATTAAAGTAACGCCTTGATTTTTCCAATTTTCAATTGGAGACGGAATATTCGGTAATGCCTTTATGGCATCTTCAATCACAAAAACCTTGTATCCGCGTTTTGCCAATCCTGTTACGGCAAAGTCTACACAAACATTTGTTGCAACACCGTATATAAATATTCTTTCAGGTGCCAAAAGTTTTAGAATATCTTCGGGGATTGTATTGTTAAAAAACACATCGAAAAAGTCTTTTCTGATGATAATGTTTTGACTATCGGCTATCATCTGTTTGGTTTCTTCAGCTGTGTAAGAGCGGGAATGGTCAAAAACAACAGCATCATCAGGTTTAGTGGCGTTTACAAATTCTTGCCCTGTTGTGTTTTGCATGCAGTGCTCCGGAAATGTTTTAATAAAATCAGGATTACCGGAAAGCTCTAAAGAATGCTCATTATGATAGTCGCAAGTGTTTACAACCTTGATGTTGTGTTTTCTTGCGAATAAGGTAAGCTCTTTTAAGACAGGCTCAATTGTTTCAGCATCTTGTACATAGAGCTTACCGTAAGATTTCATAAAATCAATTTGTGTATCCACATTCCAAAAAAGAACAGGTGTTTTATATTCTAAATTCATTAATAACCTTTTAAGGAAATTGCAAAAGCCGGACGAGTTTTGCAATTTCTTCCAAAATATACCAAAAAGCGCAATGAAATGAGCTTATTAGAGCTACTTGTAAAAAGCAATGAACTTTTTACAAGTGGCTCGCTATCTTCTTCTTCGACTCATTATAACCAAACGAGCAAGGTTTACCATAGCAGTAAGTGCAGAAGCCACATAGGTCAAAGCCGCAGCTGTCAACACTTTTCTTGCACCTTTCATTTCTTCATCTGTTAAAATTGCATTTGCTTCCAGCTGTTTTAAAGCTCGGTGTGAAGCATCGAATTCAACCGGCAATGTTACCAAGTAAAACAAAACCGCTCCTGCAAACAGTACAATCCCAATTTGTGTCAGCAAAGGAATACCTGCAAAAAGGCCGATAATGGTGATATAAGGCCCTGCAGATGAGCCTATATTTGCAACCGGCACGAGAGTGCTTCTTAAAACAAGCGGGCCGTAATGCTTTTGGTCTTGAATTGCGTGTCCTGTTTCGTGTGCCGCAACACCGACAGCCGAAATGCTTTTAATGGAATGCACCGGCTCGGACAAACGCAACACCTTTCCTCTTGGGTCGTAATGGTCGGATAGAGAGCCTGCTACCTGAGCGATGCTGACATCGTTTATACCGTTATGCTGAAGTAAAAACTTTGCAGCCTGAGCACCGCTTATACCTTTTGAATTACCAATTTTTGAATATTTGGCAAAAGTTGACTTCACCTTAAATTGTGCATACATCGATAAAAGCATTGGCGGTATTAACATTAAAAAAAGACCTGCGTTTCCTCTTAAAATACCTTGTAATCCGTTCATAAAAACTCCTTAAAAATTCTAACCTAAGATTTGACAACTAAAAAGATGAGCGTGAAAGGGGGGAGCCGATCCAAACCCCTTCTGCACCTAAAAACTCTTTTTTCTGTCCCTCTATTAAAAACTGCACAGATTTGACAGTTGAATACTCTGTTGCTGTGTATACAACCTGTGAAAGCTGTGCCAAATAACCTTCAATACCGTATTGATTAAACTCAAAGGCTTCGCTTACATTTATATAAGCCACACCGTTTTCAACTTTTGCGCCTAAAAGTTTTGTTCCGCTCGGAACTAAACTTTTGTAACCTGAGCCGGCTTCTTTTTCCGTAGCACCGCGAAAAAGAGCCTTGAGAGCATCGCTCATCGGTGAATTCGATTTCGGTAAACTTCGCTTTGAAACAACTCTCGAAATATTTCCGTCAGTGTCAATTTTAACAAAATACAATTTGACGCTGACAGATACCGCTTTCGGCTTTTTTGCTGACTCGGCGGATTTCGTGTCATCTGATTTTTTCGGCTTTTTTTGATTTTTCGAATTCGCATTTTTCTCGCTTTTCTGCTCTTTTTTCGCAGACTCAGTTTTGCTTGAAGTTTCGACTTTCTCTTTTGTGTTTTTATCGCTTGCTTCATTTTTGGAAGGCTCGCTTGCACTTCCGTCACCTGTAGTCGAGTTATCTTCTTCAAAAATGCGATCTATCTCTTCCTGTATTTTAATTTCGGGTGTCGCTTTTTCCTCAGGCGCTTCTTTGCCTTTGAAAAATTCCTTTGCATTCGTCTGTTCCAACACTGATTTTATATTGTCTTTGTTAATAAACCCTAAGAGTGCAATCAACAGAATAAAGCCGACCCAAAATAAAAAACCGAATTTTACACGCCTCTTACCCATACTACATAATACGATTATTTTAAACAGATTGCAAGTAGTTAAACATAATAATTTATGCAACGCTCAGGTATAAAACACTTCGCTTTTGCAACTCAACCCGCTCCGGTCGCATAATCTTTCGTCCTTTGCTGTATAACTTAATCGGTGTTTTCCGCTGTCGCTACAACCACCTTTTTTAAATCACACACTCGGACGAAAGGATAGACGACCTACGCCGGTAAACTCATAAACGATAAAGAAAAAACCCTTAGGTGTTCTGCATTACTTCCCGTATTCGCTCGTGAAAAATAGGAGAATACCGGCGAAGTAATCTTACTCGTTTTACTGATTTTAAGCTCGCCGTTATCCTTTCTGCCGATTGTTTAATTCATTAAAAGTCGGGTTTTAGTAAGAAAAACCGACTACGCCGGTTTAAAGTAAAGGCAGAAAGATTTAAGGCGAGCGTGGGTTGAGAGCAAAAGCGGGAAAGATTTTCTTTCCCGCTTTTGCATTTTATTAAAAAAATTATTCGCCCAAGACTTCCATGTTTGGAATTAAAATGGATTTTGGTCCCAAGTAGCTTGTGTGTTGTGTTCGCTCTTTTGAAAAATAGAATTCTTTTTGGGCATCGAAAATGTTTCCTGAAATTGAGCCGTTGTTTATAATGTGGATTTTTTCGCCGTCAAAATATCGGGCAAGTCTAAATTCGCCGCCGAAGTCTCCGGTTACGGGGTCGTTGAAAAAATCTGAGAAGGTTAATATTTCGACATAAGGTTCTTTTTTTAATTCGGTTTCAGAAAGTTTGCCCGGTTCAACTTCAAAGTTGAATATGCTGCCCGTTGGCTCTACGCCGAGGTAGTGTGAAAATCTGATAGCACCGTGAAATGTTTTTACGACTCCGTTGTTCAATAGGGTGTGCTCTTTTAAGAGTAATCCGTCAGAGTCATAAGGTGCGGACATTGGCGAGTTCGGCATGTTTGGAATTAGCTTTATGTTTAGTTTGTCGCCTTTGATATTTTCGCCTTGAAAGTTTTCTCCGATTTTTGCACGCGATGATTTTTTGTAAACCATTGATGCAGATGTTTGTGAAATGTAAAAACGGAAAAACGATGCGACTGCTTTGTTTGTGATGATAACATTTACGGAATTTAAATGCTTTGCTTTTTTTGCATTGGCACGCTCTTCTGTTTCACGCAATTGTTCTGAAATCATTTCGGAAATCAGTTTTTCGCTTTCGCTTGCAAAAGAGTTGTCGCCGTAAATTTCAACATCTTCTGTTCCGATGGAGCAGTTTGTAATTACTTCAATAAATCCGTTATACGATTTAAAGTTTATGTCTACACCTTCAGAGTTGACAATCTGTACTTCAATGTTGGAAATAAAAATTTCGGCGGAGTTTAGTTTTGCTTTTGTTTTTCGGTTTTTGTAAATTGCGTTTTTTACCTTTACGGCTTCGGAATTTAAGTCGTCTGTATCAAATGATGATTTTACCTTAAATGCTTTTTCGGTTGTCGGTTTTGCAAGAGGGTACCATTCGTTCTTTACGAATTGTGCGGCAAAAACAGCATCGGCAATTTTTTCGCTTATTTCCGTCTCGCTCATTGTCGGTGAAATTTTTACTGTTGATGAGCCGCGATATTTTTTGCCGTTTTCTTCAAAGTCGCGGTAAACAGTTAATGAAGCATGCAGAACATCTTTTGCACGATTCATATCAAGTTTTTCTTTTATAAAAAACATTTCAGCAGATTTTGTTTTTGAGGTTATTAAACGGTATCCGCTTATGTTTTTTTCTTTTTGTATCAGTGAAATAATTTTATCTTTCATTAACCTAATCTCCCTACTGCTTTAATATAGCACCCGCCGTTTGAAGTGCGAACATATTCTTTATAACCTTTTCCGCAAAATCCTGAGCCGCCCAGTTTAAAGTCATCTTTGTGTGAAATCATCGAAATTGAACTCAGCAACTCGGGTACATATCCTGTTAAAAAAATCGGCCCGACAATTTTGCCTGTTAGTTTACCGTCTTTTATTTCATAACCTTTTTCGACTGCACATTGAATACCCCAGTTTTTTGGATCTTCCATTCCGCTAAAGTATCCGTCTAAAAAATAACCGAATTTAATTGATTTAATCATTTCGTTAAGGGTTGAATTTCCCGGACTGAAAAAGGTGTTTGTCATTCTGGTGTAGGCTTTTCTTTCAAAGGATTGTCGTTTTCCGTTTCCTGTTGGTGTTACGCCAAGGCTGAGAGCGGAGAGGGTGTCGCATATTCCTTGTTTTAGAATACCATTTTCGATGATTGTTGTATCCTGCGCAAGTACGCCCTCATCATCAAACAGATATGAAGAAACTTGCTCTGCGGCAGATGCTCCATCGTGCATTTCCGTTATTTCAGATGCAATTTTTTTGTCGATAAATTCTTTTGCCTTTGCTCTGTCTTTTACAAACATATCCATTTCGACACCGTGTCCGAATGCTTCGTGTGCAATCAAACCGGTAACATCTTGTTTGCAAATAATATCGTAAGTTCCGGGTTTTATTTTTTCGGCTTTTAATAATTCAAAAGCCGCATCTACTGATGATTCAACATTTTTATCCACTTCGTCCAAAAGCTCTAGGCCACAATTTCCCGAAAAAGATTTGAAAGTGTTTTTTACTATATCGCCTTTTTTTACAAGCGGTATTAAATATGCAATTGCATAAGTATAGGCTTGCTCCAAATCTTTTTTCGTGGATAAAAACATTTTACAAACCGTAACTTCTTCAAACCTTACAGTAAAGTCGAGTAAGTCTTTGTTGTGGTCAAATGCTTTGTTTACCATTGCGGTAAGACGTTTGATTTTTTCTTCCGATGTCATTGAATTAAAAGGCTGTTTTACATCGGCAAAAAAGCTTTTAGTAATTTCATCTTCTTTAATTTTAGGGTATTTTTTAATTTCAATTTTTTCTTTTTTAAAAAGTTTGACATCATCTTTTGCGATTTTTCTGATATTCTTTTTTACAGCGTCCAAATCCAATTCGTTAAAAGAGTATTCGGAATAACCTATTCCGTTAAAAACTCTGCATACGAACCCTCGCTCGGTTGAAAAAGAGTCTTCTGCGGAAACGGCTCTTTTTTGTGCCGAAAAAGATTTGCCCTTTGAATCGCTTCCTAATATTGAAACATAAGAAAATTCCTTTGAAAGTTCTTGTATAAGCGAATTTAAAATAGGCTTACTTTTTCGTAAAAATTCTGACATTTTAACTTGCATTGTTCCTCCTATAATTACTCCGTGAATATAACTTTAAATATGAAAAAAATCAAGTCTTATGGTAAGGAGCTTTTCGGCAAGCGGTTTTTGTATTTTGCGACTTCCAAAAGTCATGCGAGTTTTCTAAAAGCCTTCTTTACTTTTTATGCGAAAAGGATTATACTCATTAGTGAGATAATTTATAGGAGAGGTTTTATGAAAGATAGTTTTATAAAAGGGTTGCCTTTGGTTGAATTTGATAAAATGCCTTATGAGCGCCCTGACTTTAAATCTTTTGAAGCTAAGTTTTCAGACAGTATGAAAAAATTTGAAATTGCGAAAAATGTTGAGGAGCAGATTGAAGAATTTGGTGAACTGCAACGACTGGAAGCTCATCTTGATACAATGCGAACTCTGTGTTCAATCAGGAATAGTATTGATACAACTGATGAATTTTACGAAAAGGAAACTGCTTTTTTTGATGAGTTTGGCCCACAGTTTGCAAATCTGTTTAATGAGTTCAATAAAATTTTTGTAAAGTCAAAATTCAGAAATGAACTGGAAAAAGAATTCGGCGAGCATATTTTCAATTTGATTGAAATGGAGTTGAAAGTTTTCGACCCGAAAATTATGGAAGAGCTTGTAATTGAAAATAAACTTGTAACACAGTATTCTAAACTGGTTGCATCTGCACAGGTTGAATTTGACGGTAAAAAATTGACGCTTTCACAACTTTCACCTTATACTCAAAATGTTGACCGTGAAGTGAGAAAAAATGCAAATGAAGCGGTTTGGGGATTTTTTGAAGAGCATGAAAAAGAGTTTGACCAAATATATGACGAGCTTGTAAAGGTTAGAACTAAAATTGCAAAAAAGCTCGGATATGAAAATTATGTGCAGTTGGGATATGACAGGTTAAATCGTACTGATTACAATTCCAAAATGGTCGAAAACTACCGAAAGCAGATTTTTGAAGAAATTGTTCCGTTAAAAAATGCACTTGTTGAAAGAAAACGAAAACGGCTCGGCCTTGATAAAATGTATTATTATGATGCCGGTCTTTCGTTTAAAACAGGGAATGCTGTGCCAAAGGGTAAAGAAGAGTGGATATTGGATCAGGCAAAAAAGATGTACTCTGAGCTTTCACCGGAAACAGATGAGTTTTTTAAGATGATGCTAAAATACAATTTGCTTGATGTTATGTCCAAAAAAGGAAAGGCTGCCGGCGGATACTGCACGGGTATACTTGACTATAAGGTGCCTTTTATTTTTGCAAACTTTAACGGAACAGCCGGCGATGTTACAGTTATGACGCATGAGGCGGGACATGCTTTTCAGGCATATCAAAGTCGAAATGCCAAGATTATATCTTATGGTTGGCCGACACTCGAGGCTTGTGAAATACATTCTATGAGTATGGAATTTTTTACATGGCCGTGGATGGAGCTGTTTTTCAAAGACCAAACTGAAAAATTTAAGTTTTCGCATCTTTCAGGTGCTGTTAATTTTATGCCTTATGGGGCAACTGTTGATGAATTTCAGCATTGGGTTTATGAGAACCCTGAGGCAACACCACAAGAGCGAAAATCAAAATGGAGCGAAATAGAAAAGAAGTATCAACCTCATATTGATTATGCAGATAATGATTTTTTAAAGCGGGGCGGTTTTTGGTTCAGGCAAGGACATATTTTTTCAATGCCTTTTTATTACATTGATTATACACTTGCACAAGTTTGTGCATTACAATTTTGGGTGCGTATGAATAAAGATAAAAAAGAGGCTTGGACAGATTATCTTAAACTTTGCGAAATCGGTGGTGCCCATCCGTTCTTAAAACTTTTGGAAATTGCTAATTTGAAAAATCCGTTTAATGAAGGTTGTATTGCATATATCACGCCTGATGTGAAAAAGTGGCTTGATTCCGTTGATGACTCACAAATGTAATTAGCTTAAAAGGGTAATATTCAAAAGTATTTGAATATTACCCTGTCGGTTGCGGAATAAATTTAAGGTGGCACAATATAAAGGTAAGCTAATTTGGAAATGATTAAGTTTGATAATATTTCCGTTAAAGCGGATAAAAAATTTATATTAAAAAACTTTAGTCTCATTATAAATGAATTTGATAAAGTGTTAATATACGGAAAATCCGGCTTGGGAAAAACCACTCTATTTCGTTTAATAATGGGCTTTGTTACTCCCTGTGTCGGAGATATGTATTATAAAGGAAAGCGGATAGACAAAAACACCGTTTGGGAAATTAGAAAATCAACCGCTTATGTTCCGCAAAATCTTGACTTAACAGACGAAAAAGTAAAAACATATATAAATGATTTGCTGTCTTTAAAAGTAAACACTGAAAAAAATATCAGTGAAAAAGAAATTACACAGTTGTTTGACTACTTTGAATTACCCCCCGACACACAAGATAAAAACTATAAAGACCTCTCCGGCGGAGAAAAACAGCGGGTTGCAATCATCATGGCGATTTTGCTGGACAGAGAACTGTTTTTACTTGATGAGGTAACTTCTGCACTTTCAGGAGAGCTAAAACAAAAGGTAATAGACTATTTTGCAAAAATACCCGAAAAAACAGTGGTTATAATTTCGCACGATGTAGAATGGATGCAAAATCAGAATATTAAAAAAATTAGCATGGAGGAATTATAAACATGTGTGTATATGATATTTCTATATTATCATTATTGGCAATGTTTCTATTGCTGTTAATTCCTTTGGGTATAATGCTTTATTTTAAAGTCAACTTGATAAGGTCAACTCTTATTGCCGTCATAAGAATGACTGCCCAGCTTTTTGCAATAGGCATTTTTTTGCAATACATATTTAAAATGAACAACCTATTTGTGAACCTGCTTTGGCTTTTAATTATGATTATATTTGCATCTTTTACTGCGATAAAAAGAAGCGAGCTCAGCTTTAGATTTATCTACGCCCCAATTTTTTTTTCGTTTTTAATTTCAAATATAATCGTGGTTTTATATTTTAATATTTTTTTTCTAAATCTCTCTGATATTTTAAATGCTCGATACTTAATCGCAATAAGCGGTATGTTACTTGGGAATAGTTTACGCAGTAATATAATCGGTATATCCGATTTTTACGACTCAATCAAACGAAATGAAAACCGTTATTTGTATAAACTCTCGATGGGTGCCGGAAAATACGAAATACTTATGCAGTATATTTCCAAAAGCATCACATTGGCATTAAAACCAACTATAGCGAGCATAGCCGTAACAGGACTTGTATCTTTACCCGGCATGATGACAGGACAAATACTAGGCGGCTCGGCACCTATTGTTGCAATAAAGTATCAGCTGGCAATTATGATAGCAATATTAACGGCAACCGCTATAAGTATTGTTCTGTCTATTTTATTTACTGTGGGCAAGGCGTTTGATTCGTATGGAATTCTGAGACGGAACATCTTCAAAAAAAATTGAGAATAAATGATATATTCACTTTTTAACCTCATTAAAAAGATAATATAAAATTTCAAAAAGGGGTGGTTATTTTTTTTATAAAATGATATAGTGCCAAAAAGAATTTTAATTTTAGGAGATTGCAATGCTTAACACAATTCGTGGTAAAAGCGAAAAAAGTTTACGAGGTCGTAACTTTTTGAAATTGTTGGATTTCACATCAGAGGAAATCAGGTATCTTTTGGATTTATCAAAAAACTTCAAGAGCATGAAACGCAACGGCGTACCTCATAAATATCTTGAAGGAAAAAATGTCGTGCTTTTATTTGAAAAAACCTCGACAAGAACAAGATGCGCTTTTGAAGTTGCCGGCTCAGACTTAGGCTTGGGCGTAACTTACATCGGTCCTGGATCATCACAGATGGGACATAAAGAATCTTTTGAAGATACAGCCCGCGTTTTGGGCAGAATGTATGACGGTATCGAATACAGAGGATTTGCCCAAGAATATGTTGAAACATTGGGCGAATATGCCGGTGTACCGGTATGGAACGGACTTACAACAGAGTTCCACCCTACACAGATGCTCGCTGACCTTTTGACAATTGAAGAACATTTTGGTCGCTTGAAGGGATTGAAATTCACATACATGGGTGATGCTCGCAACAACATGGCTAACTCGCTGATGATTGCTTGTGCAAAAATGGGTATTCACTTTACTGCATGCGCGCCTAAGTCGCTCTTCCCTGAAGACGACTTGGTTGCAAATGCGAAAAAACTTGCCGCTGAAACAGGTGCAACGGTAACCTTGACAGAAGATGTAAAAGCCGGCACAAAAGGTGCTGACATTATTTACACAGACATCTGGGTTTCGATGGGTGAACCGGATTCAGTTTGGGAAGAGCGAATTAAACTTCTTAAACCATATCAGGTAAATAAAGCCGCTTTCGACAACGCTTCCGATGAAGCAATTTTCTTGCACTGCCTTCCTTCGTTCCATGATACAAACACAGTAAAAGGAAAAGAAGTCCAAGAGAAGTTCGGTCTGCCTGAAATGGAAGTAACGAACGAAGTGTTTGAATCAGCTCGCTCATTGGTTTTCCAAGAAGCCGAAAACAGAATGCACACAATTAAAGCTGTTATGTACGCAACAATGAGTTAAACATTTGCTAATCTAATTTTGCTCTGTGCCAAAAGGTGCAGGGCATTTTTTTAAATAAGTGCAACGCCGACTTAAAGTCGGCTTTTGCTTTCCAACCCGCTCCCGCTGCATAATCTTTTTTGAGCTTACTTATATTTTTTAAGTAACCTCAAAAAAGGATAGACTGCGGTCGCAAAATCAGGCTAACGATAAAGTAAAGCACTCCGGTGTTCTGAGCTGCTTGCAAAAGGGGAGTAACTTTACTAATTTTCTTTTCTGGATAACTTCCCGCAGAAAACCGGCGTGTAGAGCTTTTTGTTTAACCTGAGTTTAACGGGCGAAGTCTATCCTTTTGCCCGAGTGTTTTTTTTAAAAGAGACGGTTGGAGCGATAGCGGAAAACGCACGATTAAGTTTTTAAGAAGAGGGCAAAAGATTATGCGAGCCCGTGGGGTTACGGAGCGATAGCGACAAAATTCTAATTCTTTATTTTAATATAACCCAAGTCGAGCCTGTTCCGCCATCGGCATGTTTGGGGTGTCCTGTTTCGCCGGCGTTTTTGTGGTTTTCCAAAAATTGTTTTACGAAGGGGGCGAGTACGGCGCCGTTTTTTGAGTGGTTACCTTTGCCGTGAATAATGAGAATTTTGTAAAACTTGTTGGCGATTGCTTTGTGGAAAAAGCCGCGTAATGCGACTTCGGCGTCTTCACATGTCATACCGTGTAAGTCGATTGTATCATCGGGCGGAATTTTTTGCAATCGTTTTTTTCCTGCGGGTGATTTTTCGCCTTGGTGATTTTTTTCGGCTAGGCTGTCCTTGTCGATTATACCATGCCGGCGCATCCATAATTCTTGCGGGTTTATGCGGTTGGCATCTTGTTGTTGAGCTTTTGCGTTTGTGTCGGATTGTTTTTGCAGGCGTTTGTCTTTTGCAAGTTTTTTCTTACCGTAGGGTTTTGCTGTTTGGCGTTCCCACTGTTCCAAAATATCTGCAAAACTCATAGTAGTACACTCCTATAAGTCTTCACGCACAAACGGCATGCTCATACATCGTGGGCCGCCACGACCGCGGGAAAGCTCTCCGCATGACATCTGTAAAACCTTTATGCCTTTTTTATCCAGAACTTCGTTTGTAATGTCGTTGCGCTCGTATACAACAACAGTACCCGGTCGAACACATAATGTGTTTGAGCCGTCATTCCACTGCTCTCGCTCAGATGCAATTTTATCGCCGCCTGCACATTGAATTAAGTCAACTTTGTCAACTCCGGTCAGTTTTTCCAAAACTTTTTCAAGTGTTGTGTCAACTTGTTTTATTTTTAGCTCGTCCTGTTTTACACCTTTGGTTATTTCAAACACTTGGAGGGGGCCGAGTATGCCGGGGTGAATCGTAAACTTGTCGTAATCGATTTGTGTGAAAACAGTATCCAAGTGCATAAAAGCTCGAGCTTTTGGTATGTCCAATGCAAGCACTGTTTCAATATTTGAGTCGGCATTGAAGAAAACATTTTTTGCAAATGCATCAATTGCGTTAGGAGTTGTGCGTTGTGAAATGCCGACTGCAACTACTTTTTTTGATATATTCAAAATGTCCCCGCCTTCAATGCTTGGCTCGTCATAGCGATTGTAAACCAGTGGTACATTTCCTGCGTAATCAGGGTGATGCTTAAAAATATATTCACCGTAGATTGTTTCTCTGTTTCGGGTTAGTGAATACATTTTATTTAAGCTGACACCGTTGCCGACACAAGCGAAGGGGTCTCGAGTAAAATAAAGGTTAGACATCGGTGGAATTAAAAGCTGAGCCCTGTCTTTTAACAAACCCGCAAGTGATTGGAATGATGGGGCAGGAATTTCGTCCAACTTAATGCCTGCCATTGTTTTGAGCACAAGAGTTTTTGCATCATGAATGGAATTAAGCAAGTCATAAGCGGCGTTTTTATAATAGTTTGAAAAAATACCGGCTTCATCTAAATATTGTTTTAAAAAAGCCTCTTTGATTTTTGCATCGCTTGATATTGCTTCGGCAACTAAATCTTCCAGATACAAAACTTGTACCCCTTCGCTTCGCAATATTTCTGCAAATTCATCATGCTCTTTTTTTGCGTTTTTCAAAAACGGAATATCGTCAAAAAGTAATTCTTCCAGAGTATCCGGTGTTAAAAAAAGCAATTCATCACCGGGTCGGTGTAGCATTACCGATTTTAAGTTTCCAATCTCGCTTGTAACATTTATAAACGCCATATTGTCCTCCAAAATTATGCTTTACATTTTAAATTTGATTTTATCATGCGCCATTCAAATTTGAAATACGCCGGAAATCTGTTTTAATCTTTTTCAAATCTATTATTAGTTAAATATACAACTTTGTCAAGCTCTTTTTTGCATTTTTCTAAAGTGCTTAAAGAGCTTGTTTTTTTTTTGAAATACTGTTATTATCGTCTGTAATTTTGGAGGTTGTATGGCAAAAATTGGAATTATTGGTGCCGGAGCATGGGGAACTGCTTTGGGTGCGGCTTTAAGCAGGTGTAACCATTCTGTATGTCTTTGGGCTTTGGAAAAAGATGTTTGCGAAAGTATCAATAACGAGCATATAAATAAAAGGTTTTTACCAAAATTTAAGTTACCCGAAAATATTGTGGCAACAAACGATATGGATTTTGCCGCAAAAGACAAAAACTTAATTATTCTTGCAAGTCCGTCTATATATCTTTTAAGCACAGTTAGGCAACTTTTACGAACCCCCTCATTTTCAAACACGGAACCTTCGGAGCAGTTTGCCATTGGGATTTTAACAAAAGGGTTTATTCCCGATGAAAACGGGTATCCCCGGTTTATTACAGATACACTTGAAAGCATTTTACCCGAGCCTTATAAAAACAGGCTTGTTTATATAGCAGGGCCAAGTCATGGCGAAGAAGTTGCAATGGGCAAACTGACAGGACTTATTGCGGCAAGTAAAAATCCGATGGCGGCAATAAGGTGCAGGGAGATATTGAAGTCAAGGCAGCTTTTGGTTTATTCCGGTCTTGATGTTATAGGTGTTCAAACATCAGCCGCCGCAAAAAACATTATAGCCATTGCCTTTGGGCTTCTAGATGCTTTAACCGAAACATCTGACATATTTGGGGATAACACAGAGTCGCTTTTACTTGCCGCAGGGCTTAACGAAATACAAACACTGGGACGCGCTCTTGGAGCGACACACCCTGAAACCTTTACTTCAATTTCCGGTGTGGGCGATTTAGACGTAACTTGTCGCAGTAAATTCGGCAGAAACAGACGGTTCGGTATGGAAATTATAAAAGAGGACATTTTAAGCCGGTTTACCGGAATAGATGACATAATTGCAAATATTGCCAAGATTGGTTATTTGCCCGAGGGTGTAGTTGCATGTAAACATGTTCAAAAGATTTGCGAAAAACTAAATTTGAAATTATCGATAACCATGGGGCTTTATAAAATTCTTAATAAGGAAGTAGAGCCGACCGAATTCATTGATAAAATATTACACGGGGAGAATATTTAATGCTGGAAAAAATTAGCGAAAAATTTTCGGGGATATTTAAGACAATCTCCGGAAAAGGAAAAATTACCGAAAAGAATATACAGGATGCCATTGAAGAAATAAAAATGGCATTACTCGATGCTGATGTTAATTTACGGGTTGTTCGCCGATTTGTGAATGCAACTGCCGAAGAGGCAATGGGCATAAAAGTATTGCAGGCAGTAGACCCCGGTCAACAGTTTGTAAAAATAGTCAATGATAAAATGGTTGCTTTTTTGGGCGATGAAAAAAAAGAGCCTGCGCTTCACGGTCCTGATACGCAATCGGTAATTTTATTTTTGGGTTTGCAAGGCTCGGGTAAAACTACCTCTGCGGCAAAACTTGCGAACAGACTAAAAAAAGAGGGCAGAAAGCCGTTACTTGTTGCATGCGACCTTGTACGACCTGCGGCTGTTGAACAGTTATCGGTTTTGGGCAGCAGCATTGACATACCGGTGTATAAAGAAGAAACAAAAGATGCCGTGAAGGTTGCGGAAAATTCGATTAAATTTGCAAAAAAGAATTTTTATGACACAGTAATAATCGATACCGCAGGACGGCTTCAAATCGATGAAGCGATGATGCAGGAAATCGTAAAAATCAAAAAGGTGACAAAACCTGTTGAAACAATTTTGGTTGCTGATTCCATGACAGGTCAAACTGCGGTTGATATAGCAAAAGAGTTCAACGAAAACCTTGAGCTTTCCGGTATTATACTGACAAAGTTTGATTCTGATGCGCGAGGTGGTGCCGCCCTTTCGCTTAAAACAATTGCAAAGGTGCCAATCTATTACATTGGTGTCGGCGAAAAAGTTGAGGACTTAGAGCCGTTTTATCCTGAGCGAATTGCAAGCAGGATTTTGGGCATGGGCGATGTTGTATCGCTGGTTGAAAAAGCCCAAGAGGTGTATGACGAAAAAGAGGCTGCACGGCTTCAGCGAAAAATGGCGAACTCAGGCTTTACTCTTTCGGATATGCTTGACCAATTTGAAAAGGTCAGTAAAATGGGCTCGCTGGAATCAATGCTTGAAATGATACCCGGAATGGCAGGGCAACTTGATACAAACAACCTTGACATGTCAAAAATGAAAAAGCAAAAAGCAATTATTCAATCGATGACATTCAAAGAGCGGGACAACCATCTAATCATCGGTCCGCCTCGTCGCCGCCGTATTGCACGCGGGTCAGGCACATCGGTTGCGGAAGTCAATCGTCTTTTAAAACAATTTGAAAAGACCCGCCAGATGCTCAGGAAAGTTGCTCGAAACAAAAACAAGCAGGCTGAAATGATGCAAAACATGGGCGGTTTTTTTGGGTAGTCAGAAATCAGCGTAGCGTGGTGAAAGACAAAACACAGACTTTCAAAAGTACGCTTAACAAAAATTTGAAGCCCGCAGTCTATCCTTTTTTGAGCGGAGTATCGCAGGAGTAGGAGTTGTAGCGACAGCGGAAAATCCTACTTAAAAATATCAGTAGCTCAAAAAAGATTATGCAAGGGCGTCTGTTGCATGCTTGAGCGTAAGCGATGAGCTTTAAATTATTTATTTTGCAACGCCGACATTTAAAGTCGGCTTTTGCATTGCAACCCGCTCGCTCGCATAATCTTCTTTCCTTTTCTTTTTATGTTTAGCGATGTTTCGTCTGAAGCCGAACCATCTTGTTTGTAAAATAAATCGAAAAGAAGGATAGACTTCGCTCGCCATTACCGGTTAAATTTTTTGAAAAAGCACGCCGGTGTTCTGTTGTTACGATGTTAGCTTTTGTTTGCTTTTAAGGCAATTCGGATTCAGCGATTTTTTCCAATACCATATAATCGTAGAGTGCGCCTTTGAATGGTTGTTTGTTTCGTTGTAATATTGACAGGTTTCCGTTGTCGCGTTTTTTGAAAAATTCTGAGGCGGGTATGTGGTTTTCAAAATAAAGAATGATTATGTCGTCTTTTGTTGTAAGCCATTTTCCGTGAAATATTTTCGGGTTTGGTTTGTTTTCCTGAAAAATCAGCAGGCGTGCAGATTTGTTTGTTTTAAATTCGACTGCGTAAGTTATGGATTTTGTTTTTGAGGTCGGGATTACTCCGTAATACATTCCTTCTATTTTTGATTTATCTTCCGGCATATTTGTTAAAGGCGGGGCAGGTAATTGCTTGCAGGAGATTATCTGAAAGTATGCGAAGACGAAGAGGCAAAAGCAAGTTATCTTCAGAATAAGAATATTCAGGTTTACGCGGGCTTTTTTCATTTTGTAATTACAGGTTAATACTCTATTTCCGCTGCCATTACATTTGTCGGGTCGAATGCGTGGCAAGGGGTAACGGCATAAACCATTTTGCATTCGGGACAGGCATCTTCAAATGTTTGCATTTCAAAATCTTTTTGGCAATTTTCACATGTTATTGTGAGTGGCATTGGCTGTGAGGCAAATCCCATCGCTCTAACTTTATCCACTACATCTTTTCCGTTTTGGAAGTTTCCATTACAATTATTGTGCAAGGTTTTCTCCTTTTCGTAATTTTTCTCGAAAGCCGAGTAATGTTTTATCCGGCTTTTCAAGTTCTTTTAATATTATTCTTTCTTGGGTTGTTGTTTCTATTATTTTGTCTATTCCACTCTATGGTAGATGGGGGGGATATCCAAAATTGTTTCATTTCCTGTAAATATATTCATACTTTGATAATAATAAAATTTAAATTGTAAGTCAATGATTTTTTGAATGTATCGAAAATAAAGAGGGGATACCATTTCTATTCATTAAACAACAGTAGAAAAAATTACGCCTGGCACAATGCGTAAGGAAAAATTTAACATTGCCAGCATGGCTCGCAGAAGCTGCCGAAAATGCAAATTTAAATTTCTTACAAGAATTACAGAATGTGCTTAAAACAAAACTTCAAATAACACTGTAGTTTCTGAAAGCAGAGTTAATGATCAGCAATGGCTTAAGGCTTCAATTTTCCAAATTCATTCTGAATTAACTTATTGAAAAGTGTTGAATTTTGTTCGGCATCAATTTGATCGATTTTTCTTACCGGCGAGATTATAAGCTCATTTGCGGAGATTTGTCGGTAGTAATATCGACTTGCCTTTGAGCGAATCTCCGATGAAGAGAATCCGTAAGTTCTAGCAAAGGCAAAGCATAAATCGTTGTGATCCATAGACGGGCCATTGCTTCGCAGAATGCAGTCTTTGTAGATTATAATTCTGCCTGTGTCGCTAGTGAGCAGCCCATCTTGGATTGAGTAGTTTAGTGTGTAGTTAATCATAATTATCCTTTAAATTTTATTTCCTTATCTATCCTAAAAATGATTTTCCGATTAAGCTACCGTTTGAGCCTGTGAATAAAAATTCTTCCGTCCATTTTATTTCAGGTGTATACCAAATTGTATAAGAACTGCCGTCAGGTCTAAAATATACCGTTTTTAGTTGCGAGAAATTAAACCAGAACATCAACTTTTTGCCTTGTATTTTTTGACGAACAAATTCTGTTGCTTCTTCTATGCTAAGCCCTCCGGGGAGTTTTCCTCCGCCGTAAACAGCAGGCATAAATCTTATCGAGAAAGTCTTTGGAGAAATCTCTTGGTTTGCGAAATATAAAAAGTTCTGCATGTCTTCTTCGGCACAGCTTTCAATTTTTTCTTTTTCTGCGTGTATGTAGTCCAAATATGCTCTAGGGATTTTTTCTGCAGAAAGCTTATCCCAAGATTTTTGCATGCTACAAAGATATTGAGCTTTGTTTGGTTTTAATTTGCAGTCTTTCATCAGACGAGGTAAGTCTTTCGAGCCTTTAAACCTTAAATCTAAATTTATGAATTGTTTTTTCATTAGTACTCCTTTAGCCTATTTTAACGAGCAGGCAAGTAAAGTTTTAAATCCACTCTTTTAATCATATAAATTATAACACATGGTTTTGAAAAAATCAAGATGTTTATTTAATAATTTACAAATTTTTATAACAGACCTCTTAAACTTTCTTCTAAAATAGTATCTTCTTTTGCATAAGCGTCTGTGAGTATAATTTCGTTATAAGTTTCTTTTCTAGCTCTCCGTTCTTCATCATTGATTTCAGGTGGATTGCAGAAAGGCGGTATTGCAACACTTTCAAAGCTATAGCAGGAAAAATTTTCGTCATCATCCAGATTGTATTTTAATTTCAATAAGTCTAAAAATAATTTGTTATAATTTCTGATTTTGCTTTTTTCCAACTTTTGCAGTTCTTCATATTTATAATTGTAATAGATTAGTTCGTTATATTCATGTT
>PDOP01000013.1 GCA_002749205.1 Treponema sp. | reverse complement strand
CTTGCAAAAATTAGCGCAAGGTTTTTATTTTTGCGCCGTGTTATTTAAAAACACGGCTTAACCTTCCGTATGCCTAACACCTTACGCGAATTGTTAAACATAAAACAATCTTGCAAAAAACCATTTACAATTGTTTTGTTTTAAATTTGCCTAATTCGCTTAGTTTAAATATTTTTCTTGGATTGTCAGACTTTGATTTGTAGCATCTAATTTTACTTTTGCACCAATTGGAAGTGTAATCATAGGATGTGTATGTGAGCAATCATATTCAGCTAAAATAGGATAGCTTCTTTCTCCGATTACTTCAAGCATAATTTCATAAGGCTTTCGCTTTGAATCTTTATCATCAAAAAGTTCGTGTTTACCAAGAATTAACCCGCCAAGTTTATCAAACACACCGCTTATTTTAAAATGTGCAAACGCTCTTTCAATAGAGCTTGCATCTTTTAAAGAGTCTTCAATTAAAAGTATATCGCCTTCTTTTATTTTAGGCATGTATTCACTTCCAAAAATACCGGACATTGTGTTTAAATTACCCGCTATTAACCTTCCGTTTGCAACACCGTCATTAACCGTAATCAGTTGATTAGAAAAATATTTTTTTTCTCTATCTTGCTTTTCCCAGTCGATAAATTCATCTGTCCAAAATTTAGGGTTTTCAATTAAGTAAGGTAAGTCAGGTTTAATAACAGCTTTTTCAAAATACTCAAATGTTAAATTTAAAAAACGCCCCATTTCACCGAATGATGCAACCAATGCAGGTCCGTAAAAAGTTACTAAACCTATTTTACTGTAAATACCAAAAAGAATAGCTGTCATATCTGAATACCCGATAATTATTTTTGGGTTTTCTTTTAATTTATCATAATCAATATACGGTAATAATGAATTTGAATTCATTCCACCAATAGTAGACATAATACATTTGACATTTTTATTTGCAATTAGCTCGTTTAATTCATCGACTCTTTCTCTTATGTTGCCTGACCTGTAATAATCGGATTTACCGGTTAATTTGCCGGCAACTAAATTAAAGCCTTTATTTTCCAAAAATTTTTTTGCTCTTTCAAATCTTTTAGGCGCCCAATAGGTTGCCGCCGACGATGGAGAAAAAAATGCAATTGTATCTCCGTATTTTAATCTATCCGGCAATATCATTTTATTTATCGCTTTTTTGCATGAGCTTGGAATTGTTAATACCCAGCAAGAAATACGGCGTATCCGATTCGCTTCGTTGCATAACAATCCAATACGGTTTGTCAAAAATCAACATACGAGGCTCTTCCATAATTCCGGCTGATTTTAATGCAATTATAACAGCCTCATTTTCAACTTTTGCGCCTTTTTTATCCATGTTAAACTTTATGTTTTCGTACATTTGTGCAATAAAATATTCTTCAAATCCTTTATTGTCAAAAAATTTACCCAACAATTCCACATAGTCCCTTCTGTAATTCAACTTAATATTCGGCACATAAAATATATCATCACTTGAAAGTTTTGGTTTGTTTTTATGCTTTTCTTTTTTTATTGCCTTTAAAACTGTTTTAGGGTTTTTCATATCATACCCTTTTGCAAGAAACAAACAATCCGATTTATCTTTTAAGCGCAACTGAACAATAAATTTATCTGCATTTTCATATTTTATAACATAAACACTATCCCGTTGATTTTTATTAGTTGCGTAAAAACCCTTAACCGGCTCTCCCATAAACTCAAAATCAGTATCTTCAAAAACATATAAGTATTCAACCGCTTTAACAAAATACGCATACGAAATAATATCCGATTCACCTAAATCGGTTTTTAAATCACCAAAAGTTTTTTTCGGAAATTTTTTACGCACTTCTTTGTTAATAGCATTTACTGTCTTTTGTCCGTATCCGGCTTTTGCATAATAGCTTGCATCATCAAGCACTTCTTTGGAAAGCAAAAATGTATTAAAAGCGTTTTCAATTTGTTTAACCGTTGCATCAGAGCTTGCAAGTTTAAGTTTTTCATGCAAAATACTGTTTCCTAATTCGTTCCAAGCAAAATTCATCGCAATGCCCCAAACAAAATTGCCCTTATAAAGACTTCCCACAAAATTATTTGTTACAAAGGCTTCTGTATTTTCCGGTTTGTCCGGCTCCAAAGATTTTTTCCGCATAGCTAATCCTTTACAGCTTGTAAATAATAAAATGACGGCAATCATTACCAAAATTGTTTGACTAAGTTTTTTCATAAATACTCCTATTGTTAATAATAAAGTTTAACATAAAAATGAACAAATAACAATCATGTAAGATACATGAGTAATAAAAAAGCAGTTTGTTTTATATACGGGAAGTTAAAACAAAAATCCTAAAGAATAAATCTATCCGTCTACACTGATGTAAAGACCGCCGGTATCCTTTCTGTCGATTGTTTATTCAAACAAGGTCTTTGACGGAAGGAAAAGCACCGATACTGTTTAACAAAAAAGACAGAAAGATTTAAGGCGGTCGAGGGGTTTTGCAAATGTTTGCGTAACAAACATTTGCACATTTATTTTATGTCTTTTATTGTGCCGTGTTTTATTGCGTAAACTTCGATGCTGTCGCCAAGTTTAAAAGTGCGACTTACGGTGTCGACTGTTTTGTAAACAAGGCTGCCTTTTTTGATTTTGCGAAAACCTCTAAAGCGCTCGGGGTGGTGCCCGATTGAAACTATTTTGCAAACTTCAAAGCCGTATTTTTTTAGAACGATGGGAATTGAGGTTGCGTCCCAGATGCTGTAATGATCTTTTGGACTTTGCGCTAAAAACTTGTGCAAAGATTGTTTTCCTGTAACGCCGGAAAGTGTCGGGGTTGAAAAAGCGAATATACCGCCCGGGCATAAAATATCGGATACTTTTTGTAAAACGGAATGTAAGTCGGGAAAATGCTCTATTACGAACCACATAGTTACGGCGGAAAATATTTTGTCTTTTAAAGGAACACAGATAGTTTGAATATCATCTCCAAGAATTTTGCGCTTAATATTGTAAGTAAAACTTTCAGGCATGGAAGGAAATGCGGAAACAAATGCCGGTATGTTGAGTCTGTCTTTTACATAGTCAACCGCAGATTCTGCGATGTCGGTGCCTACTGCAAACCACCCCTTGGATTTTGCCGCATCCAAAAAAGGCCCGTATGCACAACCTATGTCGAGTAATTTTTTTTCATCGCTAAAAATATTGTAGTCAGTTTTTTTGCAAAATATTTTTTGATGCAGTTTATCGATTATTTCAATGCGGCGGACACCTTGTTGTCTAATTGATTCAAAATCTTCAATGTAAGTTTTTCCGTATTGTGCTTTATACTCATCGAAAAAATAATTTTTTGTGTATTTTTTCGGAGTTGCAATAATCAATGAAAGATAGTGCATTTTACAATGTGGACATTTTCTTATAGTTCTGTCCGGTAATCTTGCAACAATTGTGTCCGGCTCTTCGTAAAAATCAATTTCAAAACTGCAAACAGGGCATTTATATTTATGTGCAAAAGAAAGCCGTGAAATAAAATTAACAATGCTTTTTTGCTCGGTAAGAGGGGTTATAATTTTCGGTATTTTTAAACCTCCTGCAAACATATCGATAAAATTTCGAGCACTCGGTATACCTTCATCAAAAGCAGAAAAGCCTGTTGCAACCGCTAGTTCATAATGATAATGTGTCGGTGAAACAAGTAAAACATAGCAACCGCCTGCAACCGCTTCAAACGCCGTAAATCCGTAATGCGTGATAACCATATCCCACTCGGAAATTTGATTACGCAAATTCGGAATGCCTGAAATAAGTTTTAGTTTACCGTCCGCATTATGAATGTCATCAAATGTTATATTAGGATCTACAACAGTAACATCAAAACCGAGTGCAACAAGAGTCCGACCAATCGGCAATGACATTTTCTTTGCATCTTCCCCGCCGCATATAACCAGGGTTTTTGTATTTTCAGGCTTTAAAAATACAGAGCGTCTTTTTTTAGTGCTTATTTTGCTGTGTTTCCTTTTTTGGGGAAGCGGAATAAAAGCCGGTTCAAATAAGTTTGCCTTTAATTCTTCGGGAATTATTTCAGAGTTGTTTGCGTTTGACAGCAAAGACGGTAAAACATCTAAAAGATAATCTGCCTCAGCTCTGCCTTCTCCGCCCTCGTCAATTGCTGCAACCGGTGCAATTTTTTTTAGCTGTTTAATTTCATCTCGGCTGGTTTTAAATTTATCCAAAACAATCAATGCTGCTTTTTCCGGCAAAGCTTTAATTATATTTTCGGAAGGAAGAGCGCTCAGTATAGTTTCAATAAATTTTGGTAATTTTTCATTGCCGACAAAAATTTCACATCTGGTTGTTTTTGACAAGTCCTTAACTATGTCGACCACTCTTCTAATGTGTCCCGTGCCGTTTCCTTGAGCAATTGACGGAACAAATACAACAAGCCTTTCGGCATAGTTCATTGCTTCAATTATCTGTTTTGGAGAGGCGGGAATATCTGCATGTTTTGCCTGCAAAAAGTTCATTGCATATTTTGCACGAATATAATCATCTTGGGTGTCAACTGTAGTTCTGTAATCAGGGAAATACCAATCAGGAGGGGCTGTTTCTCTAATACACCTGAATTTATCAACATGATGGTATAAAGCAGGGCCGACATGCTCACGCTCATATTGACTTTCAGCAGTTTTGTTTACGGCTAAAAGGCTCGATACTTTTATTACTTCAACGCCACTGCCATGAGGCAACCCCGTAAATGTAAAATAGTCCGGCTCGCCTAATTCAAAAAAGCGTCTTATGGAAGCCTCAATTGCAGGTACAAACAAAAATGGATTGTCGCCGGTAACTCGTACAATCACTTTAATATCTGATTCTAAGATATAAATACATTTTTCAACCGCAAGAGCAAATCTGCCTAGTACATCTTCTTCCTGACCGCCTACGCATTCAAATCCGTATTTTTCTGCAATTGGTTTAAACTTAACCAACGAAGTATAATCAGATGCAAGTATGTGATGCTTTGCAGAAATATGTTTAACAGAATTTAAAACATGTCCCAACAATGTTTCTCCGCCCAATTCGAGTAAAGCTTTTTTAGGCAACCTGGTTGAATTCAGTCTTGCTTGAACTACAATACATACTTCATCACTGTGTATCATATAACAGGCTCCCATTCGCTTATAATCTGATGTGCCGATTTTTCAAATCTGTTTTTATTTAATGCAATCCATATTTTCGCATCTTTAAATTGTTTCAAAGCATCAAAAAAATTCTGACCTGAATTCTTTTTATAATCAAAAAAAAGTCTTTTTTGTAAAACAGCTTCTTTATTGCGCATAGTATATGCCAGATTTTTCAAGAAAAACATACGATAATATTCATCTGCAGAAATATCTTCTTCAGGTGTATTACTAATGTATCGTATCTTAAATGATGTTGCAATGTTTATTTCATTACCCCAAAGTTTTGAGCGCATACCAAAATCCAAAACCTGCCAATACGGATTTTTTATCGTGTAATCAAAACCGGCTAAATCAATCAGTTTTTTTCTGTTATAAATACCTATAAAATCAAACGGATACAATGTCGGAGTTTTATCTTGAATTGCCGAAAACTGTTGAGTGGAAAAAATACTGTCCTGTAATACAGGAACTATCTGATTAAAGATAGGCATACCTTTGGAGTTTAATAATGCCGGCGCTGTACAGACTCTGTTTGCGGTGTAAAGTTGTTCCAACATGGTACCTGCAAAACCTTGGGCTTCAATGACAGTATCATTCCATAAAACAAGAAGGTACTGAGCATTCGATTCAGACGCACAAATGTTTACCATTTCGCCAAATGTAATTTTTTCAAGCGGTGTAATAAACTTAATTTCAGGAAATTTGTTTGCAACTGTTTCAATGTTGACAACGGGTTGAGAATTACCCACAGAAAAAATTGATTTGAACTTATATTGTTTTAAGTTATCAAAAATAGAATCGCTAAAATACCTTCCGCCTCTGTTTAAAACAATAACAGAAAACAAAGGCTCATCTACTTGAGTATCTGTTTTATTGCCCCCGATTACAGTGTAGGGAACTTCTTTTTCGTTAAAAATTATAGGTATAGTATTCATCGCAGTATTCACATAATCCTTTATAATTTGTGTCTAATTGTTGTCTGTAAATAGGAAAAGCCCGATTGCGTATTGTATCAAAATCATCGGTAAGAGCATTACCCAAAACTGTCGTCAAACTTATATCTTCTCTGCATAATGGAATGCTTCCGTCTGAAAAAATATACATATCTCGTTTAAGATGCCAACACGGATGTCTAAGCAGTGGAGATAAATCGGCAACTTTTCGGTCTTGCATTTTTGTACAAAAGTGGTCATATTTTTGAATTAAAACATTTTCGACACGCTCTTTCCAATTCCTGTAAAAACTTTCAAGCTCTTCTTCATTTTCATTCATTCTGATAAACTGAGGGTATACAACAGCACCGAAAAGTTTATACAGTGTTTCTGTAAATTCCGATGCCTGTTTTAATTTAACATCTGCCCGGTCATTAGACAAACCGTGTATTGCCCCGTATTGTGTTGAGCTTATTGCATCGAGTTTTACAATCCAGTAAATTGGGGCATGACCGTTTTTTCTCGGTTTTGCATTTTTAACAATTTTTTCGATTTGAGATATTCTATTTTCCGTCCAATCCAAACCTGTAGTCTCAATTAAGAGGGAAAGCCTTTCAAATGATAAAACATATTCGATTATTTCTTCAAGGTTTGAGTGCAAGACAGGCTCGCCAAAAATTGAAAGAGATATAACCGCATCATCGGAATATGAAGATATTTTGTCGATAATTTTAAATACACTTTCTTTTTGCATAACATTTATCGAATTAGCTTTTTCATCGTTTGCAGGCAAATAACAGGATTGCAGTAATTTTTGGCGTGAAATTTCAATGGCATAATATCCGGGCAGTGTAAAAAGACAATCTCTGTGTGCGTTTATAAACTCGGCATAATTATCAGCTTTAATTCCGAGCATATTATTACATAGGTTAAACTGTCTTTTTGTGTTTGCATAAAACTGAAGTCTTAAATGGCGTAAGTCATCGGGGGCAATTAGAGTTTCAATATCAAAAGAATTTATGTCTTTTTTGACGGTTTCAAAAATGAAGTTTCTAACTTTTCTAACATCATCGATTTCAGAAAGACCGGACAAAATTGAAAGCAATCCTTTTGTCAAAATTTCAGGAGCAAAGCCTTCGGGATAACCGTCAACAAAGCTGTATTCGGCTTTAAAATGTCTATGTTGCTCAAACAGCTCTTCGGTTAAATCGTTATCCAAAAACGGTGCGTCAGCAAAGCTAAAAAATACAGCATCGAATTCTCCGCTGTATTCCGACATTGTATTAAAAACAGATTTAGCCGAAAAATCATTTATCAAAGCAAACTCAAAATTTTGATTATATTTAGCTTTAATTGTTTTAGAAGTTGTTTCATCTGCAAGAACTATAACTTTATCGCAAAAAGGAAAATTCGACATTGCCTTATATGCCAATTCAAAGGAAGAATTACCGCAATCAAATTCTTTAAAAGCAAATTCATTTAACTCAAATGCACCTAAAAAATTAATAGATTTTATCATAATAGATACATCGGCAAAAAAAGCATCTGTTTTTAGATAATTGTTTTAACTGAGGTACTTGCAAAAGTAACTCATTTTTTGCAAGTACCTCAACTTAGTATAAAGCCGCGTTAGGGATTTGGAGGGTGTCGGGCGAGAATTGCAATTCTCGCCCGACAAATCCATTTGCCGCGACAATTTCAAGCGGCAAATTAGTCGGAGCGTCAGCGGAGCCCGTAAAAGCCCGACTAAGGGTAATTTTATTACCCTTAGGAACGCCCAAAATCTATTCTGAAATTTTAAGGTCTTCAGCCGGAGTTTCACTCGAAGGCAATTGTTTAACAGTTTCGCCTGCGTTTATTATTTCTTCAAACTCGGCTTTTTCAATCACCTCTTTTTCGAGAAGACGCTTGGCAATGTATTCAACCATATCGAGCTTCGACTTAACCAACTTAATTACCGCATCGTAACGCTCAGCGATAATTCGGGCAATCTCTTCATCGATGTACTGCTGTGTGGTTTCCGCATACTCGCGCACCAGATGAGGATCCCGCGAACCGGCGCCTCTTTTTGTCAGAGCCACATTGAAAAACTTATCGCTCATTCCGTAATCGGTAATCATACTTCGAATTATATCAGTCGCACGCGAAAGATCATTTGAAGCACCGGTTGACACTTCGTTAAAAATAACTTTTTCGGCAGCCCTGCCTCCGAGCAATACATCAACCTCAGCCATCAGGTCTTCAGTGGTCTGAAGATAAGTATCCTCCTCAGGAATGTTCATCGTATACCCCAAAGCCGCAATACCGCGAGGTATAATAGAAATCTTATGAACCGGATCTGCGCCTTCCGTAAAAGCAGATACAATCGCATGCCCTGTTTCGTGATAAGCAATAATCTTTCTTTCTTTTTCTTTTATTACCCTGCTTTTCTTCTGCAAACCGCCAATAGATTTTTCGACAGCCTCGCTCAAATCTTCAAAGATAACTTTTTTGCGTCCTGAACGAACAGCCAACAATGCCGCTTCGTTAATAACATTCGCCAAATCCGCACCCGAAAAACCGCTCGTAATTCGCGCAATAGCTTCAAGCTTAACATCTTTTTCGATTTTAACATCTTTTGCGTGTATTTTAAGTATCTCTTCACGCCCCTTCACATCGGGTCTGTCGACCGAAATCTGCCGGTCAAATCTTCCCGGACGCAAGAGAGCCGGATCCAAAACATCGGGGCGGTTGGTTGCCGCAAGTACAATTAAGCCTGAGCTTCCGTCAAAACCGTCCATTTCAACCAACAGCTGATTTAAAGTCTGTTCACGCTCATCGTTTGAATTTACGGAATTCATTCTCGACTTTCCTATCGCATCAAGCTCATCTATAAAAATAATACAAGGAGCTTTATCGCGAGCTTCTTTAAAAAGACTTCTAACCCTTGAAGCGCCTACACCGACAAACATTTCGACAAAATCCGAGCCGCTTATTCTAAAAAACGGAACACCGGATTCGCCTGCAACGGCACGAGCCAAAAGAGTTTTACCTGTTCCGGGCGGCCCGACAAGCAAAACACCTCGCGGAATTTTGCCGCCAATATCCGTGTATTTTTTCGGGTATTTCAAAAAATCCACAACCTCAACAAGCTCTTCTTTTGCCTCATCTACACCCGCAACATCGTTAAAACGGGTTTTAACATTACCCTCAACCGCGGTAGCATGTCTGGACGGCCCGCCTGAAAAAAAGCTTCCGCCCAAACCGCCGCCGAGATTTTTCGACATTCGCTTCATCATAAAGCTGAAAAACAAAATTAAAATAATAAAAGGCAAAGACCACTGTATCAATTCCAGAAAAACATTCCTCTTTTGAACCTGTATTGAATAAACAACCTTATGTTCTTCCAAAAAAGTTATAAACTCATCTGAGTAAACACCTATTGTTTGAAAATTATTCTCTTCGGGCTTGGACAGAAACGAAAAACTCGATTTTGGCACATCAACATCAACCTTCGTATATCCGGTAAAATACACATTTCCCATCACAACATTTTTTATTTCTCCGCGTGCAATCCTGTCCTTAAACTCGGAAAACGGAATTAACTTCGACTCAGAAACACCTTCAAAAAGCATACTAAAAAGCAAAAACATCACCATTATCAAAGCAAACAAAGCAAAAAACGGAAATCTCTTTGGTTTCTTTGGCTTTTTATCAGACCCGTCATCATCACCCTTAAAGAAAAAATTAAACGGGTCATTCAGGTCTTTCTTGTCCTTATTATCTTCACTCATAAAATACCTCGGATTAAATAATACTAAAAAACAAAAAAATAGTCGATACCTAATCATAATTTAAATAAATTTAGTGCAACGCTTACGCTTTTACAATCCAACCCGCTCGCTTGCATAATTTTTCCTACTTAACTGATAAACATAATCGGCGTTTTAAGCTGTCGCGCCAACCGCCTTTTCTGCTTCAAAAATCGTACGGAAAAATAGACAAACGCTCGCCAAATCAGGTTAAACGATTTTGACATTGAAAAAAATCACTTTTTGATTTTTTTCAAGCACACGCCGGTATTCTGATGAAATTTAAGACACCAAAAAAATCAAAGCAAAATTTTCTTGACAGAATATATAAGGTGTGTTATAATTTTAAACATGAAAAAAAATTGTTTTGCAACTTCAAAAATAAAGGTTTATGACAACCCGTGTTTTAAAAATGTTACCCCTGCGAAAAATTTTGACATTAAATTCAACCTTGCTCTCATGCTTAACATCTTTGATAAAACACAACTTTGTTGTAAAACAAATTTTAAATTCAATTGAATATTTTTTTATATTATCGCCGGATTATGAGCTGCATAGCCTTAAAAATCATAATGCTGTTTAAGATAAATAACAAGGAGTATCGGAAAATGAAAAATAACGAAAAAAAAACTAAAAAACTCTTTTCGATTAAGTATAGATTGATGATTGTTTTTGGTTTGTTGATTGTAATTGCTTTAAGTATATCGAACTTTGCCGCAGTAAAAATTGCCCGAAGTGTTTCAATGCAAAAGGTTGAGCATAACCTTGTAAACAAGGCAAAAGACACAGCAAAAATAATTGATGCTCGAATTGATACAATGTTTAGAGTCCTTGAAGATCTGTCGCGGCAATCATTTTTAAGAGATCCTGAAATGGAATATTTTCAAAAAGTAGACCTGCTGAGAAAAGAAATTAAATTTAATAAACTTTTTAGAGAAATTTACCTGGTAGAAAATTCAGGAATAACTTACTTTAAAGACGGTTCAAGTGCCTATTATAATGAAGAACAATGGTTTATTGAAAATCAAAAAGGCAATCGTTATATAACAGAGCCGTATTATGACAGCACAATCGGTAATTTATTTGTTATAGCTGTTTCCGTTCCAATTTACGATGACAATAAAAAAATAATAGGAATATTGTATGCCGATATGAATGGGTTATCATTAAATAAATATATTAAAGATATTGTGGTGGGAAAGACAGGTTCATGCTATGTTATTGATAAAACAGGAGTTACCATAGCCCACCCCAATACCGAAAATGTTCTAAAACAACTCAACATGATCGAAAAAGGTAAGCAAGATAAAACAATGGCATCTGTAGGAGCATTTTTGGAACATGGATTAAAGCAAGAACAGGGCGATGTAGGTTTTTATGAATACAACAAAAAACAGTTTATTGCATCATTTGCCAAGATTACAGGCACCGGCTGGACGGTTATTATTAAGGCCCCTGTTTATGAATTTATGAAAACAATAGATGATATGAGAACTACACTCATACTAATAGGTATTGGAATTTCATTGTTATCAATAATTTTTATTTTAATTATTTCACGAAGTATGGTAAAACCTCTTCAAAAAGTTTCAAAAGCACTAAAAAACATTGCACAAGGAGATGGCGATCTTACCCTCCGTTTACCTGTTACAGGCAATGACGAAACAACGGAAGTATCAAAATATTTTAATGAAACAATTGAAAAAATAAACAATTCAATGAAGCAAGTTTTACAAGGCTCTACAGAGATGGAACGAATAGGAGAAACGCTTTCTACTAATATGACAGAAACAGCAAGCTCCATAAATCAAATTAATGCAAATATTGAAGGCGTAAAGGGACAAGTTTTAAGTCAAAGTACAGGAGTAACCGAAACTTCCGCAACGATGGAAGAAATAATTCGCACCATTCACAGTCTTGATGAAAGAATAGCAAATCAAATTACATCATTACAAGAATTAATGAAAATTATAGACGACAGCAATACCACCACAGCAGAAACAAGAAATATCTTAAACAAAAACGACCAGCTTATAGCCGAGCTTGTTGAAGAATCTAAAAATGGTCAATCCGTTATTTCCGAATCAGAAGGAGAGGTACAAAGCATACTTGAAGAATCAGGAAGCCTTTTGGAAGCAAGTACAATTATTCAAAACATTGCAAGCCAGACTAACCTACTCGCAATGAATGCGGCAATTGAAGCCGCCCACGCCGGGGAATCCGGAAAAGGTTTTGCAGTCGTTGCCGATGAAATCAGAAAACTTGCAGAAGAATCAGCCTCACAGGCAAAGGTTATAACTGCCTCCCTGAAAAATTTAAGTAGTGAAATCGACAGTGTATCAAAGTCGTCAAATAATATAGGTATGAGTTTTAACTCTATATTTGAAAAAGTAAATCAAGTAAAGATGAGAAGTGCAGGTATAATGAAAATAGCAGAAACACGAAAAGTTCAAAGCGAAAAATTACTTAAGCTGATAGAAAGCGTAGATAATATAACAAGTGAAGTAAAATCAGGCTCGGCTGAAATGCTAAAAGGCGGTGAACAAGTCGCCAAAGAAATGCAAAACTTAGATGAGCTTACCCACACCATAACAGGCAACATGAACGAAATGGCAAACAGTGCAAGCCAAATCAATAATGCTGTTCAGGAGGTAAGTAACCTTACACAGCAAAATAAAAACAGTATTGAGCATTTATCGAAAGAAGTAAGTAAATTTAAGGTGTAAAATTAAGGGGTATATTTTAGCCTGCAATTACTAAAAAACCGGCGTTGTAAACTTTTTGATTTAGCGTGAAGTGGACGGGCGAAGTCTACACTTTTGCTTGATTATAAAATACAGTAGAGGTCTTTGACGGCAGGAAAAGCACCGTTTATTTTTATAAGCAAAAAGCAAAAGGTTATGCGAGCCCGTCGGGTTGCAAAGCAAAATGTTACAAACATTTTGCTTTTTATGTTGTTATTTTTTTTAATTTCCAAATATCCGAAACATAGTCTTCAATTGTTCTGTCCGAGCTGAATTTCCCTGATGATGCAATATTTATGAGGCATTTTTTTGCCCAGCTTTTTTGGTCGAGATAGGCTTGTGCGACTGCCTCGTGTGCTTTTGCGTATGCGTCAAAGTCGGCTAAGACATAGTAAACATCAGGGCGCTGACCGTCCACACCGTAAATGAGTGAGTCATGGATTTCGGTAAAGACTGCGTGTGTGTCAGCGGTGTATGTGCCGTCAACAAGTTGAGTTACGGCTTTTGCCAATGCGGGATTTTGTTTCAGGTATTTTGCAGGCTCGTACTGTTGTCCGTTAAGTGTTTGAACTTCTTCTGTGGTTAAGCCAAAGATAAAAGCGTTTTCTTCACCGGCTTCTTCGACAATTTCAACATTTGCTCCGTCAAGGGTTCCCAGCGTTAATGCCCCATTTATCATGAATTTCATATTGCCGGTGCCGGAGGCTTCTTTGCCTGCTGTAGAAATTTGTTCGGACACATCGGAGGCGGGAAATATTTTTTCTGCAATTGAAACACAGTAGTTTTCAACGAAGATAACTTTTAGTTTATCTTTTATCCGATGGTCATTGTTAATGCGCTCGGCAACTGTGGTGATAAGTTTAATAATGTTTTTAGCACGCCTGTAACCCGATGCGGCTTTTGCACCGAAAATAAATGTTCGCGAAACAGGGTTGTAATTCGGGTCTTCCAAAAGTCTGTTATACAAAGTCATTATGTGCAAGATATTTAAAAGCTGTCTTTTATATTCGTGGAGCCGTTTTATTTGAACATCAAATATAGAATCGACATTGACGGATATGTTTTGTTTTTCTTTTAAGTATTCTGCAAATCGAATTTTATTTTGCCTTTTTATTTCGATAAGCTCGTTAATAGCTTCATCATTGTCGGTGATTGATTTTAACTTTTGTAATTCATTCAAATTTTTTACCCAATTCGTGTTGCCAAGATGTTTAGTAATAAATTCGGAAAGCAACGGGTTGGCGGTTAAAAGCCATCGCCTTTGGGTAACTCCGTTCGTTTTGTTATTAAACTTTTCGGGATAAAGTTCGTACCAGTTTGCAAGCTCTTTTGTTTTAAGAATTTCAGTATGCAAAGCGGCAACACCGTTTACGGAAAAAGAGCCGACTATTGCAAGCCAAGCCATTTTTACAACTCCATCAGCAATGATAGACATCTCGTTGTGTTTTTTCCAATCGTTTGGATATTTTTCACGAAGCTCGATTAAAAACCGCCTGTTGATTTCTTCGATAATTTGATAACTGCGCGGAAGGAGAGCTCTGAAAATATCTACAGGCCATTTTTCCAAAGCTTCGGCAAGTATAGTATGGTTTGTGTATGCAAATGTTTGTGTAACAATGCTCCACGCATCGTCCCAACCAAGATCATACTCGTCCATCAGAATTCTCATCAACTCAGGGATTGCAACAACCGGGTGTGTATCGTTTAATTGAATAACAATGTTTTCGGGGAATTTAGAAAAATCCGTCCCTTCTTTTTTTACAAACAGTCGCACAATGTCCTGTAAACTTGCGGAGGTAAAAAAATATTGCTGTTTTAGTCTGAGCGTTTTCCCCGATGGGCCTGAATCGTTTGGGTATAATACTCTTGAAATGTTTTCCGCATCTGTTTGCTTTTGCACTGCCTGAGTATACTGCATATCATTGAACAACTGCAAATCAAAACCATCGGGCGAGCTTGCTTCCCAAAGACGAAGTCTGTTTACGGTTTGAGTATCGTAGCCGACAATTGGCATGTCATAAGGTGTAGCAAGTATCTTTTCAGAATCTTCAAAATGATAATCCAAGTTGCCGTTTTCATCTCTTTCGCAAATTAATTTGCCACCGAATTCTACAATTACCGCTATATCGGGTCTGGGCATTTCCCATAAATCGTTACTGTCTTTTAGCCAATTGTCGGGGTATTCAACCTGATAGCCGTTTTCAATTCGTTGCTCAAACATTCCGTATTGATACCTGATGCCGTAACCGTGACCGGGGTAATCAAGTGTTGCAAGCGAGTCTAAAAAGCAAGCCGCAAGCCTTCCTAAACCCCCGTTACCTAAACCTGCATCGGGCTCAATGTCTTCAAGATTCGCAATGTCAATGTAAAAATCAGCCATGATTTCATTTAAGATTGGCATTATATTTAAGTTATTCAGATTATTGGATAAAGCTCGCCCCATCAAAAACTCGGCAGAGAGGTAATACATATTTTTTACGCCTTTCTTTCCCTGCTCTATCCTTGTTTTTTCTCTAAGCTCCTGAATGACGGTAAGAACTGCTTTTACAACAGAATTATATATTTCCTGTTTGCTTGCTTCTTTTACCGGCCGTCTAAAATTATACTTTAATCGCCTTTCAATCTCAGAGCGTAAATTATTTTTAAATTGAGTTAAATCTTTGATTTCCATTTTTATAATATCTCCTTTGGAATATTTATCGTGAAATTAAAACAACCGCAGAAAATGCTAAAACAACATATTTTTGCGGATTATCCAATTTTTCTTCACTGCCTTCTTCTAAAAAGTCATCACCTGCATTGTACGAAGTGTCGATGACTCTAAACCACGCCTTTTCATCAATGCAATCGGGCAGTGTTGCGGTAACATCAAATTTAGACGAATTAAGCATAATATAAAAATTACATTCCGGCTCTGCCATAGTTTTATCGTCCGTAAGCAAATAGGCAATAAAATGCCCGGGCTTCGACCAATCGGGAGTTTTACCCTCACTGTTGAACCAAGTAATATCCGCCTTGGCATTTTTACCCTTTGCATAACCTGTTAAAAATTCCGAGCGTTTAAACGCAGAATGTTTTTTTCTGAATGTTATTAACTTTTTTACAAAATCCAAAAACGCTTTTTGTTTTTCCGAAAAAGCCCAATTAAACCAAGAAATTTCATTATCCTGACAATAAGCATTATTATTTCCCTTTTGAGTTCTCAGCACTTCATCGCCCATCAAAAACATCGGAGTACCCAATGAAAGCAAAAGAGTAACCATCAAATTTTTTGCTTTTTTAAAGCGTAAATTTTCTATTTCTGCGTTATCTGTCGCACCTTCAAAGCCGTGATTATAACTGTTATTATTATCTGCGCCGTCTGAATTATTCTCGCCGTTTTCTTCATTATGTTTAGTGTTATAACTCAATAAGTCATACAAAGTAAACCCGTCATGGCTTGTAACAAAATTTACCGAGCTGAAAGGTTTTCTGCCGTCATCTGCGTATAAATCAGACGAGCCTGTAATCCGTGTTGCAAGCTCATGCACATTGGGAACATCACCTCGCCAAAAAACTCGCACTGCATCACGAAAACGGTCATTCCATTCTGCCCACCTACCCGGAAAAGATCCAACCTGATATGCCCCGCCTGCGTCCCATGCTTCTGCGATAATCTTTGTGCTGCGTAAAACAGGATCTTCTGAAATACGTTGAAGTGTAGGAGCCTCTTCCAAAAGATTACCGTTTCTGTCGCGTCCTAAAATCGACCCCAAATCAAACCTGAATCCGTCAATGTGCATTTCAGTAACCCAGTAGCGCAAACATTGAATAATAAAGCTCTGTACAACAGGATGCCCGCAACTTACTGTATTCCCGCAGCCGGAATAATTTCTGTAATATCGCTTATTTTCTTCAAGCATATAATACACGGAATTGTCCAAACCTTTAAAAGATAAGGTCGGCCCTAATCCGTTACCCTCGGCTGTGTGATTAAAAACAATATCCAGAATAACTTCAATACCGGCTTTATGCAATTCCCGTACCATTTCCTTAAACTCATGCACAGCGGCAATACCTGCCCGATTGGAAGAATAACCAACCTTGGGCGTAAAAAAAACAATCGTACTGTAACCCCAATAGTTTTTAAGCTTCTCGCCTGTTCTTGGATTTACCCGATAGTTTTCGTTTTCGTCAAATTCCTGAATTGGCAGAAGCTCCAAACTCGTAATACCCAACTCTTTTAAATAAGGAATTGCTTCAATAATTCCCCTGTAAGTACCCTTATGCTCAAACGGCGAGTTTGGATGTGCCGAAAGTCCTCGAACATGCGCCTCATAAATAATGCAATTTTTCATGGGATAATTTAAGGGTCTGTCATTCTGCCAATCAAACTCATCATCATCGACAACAATGCACTTAGGAAAATTCTTCGCATCTGAATGCATGGAAAAAAACAAATCCCCGTCAATATGCGCGGGACTACCCTGAAGAGGATTTTCGCTTGAAAAAATACTTGCATCTGTCAAAGCCTTCGCATAAGGATCCAACAAATAATTATTCCGATTAAACCTCAAACCCTCGCTCGGAATAAACGGCCCGTCAGCTTTATACAAATACAGAGCCCCCGCTTTCAACCCCTTTACAAAAACATGCCAAATATCGCCGGTCTTATTTATCCTGCTTTTAAAATCAAAAGCGGCATAAGGCTCGGCACTGTCCTCACTTTCAAAAAGCTCAAGCCTGATTGAAACTGCATTTCTGGAAAAAAGAGTAAAATTCACACCATCGCCGTGTACACAAGCCCCATACGGCAGAGGCTTACCGGCTAAAAAAGTTAGATTTTCCATGCCCTTTAATTATACCATAATTTCAAAAAAAATCTACCAAAAAATTTAAACTTATTAAAAAGTCGATTAAAGATTCGGGGGTTGCGGTTTGAATTTTCAAACCGCCGGGCTTTCCGCTACTGCGCTGTCGCTTCGACTAAAACTGCGGCTGAAAATTAACGCCGCAGTTTTATTTGTTACGGCAATTTTGAAAAATTGCCGTAACATAGCTACAATCCCTAACCCGAAACATTTTCCGAAAAGGCTTTAAGCCGACTTACATGCAGAAAACCGGCAAGCTAGCCTCCCCCCTTAACCTGATTTTAAGCCCGCCGTTATCCTTTTGCTCGATTTAATTCAAAAGAAAAGACCTTCGACAGGAAGAAGAAGAGTCGATTATATTTTATCGGCAAAGAGCAAAAGATTTAAGGCGGGCGAGGGGTTGCAAAGCGAAATAGTTTATCGAAAAAGATAAACTATTTCGCTCAACTAAAACAAATCCTCAAAATCAGTGATAACGCCGTCTACACCTGCTTTTATTAAAGCGTCCACCCCCGCCTTATACTGCGGGAAATAAGAGGCAGGAACAGCCGAATGCCAAACATTGACGCGGATATTTTGCTCGTGCAATGCGACAATGTCTTGTGGCGGGAAAAAGACGCTCGGATGAAAATACTCACACCCGAGTGCCTTAACATAATCGGCGGGGGCAAAAAGAACATCGCTTGTCAGCACTCCACAGGCGACTTCCGGCGCGGCGTCTTTAAAGCGTTTTAGGGTTTTATGATTGAACGATGAGACTATACAGTTTTTTTCCAGACCATATTTTGTAATTAACTCATATACTGCGTTTTCAATTCCCGGATATTCAAATATATTTGTTTTTAATTCTATGTTAGAAATTATGTCTTCGTGTTTAACCAAATTAAAATATTCTTCAAGGGTGGGGATTTTTTCGTTTAAGTGTTCAAAATCTCGACTGTTGATTGCGGCATTGAATTGTTTTAATTCGGCGAGTGGTAAATCTTTTACAAAACCGCTTCCGTCTGTTGTTCTTTCAAGTGTTTCATCGTGAATTATTACAGGAATTCCGTCTTTTGAAAGATGAACATCGAATTCTATCCCGTCTGCAGATTTTATCGCTTTTGAAAAAGCATACAAAGTGTTTTCAGGATAATTCGCTTTAAAGCCTCTGTGTGCAAAATTTAAAACCATTACCAACCTCCCGAAGCGCCACCGCCACCGGACGAGCCTCCACCGCCTGAAAATCCTCCGCTTGAGAACCCGCCACTTGAAAAACCCCCACTGCTTGAACTGCCGCTCGATGTTGGAAGCATTCTTATCAGAGCTCCAAGTATTGGAATACGCAAGAAAAGGCTTCTTCCAAACATAGCATAGAAGACCAAAAAGATAAAGAGAAACACCAATGTCCCGACACCTTCATCATCTTCGTAATCGTCTTCGTAAACATCATTAACAAGTGTTACTTCTCCCAAAACAAAACCCGATATTAGTTCAACCGCTCCGATTATTCCTGCCCCGTAATCTCCGCTTTTAAAATTCGGCACAATAACATTTCTGATAATTTTCCCGCATGCCATATCGGTTAGAGTATCTTCAAGACCGTACCCGACTTCAATTCTGATGTTTCTTTCGTTTAAGGCAACCAAAAGCAGAACACCGTTATCTTTTTCGGAACTTCCCAATCCCCATGTTTCAAAAACCTTAACGGCATATTCTTCCAAACTTTCGCCTTCAAGGCTTTCAATTGTCAAAACAGCTATTTGAATTTCACCGGAGCTGTCCGCCGACAAAAGATATTTTTCCAATTGTTCATGCTCGGTTTGGTCAAGCAAATTTGCATTATCGTGTAAAGGCGTGCCGGAAAGATTTGGCACGGAAAGAGAAAATGCCGAAACCGGTCCCGCAATTAAAAAAAGCAAAATACCAAAAATGCGTTTTATCAACCTTCTATTTAAATTTTGCATACACACCTCATGACTGTTATGAGTTAAGAATAACCAAACCGTCTGTTAATTCATTCGGGTTAATTGCTTTTGCCGGAAAATGCTCTTCCAGCAACTCCGAACAAGAAACAACTGCTTCACAGATTCCGTCTTCGGCTTGTTTTGCTTTAATTTTAGCAATGAGGTTATCGCAAATACGATTCCATTCGCTCTGCTCTATTTTGGAGCTTATACCTTCATCGGCTAAAACAATAACGCGTCTTTCCATGACTGAAATAAAAATCAGAATACCGGATCTTTCCTTTGTTTTGTACACACCGCTTTCAACAAAATGTCTCAACGCTCTGTAATACACTTCACGATTTTTAACTGTTTTAGGTATTATCAATCTGTCAATAGTCGGAGTATTAAAAAGAAAAAACAAAACGGCAACTACCACCGTAAAAATTAAAATAAAAAATATCGGTATAAACCGCACAGAAGGTGTCCATGAAAAAGTTGAAAGCCATGCGTAAATCGGCTCGACAAAAACCGTAAGAGCAAAAACCACAAACAACCCGACAATAAAAGCCCAAAAAAGCTCAAACACCGAATAGGCTTGACTCTGCCCGATAACGGCTACGGCTATTTCTCCGTTTGTCTTTTTTTCCGCATCCAAAACCGCATCTTTTATTTTTGAAAGCGAATTTTCCGAAATACCTATTTTACGAACAAATGATTTTAACTCCATTTAAACACCTCCATTTAGAGTCCCAAAACAAATGAGCGTTTTAAAACTCAACCTTTGGAGCAGTATCCGCACCTTCAGTCGCCTTAAATACCGACTTGACAGTAAAGCCGTTCATGTTTGCAATAATCGATGCGGGAAACTTACGAATAAAAGTATTATAAGTTTTTACTGTTTCATTAAAACGGCGGCGCTCTGTAGAAATGCGGTTTTCCGTCCCTTCAAGCTGGTCTTGCAATGCAAGAAAATTTTCACTCGCTTTTAAATCAGGATAATTTTCGGTAACTACCAAAAGCCTCTGTAACGCCCCGCTTAGCTGTGACTGCGCCTTTTGAAATTTTTCAAACGCCTCAGGATTATTCAAAACTTCGTCTGACACATCCATAACACCGCCTGCCTTTGCACGAGCCTGCGTAACTTCCGTTAAAACTTGGGCTTCATGACCTGCATAACCTTTTACTGTTGCCACCAAATTCGGAACCAAATCCATTCGCCTTTGATATTGATTTTCCACCTGTCCCCAAGCAGCTTTTACACCCTCATCAAGCTCAACCATTTTATTATAATTACCGACAAAAAATCGATAAACCATAAAGCCTAAAACAAAAACAACCCCCAATATAATAAGCAGAGTTTTTAAACCTGATTTCATAATTTTCTCCTAAATAAAAATATATTTTAAAATATAAACCAAAGATAAAAAAAAATCAATGGCTTAATATTGAAGGGGGTGTCTCCCCCTAACTCCAAAAAAATGTGTTGCTTCTGTTTTTTTTCCTGTTGCGGTTTCCTCTCGTCAACCTCAACTTTCAGATAATTTTTATGTAACACATTTGTTTTTCCGTTACCCCCCAAGTTAAACGAACGAGGAAAACCTTTTCGATAGAAAATCATCGATATACGCATAAAAGCATAATGCGAAAGGGATTCGGAGGGTGTGTGGGGAGAATTAATATTTTAATTCTCCCCACACAAATCCATTTTGCACAAGATATCTTGTGCAAAATTAGTCGGAGGCGAAAGCCGGAGCCCGTAGAAGCCCGTTTTTTGCATTACGATTTTTAAAATCGTAATGCAAAAATTCGCCTAAATTTTATTTTAAAATGTTTTACATAATTAACATTGCATCGCCGTACGAAAAAAAGCGATATTCTTTCTGCACTGCATGATTGTATGCCTTCAAAATATTTTCGCGCCCTGCAAGTGCGGAGACTAACATGAGCAATGTCGACTTCGGTGTATGAAAATTTGTGAGCAGGTGGTTTACAATTTTAAATTTGTAGCCAGGGTAAATAAAGATGTCGCTTGATTGCCAGCCCTTTTGTAATCCGGCGTTTTGATATGCCGTTTCCAATGCCCGCACTGAAGTTGTGCCGACTGCGATAATCGGGTTGCCGGTTTGTTTTTGATTTTCAACCAGTGCCGCGGTTTCGTCAGAAATGAAAAAATTTTCAATGTGCATTTTATGGTCTTCAAGGTTGCCGGTGCGAACCGGTAAAAATGTTCCACGCCCGACATGCAGGGTTATTTCGGCTCGTTTAATTCCTTTCGCATCAAGTTTTGAAAGAATGTCTTTTGTAAAATGCAAGCCTGCAGTCGGGGCTGCAACGGAGCCTGTTTTCTCGGCAAAGACTGTTTGGTATCTGTCCGCATCTTCCGGGCAGTCCGCACGGCGAATATAAGGCGGCAGGGGAATGTGTCCGTTAATGTCAAACCAGTCATCGCTAAGAGGTTTTGCAAACCGCAAAAATTTTGCCTGTGTTAAATCTTCGTTTAAAGCCGGCGTATTTTGTGTGCAGTTGTCAAAATCAATTGTATTGTGTAAAACCAATTCGGCTTCCATGCCGTCTTCAAACAGGTAACGATTTCCTGCCTTTTGGCGTTTGTTTCGTTTTGCCATAACCTGCCAGACACGACCTGCTTCGTAAGGATGCAAAAACAAAAACTCCGCCTGCCCGCCTGTTTTTTTGTTGGCGGCAAAAACGCGAGCTTTTCTAACCCGTGAATTATTAAAAACCATCAATGCGTTTTCAGGAATTAAGTCAACCAGATCTGAAAACTGTCTGTCAAAATAGTTGCCCGACCTTGCATCCAGTACTAAAAGTCTGTCTTGCCCGCGTGTTTTCGCGGGCTCTTGTGCAATTAAATTTTCGGGTAAGTCAAAGTCAAAATCGTCTGTGTGCATTAAAAGAACATACTTTTAAAAAGCAATTCTGTCAAGTAAGTTTAAAGAGTTTTAATTACCGTCTACCTTTACTCTTGCACTCACGCTTCGGTATTGTTCTTCCCAAGGCGATTGCACCCGATTTGTATCTGATGCAACAAAGTGAACGGCAATAATTTTGTTAAACCATTGCGAATTTTCTGCATCTTTTCGTAATATATATCTGCATTCTTTTCCGTCAACGCTGAATTTACGGCAACCATTAACGGGACTTCCCGAAGCGTCAATCATTGAGCCTGAATCTTTATAATACTTTTCACCCGGCACATCAAACCAGAAGTATCCGTTTTTGACACGCTTATCGTTTACACTGAATATAATTTCTATCGAATCCGAATCGCGAGAGACCGATTTTATTTCAGGCACCGCCAACGCCGAAACCTCATTTTCGGACGAAGACTCAGGCACTATATAGACAATCTTTTTAGGGCCTTCGCTGTTGCCGGAACTTTGTTCGCCGTCAATACTCGTAACCGTTATTTGTTGACTGACAGCCTCTTGTCCCTTCATTTTAAATTTTATGTTCCACTCTCCAATAGGTATTGCTCCGTCCGCAGACTGAAGCCGTTTTAAGACAAGCCGATTTTTATCGTTTTCTATTTCTGCAACATTCGCTATATTTTCAGAATTCAATGTCCAAAAATCCATTGGCGAATATATCATAATGCTTTCAATATCCTGCAATGTAATATTTTCCGAAATAGGCAAGAATAAAGTAATGAACATTGTTTCGCTAAATTCAAGTTCCTGTGGCCAGAAAGAAGGCTCTATTCGCTCTATAACCCAGCTTATAAGACCAACTTCTATATTCCCGGTTGATTTTTTTCCGGTAGTTTTACACGCAATAAATGATACCATCAAAACCACGGCAAAAATTAAAGGTATAAGATTTTTCTTCATACTAATTTAAACCTCCGTGTGTATTATATATCAAAAACCGGATATTGTCCAATGTATATACGATTTTATTTTAAATAAATGAGAAAAATCAAAGCAATTCAACTATTTCTTTACAGAAATATGCACCCGCTCAATTACGCCGTCAGTGGCTTGAGCAATCTTATATGTATGTGTTTCATCTGTAATAATTGCATCGGTTTTTATATCAATGTTTTTTTCGTGAGCAAGCATATAAACAAGCCCGCCTAGGGTATGAGCTAAATCTACCGGTAAATTAAACTTGTATTCACGGTTTAACTTTTCCAACTGCATAGAAGCCGAAAATGTATTATCGAACTTGGCGAGAACCTTATCGTCATTCGCCAAAAACTTTATCACCGCAAAAATCACGGCAATCGAAACCACGCATAAAAGAATATCTACCATAGTTTCGGCATAAACAAGCATCTTTCTGGCAATAACAAATAAAGTAAGCGTTAAAATAGATTCATGCGAGCGTGTAATAATCATAACAATAAGCTCTATACCTACTATTATACTCAACACATGTTTTAAAAATTCCCCAAATTTTGTATAATCAAAATCCCTTACAACCCCGCCTGCACTAATAATATCCCAAAAAAGACTCGGAATACTTACAACAACCGCCACACCCAATATTAAAGCGATTAAAACTTCCAGAACACTTATTACCTTTTTTGAAAAACCTTCAATCTTTGTCAAATGCATCGCACACTCCTAATCTGCAAGAATCGTAATTTCAACCCGTCTATTCCGCGACATGTTTTCTTCCGTATCATTTGGGGCAATAGGTCTGGTCGCACCAAAACCCTGCGTAAAAATCCTGTGAGCTTCTTTTACGCCTAGCTTAATTAAATACTCTGCCACAGTCTTTGCCCTCTCTTCCGATAACTCCTGCCTGCCTTGCTCTGTACCGGCTAAAGCTGTATGACCTGAAACAAGAAAATCGCGCTCAGGATATTTTTTTAATATTTCGCCAATTTTTTTTAACTTGGCTTTTTCAGACCGTAAAAGAACAGATGACTCAGATTCAAACTGTATATTCTCAAGGCTTATAGTTACACCCTCTTCGGTTTCTTTTACCTCTGTGTCCTCTACCCCTAAATTCTCAATATCCTTTTTTATATCGGCGGCAGTTTCAACCTTATCCAACTGCTTAAACTCGATAATCTGTGCCTCTGCATTTCCGGTAAAATCCATAATATCGCCTGTATTCAAAATTAAGCGAATAACAAACTCTTCGGTGTAATAAGGCAGATTACCTGCTTCATTATCCCAGTAAAGCTTCTGCACAGAAAACCCAAGCGTTTTCACGGGATATATCTTTGGATTATTGCGAGCCTTCATAATTGCCTCTACAGGCGGTGAATGCATCAAATTATATTTAGCAGTTATCAAATGCAACTTTTTCCCGTCTTTTTCCGTCAAACCTTCATAAGTATACTCAACTTCAAAAGGCACAATAAAAGGTTTTTTAAACCCGAATAAATCCGTTAAATCATGAGCTTCATGTCCTTCAGCTTTCCATGTTTCGCCAACTTTAACATCTCGAAGCGGAAAAATCGGCACATCTCGAACAACGGGCATATAATACTCATCACTGATTGTATAAACCCCCAGTGAATTGCGCCTAAACACACTCAAATAACTCTTCGCCCATGAAAAAGCCCTATTTGTATTCTTTTCACTCGTCATAAAAGAACAATTAAACAAAGCCGAATCTTCCTTAACGTCTGAAATCTCAACAGTAATCCGATTTGTAATCAAAGCATTATGAGAAAACTTCATATTCACATACACATTTTCCTTAACAAGAGAATTAATCCTATATGTATCGCCCTCAGAAAACTTAAACCGAAATTCCTCACCAAAAATCGAAACTGACATCAAAAGCAAGCCTAAAAACATCATGCCAGCCTTTTTCAATCGTTCAATTAGCCTAAGTGTCTTGTAAAAATAAAAAAACATATCAGTCCAATATCGACAATAAAGAATAAAAACTTAAAGAAGCATAATTTATAAGACTATTCAAAAAAAATTACCCTACGGTAATTTTTTCCAAAATCTACCAAAAAGCGCAATGAAATGAGCTTCTTTGCAACAACTTGCCAAAGTTACTCCACTTTTGCAAGTTGTTCATCACTGAAACCGCCTTTACTTTTAAAACAAACGGGCAAAAGGATGGACAAAGCCCGTCCAAATCAGGATAAAGGTACTGCAGACCTCGCCGGTTTTCTGCTTTAGAGAAAAGCAGGGTTAGGCATACGAAAGGTTGAAAAAGTTTTTAAAAAACTTTTTCAAAATAAAACTACGGCGTCAATTATTAGCCGTAGTTTTAGTCGAAGCGTAAGCGGAGCCTGAAGTACGCCGGCGACATGGTTTTTAAAACCATGTCGCAACCCCCGTATATTTTTTATTTAACTTGTAAAAGAAATACTTGCAAAAGGTGAATTATTTTTTACAAATGCTCAATTACATCACCATTAATACGTATTTTTATTTTACCCCATTTACACCCCATTTAAGCGGTTTTATTGAAAATAACATCGTAAAAAACTACATTGAATTCATATATATCGTAATCTCTTCAAACTAAAACTTGGCATATCTTTTGCAAAACATAATAAATCTAATTCACAGGCGGTTAAAATACATGAAATACAACTTTGATGAAATTATTGACAGAAAAGAAAACTACTCTGCAAAATTCGAAGAAGCCGAATTGCATTATGGAACAAACGATATAATCCCATTATGGATTGCAGATATGGATTTTAAAACTGCACAACCCATAATTGATGCAATCATTAAAAGAGCAAATCAGGGTATTTTCGGCTATACTTACCGACCCGATGAATACTTTGAATGTATTGCCGAATGGCAGGAAAAACGAAATTCCTACAAACCCAAAACTTCTTTAATGGCTTTTGCACTCGGCGTTGTACCCGTAATGCGAATGATTTTGCAAATGTTTACAAACATAAAAGATAAAGTCTTAATAACAACACCTGTTTACCACCCTTTCTTTGATATAATCTTAAATACAAACCGAGAATTTGTAAACGCTCCCTTAGTCAAATCAGGCGACACCTATGAAATGGATTTTGACCTAATAGAAAAAAAGCTCAAAACCGGAATTAAACTCTTTATCCTATGCAACCCTCACAACCCTATCGGAAAAGTTTGGTCTCGAAAAGAGCTGACAACACTTGGAGAGCTTTGTTTAAAATATAACACAAAAGTTATTTCAGATGAAATACACTCCGACTTAATTTATAAAGGCCATACACATATACCCTTTGCTTCTCTGGCCGAAGAAATTGAAAAAATTACATACACGATGATAGCACCCAGTAAAACCTTTAATTTAGCAGGTTTACAAAGTGCCACGGCTATTTTTCCAAACCTTGAAGAAAAAGAAGCCTATGTGCAAAATTTAAAAGATATGGATATTGCCAGAAACAACTGTTTCAGTCTTGTGGCAAGCATGGCAGCCTTTAAACATGGCGAGGAATGGCTTGAACAACTCATTCCTTACATTGAAGGCAATATGCAATTCATATCAGATTATTGCAAAACAAACATACCTCAATTAAAACCAAATTCACCGCAAGCAAGCTATCTATCTTGGATAAATGCGTCTGATTTAAAAATGACCGATGAAGATTTAAAAAAATTTTTTGTAGAAAAAGCTTTTGTCGGATTATCAAACGGCAGTGAATTTGGAGAAGGCGGTTCCGGATATGTAAGATTAAATGCAGCCGCTCCGCAAAAAATTATTGAAAAAGCACTTCAACAAATTGAAGTTGCAATAAAAAATATTTTATAGGAGTGTTTTATGAAAGAAAGAAGTGAAAAAAGGTATGGGTTTATAGCGTTCATTCCTTTATTGGTCTTTTTAGTCCTCTACATTGGTTTTGGACTATTTTTTACTGCAAGAGGAGTGCCAAAAGCATTCAAACAATTTCCTCGCCATGTCGCCCTTTTGATAGGTATCTTTGTTGCAGTCTTAATGAACAGAAAAGAAAAGTTTTCAACAAAGATAGATGTCTTTTCTAAAGAAGCGGGAAACGCCGGGGTTATGCTAATAGGGCTGATATACCTTTTAGCAGGCGGTTTCCAGGGTGTAGCAAAAGCAATGGGTGGCGTAGACAGCATCGTAAACTTAGGCTTAACCTACATTCCAAGCATATTGTTAATTCCGGGCGTGTTCTTAATGAGCTGTTTTATTTCAACAGCAATAGGAACTTCAATGGGAACAATAGCCGCTATGGCGCCTATTGCAATCGGAGTAGCCATGAAGTCGGATTTAAACCTTGCCGTAGCATGTAGCGCCGTTATAGGTGGTGCATACTTTGGAGATAACCTTTCCATAATTTCAGATACAACCATCTCGGCTACAAAAGGGGTAGGCTGTGAAATGAAAGATAAATTCCGAATGAACTTATTTATCTCACTGCCGGCGGCTATAATAGCTTTTATTATATACGCCATAATGGGCGGAAAAGGCGTTATCACAGGCAACCTTGAATTTAACATTATAAGAATTCTACCTTACATCGTAGTTTTAATAACAGCCTTAATGGGTGTAAATGTTGTCGGTGTTTTATTTGTAGGTATCATCATGTCGGGTATTATAGGCATGCTTCAAGGAACACTTACCTTCATGACATTTGTACAATCCGTAGGTGCCGGAATGGAAGACATGATGAGCATCACTATTGTTGCCATTTTAATTTCGGGCTTAATCGGGTTAATCAAATATTACGGAGGTGTAGATTGGCTTATCAATAAAATCACTTCCAAAATTAACAGCAGAAAAGGTGCGGAATACGGAATTGCATTCTTATCAGGTTTGCTTTCAATATCACTGGTAAACAATACAATAGCCATTATCATAAGTGCACCAATTGCAAAAGAAATAGGGCTACAATACAAAATATCTCCAAAACGATTAGCAAGTTTGCTTGATATTTTTGCATGTGCATTCTTGGCACTTTGTCCTCACGATGGAGGAATGTTAATTGTAACGGGACTTGCAGGAGTATCGCCTACAGCTGTTCTGTCCCACTCATATTACATCTTTGCCTTAATACTTGTATCAATATTGACAATTCAATTTGGATTACTGCGAACCAAAGAAGAAAAATTGGCAAAAGTAAAATAAAAGAGTTTTTAAATCCTGCAAATTGCACTCCTTCAAAAATCACATTGCTTCTGAAGGAGTGCTTTTTTAAACCTGATATCAAATGAAACCGAACAATTTTTTCGGATGAAGAAAATATTGATAAAAACAATTAATTCTGTTATTATCATTAAGTAAACACAGGGAGGAATTATAAAATTAAAAAAATCCTTATTATTACCATATCGCCGGCAGTAGCCGAATCCTACAAAGAATGTCTGTACAATATATTCGGTAACTCTATTTTAATTAAAACTATGAGTATTGAGGTTGACGATTTTTCACATATCGAAATCGCAGATATTTACCTCATAGCAACCACATCAAGCCACGAATTCGATATGGTAATGTCAAAAATAAACAATGAAAAATCAGTCCTTGTAAGACTTACATTTAAAAAAGAGGCAATACACCAATTGCGTAAAATACACGCCGGTACTGATGTGCTTTTGGTTAATTTAAGTATGCAAATGGCAATAGAAACTATTTCCGATTTACACAGAGTAGGAATTACCGGTATTAACTTTATTCCTGTTTATCCGAACCAAAAAAACATACCCGATATTTCAATCGCAGTAACACCCGGCGAGCGAAGATATGTCCCAAAACATGTGCAACACACTATCGACATAGGCAACAGACTTTTAACAGCCGGTACAATTACAGAGCTTGCCTTGAAACTGGAACTTCCGCATATATTAGAAAACGAAAAATACAAAAATTATTCTGCATCATTGGCAGAACAAAACTACAGTATCACTGCGCTCAGAAATAAAAATCTCAGTATTGAAAATACATATCAAATTTTAATTGAATCGCTTGATATAGCAATAATCGGTATTGACACTAACGGGAAAATTTTTATTTGCAATCAAGCCTTCTATAAAAAAATTAAAATTCAAAGCTCCAACATCATAGGCAAAAAATTTAGCACTTTATTCACTAATTGGCATGAACAAATTAGATTTGAAAACAACATTAAAGAAACAAATAAAATAATAAAAATAGAAAACATCGATTTTGTCGCAAACATTATCCCCATATTTTGGCGTGAAAAAATTGCGGGTCATTATATATTGCTTCAAAAATTCAGTGATACAGAAAACAGACAAAACAATCTTAGAATACAGCTTTTGCAGCGCGGGCACACATCAAAATATACATTCAATGATATAATTGGCGAAAGCGAAGCAATTGTAAAAGCAAAACAAATTGCAAAAAAAGCCGCACACTCCGACCTTGCAATTTTACTTACAGGTGAAACAGGAACCGGAAAAGAATTATTTGCACACTCCATTCACCACGAATCCGCACGCTCAGAAATGCCGTTTCTTGCAGTTAATTGTGCCGCCCTATCCGAAACCCTGCTTGAAAGCGAATTATTTGGCTATGTTGAAGGTGCCTTTACCGGCGCCAAAAAGGGCGGTAAAGTCGGCTTTTTTGAATACGCACATAACGGCACACTCTTTCTTGACGAAATCGAAGGAATGAGTACTGCCTTACAAATTAAGCTCCTTCGCGTTCTACAGGAAAAAGAAATTATGCGTGTCGGCGATAATAAAATAATAAAAGTGAATGTAAGAATTATCGCCGCATCAAATCAAAACATAAAAACAATGGTAGACAAAGGCACATTCCGAAAAGACTTATACTATCGCTTAAACACAATCCCGATTGAAATACCGCTTTTGCGCCGGCGAGGAAAAGATGTACTGTTAATCAGTCGGCACATTATGAAACAGATAAATGCAAAATTCACATTGTCGTCGGCAGTTGAAAACTTTTTCCTTCAATACAAATGGGACGGAAATATTCGAGAGCTGTATAATATCCTAGAATACCTAAACTTCCTGAATGAGCCTGTAATTAAAATAAAATCTTTACCTGCATCAATTTTAGATTTAACGGAAAAAGAAAGCAAACCAAATCATTATAACAGAAACACACAACTCATTCTTGAAATGCTATGTGATGTTTATCCGTCCGGATTGGGGCGTAGAAGTATATTGAATAAATTCAAAAATTCGGGATTAACTATTTCGGAAAACAACTTGCGCAACACCATAGAAGAGCTTAAAAAGAAAGAAATGATAAAAGTTAATTCAGGCCGAAGCGGAACAACAATTACAAAAAAAGGTTTTGAATTTCTAAATAACCAAATATAATTTTTTCTTCGCTAACGCTCTTCAACCCGCTCCCTTGCATAATCTTACGCTCTTTACTTTTAATACTGACTCGGTGTTTTCCGCTGTCGCTCCAACCACCTTTACTGTTTTAAAATCGAGCGTAAGGATAGACTGCGGTCGCAAAATCAGGTTAAGTGTATTGCTTACCACTGTGGTATTCTTTTTTTCAGCAAGCTATTTAACACAAACTAACAAGTGATTGACTTATTAGCAAATTTTATGATATAAAAAAAAGAACTATTATGAACAATGATTTTTTGAATGCAAAAACCGATTTACTTAAAAAGCGTATTATAAACGAAGATAACAAAATAATTAGATGGCCTAAAAAAAATAAAGACCAACATCTTATTTTGCAATACATTGCAAATAAATTTAGCACAGGAATACTTTATTCAGAGAACAAGGTAAATCACATCATAAAAAATGCCATCACCTTTGATGATTACGCAATTATTAGACGAGAATTAATTGAAAAACATTATTTAAATAGAACCAATAACTGCGAAAAATATTGGATAGAAATTAACGGAAACTAATTAAAAGTTTTATACATTTAATACTTAAAAGAACACCTGAGTGTTTTTCAGTATGTTTAGCGCGTGCGTGGCGAGCGCCGTTATCCTTTTGTTTTTTTAAGTTGACAGAAAAACCGGCTCACTTTGTGAGACGCTTCGCTCACTTTGTGAGACGAGTGATTATTTTTCATCAGAAAAAAAACAAAAGATTTAAGGCGTGAGCGGGTTGGCGAAGCGCATATATTTATCTTTTTAAAATGAGTTGACATCTTTATAAAGTTTTTATACAATTGCTTTGTACGGAGGAAAAATGAAATTTATATATTATCCTAAATGCACTACTTGTAAGCGTGCTCATAAATGGTTGCAGGAACAGGGCGTGAAATTTAGCGAGCGTGATATTGTTGAGAAAAACCCTTCGCTGAAAGAGTTGAAGTCGTGGCACAAAAAAAGCGGGTTGCCGTTAAAACGATTTTTCAACACAAGCGGGGTTTTATATCGTGAGCTTGGTTTAAAAGATAAACTTGCCGAAATGACTGACGAGCAACAATACGAGCTGTTGGCAACTGACGGAAAGTTGGTGAAGCGTCCGATTTTAGTTACTAAGTCTGCCGTATTGACAGGTTTCAAAGAAGCTGACTGGAAAATTGCCGTAGACGAAGATAATAAAGCCACAAAATAATTTTATCAAAATTGCAAACGCTAAGAATACACCCGGGCTATTTAAGCAATGCGCTTTTACTGAAAGAATTTTGTTCGGTGCAATCTTTAATGCTTAACAGCAAAGAGGTTAAGTTTGAAACATCACGAAACTTGGACATCAGAAGCAAACTTTTAATATCTGAAATGGAATTCAGAAATATAGATTTCAGTATTGCGTACAAAGACTATTTACCGTTGGAATTAAAAATAGATGTAAACACACCGGCAGAGGAATTTAAAATTTTAAGCACAATTTTAAATAAAACCGGCCGAATACCTATTCCGCTCTCCGCACAAGAATTATGGAAGCATCATAAGTATTCGGTTATGGCAAGAAGTATCCCAATCTATAAAAAAATAGGCAGAAGGGTTTCGCAAAAATGCAGTTACTCTGATTTTGAGGAGCTGACAATGTTACTGACACAAGTTCTCAATCAACAGCCCTCTGACGGTGGTATCAAAAATGTACTTCAACACCTTTGGGGTTATATTTCAAAAGTGTCAACATTGCAAAAATCAGAAATTCCGGATTTGTCTTTTTCGGATCTGCTTGATGAAATATGTTATTGTGTTTTAAAAATACAAGAGCCCTATCTTATGGTCTCAACGGCAATTACTGAGCTAAAAGTTTGGACAAAAATTTAGACAAAATAAAATCTGCCTGTCTATTCATCTTCCCAAAAATATGTAAAAAAATAACTCGTTATGTCGGCAGAGTCAGTTTCGTCCGTCAGCTCATAAGCAGTTGTTGCATGTTGAATTGTGCATTTCGTATTCTCTGTCGAAAACTTTGAAATTAGATAGATTGCAGGGCGATTATCGCAAATAACCAACGTCCATGAATCAGGATTTAATGATGAAAGATACTTTCTTGTTCTTGCATCGTTTTCGGCAATTTTGGAAAAGTTGCCGTGGTGCGAAAAATCAGTTGACACCAACAAAAACGCATTTTGTTTTTTTGCCGTTTTAGGCGAAAACATTTTTTTCATTGCACGGCCGAGCTTTTCGGTTTTTTTCATATCTATCGGTGGCTCACCGTTGTATGCAATAACAACAACCTTTGCTTCAGGAAAATGTTTTTTTATATAAGGAGTCAGAGTCGAAACCCCGTGCTCATATTTAAAAACATGGTGCTCTAACGGAGTATTCAAAATTCCGGCAAGTTTATTTACTTTCGTTTTATCGGATAATACTAAACCATTATTCGTTTTCCAGCTTCCATCTGTCAGAGAATAATCGTAAATTGACAAGTTCCAATGAGACGGACTAAGCACATAAAATAAGTCCACATCACGAGCTTGCTTTAACTTGAGAAACCACTCATCTATAAGTTCTCCGGCTAAAAGATGATGGCTGACGGTTCCGCCCCACGGGAAAGCGCCTTTAGGTAACCTCTGCTCAGCCTCAATTAAATTGACTTTAGGCTGCTTCTGAGGCTTTGTATCCCAGGACAGAAAAACCTGATTTTCTTCCGAGCTGTATTTATCTTGCCGGTTATGGCAAGATAAATATAAAAGAGTGAAAATCATCAACAATACGCAAAAAGCAGCTCTATTCATCTTTCACTGCCGGTAAGGCTATGTCTCTTGCCCATGCCGGTTTTTTGTCTTCAGGCACGCCTTTCTCAAATACCATTTTTTTCCACTGCTCATCATTTAATCTTTCATTCATTGGTTGATAAAATTCATAATAGTTAAAACAATATCCTACAGCTATCCTTTTTCCGCCCTGTCCGTCATTAAGAGGGACAAACAATCTGTAAGGAATACCTACACCAACTTCAAGCACCGTGCCTTCTTCTGAATTTGTAAACACATCTGCAACAATCGGCATTGCCAACTCATCTTGTTCAAAAGAATCTTCAATGTTCATACCAATCAGAACTATCTTTGCCAGCAATGAAGGAATTGTCGTGATATAATCATTATCGTAATCGGATATTGGCTTATCTTCTATTTCAAGTTCAACTATTTTTATAATGTTATCGCATATTTCTTTTAGTGTCTTCAACTGCCCTGAAATTACATCATCTATTAACCCGTCAGCTTGTAATGTCGTCAACAGCAATTCAACAGAAACAGAAGCATTTTTCCAAAACGGCAAATTAGGCTCTATGTAATGAATAGGCCTTGGTACAGGCTCGGTTCTAAAAGTTGGTGAATCCCCTCCGCCTCCACGCTCAGCATAATTTTGTTTAGCATACAAAATGGTATCATGCTTTAATTCTGCCCATGTTCCGTGTGATGAAAGCAATGTTTTTATATTCCAAGCAGGACTTTCAGTAAAATAAAAACCGGAGCCTTGCTCAAACCTCGCCTGTAAAGCAACTTCATTTAATACAGAGCCATAATAGGTTTTTCCAAAAGTAGCTTCAGGCGATTTTTCTATTTCCGATTGCACTTTCTCTAAAATACCTTTTAATTTCGGGAATGTCTTATATTCTTCACTTAAAAAGTAGTCGGCACTTTTTGAGCCAAACGCTTTTATTATATCAAGCCCTGAAACATTTATCCTGTCGCCCAACCTAGGAGCAGTAACCAAACCATAAATATATGAATCAAATGTAAACCTTTGACCAAAAAGTCTCCAACCCATCGGAGGTTTTTTTTCAGATAAGGCATCTCCCTCAGATGCTACATACAAAAGAGAATTACCCGCAATTGCAGGCGGCCTTAATTTTTCATGAGCATCTTCCATAAATTTCAGCAAGTTTTCTTTTTTAGAGCTCCACTTTTTAAAGTTTTTTACTTCATAACTGTTCCAAAGCGGTATAATTTCCTTGAATGACAAATCATCTGAAATACCGATTAAATTGGTGATTGGATTAAAAAGTTTTTCCCACGCTTTATATAACTCAACATCAGCCTTTACAACCTCTGTAATCAAAAGCGCTATCGGCTCCATATTATAAGTTAATTTTTCCGTATCCGAGCCGGCAGAGCCATCCTTTGCCAAAGGTGCAGAACCACTTTGAGCAATCATAAAATGAGCTCTTCCAAACCACATCATAGCTCTAAAATAGGCTTCAAGAACGCCGTTTTTTGTATAATGCCCCCGAGGCTTATACTGTGTATAATCTTCTTTTGTAAAACTTCCGTCAGCAAAAGTAAACAAAACGGACTGTTCAAGACCTCCTGCATCATAAATCTTCTTTACTTCTTTTTGAACAACATCGGGATACTTACTTACCACAGTCTCATAATCAACATCTTTATAATCAAGCCTACCCGTATTCTCATTTTCCTCTGTATTCGGAGCTAATTCAATAAGAGCCTTTGCAACTTGAAAATACTGAACGGCTTTTTCAAGTGTTTCATCATTTGCAGAAGCATTACCCGATGTATTAACCTTTTCCAATCCTGCCAAAAAGCCGTCTACAAGCAAATCCAATGCAGGAATAAAAAACTTTTCTTCTATATATTGTAAAGTACGGTCAAAAACCAGATGACGACTGTGAGCCATCAAATCAGTTGTTATAAACTGCGGAGTGAACTCTGATAATCTTTGATATAGTGCAATCATATCATCAGGGGTTTCACTTGAAAGATAATACTCCGATTTAGTTACAGATTGAAAAGATAATCTATCTCTTTCAAGGGTTTGCTTATTTGCTTCATCAAGATAATCATAACCGGCTAAAGGATAAAACTCTTTATAAAAGCCCTTCGTTTTATACAACAAAGATGTAATCCTATTATATTTGCTTCTTCCCCTTATGTTTGTTAAATCCGCACCGAAAACCAAACCCTCTTTTCCGTTCCATGTTGTTTTATAAAAATAATTTTGATTTTTTTCAAAAATAAAAAAAGCATGACATAATTCTTCATTGTACGGAGCCTCAATAGGCTCTCCCTCAATAGGAATTACGGTTGCAAACGGTATCGGAACTCCATTTTTTAATTTTGCCAAATCCTCTTGTGTCTTAAGTTCAACATAAGGATAAAACTTACATTCATGACTTCCTACAACAGCCGTTCTATCATGCTTTATATCTTCAGTAGGCACAGGCACAAATTTTAACTCATCGCTCAAATATTTTTTATGAGCCGATACAACCACTCCTGCTTTTTCAAAATCAAAATTACCCGGCTCTCTTGGCAATGTTATATCTTCATCGGTTACGGGAACCCCCTCTGATTCCACAACTTCATCTGTTTCCTCTACTTCACCTGCCACAACTTCTACATCGTTATCTGTCTCTTTTTTACAACCTGCCAATATCAACAAACTAAAAACCAACGCCAAAAACATTAGTTTAAAACAACTTACACCAATAGTGCATTTAAATAAAGATTTTAAGTTTTTCATGTTCAAATTATAACACAGTTCAAAAAAAAGTCAAGAGAATAAATAAAAAAATATTTTGTTTTTATTAGGGGGTGTCTCCCCCTCGCTCCGGCTCTTGTCGATTTTTCTTTAAAAAACGACTTGCAAGTTTTAATCTATCGATTAAAACTTGCAATATCCAATAAAGTTTAATCATCGACAAGGAGCCTCCGCTCCCCCCCAAAGTAAAGGGAACGCGATACATAAAAGAGGAAATTGAAAAAGTCAGACGAGTTTTGCAAGTGCTTCAAAACTCAAAAGCTATACAAATCTTACTTTTAAAAATTATATGATATGGAAAGGTGAACAAAATGATTATCTTTATATTCGTTGTTTCGACCCAAGAAAAAACCCATTCCTGTATTTATTTCTACTGAGCCGAGTAACCAATTCATTGAAGGATTAATATAAAAATCAACGGATTCGCAACTCATTATCGTTTTAAGATTAAGTGCCATAGAGCCCCGAAGAAGACTCTGCGAAATAAGAAACATAACCTTTGTATCAGTAGGCAAACTGCCTTTTTCGGTATCATATTTTTTAGTCCCTATTTTACTGTACAACAGTTTAATATTTTCTGATACGGCAAGATTTAAAGTCATACCAAATTTTGTTTTGTAATCAAGCCCTACATGCCAAGCCAACGAAGGGTTATATATTCCAGGATTGTTTCCGTAAATATCCCGAGTTATATTTGCGGCTAATTCCGTACGCAAATTAACCGGACCAAGCCCTGTTGCGTAATCTATTCCGATTTGATGAAAATCATTATAATCAAGAGCAAAGGCTTTTATAAAATTATTCTTGACAGCCTCTTTTTGCCCATTTTGTTTCTTTATTAACTCTGCAAGCTCTTTCATTTTTGCCTGTGCAGTTGCCGTATCATTAGAACTAATTGCATTGTCAATGGCGGTTAATAATGTTTGTATTGTACTTGCATTTTTTAAGATATTAGGTAAATTGTCAAAAGCCGCAAATAGAGCCTTCGTATCCATTTTAAATGCAGGGCTCGGAAGTCTTCCGTAATAGTACTGAAAACCCAAATCATGAAATCCTTCAATTGTGCTTGTTACTCGCATTCCCGCCTGTGAATACTTAAGTTTTGCAGAATCAATTTCTGTAGACATCATATCCGTAAGATTTAAACCAACAAAATGCTCAAGCAAAGGACTGTCATTTTTTAAATACGGTGCGATTGAGCTGAGCGATGAATCAGATTGTATTTCATTCAATACATTTTGTGCTTCAGTTTGAAAATGACTTGGTTTCCAACGACCTGATAAAGCTTCCAAATTACCCTGAAAAACCGGCAGATACACAAATTCAAGTTTTACTTCTTTTGGTAAATATGCAGAAATAAAAATCATCGGACGAGGAATTTTCAACTTCTTTGGATCTGTTATGGTCGGGTCGGTCAAATCTTTCGGATTTATAACATCTAAAACGCTAAAATAATCGGCGCGCCCCCAAGTCATTCTTTTAAGTCCGCCTCCAAACACAACACTGTCGAACATTAACTGCATATAAGTTTCATCAATAAAACGAGGTATTTGTGGCTTTCGAGGATATGTTTGGGGCTTCTTTTTAAAATTAAACGGCAAAGCTGTATCACTTATGCTTACGCCAAGTACAGCCTCAACAATAGGCGCTGTCGCTGTTAAATGCAAATCGCCCCAAATCAAAGAAGACGGCCTTATATCGGCAAATTTTTTGAAGTCATCAAAAAACATTGTACCGCCAAGATTTAGGCTTCCATTAAAACCCACTGAAATCTTTTTTTCATCTAAATCATTGTCGCTATCAAAGTCGTCAAAATCTGTTTCAGACGAAGATAGCGAATTTTCATTATCTTGCGAAAAAACCGCCCAATTCAATAGGCTTAATAAAAGAATAATAATCGCACATCTTCGCCTGTTCATTTTTAGGTTCCGCTATTTTCCGGTTTCCAAATATTTTGTTGTAAAGATTTTTTCCGGTATTTCAAGCCCAAATTTTATCTTCTTCATCGAGATGATGCTTGCTGTATTTGTTGCAAAAGTTGTCATTTTAACATCATAGGGAGTATTTACACCATCTATTTCTTTATAATTTAAAAGCTCAATTTGTTTTACTTTTTTTCCACTTTTATCGAAAAATTCTGCCGTCATCAATAATTTTTTAGATTTTTCAACCTTAATTATCGTCTTTGCATAAAAAAAGGCTTTGTTTTTCGGAAGAGCCTCAATTACATAACATTTTTTACCTTTATAAGTTTCCTCAGGTAACATTCTATAAGAGTCTAATGAAGGATCTCTTTCCATAAAGGCCATGTCATTATAAGAAAAATCCGTACCCAAAAAGGCTTCGTTACCTGAGCTTTCTGCAACAATTCTAGTTGTTTTCCCCAATGCAGGAAAAAATACCCTTTGGTCAGTTACTCCGTTTTTTAGCTCACGCATCAAAAACCTTGTGTTCTTGTACTTAGCGGGTGCCTTCAGTATAATCATAGTGCGTTGCAATCCACTTGCATCTTTTGAGGTGTACTGTATCATTTTTATCACCTCCATAGTTTTTCCGGCACGTTGTATGGTAATTTCAGCTTCAGCTCCTATATTATTAATAGTAGTTTGCCCGCGTACTGACTGAATTATTTCTTCGGGTGTTTGTGCAAAAGAAACACCAAATACAAACATAAAAGAAAAAACAATTAATACTATCTTTTTCATAAAATCAATCCTCCTTGCTAATATTTTTTTTAGCAATATTATTTTCGGTAACATTATCGTCATAAATCATCAAATTTTCATTCTCAGAATCAATATAATCCTCATCTCTATTATAAACCATTTTGATAAACTTTGGTTTCAAAACATTTAAAAATAAAGGAAGTATTGTAAGACTTGCCAAGGAGCTTGTTACCATAACCAAACAAATTAAAAGCCCTAAATCAGAAAGCATTTTAAAATCTGAAAATGTTAAAACGGCAAAACCGGCACCTACGGAAAGAGCATTAAACAAGATAGCTTTTCCCGAGCCGTAAAAAGTTCTATATAAAAAATCACCTTGCCTGTTCTTTCTTATGATTTCCCTGTGATAAGCCGCCAAATAATGAATAGTATAATCTATGCCTATTCCTATTGCAAAACTTGCAACCATCGCTGTACCTATGTTTATTTTTATACCGAAAAAGCCCATAACCCCAAAATTTATGGAAATAGAGAAAATCAATGGCATAATACCAATAATACCTGCAACCGGCGAGCGATAAAATACTGCAAGAATAATAAACACTATCGCAAGAGAGATACCAAGTGAAACAAGTTGCGACTGAACAACCAGCTTATTGAGGGAACCTTCAACAACCGAAGGACCGGCAATTTTTACTTTAACATCCGATGGAAAGCGCTGATTGATAAAATTCTGAATATCAGCTACTATTTTATCGGTATCTTGTTGACCTACTGTTCTAATCTGAACACTAATTTTAAGCACACGAGGATTAATAGGATTATCCATAAACTCTTTGGTATTACTTGACAATAAAATCAGATAATCATTTATCAACTCATGTAATTCCTCTTGAGTTGTTTTCCCATACTTTTCAGGAATAGAAGGTATTTCATAATATGTAATACCCTTGTAATTAACCTTTTTTGAAAGCATGGCTATAAATTCTTCCGCTGTCATATCTGCATCATTTCGATTTTTTACTGCACCATCGAGAAAGTCCATTACTTCATTGAAGTCCATGTCATCTAAAGCATTATTACCTGATGTTTGATTTTCGGAAACTTCATTATCAATAGAAGAATCTTCCAAACCACTAAAATCCCCAAGTTCACAGAAGTCATCTTCACCCCTACCTGTAACAGGCTTTAAGCCATCCGGTGGCGAATCTGCATTTAACACTTGATTCATTCGTTTAATCAACCCCGAAATAGAAGTAACATTTCCAACTTCATCAATTCTTCCTGTTAAGTAAGAAGATAAGTCATCAACTGCAACCAATACATCAGGACGAGTTACAACATTGTCCTCTTCGGCTTCAACCAAAAGTATCAGTTGCTTAGAGCCTGAAAAATTTTTTCGACAAAAAGAATCGGCTTTGGCGATAGTGTGGTCATTTTTAAAATATTCAACTAAAATGTTATCAATAACAAGTCGTTTAATACCAAAATATGCAAGCCCCAAGGTAATTATAAACAGTAAAAACACACTTCGTTTATGGTTTGAAACAATCATAAAAGTATTAGCCAAAAAGCCGTCCAGCTTATAATTACCGTGTTGTTGCTTTCTCGGTTTTTTTGGCGAAGTCGGCCCCAGTAAAATTAAAATCGGAGGAATAAATGCCACTGCCACAATAAATGCGGACATAACACCAAGACTCGAAAAAATTCCAAAATACCTGATTGGCACAACCGATGTAAAACAAAAAGATACAAAGCCTGCAAAAGTTGTCAAAGCCGCCAAAAAAACCGGCAATATAATCTTTTTTACACAAGCAATAACAGCATTTTTATGCTCTTCTTTCGAAAGCTCCCTATTGCCGGCTACATCATCAAAGTAATGGCTTATAATATGTATTCCGTATGCACTTCCTACAGCAATCAAAATAACCGGCAAAACAGTAGAGAGAATAGATAAAGGCACATTAAACAAAGCCATAGAGCCTAAAGCCCAGATAACAGAAATAATAACAGTGAGTAATGGTAAAAGCACACCCAAAAATCGCCTAAACGATAAAAGCAAAACTCCCACTACAACAAACACAACGATTGGAATTAAAAATGCCAAATCATGTGCCGTAGCCTGATTAACCACCTCACTGAAAACAGTCGTCCCCGTAACATAAATACTTGAATCATGGAAATCCCAATTTTCAGAAATAGCAAGGATTTTTCTGCAAACATCAATTGCTTCAGGGGTGCCGGCCTCATCATCATTAATGTCCAAAAACACTATAAACTGAATCGACTGCAAATCATCGGAAATAAGATTCCTAGCATACATTTCATTCCAATCTCTAAGTTTATACCTTACTTCTGCCATTTCTTTAGCAGAGCCTTCATAATCAGACGGAATTAAAGGACCTGCAATCATCGCCCCGTCTTTCGATTCAATATGTTTTATATTTATAATAGAAACAGTTCGCTTAACAAGCGGTAACCCGGTAAGCTCATTATCCAACTTACGCAACTCATCTATAAAATCTTTTTCCAAAATAGATGTAAACTTTCTTTCAATTCCAATCAAAATCGGATTATCATTTCCAAAAATCTTGGCAACTTCTTCGTTTAAAATACGAGACGGGTCGTCTTTTGGAATAAAATTAAAATTATTGTTATCTATTTTAAGCCTGAATAGTTGCAATCCCAAAAAAAGTGTAATACCAAGAATTAACAAAACCAACAAAATAGGTTTGGAATAAAACCTATCAAGAATATGTATCTTCTGAAGCTTTTCTTTGTTGCTTTCTTTCTTCATCTAAAAATCTCCAATCGATAAAATAAAAGGTTGATATTCTTCAGATATAAACAAGTTACAGAAAAACTCGCCTTTTACACTTCGCTCTAAGCATATAATAAAGCGGATTATCGGTCAAAGAATTATACTTTAAAACAAAAAAAAGTCAAGATAATCCATTTTTTAAAAACCGCTTCAGATATAAAGCTTAAGATTTAATGCCATTATTGACAGTATGAAAAAAAAACGATAAGATACAATCCTGTTATTCTGAAATACACCGGAGCATTTTTATGAGTAATACTTTTATCATTATAATCTATTCCAGTATGGCGGGTTTACCCATTATTATTGGAGGAATAATTTCGAGCTTGCTTCAAAAAAAAGATTATAAATATAAAAATCAAGTGAATCATTTTATTGTTGCATTTGCAGGCGGAGCACTCCTTTCCGCAATAGCATTTGTTCTTATACCCCATGCCATCAAGGATATGCAACTTTTAAGCATAGTTATCGTCTTCTTGGCAGGTACGCTCAGCTTTATGATTTTAGATATAATATGCGGTAAAATCGGTGGCTCTATGGCACAGGTATTATCCATGATGATGGACTTTATCCCTGAGGCTTTATCGCTTGGAGCGTCTTTCGCAATAAATCCCAATTTTGGTTTACTCATTGCATTATTCATAGGTTTACAGAATTTGCCCGAAGGGTTTAATTCATATATTGAATTGCGAAAAAAGTTAAGCAAAAAACAAACCTTACTTTTGTTATTTGCCCTCAGCTTTGTCGGAATAATAGCGGCTCTCACAGGGGAATATTTTTTAAGTAGTCAAAAACAGATTGTTGATGCAATTATGCTTTTTTCAGGTGGCGGTATACTCTATCTGATTTTCCAAGACATTGCTCCGATAGCAAAAGTCAAAAACAGTTTTCTGCCTGCAAGCGGTGCAAACTTAGGTTTTTTACTGGGCATGATAGGTGAAAAGCTGTTAAACTAATCTTTTCAGACTGTAAGATGCGTCAGGGATATTAGCAATGCGAGGCAATTTTTCAAAAATTGCCGATGCAAATAATTTTATGGCGTTAATTTTAAGCCATAAAATTAGTCGAAGCCGATAGGCGCAGTTGCGATTAGCCCGCCCCTCACTAAAGTGAGGGGGACGCCCGAATCCTGTAAATTTTTAAACAATTAAATATCCGTGAAAATTAAACTAAATTGAATTGTTATTTATTCATAAATTTGATACAATAAATTTGAATCTAAGTTTTGAGGTGATTATGCCGGCATTATATGCACATTGGACATTAGGCAATAAAAGTATTCCTTGTTTTTCAGCAAAAACCCAAAAGGTTATAACAAAGTATCGTTACGCATTCGATATTGGATTACAAGGGCCTGACTTTTTATTTTTTAAAGATATGGGAGCGAACAAAGCGACAAAAAAACTGGCCATGAAGTTGCATTACAGTCCATTTAAAAAGACGCTTGAAAAATTTATGGCTGTCTATTTGAACGACAAGCAAGATATTGTGTTGTCTTATTTATACGGGTTTATCGGACATTTTGTTTTGGATACAAACGGACATGAGTATATCAATATGGTGGTTGACAGAGACGGGGTTAATCACAATGAGCTGGAAACAGAATTTGACAGACATCTGGCGAATGCAGGCGGTATCAATATGTTTAAGCTAAAAACCGAAAGGTTTTTAACCTGCGATGAACAAACTGCCAATGCTATTTCTCAAGTTTTTTCTGTATTTAATGAAGTCAGTAGCGAAGATATTAAAAAAAGCATTCACGATTATTATACTTTAAAAAAGTTAATACGGATTATGCAAAGGTTTGTGCCGTTTGTATTAGACCCTGCTTTTAAAATTCTCAATGTAGAAGAGTTTGCAGGCGGTATTAACTTAAAGCGAAAAATCAATGCAAAACTTTTGCCCTATGTGGCAGAAGTTCAAAAACGATACGATACCGCTTTTGAAATGTATCCTAAACTGATTAAAAATTTCAATGAGGCACTTAACGGAGCAGATTTATCTGATTATTTTAATAGAGATTTTGAACAATACAAAAAAGGAGAATAAACTTTATGGGTAAAATTAAACTTAACAAGGCCGAAAAAGATTGGGCGATGTACGATGCGGGTAATTCCGCTTTTACATTACTTTCAACGACAATCGTGCCTCTGTATTTTTATGAAATTGCAAAGCGGGCAAGTGTTTCATCTGCCGACTATTTTGCATTCTGGGGTTATGCCGCAAGTATTTCTACTATTATAGTTATGCTTTTAGGACCAATAGCAGGAGCAATTGCAGACGGTAAAAACATGAAAAAGAAGGTATTCTTAATTACCTTACTGGTTGGTACAATTGCCACAGTTTTGTTTTCATTGCCTGTAAGCTACATAACGTTTTTAGTCATTTTGGTAAGTGCAAAAGTTGCATATCAAACGAGCCTTGTAGTTTATGATTCAATGATTATTGATATAACAACAAACGATAGAATGGATACCGTTTCGTCAATCGGATATGCCTTAGGCTATATTCTAAGCTGCATTCCCTTTATCGCAAGTATTGCTTTGATTTTCTTTGGCGAAAAAATCGGCATATCAACCAATTTATCAATGATAATTGCATTTATTATAAACGCTGTTTGGTGGTTTGCTTTTTCGGTGCCCCTTTTAAAAACTTATAAACAGATTAACTTTACAAAAGAACAGTCCGGTTTTATTACGACTTTTTCAAGCCTATGGCATTCATTAAAAGAAATTGCACACAGCAAAAAAATACTTTTGTTTTTAATAGCATTTTTCTTTTACATTGACGGTGTCTATACAATTATAAACATGGCAATTGCGTACGGCAAGTCTGTAGGTTTAGATGATGCGGGGCTTTTGCTTGCCCTACTTGTTACGCAGATTATTGCATTTCCCAGCGTTATCATTTTTGCAAGACTTGCAGAAAAATTCAGAACTTCTGTCCTTATCAAAATCTGTATAGTCGCATATTTTTTCATAACTCTATATGCAGTCCAACTTGACAAGCTGTTTGAATTCTGGGTTCTAGCCATCACCGTCGGAATGTTTCAAGGCGCAGTCCAGGCCCTTTCCCGGTCGTACTTCGGTAAAATTATCCCTCAATCAAAAAGCGGAAAATACTTTGCAGTGTACGACATCTGCGGCAAGGGCGCAACATTTTTAGGAGCACTCATACTTTCTGCGATAGCCCAAATTACTAAAAACCAAAGTTTAGGCACACTCGCTCTGCCGGTAATGTTTATAATAGGAATCATATTTTTCATCATGGCAGACAAAATCAAACCAACACAAAAACCACAGAAAGAATAATGGGCGTTGCGGGCTTTGCCCGCCGGCGTATTAAAAGCTCCGCTATCGCTGCGACTAAAAATGCGACTAAAATTATAGTCGCATTTTTATTTTTTGGCAAGTTTTGAAAAACTTGCCAAAACTTTTAATATGCCTAACGCGGTCTACTTTAAGGCAATAAATTGCCGGCGAAAAACAGAGCCACTTGCAAAAAGTAACACACCTTTTACAAGTGGCTCTATCATACTACTGAACAATACCTATAGTCAAACTAATTATCAAAATATTAAAAAAATCTATAAAAAGCGATCCTACGATTGGTACAACGAAAAATGCTATTTTAGAATAACCATATTTTTCACAAACCGAGCCCATATTTGCCATAGCATTCGGAGTTGCGGCAAAGCCGAAACCTATATGACCGGCTGTTATTATTGCCGCATCATAATTTTTTCCCATGAAGTTAAATGTAACAAAGCGAGCGTACAAATACATCATTATCACTTGGGCTGTTACAATTATTAAAAGAGGAAAAGCAAAACTTACAAGTTGCCAAAGCTTTAAAGAAACCAAAGCCATGGCTAAAAACATATTAAGAGAAATATTTCCAAGTGCTTCAATTTCATCCATGTGTACTTTAAACTTTTTTGTTTTATCTGCAAGATTCCTGATAATTGCCGCACAAACCATAGCACCAATATATATTGGAAATTTTATCATAGAAAAAGTAGAATTAAAATAATTAGTTATAAAAAGCCCGAAGCCCGATGCCAAAACCAACAACATAAAAGAGGCAGAAAGTTTTTCACTGCTTAACTCATCTTTTTTACTTGTAACAAAGTTATCAATACTACCTTTACCGGCTTTTTGAAGAATAATTTCTTTCTTTTCCTTTACTACTTCTTTTTGTCGTATTGCTTGTTCTTTCACGGAATTAAAAAACATTCGCTTAAAAAAGTTAGGCTTTACCACTTGTACTTTTTTTACAACTTTAGTTATTTTTACAAGATTACCTTTTTCGTCAACTTTAATAATTTCATTACTGTTATCAGGTGATAAATCATATTTTTTTATCAATCTGTTAGCTACAGGACCACCCAAAAAAGAACTAATAAGTGATCCGAAAGTCGGGACTGCAACAGCTAAAGATAATGCACCCAATGTCCCATCAGGGTCTACAAGCGGAGCCGTTGCTGCCGCTGTTCCAAAGCCTCCCGTAAAAGAACAAGAACCTAACATAACAGCCAATACCGGATTAAAATGTATAACTTTTGCTAAGCCTTGTGCTAAAACATTCTGCAATGCAGCAAAAACCACGGCAATACCTAGAAAAATAAATACCTTTTTACCACCTTCTTTCAAAATCGAAAACCCTGCATTGTATCCTACTGATGTAAAAAACATTACCATCCAGTAAGTTTGCAGGGTTGTATCAAATTTAAAATGTAGGACTCCGGAGATATGACAGCCCAAAGATATCAATGCAAATAAAAAACCGCCCACGATAGGGGCAGGTATACAATAGCGTTGAAAAAAATCAACTTTATTTTTAATGCCTCTACCAATAAGTAGCCATGCAATAGCAAAACCAAGCGACTGATACATGTTCATACTTATAGTCATAATATTTTATCCCCTCCTTTTGCCTTTCATGCAATTTTTGGGATATGCACAAGAGTATAGAAAAATCATATTAAAATGTCAAGATTGAAATCATCAAATACATAAAAAAATAAAAAAATTACCGGTTCATTTTTGCAAAAATACTAGTCAAACATATTTTCCATGCCTTTAAAAAAAAACGATTTTTTAAATTACTACAAAAAAAGCTTATTCATATTCTACCTTGTGGGATTAATAAATATAAAACTGTTTAGTATAAAAGCTCTTGACAAAATATTTAATTGATTTATAATTTGAATATATTTATTAAGAGAAATATAGTTCTGCGTAAAAAGAATTAAATTCCGCTTATATGCTTAAGGAGATTATTATGCAAAAAATTAAGAAAAATATTATTTTGCTATTTGTATTTTTGATTTTAGTGAATGCTTTTGCTGTAGCACAAACTATTACCATTAAAAATTATAAAACCGGTGATATAATACTTAGGCTTGATGGAAATGTTATAAAAGATAGTAATTATAATACGATAGCCACAATCAATGGAAACATTTTAGAAGATCGTAATGGTAATACTATAGCCGCTGTTTATGGAAACACCATAAATGCCGCTAATGGTAGTACCATAGCTTCGCTTTATGGAAATACAATAGAGGCTCATAATGATTATTTTAAGGCTGAGATTGACGGGCATTATATTAAAGAGCGTAATGGTAATACTATAGCCAAGATTTATGGGAACCCTAACAAAAAGCAACGATTTGCAATATTATGTTTAATTTTGATTATACACAACAGTTAATAAAAATTTACAATATAAAATAATATAAAGAGGGTTATAAAAAACACAAAAGCTAAAATTAGAAAGTTTTTCTAATTTTAGCTAAATAATTATTTTATTGCCTGCACCCGAATAATTTGTTTTAAATATTTTTATTATAGCGTTTTGATGTTATTAAATAGAAGAAAGCGTAAATTATACTAACAACAAGAACCGTAACGCCAAGCGATGATAAAAATTCTGTTTTATATATGACTCCTGCACCATGTAAGAAGAGCATAAAAAGGTTTGCTCCGAATAAACAATGTATTATCGCAATACTTAAAGGCAAAAAAAACATCCAGACAATTTGTGCGTTTGTTGTTTTTTTAATTAAACTTGTATCCATTCCGATTTTTTTCATTATTTGATACTTTTGTCGGTCTTCATAACTT
>PDOP01000053.1 GCA_002749205.1 Treponema sp. | reverse complement strand
TGCTTCTGTTTATTTTAAGTGGACATCCTGTCCACACAAGACACCCCATATATAACTTGAGACGCTGATTAAGCTAATCGGAAAAAACAAAAGATTATGTGCGGTCATGGGGTGAGCTATAAATAAAGCACTTGCAAAAATCTATTACTTTTTAAAAGTAACTAAAGTTCATATCCCATAAATTCCCAAAGTTCTATTTACTTTTTTTTGTTTTATTGATATAATCGCTTGAGGGTTAAATGAAGAGAAAAAGCACAGCGGATAAAATTATACATTTTTTAATTTTACTGTTGATTTTATTGTTTTTGGTGATAATAGGGCTTAGCATATATGCCATTGTTTGGAAAAAATCCAAACCTGAAGTAAAAACCGAAATGATAAATAACCTGCCAAAAGATACTTATCTTTTTGGAGACATCGGAGTTCTAAGAGCAAAGACATCGGATGAAAAACCTGTTTCAATTGTAATTGCACCTTACTTTGAGTATCCTGCCAACGATGTTGCATTTGAAGAAGAGCTGGTAAAAAAGAAAGTCGACATTAGAACTGAAATGCTTGCTTGGTTTTCCGTACGCACTCTGGAAGAAATAAAAGCTATGAGTGAAGCCAAAATAAAACAAGGCTTACTTGAAGCTGTGAATTCACTTTTGGTAATGGGAAAAGTTGAAGAAATATATTTTGAGGATTATGTAATATTGGAATAGCATATTAGAAGCTATAAAAAATTTAACTTTTTATGGAGTATATATGAATTCACCTGTACCTGCAGCACAGATTTTAATAGCGATTTTGCCGATTGTTGCAGTAGTTTTAGGCACTGTATTAGTGTTCTTCGTTTTTTTGTGGAAGCATAATGAAATTATGTGCCAAATTAAAACCGGCATTTACCGGCCTGTGCATTTTAATATAAAAGCATTTTCGCTACTGGTAGGAATTTTATTAACTTCAGTGGGATTAGTTTTATCAATTGTTTTCCTCACAATAGAAGGAACAGGCTATGTGTTATTGGGTGGTTTTATTCCACTGTCTTTGGGTATCGGAATGTTAATTTTTTTTGCTATAATAAATCGCAATGAATTCAAAACCGATGATAAAAAAATTATCAAATTGAAAAAATATGATGAATAATACATATAAGGAAAACTCAGAAAGACAACAAGAAGAAGACATTATCATCTGTAAAGCAGTGTTAAGCGGAAACACGGAGGCTTTTGGTTTTCTTATTACCAAATATCAAAACAGAATTTACAGGCTGGGATTGAGCTTTTTTAAAAACTCAGATGACTGTGAAGATTTTGTTCAAGATGTAATGCTAAAGGCATATTCAGCTTTGAAAAATTTCAAAGGGTATTCAAAATTTTCAACATGGCTTATGCGAATTGCTTATAACACGGCTATCAATTCCGTGCAAAGAAAACGAGAATACTCATCTTTTGCCGAGGAATTTGAATTTATATCTACAGAAAAAAATCCTGAGCAACAATACCTCGAAAAATATGTCTATAATGCAGTCAAAGAAGCAGTAAAAAACCTGCCTGAAAAATACAGAGTCTGTATTGACTTGTATTTCTTTTATGATATGCCATACGCCGATATTGAAAATGTTACAGGTATACCGGTGAACACAATTAAATCACATATTTTTCGTGCTAAAAAAATACTAAAAGCATCATTAGATGAAAAAATTATCGAGCGACACCCTAACCTTGCAGATTTCTGTGCGCTTATTTTAAAAGGATTTTCTCATGGAATGTGAAAAAGTAATAAATGAATATTGCAAATTAGATAAACACGCAAGCCTTCCGTTTAATATTTCCATACATTTGATGCACTGTACATCATGTCGCGAAACCATTCAAAAAATGGCAAGTTGCTACACTGTCGGAAGCAAACTAAATAATGCACCTCTAAAGAATAAGTATATTCTCAAAAAAACAATGCAAAAAATAAAAAAAATTAAAAATATAGCTGATGAAACTCCGCACCTTTTAAAAAACAAGTTTTCATTTGCGCCTTGGATTATTTCAGGTATTATAATAATCCTTGCATTTATAGCACTACCCTATTCTAAATTAGGTAAATGGCTCATGACTAATTTAGGCATCTTCTTTTCACTGCCATTCGGTCTTTCATGTGCAGGAACAGTTTCAATTTTTTGTGCCGTATTTATTTTAAGAAACAGTGATTTTTTCATAAAAAAACTAGACCTTTAATTTAGAAATAAAAACAAACTGTTTGATTATACTCAAAATAAGCCTATGAAAAACAAACAGGCGACACAGCCGGTCTATTTTTTGTTTAAGCCCTTTGCAGAATTCTCACTGTAAAAATTACTTTCACTCATGTCATGGTCATCATACCAAATTTGTGAATAAAACGGAATATGCTTTGCCAACTCATCAACATTCCACGGAGGTGCAGTACAACAATGCGGACACCAAAAACCTGCCTTTAAAACCGTAAACGGCTTAGAATAAAATTTATGTCCGTTATGGCATTCCCATTCAAGGGGCGTATATAGTTCCCCCTGCTTCATATCCCGGCTCAAGCATTTTCCGCCTCGAAAATATGCGGCATCCTTCATATCCGAAATATTGATTGCCGACATATTTTTGCTTTCATCATAGCCGTGGCTCAAGCGAAACTTAGCGACATTAGCCTCATCTTTTAACTCACGATAATCCAAAAACTCACCCGTTTCAGGATTTTTATTTTCATGCAGAAGATAAAAATCTTTCCAATCTGTTGGCATTTTTTGTAAATGCTCTTTTGAAATAAAAAATGCGGTAATACGCTCCTGCATATCTGAGTCAATCCAAAATTTCGGAGCATTCTCGGTTTTTAAAACCGGCATAATTGCAAATTTTTTAATAGCTTTGGGAAACGGTTTTCCCAATTTAAAATACCAAAGTTTTTTGCCAAGATTATCAAAAAAATCCGCAAAACTCTCATCAATACCTGCTTTTTGAAAATGCAAGAAACTCTCCAGCACTTTTGAATCTTCAAACCACATACAGTGAAAATTTCTATATGAAGCCCAATGTGGCTCGAAAATATCCTTTACACCGCGCCCCATGAGATTAAACCCTGCTTCAAGTGTTTCAAAACCCGTAACTCTTGAATCAGCACCATTACCGATATTATAAACATTATGCCAAAACTCAAACGGTAAAACCCCGTCAACATCAAACTCCAAAAGATTTTTCAACAACAATCCTGATGTCCTTGCGGTTGCCCACTCAATAGGTGTATTCCAAGGCGTGTGAAACATAATACCGTCTGACATGTTTTTCATAAGAATATCATCATAAAGCACACCCGACTCACGCAGAGAAACCCATGTCAATGACGACTCAATTACTTCTCGCTCGGCACGCACCTTAGTTGTTCCGTAAATATCCAAACAAGACGGCAATAACGGATCGCCAACCCTGCCCCACGGATGCTTAAAAGTTCTGTTCCCGTACTCGGCAACGGAACCGAAATACACAAACTTAACAGAAGGCGAAACCGCCTCTGCCGCACTCACCAAATTTTTTGTGCCGAGAAAATTGGAAGCATAAGCACTATCAGGATAATAATCCGCCAGCGGAGGAATCACGCCCGCCAAATGCAAAACATACTGCACATCTGAAACAGCCTTTTGACAGTCTTCCGGATTTATCAAATCACCAAAACAAATTTCAATATTTTTATATTTTCTCGTAAGTTGTTTTGCCAGCTTTCGATTTGCAGCCTTAGGGCGTAAAAAAACCTTGCAAACAAACCTTTCCGTCTGTGCAATTTGTTTCAGTGCTTCACCGGCAACTACCCCTGAAGCCCCTGTAATTAAAACCTTCTTCATAATATCAATTGTCTCCTAAAAATTTGGGCTCGAGTTTGCAGTGCCTTGTATCTCGCCCGCAACCCGACGGCTACGCATAAGTTTTTTGTTTCCGATTATAAAATCCAAAGAAACAAAAAAGCCGGACTTGCCGTCCACATCAGCAATTTTTTTTGCTTATTTAATTGGTCTTTCTGTTCACATTATTTTTATATTATCAGTAAACAAAATATAATCAAGATCCTGAAAGTCCGATAAAACCTCATCAGTATAATTCGGTAACCGGCCGCGTGTAACCCTCTCCATTGCATTTTCCCAAAGCATAAGAGATTGAGAATCAAGGCTATCCTGTTTTTGCAATGCCATACTCCTATATGGATGTTTATGCAATGGAATATTACCGGCCATTGCATGATTTAACAACTTCCAGTTTTTATGCACATAGTCGCGCACCTGTCTAAAAACCTCTTCTCTGCTTTCACAAAACAAAAATGAAACTTCATTTTTGTTTTCAAGAGGCTGATTATCGTAAAATCTTTTTACCTTAGGATTGTTCGTAATTATTAATTTAGCTTTTTCAATCATCTTTCATTAAGTATACATTTTTTTAAACTTTTATCAAGATGCTTTTAACCATTTGCTTTTTGATTTTATAAAAAACAATCCGTAATTATGTCGGGAAAAAAGCAAAAAAACCGGTGTGTTTTTCTAAATCATTAACCTGATTTAGACGGGCGAAGTCTACATTTTTTTTTGTTTCGTTTATATTCAAAAGCAATCTTCGACAGGAAGGAGAAGCATTGCCTAAAGCACCTCAAACGCAAAAAAAAAGTTATGCGAGCCCGTCGGGTTGGAAGCGAAAAATGTTTAATAAACATTTTCAATGTTTATTAAACATTTGAGAGCGACAAAATATATAGAGTTTTATTTTTTATGGTTTAAATAAAATCTGGTTGCACTTTCAATTAGCAGAACAATCCATGTAACTATGTACAATACAATTGCAAAGTTTGAGAATGTTGTTGCGTATAATTTTGCGGTTAGACTTGCAAGGAGTCGTGAGGCATCGACAAAGAATTGTGCGAGTATGAAAAATAGCGGTAGTCCGAGTATCCAGAATGTTTTAAATTTGTCGTCGGTAGTTAAGTGATAACGCCAAGCGGTCGTACAGGTCGAAAGCGATAAAACAAATAACAATAAGAACTCACTTATTCTGGTCAGCAGTTCAGTGATAACAGTTTTTTTTAAGAGGGCAAACTTTTCTGCTTTTCGCGACAGTTTAAATAGCGATGCGAGGTCTATTGTTTTAATGCTGTTTGATGCAGATTTTATCAATAGAAATTCGTCAAACGAAATAGGCAAAACCTGCGCAAGGCTTTCATCTCCGGTAATGTTTCCGGTAACCAAGTATGGCACTATGTCAGGAAGTTTGCGGTTACTGTTTACTCCTGTCATCTGCAATGTTATAATATCTTTGTTGTCTTTAGAAATATCAGGAATTAATCGTGCATATTTTAGTTTGACTTTCCAAACAATTTTTCCCGTATACGAAAATTTTGTTACGGTCGCATTTTTTAAGTAGGCTTCATGGGCTTTGCCCGAGCCGAATGCAACACCTTCAGCAGAAATTTTATACGCTATTCTTTTGTTTTCGGTAATTTTAAATTCAATGTCTTTTCCGTGTACGAATGCGGGAATTTCTTCGATGTCTTCTATAAAGTATACCTTGGCTGTAAGTTTTTTTCGGATTTCTTTTAAAAAATGTTCAATTTGCAAATCAGACTGATTGTTTCCGCTTTGCTCTATGTCATACTGAATATTATAAAAATCTGTATACGCTTTCAAAAGAAATCCGTTTTTTAATTTTTCGTACGCTCGTTTTTTCTTTGCATAAAGCTCCCTGTCTTCTTCTTCAAGACTGTTATCGCCAGTTTGAATTAACTCCCATGCTGTCAATGCAATTTGATTTGCCTTGTCTTTCATGCTTCTGTCCGCCCCCGAAAGTTCCACAACTTGACTCGCATAATAATGTGCGGAAAAATAATCCTTATTTTCCAAGGCATTGTTGGCTAAGTCAAGGGCTTCGGATAATTTCAAGTTATCTGTTTTTGGAGTTTCCACATATTCGATAATATCCTTTTTTTTCAGTGATTCTTTTTTCAGTTTTACGGTTTCCAGTATTCCTTTAGCTTCTACTGACTCAGGATAGATTGCAATTGCTTTTTTTATGCACTTTTCTGCCTTTTCAAGCTCGTACAAATCTCTTGAGCTAAGACTGTCTACAGCCTCTGATTTATTTTCATTATAAAATATCGTATACAATTCCTGCTTTTCGAGATTTTTTTCAAGTATCGGCTTTACGGCTTCAGTAAGAGCAATGTAAATGCCAATAGTTAAAATACAAATAACAAATATACCCTTTAAATATGTAATCATGGCTTCAGAGCGAGACTGATGATTTTCGTCATCTATTTTACCGAACAACAGTGAAAAACCAAAAAGAAAAGCACCGATTTGAATGACGGGGAACATATCTATAAAAATCAGAACTCCACTGTATATTTTAAATGAGAGCTTGTAAAGGGATAATATATTCGGCTCAGACATAAAGAAAAAACTAACTATAAAGCAACCTGCGAGTCCGATTAAAATAAACAACAATAAAATTGGTAATATTTTTGCGATTTTAGTCATACGAGCCGTTCCTTTTTTTTTTAATTAAAGATGCTATACCTCTTGAAACCAACAGGATAATAGAAAATAAGAATAAAATACCTGCTATTAAAACAAAAGTAGCCGGAACAGTATAATCCGTTAAATTAAACCTTTGCAATAAAGGAGCTGCAAAGCCTGATTTTATATAAGAATAAAAATAAAATGTCCCGAAAAACATTGTTAAAAGCAGAACTATATTTAACATTTTCCATTTTGTAAAAAATGTACAAGCCCCATACATAAAAAAAGCAAAGAAAACAGGCAAAGCAAAAATAAGGTAAGCTTTAAATCCATTGGTAAACGACATGGATATATCGGAAAGCAGTATACCGGCATTCTTTAATATCAACGGTAGAGAGAGAAAAATAGAATAATTTTCATTTTCGGCAAGCAAATACGAAAAAGTTGGAGAATTACCATCTACACGCGCTAAAATTGCGGGTATTGCCAAACAAACAATCAAGCCCATTAGAATAAACAGAATGAGAATTGTTACGGGCTTGTTTGCATCGGAAAAAACCATAAATCTAAAAACCGAAAGCATAGCCAACAATGACGCCAGAGGAATAAATTTTAACAGCATGAATGCAAAAGTCGAAAAAGATAAAACCGGTTTGCCTAAAACAAAATTCATTACTTGAAATGCCGAAGTCAGCAAAATACACCAGAAAACTAAAGAGCGCAAAAAAATCAATAAACTTTTTAATGGCTTTTTCATATAATAAGATTATCACGCTATTAAAATAAAAACAAGACCCTATTTAATATTTTTCCCAATTTTTTACTTCTTGTCAACCGGGGAAATAGAAAAGTTCAGATGCTTTCTACTCAAAATGCACAAAAAAGCACAATAAAATAAAAACTACTTTGGAGGCACTTTTAAAAGTAACGCATCTTTGTAAGTAACTCATTAGGCTTTACCAAATTAACGGGCAAAAAATTTAATAAAACACACAAATTTATCCACAAGTTGTTCTTTTTATGCAAAATAAGCATTTAAGTGAATTTTGATTTTTTTTATTTTACGTTAACTTTTTTATAAAATATAAAGCTATTTCAGATAAAAAACAGCTTATACAGGCTTTTTTTTATATTTTTAATGTTTTTTCTCTATTATTTCCTATTAGTACAATATTCACATAAAATTCATAGAATATGCACTAACTATACACTAGTTATCCACAGCTGGCATTTTACCCGAGAAAAAGCCGGGCATTTTCATCAACAGTCAAAATAGTTTTACATTCAGCACATCTGAACCTGCCGGAGTTTTCTATTTTAAGCCGGCCGGCACAGGTTGGACATGAAATCAGTTTGGGAAAGAAAGATACATCATCTACCTTATCAAGCTTTCTTACATAGCTTATGGCTGCGGTTAAGTCAGGCTTAATTTCAAAAAACTGTGAAGAGCCTAAAAGCCTGAATAAATTGAAAACATTTTCAACTAAGCCTGTTAAAACTATATCACCGTTATAAGGTTTGAGCAACCTGCTGAAAGCCGTAAAAGCACCAACACCGGCAGAAGATATGCTTTTTAATCCATTGCAATCAAAAATCAGTTTTGTATAATTCGATGCAATCACTTCGGAAACCTTATTTTGCAGGGTAATCGGATTATAGGAATCAATTTTACCTGATAGTTCAAAGATTAAGCAACCTTTTATATCACTTATTTTTTTTAGCGTGATTTTCAAATTATCGTCTTTTTTATAATCAGCAATATCCTTGTCCATTACTCATTTATAACATAAAAAATGAAAAAATTCCAGTGTTATTAATATAAAAATCCGGCTATCACAAAAATGAGCTTATTAGGAGCTAAAGCTCCGGCAACCCACTCCCTCGCATAATCTTTTGTTCTTTAACTGAAAAACACAAAAGTCGGTTTATTTCAAACCGACTCTTATGTTTATACAATCGAACAAAAGGATAGACTTCGGTCGTTAAAATCAGGTTAAGCGATTTGTTTGATAAAAATCACTTTTGTGATTTTTATCATTCTCTCCGGTGT
>PDOP01000052.1 GCA_002749205.1 Treponema sp. | reverse complement strand
GGTTTAAATCTAACTGTTACGGTTTGAGCCATAATAACCTCCTATATCTTTATTGTAAGACAAAAAAACAAAATAATCAAGTAGACAACTATACTTTTGAAATCTTATATTACGCCTAACATCACTGTATAATAATCTCGCCTTAGACTTTGCTTATATTTAATAAGAGGGCTAAATATGTAAAGGCTCGGGAAGTTTTAAATATTGATTAGAATCTCGTATGCTTCGCGCTCTGTTTTTGCTGACAGTAATTTTTCTGCAAGCCCGTCATTTTTTAGCTTACAGCTGAAATAAGAAAGCAACTGAAGATAATAAGCATGTTGCTCGCTTCCGGCAACCATCATAAAAACAAGCCTTACCGGTTTTTCGTCAAGTGCATTAAAGTCTGTAATGTCTTTTTTTGAAACTGCCACAGCCATAACCAAATCCGTAACCGAGCCGAGTCTTACATGAGGCACGGCTATCCCGTATCCTATTGCCGTTGACATTAATTCTTCGCGTCTTAAAATGCCTTTTTTTAACTCGTTTTTGTTTTTAACCTGGGGAGCGGTAGAGAGTAAATCTATCAATGTGATCAAAGTATCATGCTTTGTCGAATAGTTTGTGAAAACTGTTCTTTCCGGCGAAATAATATGTTTTAGTTTAATTTCGTATTTTGTGTCGTCAGGCTTTTTACATTGTGAAAGCTGTGAATCAACCCATTTTTCAATATCCGTTTTTTTGAAACGCCAAACATTCCCTATTTTTCCTGCGGGAATTTCGCCTTTTTGAGCCCACTCGTATACAGTTCTTTCGGAAACACGCAAGTATTTGGCAACTTCATCAATTGTTAAAATTTCATCAGACAATTTATAACTCCATAGCAAAATATGTAAGTATTCTACAAGCAACTGCAAAAAAAGTCAATATACGCCGGAAAATTATCTTTATTACGGTATACAATATTTAGGAGGGGGAAGTCTCCCCCTCAATTGCCTTTTTTCTTTTTTAAAATTATATCGAGTCTTCCTCACGTCAGCCTCGATTTCTTAAAAATTTAAACAAGGCAATTGTTTTTCCGCTACCCCCTCGACAGGCTCAAAAGCCGCTTGTCGAAGTGCGGGAACTGCCCCTCGGCTTTTTTCGACTTACTATATGCAAAAAGTGGACATCCTGCCTATTTGAGAGGCAATAAATAAAATTAAGCGAGCTTAGACGGGCGTGGTTTTAAGCAGCAGACCGGCCTATTATTTTTCATCGTTGGCCTGATTTTAAGCTCGCCGGTATCCTTTGTGGCGATTTTTGAGTTTTAAAACAGAGGCAATTGCAATTTTTTTAACATTGCTTTTATGTACTTCTGTGCAAAAAGCCTGTTTGCTTGTTATAAAAAAAGGTGGTTGGAGCGAGAGCGGAAAACACCGTTTTATTTAAGCAGAAAAGCCGCAAAGATTTAAGGCGAGCGCGGGTTGTCAAGTGAAAAGCGTTTATCGCAAGCGATAAACGCTTTTCACTTTATATTACGGGGCTTGTTTTTTTTTGTCGTTAAGGATATGATTTAATGCGGAGGAAGTTTTGCACACGGTTGAAGTTGAACAAAAAAATGCGTTGTTGGTTTTTGTAAACTCTTTTGAAAAGGATCGTACTGAAATTCGAATGAGCGAAATTGTAAAAGATGAGCTTAAAAGTTTGGTTTCCACAATCGGTTTAAAAGTTTGCGGCTCTCTGTCGTTTAATGTCGCAAGGACTCATCCGAATTTTTTGCTGGGTAAGGGGCAAACAGAGTCCGTGAAAAATGCAGTTGCCGAATGCGGGGCGGATATTGTTGTGTTTAATTGTGAAGTAAGCCCTCGTATTCAACGAAATCTCGAAGACGCCTTTGACTGTTGCGTAATTGACAGACAGGAAGTGATTATTCAGATTTTTGTCGACAGAGCAAAAACGCGGGAAGCAAAATTGCAGGCAGAGCTTGCATCGCTTGAATATTCTCTTCCGAGGTTGACGCGGCGTTGGACGGAGCTTTCTCAACAGCGAGGCGGTGCTTTTCGCTCAAGGGGAGCAGGCGAAACAAAGTTGGAACTCGAAAGGCGTACCGCGAAGGCGAGAATCAGTAATCTAAAAAAGCGGTTAAAAAAAATTGAAACGCAAAGAATGGTGCAACGTAAAAACAGGCTAAACAATAAAATCAAAACAGGCGCAATTGTCGGATACACAAACAGCGGAAAATCATCTTTGCTTAAAGCCTTGTCGAAATCAGATGTGTATGCCGAAGATATGTTGTTTGCAACAGGCGATGCGGAAACAAGACGCGTGTTTTTACCTGAGTCAAATAATTATGCTTTGTTGACAGATACTGTCGGGTTTGTTGATAATCTGCCGCATGATTTAATCGATTCGTTTCGCTCAACATTGGAGGAAGCTAAGTATTCGGATTTTTTAATAATTGTTTGTGATGCTTCTCACCCCGCTATGATAGATTGTTTTGCTGTTACAAATAATGTTTTGGACGAGCTTGGTTGCAAAAACAAAAAGCGGATTGTGTTTATCAATAAAACAGACAATGTTTACAACGAAGCTGATGTGTTAAAACTAAAAGCGATGACAAGCAACGCAATAGAGGCCTCTGTAAAAAAATCTGTCGGCCTTGATGTTTTGCTTAAAAGGATTTCCGAAATATGAAAATAAGGGCAGGTAGTTTTGAAATACCGGTAACACGGAAAAACATTAAACGCCTTAGAATGAAAATATCGCCAAAAAAATGCACCCCTGAAATTTCCGCACCGCTTTCTGTTTCAATTTCCGAAATAGAAGTATTTGCAAATCAACACATTGACTGGCTTGAGCGAAATATAAAAAAAATGCAAGGTCGCAGGCAATTAAAAAATGCGCGCCTTGTTCTTAAAAACGGAGGCGTAATTACGCTTTGGGGAGAGCCGTATAAATTGCGAATAACCGAAAATGCAAAACGCTCTTCGGTTACTTTTGACGGCGAAACAGTGTTTATGAAACTCCCGCCGGAGACCGACACAGAAAAAAGGAAAAAGGTTATCGAAAGATTTTACAAACGCGAACTTAAAAGCTTTATTTACGAAATACTTCCGCATTGGGAAAAAACCGTCAAAGAAAAGCCCAAACAAATAAAGTTTAGAAGCATGCGGTCAAAGTGGGGCTCGTGCAATCCTGTAAAAGGGGTTGTAACTCTTAATGTAAAACTTGCCGCCGTTCCCGAAGACTGCGTGGAAATGGTGCTCGTCCACGAACTTGTTCATTTTAAGGAATTCTATCATAACGAGAGATTTAAAAAATACATGACCAAATATTTACCCGACTGGCGGAACACCGTAAAAAAACTAAAAGCATTTTAAAAAGCTGTGCGGTTATTCAATTCCCGAAAGCGGAAAAGTACCCGTTGCTTCGTAGTCTCCGCAGAGTGCCGCAAACCCTGCGATAAAAGAAAAGTCGGAATAACTGTATACGGCAAGGGCGGCTTCAACATTGCGGACTGTTTTTAAATAGACAGGAGACAATCCCGATATGATGATGTATTTTTTTTCGGGATATTGCCTTTGCAGGTTTTGGAAAACTTCAAGTGAGTTTTGGTTTGAAATGCAGAATATAACAGTGTCGGCATATCTGCAACGTGCGTAAATTGCGTCTATAAGGCTTGTTGTTTGTGCTTTTGGAAATCTGCGTTTTCCTATCAAAAGAAAGTTTTCATATTCGCTTGCCAGTATTATGCTTTCGGTTTCAGATGGCTTATACGGCAATTGACTTTTCTCAAAAACTGTTACAGCCCTTGCCGCAAGCGATTGAAAAAACGGATAGCCGTCTTTTGCGGGAACATGCTTTTGGATATTTTCAATGTCGGGAAGTATTTGAACATGGTTTGAGTTTTTAAAATAGTCAAGTTTTATTTTCAAAATTCTAAGTGCCGAGTCTTTTACCCTCGCACGGAAGTTTGTATCGGTTTTCATCTTGCGCAGATTTTCCGTCCAAAAAGACTGGTACTTTCGAGGAGTGGTAGACGATTCTATAATATCGTTTCCGGCTTCAATCGCCAGCGTTACCGCCCGTGTTACATTTCCGGCATAGTTTATCGCTCCGTACATCATTATATCATCTGTGATAATCAGCCCTTTAAAGCCCAGCTCTTTTCTAAGTAAATCACCCATGATTTTTTTTGAAAAGGTTGCGGGTTTCCCGCCTGCTTCAAGGCACGGGAAATCGAGGTGTCCTGCCATAACTACGGGGACACCCGCATCGATTAGTCTTTTAAAAGGGATAAGCTCTCGGTGATAAAAGGTTTCTTTTGAAATGTCGATTAAGGGGAGCCTTCCGTGGCTGTCAAAACTTGTGTCCCCGTGACCGGGAAAATGTTTTGCGGTTGTCAAAACTCCTGCAACACGGCTCCCTCTCACAAATGCCTCGCCCAATGTTGCCGCAATTTCGGGAGTATCCCCAAAAGAGCGAGGCCCTATAACCGAAGAATTATGGTTTGTGTAAAGATCTACTGTCGGAGCAAAGTTTAAATTTATGCCGATTGCGGAAAGCTCTTTTGAAATGTAGTATCCCGAGTAATAAGCATCCATCGGCACGCCTGAAGCTCCGATTGCCAAATTGCCCGGCGTTTCGGTGGTTAAACCTTTTACATGGCGAACCAAACCGCCTTCTTGGTCGGTTGCCACAAAAAGCGGAATGCCGAAGCGGGTTTTTAACGCCCTGCTTTGCAGAAGATAAATTGAGCTTGCCAATTTTTTTGTATTGCCCGTATTCCAGCCGAAAATCTTAATACTGCCGAGACCGGTTTTAACCCAGTCTATGAGCAAATCACCCGGGTTTTGACCCGCCCAGCCAAACATAAAAACTTGTGCCAGCAGTTCTTCTTCGCTCATACTGTCGGCGATTTTTTCTGCCAGCACATCGTTTGGCTCATTATCGAAAAAGTGAGGCAATTTACTGTTTAATGTATTTTGTGAATGAAGTTTTGAGTTATAAGTATCGGCTTCATCTGCAACAGTGAGAAAACCGAAGGTTGCAAAAATAAAAACAACGACAAAAACTTTAACCCAAAATTTAGGCTTTTGCAATTTCATAATTCAGTTAAGACTCGTCCATCCAGTTTAATATATCGGGTGTGTTTTCCGTCAGAAATATGTCTTTGTATCGCTTTGAATGCTCAACTTCAATTTTGTTCGGAAAATAGCCTGTATGCAAAAACCAAACAACATCGAGTAAATCGCCGAACACATTCGAACAAGAATACCTGTAATAAAGCTCGGCATTTTCCAGCAATGCACGCCTTTCAGGATCGCTTTTTGCATAAGGATCGATTGCTTCACGGATATTACTTCTTAAGCCTCCGTACCAAGCGTGTGTAACCGCCAACATATTAAGCTTCTTTTTTTCGTCCATACGGTAAAGCTCGTACACCCCTGCTACCGCAGGAACGCTTGTGGTAATTGTATATTTGTCGGCTTCCGTAAGCGGCGACCAATTCAAAGTGTAGTAAGCACAATTATCGCGAACGGCTTTTGATATAACAGGATTAACTTTCACCATAATCGATAATAACATTTTATCAAGAAAATTACCAGCTCTACTTGCATAAAAAATGAAAATTTGTTATACTACTGTCTCAATCGGCGCCGTACCCAAGTGGTAAGGGAGAAGTCTGCAAAACTTTCATGCATCAGTTCGAGTCTGATCGGCGCCTTACACATATTTATGAGGGGGTGTATCCCCCTCGCTTCAAAAAAACGCTTTTAAAAAATTGTCGATTTTTTAAAAGCGTTTTTTTTTCGCTACCCCCCAAACTAAGTGAGCGCTCCACATAAAACTTAGTCGCTTGAACTATTGGTTTAAAGCAAGATGAGCGGGGTTTTAAAAAGAAATCCGGCGTTATAAATCAATTCGCTTAACCTGATTTGGCTCCTGCAGTCTATCCTTTCGCTCGATTTTTAAAAACAAAAGAGGCGGCTTTTTTTAAAAAGATGACTGATTACATTAATCAGTAAAGAGCGGAAGATTATGCGGCAGGAGCGGGTTGTGCGTAGCTCAAAATGAAAAATAATTTACTGTTGAATTTTTTAAATAAAATTTGTATAATCGGCGAATGAATTTTACACAAGAATTTATTGATGGTCTTTCAGTTGATGAGACTATGGTTATGAAAAGGATAGCGGAGGAGCTTGGTATTAAAGTTGGGCAGGTGTCCGCTGTTGTAAAGTTGGTAGATGAGGGTGCGACTATTCCGTTTATTTCGAGGTATCGAAAGGAAATGCACGGCTCTTTAGATGAGGTGCAGGTTCGCGATTGTGACCGTTTTTTTAAGTCGTATACAAATCTTGAAACGAGGCGATTTGAAATTGTTCGCGGAATTTTTGCGACAGGTAAACTTACCGAATTGCTTTATGAAAATATCATGAAGGCAAGTACGCTTACTGCTCTTGAGGATATTTGGGCTCCGTTTAAAAAGAAAAAGAAGACGCGCGGTATGTTGGCGTTTGAAAAGGGGCTTCAACCGCTTGCCGAGTTTATGCGTGAGCATGGAGCCGGAGAGCTTGAAGAAAAGGCGAAGGAGTTTGTCGTTCTTGATGCTGAAGATGAAGCTATGAATGTTCCGACTGTTGAAGATGCTCTTCAAGGGGCAAAAGATATTATCGCCGAAGAGCTTTCACAGGATGCGGATTGTAGAAAGTTGGTGCAAAGCTTTTTTCTTGAGTCCGGCAAAATCGAAGTTAAGGGTGTAGGCGATGAAGATGTTGCAAAAACTTCTGTTTACAAAATGTATTGGGATTATTCGGAAAGTTTGAGCGAAATTAAGCCGCATCGGGTTTTGGCAATTAACCGCGGAGAAAGGGAAGCCGTTCTTGATGTAAAAATTGATGTTGACCTTGAAGAGGCTGTTTTAAAGCTTCAAAATAAGTTTACGATTAACAATGATTATCATAAAGATGCAATTGAGGACGGTGCTGTCAGATTGCTTTGCCCTGCGGTTGTTCGAGAGATAAGACGCAATTTGGCCGATACAGCAGACGAGCATGGTATAAATATTTTTGGCGAAAATTTGCGAAATCTTTTAATGACTCCGCCGATTAAAGGTACTCGCGTGTTGGGTGTTGACCCCGGTATTCGAACGGGTACAAAATGTGCCGCTCTCGATGAAACCGGTAAGTATTTAGGCTCGTTTGTAATTCAGCAAAATAAAGTAGAGCAGTCAAAAGAGCTTATCAAAAAAGCGATTAAGGATTACGATTTAAAATTGATTGCCATCGGTAACGGTACCGGCTCGCATGAGGTGCAGGAATTGGTTGCAAGTGTAATTAAAGAAAATTTTTCGGATTTGGCATTTACCGTTGTAGATGAAGACGGGGCATCTGTTTATTCGGCAGGCGATGTTGCCCGCGAGGAATTCCCTGATTTGGATTTAACCATTAGAGGTGCTATTTCAATCGGCAGGAGGCTTCAAGACCCGCTTGCCGAGCTTGTAAAGATTGACCCGAAATCAATCGGGGTGGGGTTGTATCAGCATGATTTAAATCAAAGTAAACTTTCCCGGTCTCTCGATGATGTTGTCAGCTCGGTGGTAAATAATGTCGGTGTAAATTTAAACACTGCAAGTGCTTCAATTTTAAAATATGTTTCAGGCGTAAATTCGAGTTTGGCAAAAAAAATTATTGCTCACAGAGAAAGTATGGGTATGTTTACCGACAGAGAGCAGTTGCAAAAAGTAAGCGGAATGGGGCCGAAAAGTTTTGAGCAATGTGCAGGTTTTTTGAAAATTCCTGAAAGCTCAAACCCTTTGGATAACTCGTGGGTGCATCCTGAAAACTATGCTGTAGGAAAAAGGGTTTACGATATAATTCACGGTAATGAAGAAATTACATCGCCGATTCGTGCCGAGTTGAAAAAAGAGTACAATATCGGAGACCAAACAATTGCCGATATTATCGATGAATTGAAAAAGCCAAATCGCGATCCGCGTGAAGATTGCCCAAAGCCGATAATGCAAAAAGGTGTTTTGCTTTTTGAAGACTTAAAAGTCGGAATGACTGTAAAGGGAAAAGTAAAAAATGTTGTTGACTTTGGTGCTTTTATCGACTTGGGAATAAAAGAAACCGCATTGTTGCATATTTCTGAAATGAGCGATAGTTTTGTTTCCAATCCTCTTGATGCCGTAAAGGTCGGCGATGTGCTTGACTGTACTATTATTGCTTTAGATGAAGACCGCCGCCGTATTTCTTTAAGCCGCCGCTCTGATGCAAACGATACCGGTAAATTGACTGCAAAGCAAAAAACTGCCGTCAAAAAGTTGACTGTAAAAACAAAAGACGGAAAAACCCTTGTTGTTAAAAAGAAAGCGGGGAAGCCTGCTATACGGGGTGAGAGGCATTTAAAAACCAATGATGCCAAAAAGCCTGCAATACGGGGCGAAAGGCAGATGACAAAAAGAAATTATAATCGCGACGATGACGGAACAACATATAATCCGTTTGCGGATTTTTTTAACAACCGTTAAATCATACTTGTTTTAAAAATAGGTTTATTAATAAAAAAGCGAAGTTAGAGATATTTCTAACTTCGCTTTTATTTATTCAGAGCTATTTGCAAAAATAACTCACCTTTTGCAAGTACCTTATTTCATTACCTCAATCCATTCTACAGACGATAGTTTTTTAAAGGTGAGCGTTTTATTTTTTATATCGAAAGTAGCCAGGCGGTTTACATCCTGTAAATCTTTGTATATATAGTTTTCTCTATCTACAAGCTGTTGTTCTATACCATCATCTGCTATATACAGATAACCGTTTTGATAGCCGACAAATTTTACGGGGTTATAAAAAGCATTGTTATAATTGCAGTCTTCAGGATCATGTAACCAATAATTATCAGAACCGGAACCAGGACTAAAAGTTTTAGTAACTTTAAGTTTTTGGTTTCCTTTTGAGCCTGTAAGTTTGTATTCATAGACAATCATATTTCCCGCCATAACATCTTGATCCCAAGTACCTATAAGATATATATATTTAGCATCCATGAAAAGGTCGTTGACTATAAGTTGTGGACCATCACCTCCTCGGAATTCGTAATTTGCGGGAAATTCTACTTTTGTAAATTTAGGATTGCTTGAGTTTAAGTCAACATAGTAAAGCCCACAAAAGATAGGGTCTCTTTCATCCGCGCTGACAAGCATTCCGTTGTAAGCACCTAAATGTCTTGGTCTGGGAATATACGCTTTCATATTACTTCCCGTAGTTATGTGTTCAATGCTAAGGTCGCTTTTCACTTTGTGTATACCATAGGCATAATATGTTCCTTCTTCGCCCGCAGGGCCTTCCCAGCAGTCTAAAGTGTATATTTGATTAGTGATTGGGTCACAGGCAATATCTACACCCCCCCTCAATTCGTCGGTTGTATCGGCTTCCAATTGACCTTTGCTATTATAGCGGCTTAGTTTTTGGTCTGATTCTCCACTTATTACATAGAGCCGAGAGTTGTTATCTCTACAGAAGGCTGTTGCTCGTAATTCTCGACCAGCATACTCTTTTTTTTCTTGATTATAGTAAGATTTCTTAGCCTCTTTATAGAAAAATTTGAATTTATCTGTTGCAAGGTCATTTTTACTAAAGTAAACAGGCTCTCTGTCAGTTTTTTGTTTTGTTTGTGTTGTGGTAGTTGCAGATTTTTTAGGCTCCGGATTTGTAGAAGCTGTAGCGGCATCTGAAACTTTTCTCATTTTAACAATAGCTTTAATATATGAGTCAGTTATGGTTCGGTTGATTTCTCCTTCCCACATACCGTGATTTCCACTGAAAGATACTTTTACTTTCAAAGACTTATTTCGTGGAACTCTCACGGTGATACTGCTTCTACTTCCTGCTTTGAAAAATTCTTCGGCTACGATTTCACCTGTATTGGATTCAACTGATACACTAACATCCGTTGCATCAATACCGGGCATGTTAGCATTTTTTGCATCACTTGTATCGGGTGCAAATTGCAAAACCAGAGAAGACCTTTGAGGCATAGCTAAATACTACGAGTGGTAAAAAAACTCGTCTGTTAAATTTAATCAAACGATCTCTAAAATTTGTGTTTTTCTTCATAAAAAAACACCTCCTTAAAAAAAGTAATAAGTTTCTTCCATTATACCCCCCCCCATTTTTTGTCAACCGTGAACGCTGTAAATTATTGAATTTAGTCAACAAAAAAGTAAATTTGAGATGTTTTTTTTTATTAATCCGCAATTAATCCGGTAAGCAAAAGCCGATTTTTAAAGAAAGCATTATTTACGAAAAAAATGTTATTTAAAGCAGAATACCGGAGTGTTGGAAGTACACTTAGCCTGATTTTGAAGTCGCCGTCTATCCTTTTTTCCGCTAATATTTAAATTAAGAAAAAAGGCTCTTTTAGAGACT
>PDOP01000051.1 GCA_002749205.1 Treponema sp. | reverse complement strand
TGCCTTACACTGCAAGGTTGTCAACACAAGTTGACAACCTTTTATCTCCCAATCTCATCTAAAAACTTAAAGTCCAATCATCTTAATAAAAGACCTTGAATTTTTTTTTAATTTTTGGTAAACTTAAACTGCTACTAAATCTTCTATACAAAAGGGTACCTATGAATTATTATAACGAAAATACTTTAGCTGTTATAGCCTGTCCTGCAGGAGAAAAATTTGCAGACTTAACAATCTCGCATTTAGAAAAACTTTATGCTCGTAAATTCAACCAACGCATAGAGAAAATGTCCAAGCGCTACGAAAAAGACAAAGCCGAAATTGTAAGAGAGATGAATTTCTTCAGTGATATTATTGCACCAAAAATGGCGGTAAATAAAAACATCAAGAAAGTAAGACTTCCAAGATTTAAAGTCAAAACAAGATTTACCCATTTTGTAAACGGCGAATTCAAAACAGAAATACTTGAATCAATTCGAGGCAAAGATGTTTTTATTTTTCAGGATGTCGAAAACCGATGCGAAATTTCAGTCAACGACAGTAAAACAAAAAAAAGATTTTCAGTAAACGACAACCTCATGTCCATGATGGTAACAGTCGATGCCGTCCGTCATGCAGGAGCCGGCTCAATCACTCTGGTTGTACCCGCCTTCCCTTACAGCCGTCAACATAAAAAGAAAGGACGCGAAGGATTAACCGCAAGCCTGCTGGCAGGATTTTATGAGCAGATGAAGGTCAACCAAATCCTTACACTAGATATACACTCACGCGAAATTGAAAACGCATTTCATAACTGTCGTCTGCAAAACCTGCATGCCAGTTTTCAAATCATAAGAGAGCTTGCAAAAATAATTGACTTAACGGAAGACTCAGAAGACAACCTTGTAGTTGTTGCCCCCGACACAGGTGCGGTTGACAGAAATAAATTTTATTCATCGGGATTGAAAAAACCTCTGGCAATGATTTACAAAGAAAGGGATTACTCTATTGTAACTCAGAGTGCCAAAGACTCAAACATAACAAGCATAAAACTATTGGGAGATGTCAGCGGAAAAACAGCATTCCTTGCAGACGATATGCTCGGTAGCGGCGGAACTCTTTTAAAAGGTATGAATTTCTTAAAAACAGCCGGCGCAAAAAAAATAATCGCCGCAATCAGCTTGCCGTTTTTTAACGGTAACGCCATTCAATTGTTTGACGAAGCATACGAAAAAGGAATATTCTACCGAATTATCGGAACAAACGCCGTATACCACGAAGAGCTTAAAAACAAAGAATGGTACATCGAAAGCGATGTTTCAGGATTGTTTGCACAAATTATTTACAGAGTACATGAGCATGACTCCGTAAGCAGCCTTCTCGACAACAGAGACATAATAAAAAAAACAATGGCTCAAAGCTCGGCCCACAGTAAAAAATAATGGAATGTATACTCTCTGTTGACATTGGAACTTCATCGATAAAAGCAGAGCTGATAGACGCAAACGGTATAATTCACAAAGCGACTCGATTGTTTTTTTCGGAAAATGTAAGTGCAGGCGAATGGGTTTCTTCTTTTGAAAATATGTTCAAAACCATGTCTGAATTTGCAAACAAAAAAAAACATACCCCTTCTGCAATAACCGTGCAAGGCATCTGTATTTCGGGCAACGGGCCTACACTGGTTGCAACTTTAAAAAACACCCCCGATAAATTGTTTTTGTGGCACGAAAATACAGGCTTTGCCGGCGAAGTTACACCGGATACAACTTCTATTTTTCTGCCCCGTTTTCAAGCCTTTAGAAAATTTTACCCTGAAGAATTTGAAAACTCCGACTTAATTATTTCAGGACCTGAATACCTGATTTACAGACTGACAGGAAACGCCTTTACCATATTGCCGGAAAAGCGATTTACACCCGCATACTGGACAGACGAGCTCTTACTTAAAGCAAACATAAACCTTAAAAAAATTCCTCCGTTTGTAAAAGCAGGCTCCTATGCGGGAGACTACAGAGGCATTCCCGTTTACTGCGGGGCACCTGATTTTATTTCCGCAATTATAGGCACAAACACATTGTCAGACGGAATGGCTTGCGACCGAGCCGGAACAAGCGAGGGCTTTAACATCTGCATTGAAACAAAGCCCCAACAACCCGAATGCAAAAACCTGCGACTTCTCCCATCTGTTATGCCTGAGTTTTGGAATGCATCATACATGCTTAACGATACAGGCAAACGCTTTTTGGATTACCTAAACTCAACAGGAAAGAGCTTTCTTGACTTCATTGATTTTATGGACAAAATTAAAGAAATCCCGATTTTGGAAAATAAGCACAATGTAAGCCAAAACATTTTAACCGGCAAAAAAATTATCGAAGACATCGGCTTTGAACTTAGAGCTTCACTCGACATTTTGGAAAACTGGACTAAACAAAAACCGGTCTACATCATCTCAGGCGGACAAGCAGAAAACGCTGTTTGGTCTCAAATGAAAGCCGACATCACGGGAAGACAATTCGCCGTTACACAAACTCCGAACGCCGAGCTATTGGGAAACGCAATTTTATCATTCACGGAAATCGGCTACTACCCCGATTTAAAAACCGCCGCCAACTCAATTGTCAAAACCCAAAACTCATATCTACCAAATCCTGAAAATCACAAACTCTACAACGAGCTGTATTTCGAAAAATTCAGCAATGTAAAATGTATAAACAAAAAATGCGAAACAGGTTTTTTATTCTAAAAATTTATGAAGGGGGAGATTCCCCCTCGCTTGCAAAAAATTGCCTCTTTGCTTAAAATATTTTAAGTCGAGTCTTTGTCCCTGCAGCCTCGACTTCTTTAAAAATTAAATCGAGGCAATTGTTTTTCCGCTACCCCCTCCCCCGCAGGCGGTTGCTGAGCTTGTCGAAGCATGGGAACCACCCCACAGATAAAGCAAAAAACTATTAAAAAAATGCGTGAAAACCGGCAGAATGTTTTTAAATAAAAGCCCTATACGTTTAACCTGATTTTAAGCCCGACGATATCCTTTTTCCCGATTTTTTCAAAAAGTAAAAGAGGCTACGACACTCGTAGACTCTGCTTATTTAAATTGTAAGAAAAGGGAAAAAGATTTAAGTCGGGCGAGTTGTTGTGAGCATGGAATGCTCATCTTATACTAACATTGCTTTTTGTTTATACTTTGCATTCCATGCAATAAAGATTAATATTCTTATTGAATTTAACCTGCTTTTGAGGTATAGTTATTTGTAATCTAAATGTTGCTGAGTTGTTTTTTTCTTGGTCGCATGTAGGCTACGGAGGTTTTATGAAAAAATTTTTCGGCATTATTATCTGTGCAGCTGTTTTTATGCTGGTATCTTGCGGTGCAATTATAGACGCAATTACAAGTGCGGCAAGCGGAGAACCTGTCGCAGATCCAACGCCAATTACAGGATTGCGAAATATTTTGGTTTTAGACTCTAGTAACAAAAATATACGATTTGCGTTTGACCCTAAAAAAGCGGCAAAGACCGGCTCTATAGTGAAAACCCAGACGGTTTATGTTTCAAACACTTCAAGCTCAGGCAAACTCAAACTCGAGCTGTTCAGGCTCGGTACCGAAATCACAGTTATGCAAAACGGCTCCGAAATTTCAGCCTATGCAAACTCGCTTTATTCGATTAGCTTTGGCTCGGAAATAAACATTAGGGTACGAAAATTAACCAAGTCGGCAACTTCCTCAACACCGGCAGAATACGAAACGGTACAATATAAGCTGGCATTTGCATCTATGCCGAGTGTTACAAAAAAGGTTACTTTCCATGTAGTCGAATCGATGAACGGTTGCGAAGTGAAAAACCCGGCGCTTACCATAAAAAAGAAAGGCAGCAGCTCGGCAATCAGCACAACTGACGGAGCCGGCATTATTACCGCCAATTTAGAATGCGGAGAATATTACAGTATTTATGCCCCTGCCCATGACGGATATGCAACATCAATCATTTACGGCTATTATGTTGACCCTGCAAAAACTTCGCCGAGCGTAACTATAGTTCAAAAGAAATTTACCGGCGAAGGTACAGCAGACAAAATTGTATTCAACGGATTACAAAAAGGCTCTACAAACCTGGAGCCCAATGCGACTGTTGCAAAAAATTCAGTACTCAACGCAAAGTTTACTTCAACCAACGGCAAGATTTCTGCGGTTGACAATGGAGGGTTCGGTGCCGCCATCGGGATTGATTTTGTTCCAAGTCAGGTGCAGGGATTTTTGGGACAAAAAATAAATGAAACAAGCTCAAGCGGTTGGAAGACAACTTATAAATTTTCGCTTTCTAAAAAGAAAATTCCTGCCGGGGGAAAAGAAGCGATTATAGTTGCATACGATACTACAAACAATCGATGTGAAGCGAGAATGTTCTTAAATTTTGAATATGACGCTAACGGTGCTACGCTGGAAAAGGCAAAAATCAAAAATTTCAATGTCATAACCAATCATTATTCACACGATTTGGATTTATATTCTACACCTTCAAAGCCTGATTTTTCCGATGTAAATATAAGAGCCATTACTTCAGACAGCTCAAGCCCGTCTTCATATTTGACAATATGCTCGTTTGAAATAAAAGAAGGAAGTACCAACAGAGCCATTTTGGGCTTTGATATACTCAGAAGTGAAGATAACGGTGCCACTTTTAAAAAAGTCAGCACAGTGTTTTACGGCGGTTTTAGTCGCGGTAAAAAAGGGGTACATGTAGGTATTGTAAATGATGCAACTTTAAGTAAAAACCAAAAGTACATATACAAGATAGAAGCGTACACGGATTCATTCCACATGCTCAAATCAAATAAGTTTACAACCAAGCTGATGCCCAAGTTCTACTGTGATTTATACGATCCTGCTCCAAACGGTATTTTGACAAAAAGTGATCCGCCCTATCCTAAGTTTGTTTTTAAAATTTCAGAAACCGCTTTATGGAATAGCAGTGTTTCAAGCTACTTTATATTTGACCTTCTAATTGTTGACCGTTTGGGACAACCGGTTTGGGCATCGAAAATGCTTTATGACTTTTCAGCCGGTAAATTTAAACACCTGCCCCGCGGGGAAAAACCAAAAACAGTAAACTATGTAGCAACAACCGGAATAACAGTCGCCACATCAGGTACGACAAAAAAGATAACAATCGGAAAAGATTTCTTTTCGGACAAGAACAGAAACCATGTCGGCAAAAGCCCCAAAGAGTTTAATTTAATAACCGGGAATACTTACTTCTGGGATATTCAAGATTGGGGAAGCAGTACATCTGACCCTTATGATGATGCTCCGGCTCAGTTTATCTGGAAAACAGTAGACAGCACCGGAAACATAACAGGGTATGCGGCATCAAGTGCGAATTCATTTTACAACCCAACCGCCGAAAACGGCAGGGCAGAATTTAAAGTGAAGAGTAACTAAAATAAGGAGGCAAATAATGAATAATACAATAAAAAATACTATAAAGAATAAAACAAAAAATAGAATAAACCATCATTCAATCAATGCAATGCTTTTACTGATTTTTGCAATTGCCGTTATGTTTTCGGCTTGCAATCTTGCAGTAAACGGCAATAAAAACAGCTCTACTGTCGGAATTGAAAATTACGAATACCGCAGTGTTACGGGTAATACAATTCAAATGCGGGTTTTGTCAAATCAGGCAATTATAAAAACAGCGACTGATTTTGATGAAGAAAAACTGACCGATAAAGGTTTTACGGTATCCGAAAAAATAGAATTGCCCGATGCCGTTTACAGGTTGGTTTACGCAAAAGAGGGTGTAAAAACAAACACTGCATCTGCAATAAAAATGCTTAAAACCATTGACGGTATTTTTCATGTGGAACCGAACTCAGTACTTAAACTCATAAAGCCTGTAAAAAATGCTTTGAATAATACTCAATCAATAAGAGCGATAGGCCTTGACAGTCAATCGGAAGGCAACTGTGAATATCCGTTTAGAAAAACCGAAGCATTGACCGCTTATGAAAACTATCATAATCAAACCAAACCGGTTTTAGCCGGCATTATTGATTCCGGTGTTACATGGGCGCATGAGGACTTTGGAGGAAAAGACTCAAGCAATGTCATCGTGAAGTCAAAAACAGCCTTCAGTGGAGACAGCATAACCGAAGTCAGCAAATACACAAACCATGACGACATGGGACACGGCACCCATTGTGCAGGTATAATCGCCGGCAAAGTCAACGGAAAAGGTATATACGGAAGTGCTTACAAGTCAAATGTTAAACTGATGTCATACAAGGTATTTAAAAAAGGTTCCAAAAAAAGCGGAAGCACTTGGGCAGTATATACTTCCTTGTACGACTTTGCAAAATATGTCGCTGACAATAATATTACAAACAGCCAAAAAACAGTGCCTGTAAATATGTCGCTCGGCGGATTTTCCACCGAAGGGCTTGCAATAGATGTTGTAAACTATGCACTTTCAAAAGGTGTGTTGCCGGTTGTGGCAATGGGTAATGAAGGCAGAGTAATTGCATCATACCCCGCCGTTATTCCGGGAGTGCTTCCGGTAGGTGCTACCAATCAGCATGATAAAATCGCAAGTTTCAGTAGCCGAGGCTCATGGATAAGTATCTGTGCTCCGGGAAAGAGTATTTTAAGTTTGAGTAATTCAGGAACCGACAAGTATGTTTCAATGAGCGGAACATCAATGGCAACCCCTTTTGTAACGGGAGTTATAACTTACTTAATTGCAAACGGCGGGCATGAATTAACCCCATTACAGATGAGAGCCGTGCTTGAAGAAACAGCAAACCAAGTCGGTGGCGTTTCATATAATACAGACGGGTTTAACACTACTTACGGTTACGGTCGCATCAATGTCAATAATGCAGTAAGGTTGGTAAAAGGAAATACAGTAAACAGCAAAACCCTTGCCACTGTAAAAGCAAAATACAAAGAAGCTGTATTTACAATTATAACATCAGCCGCTTCTACGGTGTATGCCTACGAAAACGACCTTAACGGACAATGTGTTGCCTCGGTGCTTACAACCGTAAAAAAAGGCGAAACAAAAGCAAAATGCACAATCCGCATTCCGTATTTTAAAGATTCCCCTCCAAACTTTTGCTTTTACTCAAATGGAAGTATAAAAACAAAAACCGCCACGGATACAACGGTTGACTTTACAAACTAATGATGCGGTTTTTAGTCCGCACAGCCCAAATTAATTAAACTTTGTTTGCAAGTCATTGCTATTCCATGGGTGTATTGTCTATCGATGTATTGAACTTAAAAAAAAATGCTTGACTTTGAAATAATACAAAGCCAAGCATTTCGTTAAACAAAATTATTTCATAATTTCTCTATTTCTTCAATAGACAAACCTGTTACTTCCGAAATAACAGCACTATCAAAATTTTTACGCTTCATATTTTTTGCAGTTTGAAAAATGCCCTTTTGAATGCCCTCACGAATCACCTCTCGTCTGGAAGCCCCTAGCATTGAAACTCTATCGCTTTCAGCATTTTGAGCTGCTATGTATAAAGCTCGCTGAACATCTACGCTGTAAAATTCTTTCATTTGTTGATTTGCTTTTTCTAAGTTTGTATTTATTTCTGCTATCATGTCTCTAACCTACCGGCTTTTGAATCATAATGTTGTGTCTGTAACTCTGTATTTTCTATTTATTTTCTTATCCATGTCTACATTATATTATATTTTTGTCGAACCAATCAATGTTTTTTATTTTTGTGGCGTTAAATACAAAAAATACCACTTACAAATTTATAAAACATTTTTTAAGCAATTTTTTTTACACTATTCAACTTGAAATTATATCTGCCCTGTGGTATAATTTGGGTATGAATGATGTATATTCTATGAGATTAAAAATCTCGCAAATTGAAAATGGACAGTATCTTGCTGAATCTGATGATATGCCGGGTTTAATTGCTCAAGGTAGAAGTATTTCTGAAACAATTGAAATAGCTCAAGATGTAGCAAGAAAACTTTTAGAGTCTTATATTGAACATGGAGACCCCATACCGGTTACTTTTAAACCTATTGAAGAAAAGATTGAACTTGATATAGCTGTTGGTGTGTAATGGGTCAGCTATCAGGTTTTAATTATAAAAAGTGTATAAAAAAACTCAAAAAGTTAGGATTTGAATTTGACAGACAAGCTCGCGGAAGTCATGAAATATGGCTTAATCCAATTAGCCGACTAAGAACAACAATACCAAACCATCCGGGTCATTTACCTGAAGGAACTTTAAAGGCAATCTTAAAGCAAGCAGGTATTACTAAGGAAGAATTTTTAGAAATTTAAATGAAGTATGAACCTTCCCGCGTTAAATACAAAAAATACCACTTACAAATTTATAAAACATTTTTTAAGCAATTTTTTTTACACTATTCAACTTGAAATTATATCTGCCCGGTGTTATAATTAAAAAAAAGATTTAAATGCAAAGCGTAACATAAAAAAATGAAGATAAACGAAGAGTATATAAAAAAAGGAGATTTAGATATGACAGACAGACAGACAGACAGACAGACAGACAGACAGACAGACAGACAGGTCTTAGGCTTTTAACAATTCTCTTTTTTTTATTCGTGTTTTCAGGTTGCAAGATGGAGCTTGAAAACCCGAATGCCCTTACCCTGACCCTTTCAGCAGAAAGAAGCATTACCGAAGGCCATGCGGTTATAACAGACCTTACGCAAGCAAGAGCCGTAATTTTAAAAATTACACAATACACAAACGAAATTAAAACATACAAAAAAGAAGATTTGGTTATATCTAAAAATTCTATAACAGTACCCGGCGGAATAAAATCGGGGCAGGGTTTTGACATAGAGCTAAAGCTCATGAACACTGTTTGCACATACATCGCAAGGGCTAAAA
>PDOP01000008.1 GCA_002749205.1 Treponema sp. | reverse complement strand
GAACATCAGGTTCTACTTCCGTGGGCCCCACAACCATCAATAACTTTTTTCCCATAAAATCCATTTCCTTAAAATCAACTTTAATTTAATACAAAAAAAATCCATTTATTTAATCTGCTCGGATTCAGGGACTTTTCTCCAGGATGCAGGATCCAGAGAATTGCCCGAAACATAATACTGATCATACAGCAGGAAATCATTCCCCGTATGCTTATCCTCTCTATGCTGCCCGGTTCCAACAAGCTGCTCTCCGGCCTTGGCACTTTGATCAAGAGGAGTCCCTGTCCGTGGGTTTACAAAAGAACCAAAAGCGGAAAGAACCAAAGAAGGCACATCCGCATTAGTCATAAACGAATCATCAACGGAAAGTTCGGAGGAAGCACCAAAGGGCTTAAACATCAAAAGCGGCTGAAAACCGTTATACGGGACTTTTCCCTTCCCTTGAACTTCAAGGGGCATCATGGGATTTATAACCTGATCCCGTCCATGATCCGCGACAATGATGATCTGTGTATTATCATATACGTCATTTTCCTTCATCCAGACAAACCATTCGGAAAGCTTTTTTAACGCTGCAATATTGGTGTATATATGGAGCGCCGTGATTTCTGTTGAATAAGCTTCAAGATCTTCCTCGGGAACCACAATGGACGACGGAGACATTTGAAAGCTGGAATCAATCGCTTTGGGTTCATGGGTGGTCATGTTATAGATAAAATCAAAAGCGCCCTGCTCCTGGAAAAAAGTCAATTCCGGAAGATAGGCCAGGGTACTCCAGGGCTGAAGGGTTATCTGAAAATTATTCCAGTTTCCGGTTTTTTTCCGGACTTCCCTGTCTGTACTTCCGCTGTGCCAGACACCCCCGTCATAAATATCATTCCTGAGGAATACCGGAGCCAAACGGAAAAGGGAGAACATAAAGAAGGATTTACCCCGTCTGCTCATAAGCATATCCGAAGAAATCCAGCTATGGTACTCATTCAGCCAGTACTCAGAGTATTTCCCCTCCAGATAAGAAATCGTTACATCCATATCAGCCAACTGAACACCCGGATAATCAGGGTCAAGATCATGCAAATCCGGATCGGCAATATAAACGGAATGTCCCAGGTTCAAAAATAATTCAGGTAACACCGTCCATGCTTCCATCGCCTTATGATGAATTGACATATCCTGTCTGGCATGCATGCCAACAGGGGTGTAATCATAGCCCCCCAGTAAAGAGGGAAGTCCTATTATGGTATAATCTCCATAGGAAATTGTATTTTTATACCATATAAAACCGGAAAGATCCTGTTTTAATTCAGGATAGGCCTTCAGAGCAGAGGGAACAGCACCGCCCAAGGCACGATCCATCATCAGAATAATTGTATTCCGCCTGGTTTTGGACAGGGGGATTTCCGGTATGAGCTCGGAATTTTTCTTAACAAAAGGATCAATTTTCTTTACCGTATAAAAGTTATATTGAAAAACCTGAAAAAGAGACAGAAGTAAAATGGAAAGAGACAGAAGTAAAGCCAGTTTATTGACAAAACCGTAGCGCTTAACGGCCAGCCAGAAAACACATCCGGCAGTAACTAAAAACACAAGCAAATTTACAAGCTGTTTGAGATGTGACGGTTCATCCTCCGAGGTAAATTGGAGTCTGTTATTAATAACACCGTAATCTCCGGCGAAAAACAAAAAGTCAATCAAGCCCCACAGTAAAAGAATAAAGAAAGAAATGGCAAAAACCTTCTTTAGTTCAAAAGGAAAAGCTCTGTATAAAAACAAAGGGATAAGAACGATATAGAGAACAACCCAAACCAGAAACCGGGAATAGTGTTCAAAGGGAAGAACAATCTCACCGGGAATATCATTTATTATAAGTAAGGGAAGAATACAACCAATCATAAGGGACAGGGAAAATATGGACTTAAACAGCAGGGAATCTGATTCCCTGTTGTTCATAATTCCCCTCTGCTCCAAAAATGAATCAAAGCGGTACGTAAGAGGCAGCACAACCGTTAGCCCCAGTAAAACCGTAACAGAGCCATAATAAACCACAAAATCATGAGACCGGCTAAAGGTAAATAAGCCATGTATCATCATGGCCAAAAGGCCAATCAGACCTATTATATTTAAATGATAGGCAAAATTGTCTTTGACATTCCCCAGAAAATACAAGACCCCAACAAGGACAAGGTAAGAAAAAACAATTTTAGCTGCAATACGCTCAAACGCGGTTCCAACGGGAAGCAGGAGATACGCGTTACCAAGAAACAGGTGCAGGATAATCCCGTAGCCCGCACAAAGAAGCAAAACAAGCCCCAGGGGAGGTAAAGTAATTTTTTGACCCAGATGCTGAGCCCTCTCAGGGATTTTACTCACCGCGGAACTCAAAAAACTTCTTTTGTAAAGGATTCTCACCAGAGAAAAAAGATTGTTACAAGTCCAGTACAGCAGTAAACCGGAAGCAGAATTATAGAGCAGAACAAGAAACAAACCCGCCATTCCAAATAACTGGATCCTGCTCCGCAGATTCTGGCCTTCCGTAAAGAGCACTGCAGAAAGCAGATTAATCCCTGTCATGACAAAAGGCATGATATTAACAGAACCCAAAAGACTGTCAGGACGAACCAGATCTGTAAAGAAGAGGAAGCTTTGACCATCCAAAGCCTTATAGTGAGATAAAAAATTATAAGCCGCCATGAAAAAGGGAATCTGAATCAAAAGACCAAAACTGGACCGGATGGACATGAAGGGACTGTAACCATGAAGACGGTACAAGGCCTTCATATAAAAATGCCGCTCGTCCCCTTTATAGACATCCTTTATATCCTTTATCCGGTCTTTCATTTTCCTTAAAAGATCCTGCTCTTCATTCTGCCACTTGTCAGCCAGGGTATAAAAAGGAGAAATAAGAAGATTAACTCCCAAACTCAACAGAATAATGGATATTCCATAACTTCCAGAATATTCATGGAAAAAATTCAGAATTAATTCCATTAAAGAGACAAGGGGGTAAATTATGGCATTATATAATGTAGAACTCATGATTCCACCAGCCCGTTTCTGATTGAAAGAATGGCATCAACCCCTTCCTTCCCCGCCCCCCCCTTATGCATCCAGGCATGGGCACTTAAATCAGCAATTTTCTTTTCCAGGGCAGGATCAGCCTCCAAACCGCGAATCAGGGAAGGAACATCCTGTAAATTATCAGCATTCATGTGAATAATGGCACCGCTATCTTTAGACATGTAGAAAGGGTTTTCCCTCTTAATATCACTCAGTTCAAAACCTCTGGGATCCATGTGAAAGTTAAAGGTTACCACAGGTTTCTGAAACAGAAAAACATAGTCATACATGATTGATGAAAAGTCAGAAATCATTACATCCGAACGGTTCATTGCCAGAATATTGTCTTTTTGGAAGTCCCACTCAAGGTTTTCATGACCAGCCAGAGCAGTTTTCAACTTATCAAGCATGGCCTTCTCCGATATGGAACTCTGGGGATGGGGACGCAAAATAATATGCAGACCACTTTCTATAAGGGGTTTAAGAAGTTCCATCCCATACAGGGTCAAAAGACCATTCCTTCCCCAGGACGGGGAAACCAGTACTGTAAATTGGTCATTTGTCCGCAGGGGAAGTTTTGCCTTTTCCTTTGACAGAACATCCAGATAGGTACAGCCGATAATCCGCAAATCCTTTTTCCTGGTTCCCCGGACTTCTTCCAATTCCCGGATAATCCCTGCCTGATGATCTCCATTCATCAATACGGAATCAAAGTAGTCAAGGCTATAAAGCTTGTAACCAGCGGTATTGTCTGTCGCATGAAAGATATGACTGTAATGCTTAACCTTTTTTGAACGCCGAAACTGCAGCACATCCAGTCCCGGAGTGGTTGTAACACACACATCCGCTTCCAGCATGTTCATGTGCATCCATGCCTTATTCCCCGTACCAATAAACCGGGTCTCAACAAGGGGAGACTCATATTTAAGCCCGGGATCTTCGGGATCGGCAGAATAGTAGGAACACGCCTCCCCCCGTTTAACAAATTCATCCACCAGGGGTTTGAAAACATTCCAGTACTGCCGTCCTTCGGAGTGGAGTACAATGGAATGAGCCTTTCCCTTCACACTTTTCACGGGAGAGAAGAACTTTAATTTCATTATTATTTGTTTAACAAAGAAATAGCCGGATATTATAATTCCGGTAACAGCCGAAAAAAGCATGCTTCCCGTTGCCGGATCAACATAAGCCCAGGAAGAAGATACAATCAGAAAAGAAAACATAAAAAGATAAGCTTTACGCATTTTGTTACACTCTAAGTCTTTGATTTATGTGATGGGATAATAGCGGAATCTTGTTCAAGTGTAAACACCTGAAAGGACTTTACCCTATAAAGAACAAGTGCTTTTTGAATATAATGATTGATGAAGACTCCCTTACTATGAGATACTGACCGGCACAAGGAGGCACTGTGAAGAAGATTCAGCTAATCTGGCAGCTTTTAACACCCAAACAGAAAAAAGACTATATCCTTACCCAGGGGCTTATCATCATATCTTCATTTTTTGAAGTTGCAGGAGTATCGACCCTCGTTCCCTTTATTGGTCTTTTTACAAACCCTGACATCGTACATACAAACAAATATATGAAATTGTGTTACAATATTGTACAACCTGAAAGCTATAACGAATTTATTACCATATTCGGAATGGCTGTAATTGCCCTTATGATCTCTTCAAGTCTTATTCTCTCATTTTCAAAATATCAAATGGTCTGGTTCGGCTCAAAATTAAGACATGATTTTTCCAGCAGACTCAAAGATTATTATATGGATCAAAATTACCTGTTTCATGTTAATAACAACAGTGCAGAACTCATCAACACCATTATTGTTGATATTGACAGGTTTTCAAAAGAGGTAATATACCGCTTCCTTCGGGGCATAGCCAGGGCATTGCTGGCCCTTTTCTTCCTTATAGGCTTTATTCTTATAAGCCCGCTCATGGCTCTGGGCTTCTTCTCCCTGATAGGAGGCGGCTATTTTTTAATTTACAGAATGTTTAAATCTCCATTAAGCAAAGGCGGAAAGATTGTTACGGAACAAAGCCGAATGCGAATGAAATTTTTAAATGAAGGTTTTGGAGGGATAAAAGATCTAAAAATTCTTGGAAAGGAAGAGTTCTTCAAGAAAAATTTCAGAAATGCTTCCTGGCAATTTAACCGAAACTGGTCAAGAAATGATGTAATCAGTTACCTGCCCAAATTCCTGCTCGAAGCGTTTGTTATATCCTCTCTTGTCGGCCTGATGCTGGTTATGGTAAAAGTAAATGAAAACAATCTTACCGTAGTCCTGCCGATTCTAAGCTTTTATGCAATTGCAGGCTACAAGCTCCTCCCTGCAGTGAATGCCATTTATGAATCAATTTCCATTATAAAAGCCAACATTTCTGTATTGTATAAAATTGCTCCTGATCTCATAAAAGCAAAAAACAAAACGGATTTAAAAAAGACTGATACGGAGATTCTTCCCTTTGAGAGAGAAATAAATATTCAAAATCTCTCTTTCGCCTATCCTGGAACAAGCAAAAAAGTAATCAATTCCATTTCTTTAAAAATACCAAAAAATAACACAATTGCCCTTATCGGCTCGTCAGGATCAGGAAAGACAACCCTTGTAGATATTATCCTGGGTCTTTTGGAACCCCAATCAGGAAAGATCATCGTAGACGGAACCACCATACATAAAGAAAACATAAGATCCTGGCAGAACATCCTGGGTTACGTCCCTCAAAGCATCTACCTCAGCGATGCGACAATCGCCCAGAACATTGCTTTTGGAACAGATCATCAGGATATAAACTGGTCACAAATTGACAAAGTCCTGAAACTGGCTGACCTGGATGGTTTTGTCCATTCCCTGGCAAAAGGCATTCATACAACAGTAGGCGAAAGAGGAATCCAGTTGTCTGGAGGTCAGCGGCAGCGAATAGGTATTGCCAGAGCCCTGTACCATGATGCCTCTGTCCTGATATTTGACGAAGCGACCAGTGCTCTGGACGGAATAACGGAAAATCGTATCATGAAATCCATAAACAGCCTGGCACGTCAAAAAACCATCATTATCATAGCCCACCGTCTCACAACAGTAAAAGAAGCAGACTGCATCTATCTCCTGGGAGAAGGAGGCAGAATCCTGGATCAGGGGAAGTATGGCGAATTGATGGCAAGAAACAGGGAATTCCAAAAAATGTCAGGACAGGATACTGAAGAAAAAGTGTAAGAACCAACCTCAATAACGGTAATCCAGTGAAAGATTAACATAAAAACCGTAATAATTCTTGTACCTTTCCAGATTCCGGTTCATATCGTATATGAGAGCCGCATTCATATCCAGAAAAAAACCCTTTTCCAAAAACAGGGAAAACCGGGAACCGAAGGCCCATTGAAGGGGAATCAGGTCATTGGTCCGTTTTCCTGTATATTTTACCATATTATTTTCCAGATACAAGCGGGAAGAATCCAGCCTATGCCTGGTTACATATACACCAGCCATACCAAAAGGCCCATAATAATCTACCTCAATATGCTGGAATTCCCCCCCGGTTCCCACTCCGGAACCAAGTCCCTGTCCTTTGTTGGCATAGCCGAGATGGGTGCGATAATGGCGGAAAAAACCTCCCCCCCACCCAATGGAATTGATATAGTAATCCAGACTCCAGTTCAAGGATGAAATCTCACAGTTCAGGAATAAAAAGTTCCGGGAAGCCCCTTTCAGCATAATACGCTGCTTGATACCAAGGGTATAGGCTGCAGCATGTTCCGGAGTCATGACGAAGGCTTCAAGGTTATCGGCAAAATCTTCCATAAGCCATTCACCGTAAAATTCAAATCCGGCAGAAGGAAGCAGCCAGCTCCAGGTTATGGAGGCTCTGCCGTCAGCTGCATCAGGTTCATTTGAACCTGTACCATAGTCCCTGAGTACCCCGGGGTCCAGAGAGGCAATAAGGGCATAGGCATCAAAATTGTCCAATGCCACCTGGGATGTTTTATGAAGCCCCAAGGTAAAACCCGGGATAAAAGAAGGTGCGTAGGACAGGGTAATCCCCGTTATGAAATCCTTATAGGCATTGGCATCCGAACGTTTGTAGAAGGGCGAGCTTTTCAACCAGCCCCACCACATGTGAAATTCAAAGTCTCCAATTTTTGTCTGACTCCGATCCAGCCCTATGTCAATATGAGGAAAACCCGAGGCGTTATTGCTCCAAAGGATGGCACTGTGGGAGGCCGGGCCTATCCAGACATTCTGGGTTCCAAAACCCAGATTCCAGTTTTTATACTTAACACGAATTTGACTTTGCCCCCATCCCCCATAAACATAAGGCCCATTCCCAAAACGCTGGGGGGTATCAATCCCGCTATATGGATAGCCATATTCAGAACCGGACCAGGAACTGGCTGTCATAATATCAAACTCACGATTCTGGGAAAAATAGAATTCCGGATAAAGAACAATATCAAGGTAAGGGGATTTAAAGGAAACTCCGCCTTTTAAGGCCAGATTGTATCCTCGCCCCTGCCAAAGCCCTTCATCATTCATGCCATGGGGCGTTTGAAGATTAAAAGACTGGAAAAGTCTGGAATCTTCCAGATAGAAAGCTCCCCAATCAAAGGCAAGCAGAGGCTTGGGTGCCTTCAAAAAGCCTTTCCATGGATGAGCCTGCCCTTCTTTGACTATCCAGTTATCAGTACTGTATGCTCTGTAATTTAGATAAGGGCGTTTAGTCTTCCCCTGCAGGCTCAGAGCATCATAATAATTATCAAATGCAGAATGGATGGCTTCTCCTGAGAACAAGAAGCTCCCTGACAGAACAAACAGCAAGATAACCAGGATACGTTTTTTCATATTTAATCCTTCTTGAGCCATTTTCCACCTAATAAACCTTCAAACTTTGGAAAAAATTCCAGAAGGCCGTTATCCGGGGTATTTGTCAGCTCACCAAAATAAATGCAATCATCCATAATATACAAATCAACACGAATAAAATCAAAATCGGCAGATAAGTGTTCTGCAATGGATACAGCCTTATCAAAAAGAGCGGGCTTAGCAATATCAGCGTCCCGGGAATCACTGGGAGCTGCATGTACTCTAACAAAATTCCTGTCATAATGATGCTGACCATGATTCTTAAAACGATTTAAATGTACCTGAATCAGTTCGACTTTATTATGAACACAGAAAAATTTGAAATCAGGAGGAGATGTTCCATTCAAATCAAGAAATCCCTCAACAATAAGCTTTTTTTCAAGATCCTTGTAAACCCATTCCCGCCCCCATCGATAAAAATCTTTCTTTAACCAGGGCATAACCCGATCCCTTACAGAAAAGTAGGAATCCTTTGCTTTATCAACAATCAATATCATACCACTTCCATGGTTAGCCTTAATCACAAACCGGGAAGGAAGTGCATCCCAGACCGATTGATTAAAATCAACACCATCCCAAAGAAGAGGTATGAGCTTAACATCCGTATTCTTGGATAAAATATAATCCCGAACCTTAATGCGATCTGCAACTTGGCATCTAAGCACAACTTCTTGTGCAGAAACATCTCTCTTTAGCTTTTTAAGCAATATACATTCACTGAATGTTTAAGGATTTTTCAAGGAAGGCCAATGTCCATGAGATAAACGGAAATGAAAAATAGAGAAAGCGCTGTCATTGAGAAAGCCAAAGCGAACAACATACCAGTAAAATCTTTTCATTTCAAAAATAATATTAGACTTAATGCTCATAAAAATTTCTTTTAATCTCCCTAATGCCTTTTCATTTTAAATTATCAGAAAAAGGTCTCTCAAACCCAAATGTAAAATATATTGTAAATTCGGTCCTGCAACAATCCCCTAATTTTGCAGCAACATAATTAAAAATTCAAAATATTTTCTCTATAGATAGAAAGTTAGAAGTCTCTTTTATTGTTTAATAAACATATATTGGTTATGATGTGTTGCGTTTATTAAGGCTTTGTGTTATATTTACAAGAGAGGGGTAAAATTATGTATTTGAAAAAAAGCACATCATCAAAAACGGGACGTACCCAGCTTTCTATTGTTTA
>PDOP01000012.1 GCA_002749205.1 Treponema sp. | reverse complement strand
ATTTTGCACAAAAAATTATTGTGCAAAATGTATCCGCGTTACATGTTTTTTAAAAAACATGTAACGCGTTCCTACAATCGCTAACGCAAGGGCGGTAAACTAATTGTTTTATCCTCGCTCGATAAAAAATAGAGCAAGTGAATTTGTAGCAAATGTTTTGTGAATGATGAAAAAACTTGTAGCTTTTGTTATGTTAATGTGTTTATTGATGGGGTATTAAAATTATGAAAAACATGGGAAAATTCATCTTATTTGCGCTTTTTGTATTACAGGCTTTTTCAGTCTTTGCACAAGAGCGAAACGGAACTGTATCCGGCGACTATGTTATATACAAAGACAACAGCTTTGTTTCAGATACTTGGGTTGGTTTTTTGTATTATGACGAAAACACCTACGGAGCTGTTCTTTATACTCCTGCGGACAAAAGGCGCGTGGCAATCCTTTTTTCCGTTGAAGTGAAAAACGGCAAACTTGAAACTACGGGGCAAAACATTATTTCCGACATCGACCAGCGAAATTTGCAGGACATTGAAGCGGTAAACTACCTTATGCGGTTACTGCCCGATATGTATTCATGGAGTACTGACCCGAAAAATTTTACCCAAAATGCCGAAAACAATACAATCGTAAAAATCAATAAAAAGCAGTTTGCCGACATTGATTATTTTAACGGAGCCGTTGACATAAAATACGCATCTTATATCCCTGTGTTTTGCATTGACAGTATTTCAAGTGCGGACGGTAAAAATTTTCTCGAAATCGAAAGGATAGGGCGGGTAGGGCAAAACACCGACCCGGAATTTTTTAACTTCTTAATACCGTTTCCGAAAAAGCAAGAATCTAAATTCAATCCGGCGGAAAACGGCGAAAATAAAACCATACAGTTCGGCGATGTAAAACTTGCTTTGAATAATCGCTGGAAGCCTGTTGCCGATAATTATTTTTTGCTTGACAACACTGCAGTATTAGCTTTCGTTGACATTCCTCTTTCGGCTGTAACTTCCGAGCTCGACAATGCTCCTCTTTCTTCACTTGTGAAACGCCTTTGTTTATCCGGCAAAGACAGAACTGTGATGCTTTCTCAAATGCTGCTTACCGGTAACGAAACCCGGTTTACGCTTACAAACGAGGTGTACGACAAAAAAACTCAAACCGTCAACATTGACATAAAAACTTTGATAAAAAATGAAAACTCGTACACAATGATTAGCCTGACCGTGAACAAGGCGGATTACGAAACGCATAAAGATTACTTTAATAAATTGTATTAGGGCGAATTTTTGCATTGCGAATTTATAAAAAACAATAAATGTTAAAAAAAAATTACGCAATGCAAAAAACGGGCTATTCGCGGCTACGCTATCGCTCCGACTAAAATTGTGGCTTAAAATTTACGCCACAATTTTATTTGAAGTATGTGTTTTTTAAAAACACATACTTCACCGCTACTATCCCTTTCGCGGGTGCTTCATCTTTTTTAGATTACAGCGATTGAAATTCTTATTTTTCGGGGGGTTTACTAAACGCTAAAAAAATATTATACTCATCAAAACATGAAGAAATTCAATTTTGAGGAGTTTATAATATGAGTGAACAGCACTTAATGGAAGTAATAAAACTTCATCAGGAAAGACTAAAGCCGTTTATAAAAGAAGGTTTTGAAGTTACACCCGATAAAGTTTTTAAAAAAGGTTCGCTTGAGCTTTTTAAAATTTTAGACGAAATGGTTAGCAAGGTTTTACTTGAAGGCTCTGTATTTAAAAATATACAGAATTTACAAGAGCTTTTAGAAAAAGCAGAAGCAGGAAAAAGATGCATCATACTTCCTGAGCATTACAGTAATTTCGATTACCCTTGTATGCAACATTTAATGAGAAAAGCCGGAATGACTGAGCTGGCAGAAAGATGTATCGCCATTGCAGGATTGAAACTTGCCGAAGAAAATCCTTACATTTCTATTTTAACGGATTCTTACGACATGATATATGTTTACCCGGGAAGATCGATATATGCAATACAAGATCCTGAAAAAAAAGCAAGTGAAGTAAAACGATGTAAGGCCATTAACATAGCATCTATGAGGCTTTTAAACGAAGTGCGAGATGAAGGAAGAATAGTGGTTGTCTTTCCTACCGGCACTCGATACAGACCCGGCAAGCCTGAAACAAAAAAAGGCATGCGCGAAATAGATTCTTACATTAAAAGCTCTGATTATATGATGCTCGTTTCAATTAACGGGAATTGCCTTGAAATAAGTCAATCCGGTGATATGGGTCAGGATATTGTAAAAAAAGACAAAATCATACTGGATGCAAGCCCTGTTATTGATTGCGCCGAATTTAGAAAAAACATTATTGCCGGTGTTCCTGACGGCGAAGACAGAAAGCAAGCTATAGTAGATGCCGTAATGGACGAGCTGGAAACAATGCACATTAAAAATGAAGCAGAGCAAAAACGAGAGGGAAAATAATGGCTTGGTCAACAGAAGTGGAAGTTAGAACATACGAATTAGATTCATATAATCATGTAAATAATGCGGTTTATCTAAACTATCTTGAATATGCCAGAATGCAATTTTTGCGGGCAATCAATTTTGATTATACCCGTCTTATAGAAGACGGCTATATGCTGTTTGTTACCAGAGCAGATATAAAGTATAAGTATTCTGCACGCCTTTATGATAAACTGACTGTTGAAGTAGAGTCTATAAAGCTAAAAAAAGTTTCAGGAGTGTTTTTTCAGCGCATAATAAATCAGGACGGAATTGTTTGCGCAGAAGCTGAAATTACATGGGCTTGCGTTTCAAAAGAAACCGGCAGACCGACAAAGTTGCCTGAAAAATACGGGATTGAAGGTCTGGTGCCACGCGAAACTAAAGAATAGCCGAAAACAAGCCGAAAATTAAACATGTTAATTTCTGAAGTTTGGTCAATAATAAAGGCTGTATTTGCATCACCTATTACAATCATGCTAACGGTGGCTCTCGGCTTATATATTTGGCTTTTAAATTATGTAACATATTACAGGCGTAAACCTGCCGGTAAAAAACGCAAAAAGAAAGAAAAGCAAACATATCGTCCCACTATTCGTGTACCAAAAAATCAGCCGTCTAAAAAAGAGCCGGATACTGATGATAATGAAGAATATGTAGAGTAAGTTAAAAAATGTTTATCATTTTCTAATTCGCTTAGTGGAGCGTTCGTTTTGTATGTGCAGCCTTCACTTACATTGGGGGGTAGCGTAAAAAAAATAGGTTGCTTATATTAAGCAACCTATTTTTTTGAAGCGAGGGGGAGACACCCCCTTTGTAAATAATTTTAATCAAACTTTTGACATCTTGATTTTTTTCCGGTTTTGGTATAATATTGGGCTACCATGAAAAACTTGCTTAAAATTTTTGTTATTGCATTTTGTTTAATGATTTTTTCCTGCTCCGGCGGTATTATAGGTTATGGCGTTGTTAATTGGTCTTTGCCGGAATATAATCTTGTTGCAGGAGATATAGTTCCGGTTTATGTTAAGTCAAATGTGTCTAAGGCTTATATTGCCCGGGTTGGAGAAAGCGAAGACAGCAAGAAGGAAATACCTTTATGGCAATTGTCTTTTTTTAAATCGAAAACAGAAGCCGAGCATTTTAAGACCAAGATGAGCGATACACTTTTTCAGTATGCTAAAGTTACATTTGACGGTTTACCGATGCGAAGCGAGCCTGAAAATACTTCCAAGCAGATTTATAGATTACGCGAAGGGCAGACCATTAAGGTATTATGGAAAGGAGACGGTGTTCCTGTTTTAAGAAACGGCAAGGCAATTCCCGGAGATTGGTATGAGGTTATTACCGAAGACGGGACACGAGGTTGGTGTTTTTCGTTGAACTTGTCTATTTATGACGAGCGTGAAAAAAAAGAAGAAAATACAGAGCCGAGTATTGTGCAGAGCGATAATATTTTGGCAGATGTTTTGAGTAAAAATTGGTATCCTGAAAACTATGCCAAAATGATTGCAGTCAATAGAATTGATATTGAAAATATTTCTCAAGAACACGGATTTTTGCCCGGATTAAAATCCGGGATTGCCCGCATTGTTTTACCCGAATTGGAGCTTGATTTTCCGTATTCTCGTATTTCAAAAAGCGACGGGAATGTGTATAAGTTTGAAGGGTCAAATCTTTCGATGCAGGTTCGCGGGGCAAACAGAATTTCTGTTCAGTTTACCGATACTAAAGGCTCTCCCGATGTGGAGTATTTTGTTACCTTGAAAACATCACCCGAAGAGCTTATAGAAAAAGAATTACAGCGAAGAAAAAGCATAATTAAAGGCATTGCAAATCGAGGTCCTAATTTTAATTCCGAAAGTTACGGTAAATTACAAATTTTAGAAAATGGTGTTTTTTTGTGGAGCGGGTATAAGGTAATTTCGCCTTCGATTATTCCTGCCGGTGCAGGTTCTTCGGGTAAGGTTTCAATTCGTTTTTTTGTATCGCCTAAAATGTCTTCAAACTATGACGGAGTGCTTTCTTTCAAGTTTGACGAAACCCAAGATGAAGTGCATTTTCTGTATGCTCTTTCGCCAAACGGGCTACAGCTTGAATTTATAGATACACAAAATATAGAAGAGAGTGTGGCGAAAAAGAGAAATCTAAATCCCGTAATTTTATTTTTTGCACCTGAGGGTAAGTAATGCCTTTTGTACAGCTTTCAAAAATATCTCTTAGTTTTGGTGCGAGGGATATTTTACAGGATGTTACACTGACCCTTTCGGAAGGAACAAAAGCGGCTCTTACGGGTGCAAACGGCTCGGGTAAATCAACATTGATGAAAATCATCGCAAACCTTATTCCTTCGGATGCAGGTGATATTTCAACGGAAAAGGGTACTAAAGTCGCTTATCTGCCTCAAAGTGGAGTTGAGTTTTCAAATACGAGCCTTTATGATGAAACAGAAAAAGCCTTCTGCGACTGTGTTTTGGTTTTAGAAGAGTTGGAAGCACTTGGAGACAGGCTGAAAGGCATAACTGACGAATCCGAGTTAAAAAGGCTTTCAAACGATTATCATAATTTGCAAACAAGTTTAGACGATATGGGCTGGTATCGCCGCGAGGGATTAATTGACTCTGTGCTGACAGGTTTGGGATTTTTAAAACAGGACTTTACGCGCAAGGTTGCCGAATTCTCAGGCGGGTGGCAAATGCGAATTGCATTGGCGAAGGTTTTGCTTTCGGGTGCCGACATAGTGATATTGGACGAGCCTACAAACTATCTTGATTTTGAGGCTAGAAGATGGCTTGAAGAATTTTTGAAAAATTTTAAAGGCGGGTTTTTGCTTGTAAGCCATGACCGATATTTTTTGGATTCCTGTATAAAAGAAACTTACGAGCTTTTTAACGGAAAACTGACTAAATACGCCGGCACATATAGTCAATACGAAAAAAAACGCTCTGAAGAGCTTGCGGCATTGCTAAAGGCTCACGAAAAGCAAAGAGAAGAAATCGAAAAAACCGAAGATTTTATCCGCCGTTTTAGATACAACAAAAGCAAGGCCGCCATGGTGCAGGATAGAATTAGACGGCTTGAAAAACTTGAAATAATCCAAATTCCCGAACACCTAAAAAAGATACGCTTTAATTTCCCGCCCGCACCTCATTCGGGTAATATAGTTTTGCAGGCAAAAAACATATCCAAGTCTTACGGAAATCATGCCGTACTGAAAAACATTGACCTGTTGATAGAAAGGCGAGAAAAAATCGTTCTGGTAGGAAAAAACGGAGCCGGTAAAACAACCCTCTTGAAAATTCTTGCAGGCGAAGATTTAAACTTCACAGGCTCCGTAACTGAGGGTGCCGGTGTTTCCATGGGATACTTTTCGCAAGATGCTTCCGAGCTTATAACCGGAAACGATAAAATCATAGATGTACTCGAAAAAGAAGCCCCGAATGAGCTTGTTCCTAAACTGCGCGATATGCTTGCGGCATTTTTGTTCCGCGGAGATGATATATACAAACCTCTTTCGGTACTCTCAGGCGGCGAAAAAAGTCGCCTTGCATTGTTGAGACTCTTGCTCAAACCGCATAACCTTCTAATACTTGATGAGCCTACAAACCATCTTGACTTACATTCAAAAGATGCCTTACTTAATGCCCTAAATCGCTTTGACGGCACAGTAATTTTTGTTTCGCACGATAAAGGGTTTATTCAAGGTCTTGCAACTCGAGTGCTTGAACTCCAAACTCCCGATGACTGCAACAGGGAGAATCCGTCTAAAATGCGTAATTTTCCCGGCACTTACGACTATTACCTTTACCGATTGCAGTGCGAAGAAAACACCGCATCAAGTGACACAAAGCCCAAGCCTGCCAAAAAAAAGTCCGGCGCCGAGCAATACGAAGAGCAAAAACAGCGCCGATGTGAGCTTCGCAAATTGGAAAAAGAAGAGCAACGCCTGATGGCGGAAATAGAAAAAAACGATTCCGAGCTTGCCGAGGCCGAAAATAACTTTGCCAACCCCGATATTTACTCCGACCCCGTGAAGAGCAAAGAAGCGGCGAGCATTGTCTCGAGTCTCAAAGAAAAGTCCGCCGATTTGGTGCAAAAATGGGAAATGGCCGCCAAAAAGCTGGAAGACTTTAATAGACAACTTTAAAAAACAAGATTAAAAAAAAAATGACTTGGGCACATTTTTAAGCCTGAATTTATTAAATTCAAAATTAATAGTAAATCACTACAGGCTTAAAAACCGCTCATTACACGGCTACGCTATCGCTTCGACTAATTCGCCACTTAAAATATCGTGGCGAATGGATTTGTGGGCAGGTTTTGAAAAACCCGCCCACACCATTCCAATCGCTTGTGCCGGGTTAATGTAACAAATATTATTTAAAAAAAGAAGTTGAGCCGGTTGCAAAAGTTGTTTACTTTAGCAACCGGCTCCAAATAAGCTCATTTCATTACCTTTTGGTATATTTTAAGAAGAAATTACAAAACTCGCCTGACTTTTGTAATCTCCTCAGTTGTTTTTTTTTATGTTTTGTGGTATATTAAAGCTTGTACTAAATACGAATATAGCAATTTTAGGAGGCTTTATGAAAAAAGTACTTACATCAGTTTTAGCAATTTTTTGCTTTGTATCTTTATCTGCCTTAGGTGTAGGGATTGACATTTCCGGCTCCGTAAATCCTGTAGGTTATATGAACCATACAATTACTACGGTTTACAAAGATGGTGCTTTGAGTGCTGAGCTTGAAGATGCGTTTTCCGCTTTGGGCTCTGGAACCTTAACGGTTGGTGATAAAAAATCTAAGCAGGTTTATAATGCTTATGCTTTAGGTTTGGATCTTCATATAAGCTATTTTTACATGGGGCTTGTTGTTGGACTTCCTTCCAAGCAAATCAATGAAGGCTTGGATATTGCGAAGATTACCACTAAAAAACCTGTTCAAAGTAAAATTGGCGGCTCAGTAATTGTTGACGGTCAATTTGGTGGTGGTATTACATTATTGAAAGGTAAGCCTTTTAATGTGTTTGTTGGTGCAGGTGTAACCGTAAATTATATTTATTTCAAACGAAAAATGCCTGAAGGTTTTTTGTTATCAGGTCTTAAATTAACAGAATACAGACATATAATGCAAGGTGGTGTGGGTGTTAATGTAGCATTGAATTACTTTTTTACAAAAAACATCGGTGTAGCCTTTACAATGAGCGATTCAGTTCTCTTTTTAAGATTGATGAACCAGCATTATTTTGCAGGAACAACTGCAACAGGACGCTCTGTAAGATATACTTTGAACAAAAATGGTGTTAGCGCAAGAGATAATATTAAACGCCAATGGGCAAATAACTTTACTGCAAGACTTGGTGTTGCACTTAAACTCTAACGAAAAGTCTTTATTTTAACTAAAACCCCTTGAAAGAAATCTTTCAAGGGGTTTTAGTTTTGACTTACTATAGGCAAATTTTATAAATTTCCCGGCTTTTTCGGGTTGACATAAAACTTGAAATTTGCTAATATGAGCGTCTAAAGGGCCTATAGCTCAGTTGGTTAGAGCAGCGGACTCATAATCCGCGGGTCGCCGGTTCAAGTCCAGCTGGGCCCAATTCTACTTTTCTTTTTTGAATGCAAACAAGTTTGGAATTTTAAATTGTGTTTCCATTAGTACCTTTTCTTGGACGGATTTTTCGCTGTTTACACCTATTTCAAAAGAATACTTTATGTCCTCATAGTCGTCATGCACGGCAAACAGCTCAAACTGAAATAATTTTTTTTCGGAATCGCTTTTTGACGATATAAACTTTGGCCAGAATGTAAATGTTCCCGAAGTGTTTTTTGAGATAATGTAGGGGTTAGCCCAGAGATTGCTCATTTGAAGAACATTGTTTCCCTCTGTTTTTAAGTAAACAGTAAAATTGTTTATGGGAACGAAACTGTCAGAATCTAAGATTCGACCTGTAATTACGGGGAAATTGAAAACCGGCTTGTCGGTTTCAATTGTTTTCTTACCTTTAGAGTGAGGCCGTCTGTTTTTCTGTACTTGTTTTAGACCTTTTACGGCTAATGCAGAAATATCCGCAATTAGCTGTGCTCTTTCATCGCGCCTGAATTGAACAAAATGAGCAAGTCCTTTTCCTGATTTTATATAATGTGGCTTTATTCTGTTTAAGACATAGCATATCGTATCAAGTTTACATTGCTCGCAGTTGCATTTAAACCAGCTTTCTTTATTATTATTTAATTTTTGAAAAATATTATCCACTTCAGTAAAGACTAAGTCTTCCATTACATTATGAACAGCCATAATTTCCTCCACCCTTTTTAAAATTATACCGTATTTGAAGAGATTAAGCAAGGGAAAAATTGATTTAGATAATCAAATAAGCGCTATTTTTGTATATAAACAGGTTCTTTTAAGGTTAAGTCGGCAAAAAATTTAATCCTATCAGGTATGTTTCAAAGCTGGTTGAACGGCAGGCTTTTGGCTTGAATGTTTTTACGGTTTTAAATAATTTTCGTAAGGTTTTTAATAATTCCTGCTCTTCACCTCCTTGAAAAATTTTTACAACAAAATTACCGTTTGGTTTTAGATAGTTTTGTGCATAAAAAATTGCAAGCTCTACCAATGCGGCGGAGCGAGTTGTATCAACCCCTTTATTCCCTGTAGTTGCCGGAGCGGCATCACAAATGAGGGTATCAAACGGAGATTCGTTTTTTACTTCCGACATGATATTTTTATCGTACATATTGCCTTGAAAAAAACTAAGCCTTTTATCATATATTTTTGAGTCCAGTGGTTGTAAATCGACCGAGCATACTCGTCCGGTTTCGTCTAAAAATTTTAACACAAAAAGTGTCCAACTGCCCGGCGCCGCTCCTAAATCCAGTACATTTGAGTTTTTTGTAAACAGGTTAAATTTTTCGTTCATTTCTGCGAGTTTATAAACAGATCTTGCGGGATACCCTTCAAAAATAGCTTTTTTTGTCCAGTAATCTGCTTGTTTGTATTTATCCATACACCCCCTCTTGAAGTTCAAAATTAAAATAGTGTATCATACTATCATGAAAAATGAAATTGTTCAACGACTTAAAAAAATAGAGGCAACCTTGAATGAGGCTCTTCCTAAAACGGAGGATTGGTCAAAAAAAAGTTTTTTTGACACTCCTTACCATGTATCAAATCAACATTTTGCACCTTTACTGGAAATCAACAGAGATTTAATGTTGCGAGGCGGGAAGCGATGGCGTCCGCTTTTATTGATACTTTCGGCTGAGCTTGAAAACGCAAGCACAAAGAAGGCATATCAGCTTATACCGCTGATTGAGTTTATACATACGGCAAGTTTAATACACGATGATATAGAAGACAATTCACAGATGAGGCGAGGTGATTTGTCAGTCCATTTGAAATACGGTGTTGATTCTGCACTTAATGCCGGAGCTTGGTTGTATTTTCACGCATTATCGATTATAAACAGATATGACGGAACAGAACTCGAAAAAGCTCAAATTTACAGGTTTGCAATTTCAACAATTTCGGCACTGCACTTGGGGCAGGCTATGGATATAAAATGGCACAGAGAGCCGGATTATATTCCAAGTGCTTGTGAGTATGAAGCGATGATTTCGCTAAAAACAGGGGCTTTGTCGGAACTTGCCGGGAAGTTGGGTGTTTTTTGCGAAACTCAAGATTATAAAAAAGCGATTCAGCTCGGTAAGATTTTGCAAAATCTGGGGATAGCATTTCAGGTACTTGATGATATAACAAACATTACCGATGGCAATAAGGGCAAAAACAGAGGTGATGATATAGTAGAGGGGAAAAAGAGTTTGCCTGTAATACTGCATTTGGAAGAAAACCCTTCGGATATCCTGCGTATTACCAAGTATTTTGCAGATGCAAAAATGGCAGGAGTTGATTCAGATGCAGTGAAAGACTGTATCACATTGCTTCAATCAGGTGTAGGCATTGAAAAAGCAAGGGATTATGCGAAAAAACGGCTTTCGTTTGTAAGCACAGGTATACAGGATATGTACGGTAACTCAGCGGCCGTAAAAACACTCATTGAGTTTATAGAATATTTAAATAAGGTTTAATCAGCGAAAGGGATAGTAGCTATGCAGGGGGAATTTTTAAAAAATTACCCCTGCAAATAAAATTATGGCGTTAATTATTAGCCATAATTTTAGTCGGAGCCGATAGGCGTAGTAGCGTATAGCCCGTTTTTTGCATTGCGTAAAGTAAGTTGATTTAAATTTAATTTGTTTAATTCGCAATGCAAAAATTCGCCCTAAAATTTTAAAACGGTGAGCCGAATTTTATCCAACCGATAATTAATAAGTGAGTCGGATAGAATATATAGAAGAAGTATTTTAATGCGGTGCTTTGTTTTCCGGCTTTGCCGTTGTAAAAAAATAGGAGCGGGGGGACGAGTAAAAGGCCGGCGAAGAACAGTTGGTAATGGTAGTATCGGGTGAATTGGGTTACGGTGGTTTTGATTGAGCCGTTAAACATTGTGAGTATGCCGTTTTGGCTTAAATCTGCCACGACTTGAGCCCAATTGTGCAGGGCAATCCAAACGGGTATGGTGAGTATGTAAGCCGGAAGTTTTAAAATCGCAAACGGGCGAAGATAATAAAAAATTAGTGCAAGGATAATGGGGTAGAATGACCAGTCGCAAAACCACGAAAGAATTAAGAGTAATAGCGTTATGAAGGCTTTTGTGAGATTTGGCAGTTTGGTCTTGGCGTCAATCGACAGGGTAAGTAATGCCAAGAATAAATTGGCTATGATGCTTGTTCTAAAGTGTCGAATTGTCGATATGTTAAATCCGAAATTACCGAGATGAAAAAAGACATAGGGGAAATGCGAGACCAGTGCAAACAAAAATAATCTAATTAGGTATTTTCTAAGATTGCTCGTGTAGCAAAAGCCTTCAACTAAGCAAAAAACCATGAGAGGCATTGTAAGTCTGCCTATTGCGCGCAATATTGTATAAAGCAAAAATATGTTTGAGGTTACGGGGCTTTCGATTGCCATTGGTCTTAAACATGCAAAAGCGATATGGTCAATAACCATTGCTATAATTGCAATGTTTTTTAGCTGTAAAGATGAAAATCGGTTAGCATTACCGTAATATGTCGGTTTTTGGGGAATTGTTGTCTTTTTTTTCACAAAGCGGATACCTTAATGGGATTTTACAATAAATTTGAGGGAAAATCAATAAAAAAGTTGTTTTTGGCTAAATTTGCTTGATTTTAGCTTGTTTTTTTTTTCATTTGTGGTATGATATAATTATGGGAATTTCTAAAAATTCGGCTAAATTTGAGCCTATAAAAAAAGATAAGCCTCTTAATATTGCTCAGAAGAATAGAGTTATAGCCAAAATTTTAGATATTATCATGAATAATGATTCTTTTTTTATGTTGGGTCATTCTTGTCCTGATGAGGATTGTGTTTCATCTTTAGTTGCACTTGGGCTTTTGTTAAAAAAATTCGGTAAGCAGGTCTGCTTTTTTTTGGAGCAACCTATAACGGAGCAGCTTGATTTTTTGGAAAAGATTGTCGAGTACAACGATATTAAGATGTATATTGGAGATCCTGATTTGACTTGCCGGCCTGATGTGCTTTTTGTGCTGGATACTCCCAAAAAGGAAATGGTTGCGGCAAAGGGCAGGGCTTTGGAATTTTTAAATGACGATTCCATTCCAAGAATTGAGATTGACCATCACTTTAATTCAGATGCAGATGTTTCCGGTATGCCTGAATTGAGTTTGTTGCTCAGAGCATCAAGCACTTGTGAGATTCTGGCTCAGATATGCTATAAACTTGAAAAAAGACCCGATATTTTGGAAAAATATAATATTGATGAGCTTTATTCCAGAAATATTGTACTTGCAATGCTGACCGGCATGATTGGTGATGCAAAATTGGGGAATTATCTGTTTAAGCAAAGAGATAAAAGGGTATTTGATTATTTTTTGAATAAGCTGAATAAAATATTAAGTGAGCAACAAAAGAACAAATCTAATATAGCTTCTATTCATGAGATTCTTAATATTCTTGAACAGCTGTCTGTTGGTGAATATAATATTTTTAGTAAAATTTTGAGTTATGCGAAATATTCTGATGAAGTCGGTTCAATAGTTATAAACAAAGCAAATTCGGAAAATATATTTAGAGAGAATGAATATGAAAAAACCGTTTCGGTAGTTAAAACAGCGACTAATGTTATAGCAGAAAATGCGGGGAAGGTTGGAATTTCGGTTTTTTTCGATCCTCCTGAAATATCCGATAAGATTCAATTTAGGGTTAGGGCATCTGAAAGAGCAAATAATTTAAATTTGCTTTCGATTTTGCTTGATATGAAGATAGAAAACGGCGGAGGACACCCGGGTGCAATAGCCTTTAGAATATCTAATTCAAATGAAAAAAAACTGAATACTATAATGGATACAATATTTGAAAAGGTGCAAAAAGTTATTCAAAATGCAAAACAACCAAAAGCTAAATTATAATAAACATTGCAATTCTTTATTGCAAGACATTATTGAAGGCTATCCACAGAAATCACAGGATATATTGCTTCACGCATGTTGTGCTCCCTGTAGCTCGGCGGTACTGTTTAAATTGAAAGATGTTTTTAAAATAACATTGTTTTTTTATAATCCAAATATTGACACTTCAGGCGAATATAAAAAAAGAGAGCAGGAATTGAAAAAACTGGCGGTTGATATGCACAGGGATTATGGTGCGACTATCGATGTTATTGCAAGCCCTTACACTCCCGAGGAGTTTTACTGCATAGCCAAGGGAAAAGAAACTTGTCCTGAAGGCGGACGGAGGTGTAAAGACTGTTACAAACTTAGAATAAAAAGAACCGCCGATGAGGCAAACGAAAGCGGTTTTAAGTATTTTTGTTCAACACTTTCGCTAAGTCCTTTAAAGAATGCGGGGCTTTTGAATACCATAGGCTTTGAAAACCAAACACAAAAGGCTCTTTGGCTTCCAAGCGATTTTAAAAAAGAAAACGGTTATCTTAAATCAATAGAGCTTTCAAAAAAATATGAATTGTATCGTCAGGATTACTGCGGTTGCTCTTTTTCCAAGCCGGAAAATATGTGAAACTTTTTAATCTGTGCTGTCGGGTTTTGCCGGTTTTTCATCTAACAATTGCTCGGCAAATTCGTTAAAGGCTTTGTTAAATTCTTTTTCGTTTTGTTTGGCGAAAATATCTTGCAGGATTTTTGCGGATTTGATTTTATCGTTGAGCTTTTTGGTTTTATCATAGTCGATTAAGATTTTTCTGCCGTCTTTGAATTTTAGCATTATTTCGGTAAATGTGCCCAGTTTGTAATTGCGATTAAATTCGCTTATATCGATACTTGCCACTTCAGAAAAATTGTATTCAGTTTTTTTTGGGAAAAGCAAAAAGCCTTTTTTTCGGTGGATTTTTTCGGTTGTGATGTTAAAAATCCATGTATCATCGGAAAGACCTAAAAACACAAAAAAAACGCCTAAGCTCATCAATATGACAGATATTACACTAAGTTTAAACGCCATCAAATTTGCAATTAATAACATTGCACCGAAAATTAGAGCCATAACCCTTAAAGGAATTGAAATAGGGAGAAATGTGATTGTGCTGTCTTCTTGTTTTTCTGTCATGTTTTAATTCCTTTTTTATCTTGCTTTTGCGATAAATTGTGTTGGTTGGAGATGGGGGGAATTGAACCCCCGTCCCGCAAGGTAAACCATAAGCCTCTACATGCTTATCAGTACGAGGTAGTTGTCGGAATCAGGTAGCAGTACTGCAAGCGTCTGATTCTTAGCGTAATAAGGGTCTTGCCTGCACATCACGCCTAACAGGCAACAAGCCCCGATCTTCGTCAGGAGGTCGTATCGCTCGGAGCAGGGCAATACGGCTCCCGCGGTTATGCGGCTAAGGCGTAACCGAAACTGTCGTTTTCTTCGCCAGTTAAGTTTTTTGCCGAATCAGGAGGACGGCACCTCCGCATGCAACTTAGAGTCTAAATCCTTACGGTCGAAACCAAAGACACCCCCAAGTTTTGCCATTTTACACTAAATGAAACAAATTAGTCAATAGGTTTGAATTTATCGGCTCTTTTTACTTTTGCAAGTGGCTCGGCTCAACAGTTATACCCTATTTTTTGTTATTGCTTTACTTTTATGACGGCTGCGTTAGATACATTAAAAGTTTTACCTTGTGTTTCAAGCACAAGGTAAAAAATAAAAATGCGGCGTAAATTTTTAGCCGTATTTTTAGTCGAAGCGAAAGCGGAGCTTTTAATACATCGGCGGTTTGCTTTCGGTAATTCAATCTGCTATGTGCCTGTCTCAAACCGAAACGCCCTTGTTTAAATTTTTTAAAAAAATTTGCAGTTGACATATCCGTTTTTTTATAGTAAACTTTGGAGCCTTGATTTTAAGGTTTGGAGTTTATTATGGCAATTGTTTTACCTAAGTCAGAAAAGTTGGATAAGATGAGACATAGTCTTGCGCATATTATGGCTTATGCTGTTACCGATTTGTTTCCCGGCACTAAGGTCGGAATTGGCCCCGCGATTGAGAATGGTTTTTATTACGATTTTAAATTTCCGAAAGATGTTAAAATAACTTTTGATGATTTTGCGACAATCGAAAAAAAGATGCGTCAATTTTTGAATGAGCAGATAAGTTTTGATAAAGAGGTTGTAAGCAGGGAGTATGCTTTGGATTTTTTTCAGGACGAGCCGTTTAAGATTGAGCTTATAAAAGATTTTCCGGATGATGTTGAAATCAGTATTTATAAGTCAGGTGGTTTTTCCGATCTTTGTCGAGGTCCACATGTGGATACGGTAAAGGAAATAAATGCACAAGGTTTTAAATTGATGAAACTGGCAGGTGCTTATTGGCGCGGTGATGAAAAGCGAGAGATGCTTACCCGAATTTATGCGACCGCTTGGGAAAAGCCGCAAGATTTGAAAACTTATCTTAAGATGCTCGAAGATGCGGAAAAAAACGACCATCGTAAATTGGGTACCTCATTGGATTTGTTTCATATTGCCGAAGAAAATCCGGGCAATATTTTTTGGCATCCAAACGGTTGGACAATATATTTGACAATTAAAGAATATATGAGAAAGCGACTGAAGGAGTTCGGCTATAAAGAAGTAAACACGCCGGCGGTAATGCCTCAATCTCTTTGGGAGCGCTCGGGGCATTGGGCTAAGTACAAAAAGAATATGTTTGTAACCGAAAGCGAAAAACGCCTTTTTGCCTTAAAGCCCATGAATTGCCCCGGTCATGTTGAGATTTTTAAAAAAGGTATAACCAGTTATAAAGACTTGCCTTTACGACTTGCGGAATTCGGCTCGTGTACCCGTAATGAGCCTTCAGGTTCTTTGCACGGTATTTTTCGGGTAAGGGGTTTTGTTCAAGATGATGCTCATATTTTCTGTACACCTGAACAGATTACTTCGGAGGTTGCCGATTTTTGCGAGTTATTAAAGGTCGTGTACACAGATTTCGGCTTTGATATACACGAGCCGGGTACGCTGCTTGTTATGCTTTCAACCCGTCCTGAACTCAGAGTCGGTGATGATGAAACATGGGATAAGGCTGAAAAAAATCTTGCAGAGGCTTGTAAACTCGCAGGTTTTGATTATGAGATTGCCGAAGGCGAAGGCGCTTTTTACGGACCTAAACTTGAGTTCACCCTTGTTGACTCTATGGGCAGACCTTGGCAATGCGGCACTATTCAGCTTGATTATCAGCTTCCGTCAAAAGACAGATTAAATGCGGAGTACATTGGTGAAGACAACGAAAAGCATACTCCGGTTATGTTACACAGAGCTGTTTTAGGCTCGCTTGAAAGATTTATCGGGGTTTTGATAGAAACTTACGGCGGAGCTTTACCGCCTTGGCTTTCGCCGACACAGGTTGTAGTTGTTCCCGTTGCTCCTACATTTAACGAGTATGCGGATAAAATAGCAGATGAGCTTAATGCGTTGGGAATTCGTGTTTTTGCCGACACCGATAACGACAGAATGAACGCAAAAATTCGAAAATGGCAGGGACAGAAAGTTCCGTATCAGTTGATTGTGGGACAAAAAGAATTAGACTCTAATTCAGTGAATGTTCGCTTTAGAAGCAGCAAAAACCAAAAATCAATGCAGTTAAATGAGTTCATAGACTTTTTGCAAAATAAATTGGACAGCTATTCAAAAGAAGTTCAGTAGGAAAAAGTTCAGTAAAATGAAAGTAATAAAAGTGCTTGGTAAAACACCACCAAGCACTTTTGTACACTGTTTTTTCGGCTTATTTTTTAATCTTTTTCAAAGCGGCTTCAAAGGCGGCTTCAAACTGAGCCTTGTTTCTGCCTCCCAAAAGCGGCTCTCCTATTATATTACCGTCTTTATCTACAAAAAAAGTTGTCGGAAAACCTTGAATATCTTGAAAAATAGGGTCAAAGGAAGTATTGTTTACAAGCGTAACATAATCGCAATTTGCATCGTTTAGCATGTTTTTGACAAGAACCTGCCTTTCTTTAACATCATCCATGTTCATGTGAGCATCGTGGATAATGCTTATGACTTGTCCGTTCTTTGATTTAATTGACTTTGCGACCTCCCCGATTTCGGGTAATTCACCCCTACATGGCCCGCACCAAGTTGCCCAAACATTAATCATCGTAATATCTGCTTTTTTAAAAATGCTTTCGTTCTGCTTGTTGCCGTCCAAATCTATTGTGCTAAATTTAATCGGTGCACCGAAAAGACTGCTTTTAACAACCGAAGCGGCAATCTCTGTATTTTCAGCCGGCACGGTTTCTGTTTCTGCTGCAACCTTTTTTTCGCAACCTGCCAAAATCAATAATCCCATCAAAACAGGCAAAATAATTTTTTCAAATTTCATATTAACCTCCATATAAGTGAAGTTAATATAACGCTATTCGTTATACAAGTCAATAGTATTATTTATTTTATTTGTCGCTGTAAAATGTTGCGAAAAACTTGATTTTTAAAAGTCGAGTTAGTATCTACACAACATTTTACGCTCCCAACCCTCGCTTGCCTTTTATCTTTTGTCCTTTTTTTAATTGATTTAATCGCCGTCTCATAAGAGCCGGCTTTTCTTTAATAACAATCGGACAAAAGGATATTCGGCAAGCTCAAAATCAGGCAAGTCTTCTGTATTACACTCCGGTATTTTGCCAACCTCACACAAAGCCGTAAAAGTTATGTGCTTGTTACTTGTCAAATAAAATTTGCGGTAAAGTTTTTTTAGCATCCTTAATCGGATGGTAGCGTACCGGTAAATCAAACAGCTTCCATTTGGACAACACTGATTTTTTATGCGAAAATGTGTCAAACCCGTATTTACCGTGATAATGACCGATACCGCTGTTCCCGACACCTCCAAACGGAAGTGAATGCGATGCCAGATGTATTACCGTATCGTTTATACAACCGCCACCGTATGAAATTTCCTTTGTAACCCTGTGTTTTAATGGACGACTATCCGTGAATAAATACAATGCGAGTGGCTTTGGGCGTTTTTTAATAAAAGCAAAAGCCTCATCAATGTTTTTGTATGTAATCACCGGTAATACAGGGCCAAATATCTCTTCCTGCATTACAGGACTGTTTTCGTCGGGGTTTTTTATAATTGTAAAGGGTATCTGTCCTTTTTCCGGATCAAAAAAATCGGTTTGATATGTTGGAGAAGATGCCTCAATTAAACCTAATATTCTTTTTCTGTGTTTTTCGTTTATAATTTTTGGAAAACATTTGCTTGCGTATTCTTTACTTTTAAGCATACTCTGCTCGGCTTTGATAAGCTCAGCGATAAATAAATCTGCAATATTTTCGCTTATTAAGGCATAATCCGGGGCTACACAAATTTGCCCTGAGTTAAGTATTTTACCGAAGGCAATACGTTTTGCCGCAACCTTTATGTCGGCATCTTCTGCTATAATACACGGAGACTTGCCTCCAAGCTCCAAAGTAAAGGGTGTCATATTGTTTGCCGCTTTTTGCATGACAAGTTTACCCACAGTCGGACTGCCGGTAAAGAATATATAATCAAAAACGCCGTTTAAAAGTTGTGAATTTTCTTCTCTGCCTCCGAGTATAACAGATACATGACCTTCGTTAAAAGCCTGTTTTACAATTTCTGCAATTATATCTGAAGTGTGTTTACTGTATGCAGATGGTTTTACTATTACTGTATTACCGGCCGCTATTGCCGCTATCAATGGAATTATACATAATTGAAACGGGTAATTCCACGGAGACATAATAAGAACAAGTCCGTATGGCTCGGAATAAAGCTTTGCACTTGCAGGCATTTGACTTAAAGCCGGCATTTTCCGTTGCGGTTTCATCCATTTACGCAACTTTTTTATCGCCAGAGAAAGCTCTGACATAACCAAAGCATATTCTGTCATAAAACCCTCGTAGTGGGTTTTATTTAAGTCCTTTTGTAGAGCGTCCAATATTTGTGTTTTATTGTTTTTAAGCACTTCTCTAAATTTTAAAAGAGCTTTTTTTCTGTAAGCATAGTTTAAACTTGCCCCTGTATTAAAAAAACTGCGTCCTTTTTCTATATTTTCTTGGATTAAACTAGACATATTTTCTCCTTAATTTTATATACTTTAAAGTTATCACAAAATATCAATATTGTCAATTCTTGAGTTTCAGGCTTATTACAACTTTGACTGTCAAGATATAGGTTAAATTATATGTCCTGTCTGTTAGTTTTAATTTTCTTCAAGCTTGTTTTTTTCCAGCATCCGCTCACATACAAATTTGATATAATGATCTTCAAGCGTGTTTTTTGGCCCGTCTATATTTAACCGTTTTCTGGCTATGGCATTATTACGCCTCTGTGAATAGGAAGCGTAAAAAATGCGAGGGTCTCTTTCTTCAAACTCCTGTTTTTTTCCCAGTAGCCTGCTTACTTCATATCTTCCTATAGAATGAATCCCCTTACGCCTCAATTCTTTTCTTAAAAAACAGATGTTTTCGTATGAAATACCAAAAAGAAATTCCTCAAGAGCCATACCAATATCCGGTATGTGCATTTTTGCAATCATAAATTTTTGCCAGCTTTCATCGAGAGCCATAGATAAAAGAAACAGCTCACTTGTACCCAGCATAGTTCCAAACACAGGCGCTATTTTGTTTCTGGCACGCCAAACCTTGCTAAGAACATTTGCAAACTGCTCGATATTGCTGTCCAGTCTGTATTCCCATAAATTAGCCAGATTTTTTGAAATAAGCAGTTTAATATCTTTATTTGCTTCGGTGTTTTCCAAAATAGCGATGTAAACATCTTCAGCCATAATTGTAAACATAACATTACGGATTAAATTGCGCAATTTTTCGGTTAAATCTGTTGGCAGTAAATAATTTTCTGCAATTTTTAAAACGGCGCCAAAAAAATGAAATTTGGCAACTACAAAACTCTTTCCTAAAATTGCTTTGGTCGGAAAATTGAGCAAACTTATGTCGGGGCTCATCTTACACATTTTTTCAAGCAATGTTTGCTCAGAGCGCATTTCACCGGCAAAAACAGAACTCTGATTTATAGAAGGATATTCTGACATTGCTTCGGACAAATTTTGTAATTGCAGTAACTTTGCTGAAATTTCTGAAACAACTTCTTCCGACTCATCTGCTAATCTTGCATAAATTTCTTCAATCAGCGGTTTTTCTTTTTCGTTTAAGACCACAATTGTTTTTGGAAGAAGATTTTTGTATTCCCCCGTGCTTTGAAGTTTTGGTGCTGCACTCATAGATATATTATACTGTAAATTTTCGGAATTTGCAAATTTTTTTTTCTGTTTTATAAATTTAATATTAAAACCACTTTCAAAACTCAATTTCCTGAGCCTGCCGAGTCGTTGTAGACTGTCGAAATGCTCTTGTTTTTCTTTATTTATATTCTTTTAGTTAGCCTGATTTAGAGCCGGACGGTATCCTTTTTTCCGTTAATATCCGATAAGTAAAAAAGGCTCTTTTTAGAGACTTTGTTTAATTTAATGCAATAAAGGAAAAAAGATTTAAGTCCGGCGAGGGTTGAATAGCAAAAGCGTAAGCGTTGCATAAAATATATATAAGCCTTTTATAAAATTTATGTTGCTATTGCATTGCCAATATACAAATTATAAAAAACCTAATATAATATAATTTACAGGAAGGTTTATATACTTATGGAATTATCCTTTTTAGCGACAGGCATTCTTTGCTTTTTTGTTTTTCTGGCCGGATTTATTGATGCAGCGGCAGGTGGTGGCGGGTTGATTTCTTTGCCTGCATATTTGATTGTAGGGCTACCGGCACATTTTGCAATTGGGTGCAATAAATTTTCTGCAACTTCAGGGACGACTTTTTCGGCAATACGCTTTTTTAAGCACGGTGCTGTTTCAAAAAAAATTGCGACTATTTCTGCTGTTTTTGCTTTTGTTTCATCTTATTTTGGAATGAAATTGGCTCTTTCAATAAACCAGAATATTTTAAAAACAGCATTGATTGTAGCCCTCCCATTTCTAGCAATAATACTTTTTTTAAAACAAGACTTTGGAAGCGTAGATACCTCACTGAATATGTCCAATAAAAAAGCGGGGCTTCTAGCCGCGTCAGTAGGGTGCGGGATTGGTTTTTATGACGGTTTAATCGGGCCCGGTACCGGAACTTTTGCTATAATAGCATATTCTGCATTGATGAATTTTGACTTAAAAACTGCATCGGGTAATTCTAAAATATTGAATTTAGCCTCAGGATACGCTTCGGTCATTGCAGCTATTACTAGTGGTAAAGTTATCTATAAAATAGCTATTCCTGCGGCTGTTTTTGGAATTTTGGGCAATTTTTTAGGCTCAGGACTTGCAATAAAAAAAGGCTCAAAATTTATCCGACCGCTTATTTTATTTGTAATACTGTTACTTTGCTTAAAACTTATATACGACATTTTCAGCGTAGGTCGCAGTTTGTAGCAAAATGCCCAAACTTAAATTTAGTTTGCTTTTGAAAATTTCAGCAAATAAAAAAGCCTTGCATAATACAAGGCATTTGGTTTAAATCATTCCCTCAACAGCAAGTCTTGTCATAAAAAGGAACTTTTCAACGGTTACTGTTACATCACCGGGACATTCTACCCCGGCTTGAAGATAAACAGTAATCTCGTTATCTTCAAATTTATCGTAATCACCCGGATTACTTGGTACACCAACATATACGGTCGGCGTAACTGTTGTACCTCCTCATGTGGAGCAAACCTCTAAAACACAAAAAACAGTATCAGAATTCTGCTCTTTAATTTTAGCTTTTGCCGCATCATCAACTCTTACATTCATATAGAGCCTCCTATCTTAAAATAGCCGGATTACCGACTGTATGCTTAATTTAATCAAATTCGAGGCAAAGGTCAAGCTATTTTGAAAAAGAGTCCTTTATTTACTCTATTATAACTTAAAATATAAATTTAGGGCGTCCCCCTATCGGGTCGGGCTAACCGCTACTCCGCTATCGCTTCGACTAAAAAAACGGCTTATAATTGACGCCGTTTTTTTATTTGCAGGGGTATTTTTTAAAAAATTACCCCTGCATAGCTAATATCCCTGACGCAACTTTTATTGTAAACTTTCTGATTTAAAAAAAAGCGGGAAGAAAATTCTTCCCGCTTGGTTAGTCTATTTTTTACTAGAAAGGTCTGTCAGACAGATATTTGTATTCCTGCCATCTTCTTCTAACCACTGCCTCTGCTTTTTCGAGGAGCTTTGCCGCCTGCTCAGGCTTTGAATTCTTCAAAGTTTTAAAACGAACCTGTTTATACATAAAGTCTGCAATATTGTAATTAGGCTCTCTGCTGTCAAGCTGGAACGGATTTTTTTCTTCCGCAACTCGGCGTGGATCGAAGCGATAAAGAGGCCAAAGCCCACAAGTAACAGCTTCTTTCTGTATCTTCATACCCATAGTCATATTGATACCATGGCTTATACAATGACTGTAAGCAATTACGATAGAAGGTCCGTCATAACTTTCAGCTTCACGCATTGCTTTTATTACTTGGTTCATATTTGCACCCATAGCAATTTGTGCAACATATACATAGCCGTAACTCATGGCTATCATACCAAGGTCTTTTTTGCTTATTTCTTTACCCGATGCGGCAAATTTTGCAACAGCACCAATAGGAGTTGCCTTAGACATCTGCCCGCCTGTGTTTGAATAAACTTCAGTGTCCATAACAAGCACATTAACATTTTTGCCGGACGCAAGAACATGGTCTAAACCGCCGTAACCAATATCATAAGCCCAACCGTCTCCACCTAAAATCCAAACAGAGCGTTTGATAAAGTGGTCTTTAAGTGAAAGAAGCTCTTCGGCTATACTGTCTTTTGAAGATGCAAGCTCTTTTTCTAATTCTTCAATATTTCTGCGTTGCTCTTCAATCTGAGCATCATCTTCCTGTGCGTTATTTAAAATCTTGTCGATAGTTGCGACAGCAATTCCTTTTTCCTTTGCCTTTACTGCAACTTCACGAGCGTATTCTGCAAGTTTATCGCTTGTTAAACGCATACCGTAGCCGAACTCTGCGGCATCTTCAAACAGTGAATTAGACCAAGCCGGTCCTCTGCCGTCAGTTCGTTTAGCATAAGGTGTTGTAGGCAAGTTACCGCCATAGATTGATGAACAACCTGTTGCATTGGCAATTATCGCCCTGTCGCCGAACAGCTGAGAAAGCAACCTTACATAAGGTGTTTCACCACAACCTGCACAAGCACCGGAAAATTCAAACAACGGTTGTTTCATAACAATACCCTTAGGGGCATTTAAGTTTAGCTTGCTTGCATCAGGATTAGGCAGTTTGAAAAAATGCTTCCAGTTTTCTGCTTCAACTTTTCTGTTAGCAACAAAGTCTTGCATATTGATTGCTTTAACTGTTGGGTCTTCTTTTGATTTTGCAGGACACTGCTCAACACAAAGTCCACAGCCTGTACAGTCTTCAGCGGAAACCTGTATTGTAAATTTCGCCGAATCGAATTCCTTGCCCTTATAATCGCAACTGTGGAAGTTTTCGGGAGCGTCTTTTAAGCCTTCAGCCGGATACGCCTTCATACGGATTGCCGCATGAGGACAAACGAAAGCACATTGTCCACACTGAATACAAATATCGGACTTCCAAATTGGTATTTTTTCCGCAATTGCTCTTTTTTCATACTGTGTGGTGGCAGTCGGGAACGAGCCGTCTATTGGCATTTCGCTAACTTTAACACCGTCTCCTTCGTTTAATGCCATTTTTCCGAGTACATCTTTAACATATTTAGGTGCATCTGAAGTCATTGCGGCGTGTTTATGAATTGAGCTTGACGCTGTCTTTGGATAATCAACCTGCTGAATTCCGTCCAACGCCATATCAATTGTTACAATGTTCTTTTGAACGATTTCAGGTCCTTTTTTGCCGTATGTTTTTTCGATGAATTTCTTGATGAGCGAAACCGCTTCATCTTCAGGTAGAATACCGAAAATTTTGAAAAAGGCTGTTTGCATTATAACATTGATTCTTGTACCCATCTGGGCTTTTTCCGCAATGTCCATAGCATCAATAACATAGAACTTAGCTTCTTTTTCGATAATCTCTTTTTGAAGCTCAACAGGAATTTTGTCCCAAATTTCATCTTTACCGAATGGAGCGTTCAAAAGGAATGTTCCGCCTTTTTTCAATGTTTTAAGCATGTCGTAAGTTTCTACATAAGTGAATTTATGACAGGCTACAAAGTCCGCTTGCGTAATCAAATAAGGTTTGCGGATTGGCTTTTTGCCGAACCTCAAGTGAGAAATAGTGATACCGCCTGATTTCTTACTGTCATAAGAGAAGTAAGCCTGTACCTTGTTCTCTGTTGCTTCACCAATAATTTTGATTGAGTTTTTGTTTGCACCGACAGTTCCGTCCGAGCCCAAACCATAGAACATGGCTTGGTGCATATCTTTGTCTTCTAGTCCGAAACTTGTATCGATTTTTAAACTCTTATTTGAAACATCGTCTTCGATACCAACCGTAAAGCTGTCTTTCTTTTCGCCTTCAAGGTTAGCAAAAACAGCTCTTACCATAGCCGGTGTGAACTCTTTGGAGCCCAAGCCGTAGCGACCGCCGACTACAACAGGATAGCCTTTAAATGGGCATTTTCCTGTGGCTTGCATTTCACCGATTGCTGTTCTTACATCTAAATAAAGCGGTTCACCTAGCGAGCCGGGTTCTTTTGTTCTGTCAAGTACTGCTATGCCTTTAACTGTGGCAGGCAATGCCTTAACAAATGTTTCTGCAGAAAATGGTCTGTAAAGTCTGACTTTTATCATACCGTATTTTCCGCCGTTTGCATTTAGGTATTCAACCGTTTCGGCAACCGTATCTGCTCCTGAACCCATCAAAATAATAACATTTTCTGCATCCTCTGCACCGACATAGTCGAACAGATGGTACTGCCTGCCTGTAAGCTCGGCAAACTTATCCATTTTTTTCTGGACTATTTCCGGAGTTGCAACATATAGATTGTTTCTGGTTTCAATACCCTGGAAATAAACATCGGGATTTTGCGCAGTGCCGCGTACCAGAGGGGCTTCAGGGGTCAACCCTCGCTTTCTGTGCTCTCGAACATATTTATCGTCAACCATTTCGCCCATAGTTTCATATGAAACTTCTTCTATCTTTTGAATTTCGTGCGAAGTTCTAAATCCGTCAAAGAAGTGTAAAAACGGCACTCTTGCTTCGAGCGTTGCCGCATGCGCAATAGTCGCGAAATCCATAACTTCCTGAACACTGTTTGAAGCCAGCATAGCCCAACCTGTTTGTCTACAGGCCATAACATCTTGATGATCACCGAAAATTGAAAGAGCACTGGTTGCAAGTGAGCGTGCGGCAACATGAAATACCGTGCTGGTTGCTTCACCGGCAATTTTGTACATATTTGGAATCATCAACAGCAATCCTTGAGATGCCGTAAAAGTACTGGACAAAGCACCTGTTGTCAATGCGCCGTGTACCGCACCTGAGGCTCCTCCCTCGGATTGTAATTCAACAACATCGGGGACTGTTCCCCAAATGTTTTTTCTTCCTCGCGCTGAATACTCGTCTGCAATTTCACCCATTGGGCTTGAAGGGGTAATCGGATAAATCGCAATAACCTCACTTAAAGCATGAGCTACATGACCGGCAGCAGCGTTACCATCAATCATAACAAGATTTTTTTCTGACATATTTCCATCCTTTCGTTAAAAAAAAAGTCTCAATACTCAAATAAATAGAGCATACCCGATTGTATAATACTGCTAAACAGCATTTTATTCAAGCCCTTTTAAAATATTATTTAAACTATTAAATGAAGATTTTAGCAATAGTTGAGGTAATTGAGGCACTTGCAAAACTCGTCTGAGTTTTGCAAGTGCCTCAATTTTACAATATGCTCTCGTAAGATTTTACGACTTTGGATATTCCGAATTTTATGAGGAAAAATCAGGTTAATCTTCGTATTCGATATTTAAAGACATGCCGTCTTTTGACAAAACCGTTTGCGGAAAAATCTTCCTCGCCGATTCAAGCATTTTTTTGAGCTGGTAGTTGGTGTAACGTGGACTGTAATGAATTAAAGCCATTTTTTTTACGCAGGCATCTTTGGCAACTTGAGCCGCCTGAGTGCAAGTCATGTGCTTTTTTTCGGCGGCATCTTTTTCAAGCCCTTCTTCAAACATGCCCTCGCAGACTAAAAAGTCGGAATTTTTTACTTCCTCTGCAATACCGGGCAGATAAGCCGTATCGGTTACAAAGCTGAATTTTCGCCCCTTTCTCGCATGCCCCAAAACTTGCTCGGGCAGAACTGTCGAGCCGTCTTCTGCCTGCACGGATTGTCCCGATTGCAACTTTGCCCAAAGCGGCCCGCAAGGCACTCCAAGTCGCCTTGCTTCATCGGGATTAAACTCACCGGGTCTGGTATGCTCTTCAAAAGTGTACCCGTGGCAGGGTTTTGTGTGGTCAAGCTTAAAAGACCTGACAGTAAAATCCTTTCCTTCAAAAACAACACCCGGCTTAGAATCTTGCTTTACAATGATTTCGTAATTGATATACATATCCAAAACTTGCCGACTGCTTTCAACATAGTCTTTTACTTTCGGCGGCCCGATAATATAAAGCGGCTCGTCTCTGTCTACCTGCGATGATAGCATCAAAAGTCCGGGCAACCCCGTGATATGGTCGGCGTGGGTATGGCTGATAAAAATAGCGCTGATTTTTTTCCATTTTAGATTTAGCTTTCTAAGAGCAACCTGAGTCCCCTCTCCTGCATCGAACAAAAACAAATCGCCGTCTCGGCGCAACATTGCAGAAGTTAAATGCCTATGTGGCAGAGGCATCATTCCCCCGCATCCTAAAATAAATGCTTCCAAATTCATAGCCGCTAATTATATAGCAAAACAAAAAAACAAACAATACGGTTTAACTAATTTTTTTTAATGAGGGGGTGTCTCCCCCTCGCTTCAAAAAAATGGGCTCAGTTCTGAAACTGCCCCCATTTTTTTTTCGCTACCCCCCAACCCAACCTGAACGCTTAACATAAAACTTGAACGCCGGACTAAGCGGTTTTAAAACGGGAAGATTGAACAGAATACCGGACTGTTTTACCGCATCGGTTAAGCTGCGTTTGGCGAGCGCCGTTATCCTTTTGTTTGCTTTTTCTCGCAGTAGAAGCGACTCACTATGTGAGACGCTGATTATGTTTGGCGGCAAAAAACAAAAGATTTAAGGCGGGAGCGGGTTTCCAAGCCGGAAAGAAAATTGTTTTATAAAAAACAACTTTCTTTCCGGCTCATAAATTTATAAGCATTTTAAATTTTGCTTGACTTTTATGGAAAAAGCGTTTAAAATGGTCAGAAATTTTTGGGAGTTCGTATGGCTTTTTTTTATGATGAACCTTCACATACATTTAATGAATATCTTTTGGTACCCGGTTACAGTTCTTGCAGGCATACGCCGGAGAATGTGGATTTAAAGACTCCGCTTACGCGGTTTAAGGCGGGCGAGGAGGCAAAGATTAGTTTGAATACTCCGCTTGTTTCGGCGATTATGCAGTCTGTTTCAGATGATAAGATGGCGATTGCGTTGGCTCGTGAAGGTGGCGTTTCGTTTGTTTTTTGCTCGCAGTCAATTGAAAGTCAGGCCGCCATGATTTCGCGTGTGAAAAATTATAAGGCGGGTTTTGTTGAAAGTGATTCGAATGTTTGCGAGTCCGCAACTTTGCATGATGTTTTGGCGTTGCGTCAAAAAACGGGGCACACTACTGTTGCAGTTACAGATGACGGTAAGGCACACGGAAAGCTATTGGGTGTGATTACGGGGCGAGATTATCGTGAGGGCAAGACTCCTTTGTCGGCTAAGGTTTCTGATTTGATGACTCCTATATCACAGCTTAGCACCGCTTGCGAAGGGGTAACCTTAACTGAGGCTAATGACCGAATTTGGGAGCATAAACTTAATTCGCTTCCCGTTTTGGATAAAGCAGGAAATTTGGTTGCGTTTGTTTTCAGAAAGGATTACGAGAACAATCAGGAAAATCCGTTTGCTCTTTTAGATGACGAAAAACGATATGTAGTCGGTGCGGGTGTAAATACGCGTGATTACGAAAAGCGAATTCCTGCGTTGGTTGAAGCCGGCGTTGATGTTCTTTGTTTGGATTCTTCGGAAGGTTTTTCCGAATGGCAAAAAAAGACTATTGAGTTCGTAAAAGAAAAATACGGAGATTCGGTTCCTGTCGGTGCCGGTAATGTTGTTGATGCTGACGGTTTTAATTTTTTGGCAGATGCCGGAGCCGACTTTATAAAAGTCGGTATAGGCGGCGGCTCTATTTGTATAACGCGGGAAACAAAGGGTATAGGTCGCGGGCAGGCAACTTCCGTTATCGAGGTAGCAAAGGCTCGTGATGATTATTATAAAAAAACGGGCGTGTATATCCCGATTTGCTCTGACGGCGGTATTGTGTTCGATTATCATATTACGCTTGCGCTTGCAATGGGTGCAGACTTTTGTATGCTCGGCAGGTATTTTGCCCGCTTTGATGAAAGTCCGACAAACAGGTTTTTGGTTAATGGCAGTTATATGAAAGAGTATTGGGGTGAAGGCTCCGCGCGTGCAAGAAATTGGCAACGCTATGATTCAGGTGGCGCGCAAAAGCTGTCGTTTGAAGAGGGTGTTGATTCTTATGTTCCTTATGCCGGTAAATTACATGACAGTTTAAATGTTACTTTAAAAAAGATAAAGTCGACTATGTGCAATTGCGGTGTGCTGACTTTAAGCGAGTTACGCAATAATGCCAAACTTACCAGAGTTTCGGCTTCAAGTATTGCTGAAGGCGGTGCCCACGATGTTATTCTTAAAGATATAAACAATACCGAAAGACATGATTTTTAGGAGAGGTTGAGATGTCAAAAAAAGCATTGATTTTGTTCGGAAGTCCTTTATGCACTCATTGTACGCCGGCAAAAGAATATCTTGAAAGCAAAGGTGTTAAATTTGAGTATTTTAATATTACCGACAATTTATCGCACTTGAAATTTTTTTTGAAATTTCGAGATAACAATTCTGATTTTGATGAACTAAAAAATAGAGGTATTATAGGCATACCTTGTTTAATGTGCGATAACGGAAATAGATTTATTTTCGATATTGAAAATACCGACCTTTCCGAATTTTTGTAATATTTAAATTAGGTTTACTATGAGTAGAAGATTTTCTGACTATGATATAATCGTTGTAGGCGGCGGACATGCCGGAATTGAAGCCGCCCTTGCCGGAGCCAGAATGGGCGAAAGTGTTCTTTTGATTACGCAAACCCTTGACAGCATCGGAAGGCTTTCATGCAACCCGTCAATCGGCGGAATTGCAAAGGGAAACATAGTCAGAGAAATTGACGCGCTTGGCGGGCAGATGGGAAAGCTCGCCGATGCTTCGATGATACAGTATCGTCTTTTGAATAAAAGCAGAGGCCCTGCCGTTCAAGCTCCAAGGGTGCAGGCGGATAAGTTTTTGTATGCTCAGCTTGCAAAACACAGTTTAGAACTTCAAAAGGGTTTGCGTATTTTTCAAGACACGGTAGTTGATGTTGTATGCTCGAATACAAGCCCCTCCGGCATTGTAGAAAACGGGGCAGTGCAGGGGGTAAAAACCGAGCGCGGACATTTTTTTTCGGCAAAGGCTGTTATTATAGCATCGGGTACTTTTTTGGAAGGAAAGATATATATCGGTGAATACGAATCTTTAGATGGCAGACTCGGTGAGCGAGCCGCAGTAGGTCTTGGAACCGCTCTGGCAAATAAAGGCTTTAAAATGGGCAGACTTAAAACAGGTACTCCGTCCAGAGTACTCAGCTCATCGGCGGATTTTTCAAAAATGGAAGAGCAGGAAGCCGAGTCTGTGATGAGGCCGTTTTCATTTTCACACACTGAAATAAATCGTCCTGTGGCAAAGTGCTACATAACTTACACAAACGAAAAGACGCATCAAATTATCAGGGATAATATTGACCGCTCGCCTTTATTTGCTGGAAGAATAAAAGCAACAGGAGCCAGATACTGCCCTTCAATCGAAGACAAGGTTGTCAAATTTTCCGAGCGAAACCGTCACCAGCTTTTTATCGAGCCTGAGGGAATGAGTACCGAAGAGATTTACATTAACGGGCTTTCTTCATCTTTGCCGGAAGATGTTCAACAGGAATTTTTACACACAATACCCGGTCTTGAAAATGCGGTAATTACGCGCCCTGCCTATGCCGTTGACTACGCATATATATTCCCCGAGCAATTGACCGCCGGATTACAGACTAGACGCATTGCGGGGCTTTTTACAGCGGGTCAAATCAACGGAACATCAGGATATGAAGAAGCCGGCGGGCAGGGTATTATTGCCGGAATTAACGCCGCATTGTTTTCAAGAAGCATAAAACACCCAAGCGAAAAATACACACCCTTTACGCTTAACAGAAACGAAGCGTACATCGGCGTAATGATTGACGATTTAATTACGCAGGGTGTTGACGAGCCGTACAGAATGTTTACGGCACGAGCCGAATACAGACTCAAACTAAGACATAACAATGCAGACGAAAGGCTCACAAAAAAAGCGTATCAGGTGGGGCTTCAAACGCAAACCGCACTTGAGCGTTTTGAAGAAAAACAAAAAATTAAAGAAAGCATAATTTCAAAATGGCGAGAAACAAAAATAACTTCAGAAATTTGTTCTGATTATCCTGAGCTGAAAAAACATCTCGGAAAAACAATTGCACAAACACTCCATGACCCAAAGATACCGCTTGAAGCAATCTTAACCCCTGAAGACAGCAAACAGCCTGAACAAATACTCGCACTTGCCGAGCTTGAAATGCGCTATGAAGACTATATTATCGCACAAGAAAAACGAATCGACAAAGTAAAACGCATGGAAAACACCCGCATTCCCGATAACTTCGATTACACAAAAGTTTCAGGACTCTCAAACGAATCTCTGGCAAGACTAAAAGCCGTTTGCCCCGAAACACTGGGACAAGCCGGACGCATACAGGGGATACGTCCCTCGGATATTATGCTTTTGATGGTACATCTTTAAATTTATCGCTAATCGCTCTGTAACCCGCTCACGCCTTAAATCTTTTGTTTTTTTCTGCAAAACATAATCAGCGTCTCACATTGTGAGCCGCTTTTGCTGTCAATAAAAGCAAACAAAAGGATAACGGCGAAGAGCCACTACAGGTTAAACGAATCAGTATGTCAGGCCGGTGTTCTTTTTTATTTCCCGCAGATCACTTACTGTTGAGTGTTTTTCTCTAAAGGGTCTTGCATTGCTGTTGTTTAAAAAAATCATGCAAGAAATCCGCTTGCGAAAGGGATAGAAGCGGAATTTTAATGCCGATTTATACGGCAGTAGCAGTGGTTGAAGCGAGAGCGGAAAACACTGCTACTTAAAAAAAGGAGAGGCATTAAAATTAAAGCGGATAGCCCGTGTTTTGCATTGTGTAAATTAAGGCTATTTAATTTCTATATTTTCAAATCACAATGCAAAAATTCGCCCAAATGATTTTATAGTCCTTGAAAATTACCCGTTATTAACATATAATACAAAATCGCATTTTGGGGGTATTATGTTTTCGGACACGCATTGCCATATTTTTTCTAAATTTGATGAACAGGAATTGCAAAAATTAGCGAAAAAAATGGCGGACGAAAAATACAGGTTTGTTTTGGATATTGGAACGGAAGCGGGCGATTTACAGAGGCGCAAAAATGCGGCGAAAGATGCTTTTTCGACTATGCCTGATTTTGTTCATTTTTCAGCGGGTATTTGGCCGGATAAACAGAGCATTAAAAACCCTGAGCCGGCATTAAGGCTATTGGAAGCGGATATTAAGACTGCGTTAAAAGAAGGCGCCGAATTTTTTGCTTTGGGCGAATGCGGGCTTGACAGATATTGGAACGGAGAAAACGGGGTTAAAGACGAGGACGGAAATGCAATCGGTGCAATCGACACAGGGGCAGAAGAGTTTTTGTTTGAAAAGCAAATTGAGATGGCTCGAAAATTCGGTTTGCCGATGATAATACACAGCAGGGACGCTTTTGAAGAAACGATTTACTGTATGGATAAAGGCGCTTATCATCACGGCGTTATGCACTGTTATTCTTACGGGGAAGAAGAGCTTTTTGAGTTTACAAAAAGAGGTTGGTATATTTCGCTTTCGGGAACCTGCACCTTTCCAAAAACGAATATAAAAAAAGAAAAGACGGCAAGTTTAATTCGAAGCATTCCTTACGACAAGCTTCTTTTGGAAACGGATGCACCTTTTTTGACGCCTTCTCCGCATAGAGGTAAAGTCAACACCCCGCTTTATATTCGCCATACTTACGAGCTTGTTGCGGGTGTGTTGGGCTGTTCAATAGAAGAGCTTTGTTTACAAGTTTATAATAATGCGACAAAGCTCTTTAAATTTTAAAAACCGGTTTAACTAAATTGAGACGGCGGTACCGCTTGCGGTAACCATCATCATGTAGTTTCCGTTTGAGCCTATGGTTTCATAGTCGACTTTTACGCCGACTACGGCATTACAGCCCATATCTTCGGTGCGTTGTTTAAGCTCTTGTAAGGCTTCTTCTCTGGCGTTGATAATTTCTTTTTCATAGCTTCCTGAGCGACCTCCGAAGAAATTACTGAAGCCTGCAAAAAAGTCTTTGACAAAATTTACACCCGCAACGACTTCGCCAAAAACGAGTCCTTTGCACTCTCTGATTTCATGTCCGGGAATGTTCGGCGTTGTGCTTATAATCATATTAAAATGTCCTCCTCATAAAATAAAACAGCTCTGCCATTCATATGGATTATATCATAACAAAAACAATGTTTCAATCCTATCAAGATGAATCGGAACTTCGACAAGCGGTTATCAAGCTTGTCGAGATGCAGTAACAAGTCGAGGGGGTAGCGGAAAAACAATTGCCTCGATTTAATTAAAAGAAGTCGAGGTTGAAGGGACGAAAACTCGACTTAAAACGGTTTTAAGAAAAGAGGCAATTTTTTGCAAGCGAGGGGGAGACTTCCCCCTCATAATTTTAAATCGGTTATCTTGTTTTGATTTAAAAAAATGTCTTTTTATGCTCTTGCCATAATTTTAAAAATGTGGTATTATTTTGGTGTGTCGCAGTTATTTATTGTAGCAACTCCTATCGGGAATTTGGGGGACATGACTTTTAGGGCTGTCGATGTCTTGAAGGAAGTTGATGTTGTCGCTTGTGAAGATACGAGACATAGTTTGAAGTTGCTGAATCACTTCGGTATTCATAAGCCTTTGGTGTCTTGCAGGGCAAGGAATGAAGCAGATGCGGCAAAGAAGATTGTTGGTCTGCTTGATGACGGTAAAGATGTTGCCTATGTCAGTGATGCGGGAACACCGGCTGTAAGCGATCCCGGTGCCGTGTTGGTCAGGACGGTCAGAAATTCGGGGCATTCGGTTCTTCCGATACCGGGTGTTTCGGCGTTTGCCGCTATTTTGAGTGTAGCAGGTTTTTCCGATAAAGAGGTAATTTTTGCAGGGTTTTTACCGCAAAAAGGACTTAAGCGTAAGACGCGAATAAAAAAGTTGCTGGATACGGGTTGTGGGGTAGTTTTATACGAATCTCCGTATAGAATACTTAAGCTGCTCGGTGAGCTTGCCGAAATAGACTGTGAATTGAGGGTGGTTATAGCTCGAGAGCTTACAAAAATGCACGAAGAGGTGCTGGAGGGGAATGTGTCGGATTTGTTGCAAGATTTTTCCGGCAGAGTTTCAATAAAAGGCGAATTTTGTATTTTTATTACAGGAAACGCTTAATTTTTTTGGAAAATAGTCGATAAAAGACTAGAAGGCAGGTAGGTATGATGATAGATAAATTAAAAGGAATTGAACCGCTGGAAAATATAAGCAAGTCTCAAAAGGCGAGAAAACCTGAACAGGTTAAGCAGAGCGACTCTATAAGCATTTCTCCTGAGTCTCAGCGTCTTTCTGAAGCGTATCTTGCAAAAAAAGTGGCGATGGATGCTCCTGACATCAGAGAGGATAAGGTTCTGGAGATGACAAAAAAACTGGAAGACCCAAATTATGTTCAAAATGCTATCAGAAAACTTGCTGACCAATTTATAGATAATGGTCTTCAGTTTTAGATTGTGAGTATTTGAATTGAATTAGAAAGAGGCGGGTGAAAAACCCGCTTTTTTTGTAATAACTGAGCCGCTTGCAAAATTCCGGTATTTTTTACATGTAGCTCTAAAAAGCTCTTTTCATTGAGCTTTTTGGTATATTTTGAAAGAAATTACAAAACTCGTCTGATTTTTGTAATTTCCTCAACTGATTTTATTGGGCAGTAGGACGAAAGAATGGCAGATTTTAACTTTAAATTATCACCTGAGATTATTTTAGGAAATTATTCGCTGGCAAGACTCGGTGAAAAGATTTCACCTTTCGGCAGTAATTTTATGCTTATTACTACGCATATTTTGAAGGAAGCCGGAGTTATAGACAAGATAACCAAAGTGCTTGACGAAAGGGGAATTTCGCTTTTTGTTTTTGACGGTATTGGAGAAACCCCCGATTCAGATGTAGCTGACAGAGCCTTATCGCTTGCACGAGGTGCCCATATTGACGGTGTTATTTCTGTCGGTGGTATTACAGCATGTGCAATAGGTAAAGTTGTTGCGAGCTTGTACAATGAAACTACTTCTCTGTATGATTTTGTCGAAGGTTTAACTCCTTCTGCAAAACCGCTTCCTTTGGTTCAAGTCTCTACTATTTGCGGCGACCCGTATATTTTTATGAAGGCCTCTCCGGTTGTTGATTCGCGAAACAGGTCGGTGCAGTTAATAAAATTGCAAGAAGATTTATGTAAGCTTGTGGTTTTCGATCCGAATACATATTCGGGAATTAGCCCTAATATGCGAAATACAATGGTTTATTCCGGTGTTTTGGCGGCGTTTGAAGGCTATATTTCACAAAAGGCAGACTTTTTTTCAGGTACTATTTTGAAAAAGGCAATAGAGCTTTTTTTAATCACGGTAAACCCGAAAAAAGAAAAGCTCATCACCGGCTCAAAAGAGCAGATTTTGGCTGAGGCTTCGTGTTTAACATCAATGGGGTTGGAGGCATCGGCACCCGGTGTAGGTACGGCAATTGCGATCACATGCGGCGGGCGATATAATATTTCGCCTTCGCTAATTTCTACGATTTTGCTGCCTCATATTATGAGTGATGCAATAAGGTCTAATTTAGATAATGTTGTAGAAATTGCAAAGCTGTTGGATACGGATTTGGCGGCGGAAACGGATGCAATAGGAATTGCAAAATCGGGAATTCTTGAAATTAGAAGACAGCTTGCAGCCACAAATCTGCCTACGCGTCTAAAGGATGTTGACATTACAATTGAGTCGATGGTGCCTGTTGCAGAAAATACTTCCAAACTCGGGTTTATGAGTTATACTCCCCGACCTATGTCCGGCTCGGATGTGTTTGAATTGATAAAAGAGGCGTTTTAGGTTTAGACTCTCCTTTTTTATGAAACTTTTCTTGGGAGGGTGCATATGGCAACAGTGGAATTTTTTAAGTTAGCTAGTTTACCCAAGGGGCAAAAACATCGGAAGGTTTTACGCCTTTTGGAAAGACTTGAAAATTCTTGCATAAAACAGCGGAATGACGAGCTTTTAGACGAGTTTTATTTAAAGCAAATCTTTAACTTGGTTATAGATGACTTACCGTCTGAGACTTCTTTTCAAGTTAAACAGTGGCTTACTTCTCCAAAAAAAGATAAAACCTTGAATATAATCAATACCGTGAAACATAGCCTGTATAAACTGACAGGCTGTTTACCGTCTGAGTGGGATTTGATATTACCGAATGCGAATAAAGACAAAGCAGTAAATAAAAGAGTTTTTGAAAATATCTTTATTTATGCCGAAGACATACGCACGCCCTTTAATATAGGCTCAATTTTCAGAACTGCCGAGTCATTCGGGGTTGAAAAGATTTTTCTTTCGCCGGACTGTATTTCTCCTGAAAGCCCAAGAGCAAGGCGCAGTGCTATGGGCTGTGTTGATTATATTCCGTGGGAAAGACGGAGTATTGAAGAGCTTCCAAAAGATTTACCGATAATAGCTCTTGAAACAGGCGGCTCCCCTATAGGCTCATTTCAATTTCCGAATTCGGGTATACTAATGATTGGCTCGGAAGAGTTGGGTTTAAGTCCGCAGGCTCTTGCCCTTGCCAAAGAGAACATTGTTACAATTCCGATGTACGGTATAAAAGCCTCGATAAATGTCGGCGTTGCCTTCGGTATTTTCATGCAACGCTGGGTTGAAAATATAGCGAGATTGTAAAGCTTTTTGAAAAATGTCTTTTAGTCTTGTTCAAATCCGTTTGCAAGATTGGTGCAAATCTTTTTGAAGGCTTTTTCATCTTGTAATTTAAACATTTTTAGAAGCCCTTTGTGAATTTGAGAAAAATCCACGAGACCGATGCTGTAGTAGACCATAAAATTCGCCAGAGCCACGACTGCGGTAATTTCTAAATACTCTTTCGGCACCATTTCCAAATTGTTCTGGTATCTGATTGTTGCCGTAATTTGAGGCGGGAAGCTCCATTTTTCCGTGAGTGTCGCTCCTATTTCAGGGTGCTGTATATCGGAAGTTACCGTATCAATTACAGACTTTGGTATTTTCTTTTCGGTTTGAAGCTCCATGAGTTTTGAAAATATTTTTTCTTGAAGACCGGTGAAAACTATCTTGCCTAAATCATGTAACAGACCGCAGACATAGGCATCATCAATGATAGAGCGCATTTTAAAATTTTTCGCCAAATTATGAGCGAAATAGGCGACCTTGTAAGAATGCTCCCATATCTTCTTTTGCTCTTCTTTGGATTTGGGATCCGATACTGTTTCAACCGTTCCAAGCGAATAAAGCAAGTTTTGAATACCTCTAAGGCCTACAAGTTTTACGGCTTCTTCAATACTTATACATTTGGTTTTTAATCCGAAAGAAGCGGAATTAACAAACTTTAGTAAATCGGCAGTAAGCCCGACATCATCACTGATATGCTTTGCAATTTCAGGAATATCGGATTTTGGATCGTTGATTAAATTCTGAATTTGCAATATTTTTTCGGGGAATTGCGGAACAGTATCGATATAGTCAACGATTGTTTTTGTAAGACTTTTAAATTGCCCCTTATACTGACAATCAAACGGAATTATAACCCTGCATACGGTTTCGTCTTCTAAAACACCGATTTTGTATGTCTTGGTATCGACCCCTATTTTTTTCAGCATAAAAAGCATGATGGCAAGCCCGAGTCCGGCACCTTCCGTGTCGTCCATGATTTCAGGCATTGCTTCGTTTAAGTCGCTGTATTTATTTGCCGCCGAGAGTTTTTGTCCGACACGCTTTATTTCTTCAGGCGTCATTTTAGAGTTGTTTCTGACTTCAATTTTTACATCAGTGCCCAATTTTTGTATAAAAATCTTAATATAAAGACCGGCCTTTTTTTGCAAATCCAGATAATGCTCCAGATTACTCAGCATTTCTTTTTTGAAAATTTTCATGCCCTTTTCGTAGTCGGTCATACTGAAAATATCCAACTTATGCTCTTCAAAAAGAATACGTTTTGTGTTTGCTTTTTTTGCGTTTACGACAAGCTCATTTACACAGAAAAGCACATAGTCCTTAATGGCTCCCTGATTTAGCTTTTCCAGAAAATACGAAATGGTTGATTCAATATATTTTTGGGTATTTGCCGGCAAAGTATAAGTGGTGATAGATATAGGAACGCCCATGGCTATAGCCTTATCAATCTGGTCTTTTTTTAATTCCATTACATTTTCTTGTTCACTCATAACTATATGATATACGGTAAGAGATATTTTTGCAAGCGGTAAAGTCTTATTTTATTGTTTTTTTGTTAAAAAAATATGAAATATTTTTTTAAGCCCCCCCTCGCTTGCATAATCTTCCGACCTCTTCTTTAAAAACTTAATCGTTGTTTTTCGCTATCGCTTCAACCAACTTTTCAGTTTTAAAAATCGGACGGAAGGATAGACTAACGCTCGGTAAAATCAGGTGAACCGCTTTTGTACAACACTCCGGTTTTCTTATAAACTTCCCGTTTTAAAACCGCTTAGTCCGGCGTTCAAGTTTTATGTTAAGCGTTCATTTTAGGTTGGGGGGTAGCGAAGGATACTTGAAATATTTTTTTATTAAAAAAATATTTCAAGAGCCGAAGCGAGGGGGAGACACCCCCTCATTTATTAAAAATGTTTTGTTTCTTGAAGGAATTTTTTTATTGCCGTTATGCAGCAGTCGAGCCAGTTTTCCGGGGCTGTTTTTTGTTTTTTCCACGGGAAGGTTAGGCCGCTTGAGCTGTTTATTCTGATGTAGTTTAAGTTGTAGTCGAGGTTTTTTAAGGTTGCCAAGACATCGCAGGCGCTTCCGCCTTGAGAGCCGACACCGGGTATTAAAAGCGGGAGGGAATTTGAGGCCGAGTAAATTTTTGCGATTGCGGCAAGTTCGTCCATTCCGGTAGCTCCCACAACGGCACCGGTTCCGGGAAATTGATTTGAGTATTCTGCGATTTTTTTTGCGACTTCTTCGTATAGAAAGCCGCCGTTTTTGAGTTTTAAGTTTTGAAAGTCTGCACCGCCGGGGTTGCTGGTTCTGTTTAGAATGTACACTCCTTTGGTGATATATTTGTTTTCCAAAAAAGGCGTAATTGAGTCCGAGCCCATGTAGGGGCTTATTGTTACGGCATCGGCATTCCATCCGTCAAAACATTCCATTGCGTAGTGCAGGCTTGAGGTTGCTATGTCGCCTCGTTTTGCGTCCAGAATTACGGGAATGCCCGGAAACATGGGTTTAATTAAGTCAAGTGTTTCTGCAAGTGCAATATATCCGCTGAAATCTTTTTTTAAAGGGTTGTTCATTGCCGCATAATAGCAGATGTTGGGTTTGAAGGCAGACGGTGTTAATTTAAGGTCGAGCATTTTTTCAAAAATGGTTTTGAAAAAATCTGTAATGTCGTAATTCTTTGGCAGGTATTGTGTTTGAGGATCCAATCCCATACAGGCAAGGTTGCCGGCTTTTTTTGCAGATATATTCAATAGGTTGATATAATTCATTTTTTCGCTATTATTCTTTTCTTCATTACTCATGGTTTTAGTTTATGTTTTAAATATGATATTGTCTAGTGAGGTTATAATCTTTTTTTGGAGAATATTATATTTTATATTTCTGTAATTGACATATTGAAAAAAGCCGATATAATAGTATTAGAAATTTGCAATGGCATAGAAGCAACTCTAAAATAAAAATTTTCATGGGAGCGTAATAATGGGAAAAACTAATTTGAACGAGCAAAGAAAAAAAGATGAAAAGCTTTTTTCGATTAAACACAAGTTGATGATAGTTTTTGGGCTTTTGATAATAGCTTCGTTTACTATTTTGGTTTATTTTGCGGTTACTATAGCTCGTACTGTTGCTACCGAAAAGGTTGAGCACGATCTTGAAACGAAGGCAAATGATGTTGCAACTATTGTGGACGGCAAACTTAATTTGTTGTTTGAAAGGTTTAATTCAATTGCAGATGCAAGTATTTTAAAAGATAAAGGTATATCTGAAGAAGAAAAGCAGGCATTTCTTGCAAAAAAAACAAAGAAATATAATTTGGAGCAGTTTTTGTTGATTGCAAATCATCAAGGTGATGCAAAACTTCCAAACGGAAAGATATTGAATTTCAGCGAGAGAGAATGGTTTAAAAAAGCGATTTCCGGGAAGCCTTATATCAGCGAGCCGTTTATGACTAAGACTACAAAAAAATTGGGTGTTGTAATTGCAGTTCCTATTTATAATTATAATGATGAAATTATCGGTGTGTTGTCTGGTGGCCCGAGCGGGCTTATTTTAAGCGAATATATCAATAATATAGTAATCGGAAAAACAGGTTACTGCTATATGATAGACAATAAGGGGACTACAATTGCCCATCATGATAAAGAGCCTGTAGAAAATCAAGCCAACATTATAGAAGACAGTAAAGAAGATGACACTTTAACATCGCTTGCCTTATTTTTAGAAAATGCAATTAGGTCAAATGAAAGCAAGGTTGAATTTTATGATTATCACGGCGAGAGATTTATTGCCTCTTACGCAAAAATAAAAAGTACAAATTGGTCTATTATTATCAGGGCTCCTATTGATGAATTCATGGGCTCTATAGATGTTATGAGAAGAAAGCTCATAGCTATTGAGCTTGTGATTTTGTTTTCGGCTCTTGCAATTGTTTCACTCGTATCAAGAGGAATTGTAAGACCGCTTCAAAATGTTTCAAGAGCGTTAAAAAACATATCGCAGGGAGACGGAGACCTTACGGCACGGTTGCCAATTAAGGGGAATGATGAAGTAACGGAAGTGTCAAGA
>PDOP01000019.1 GCA_002749205.1 Treponema sp. | reverse complement strand
TTTTAAAACTTTCTCGCCTTTTTCTTTTAACTTTTCTTTAGTTTTTATTTTTGTATCTGTAAAAACATCTTCAACTGTAGGCAAGTTATCAACTGTGCCAACATCTGGTATTCTTACATAAATTTTATTCGACTTTTCTCCCTCGCCGTAACAATGTAAAACATTAACCTTTTGAACATCTTGCTTTAATTCTTTTATGCTTGTATTATTCAACTGATTATTTTCTTTATCGTTTGCTCGCAACATAAAGGCTTCTTGCTTTTCTTTATTTTTAACTAATGAAGAATTAAAATTAAAACAAGGTTTGCCGTCTTTTAAATAACATTCTGTATCAAATTTATATTTTTTTCTTATTTTTTGAATTGCGTCCCATATTGTACAAGAAGAAAATTCAACGCCTTGTAAAATTTGAGGGATAGAATTAAAATAAGGCTCTAAAACAAATTCAGTTCTTTTTCTTGTAATAATTTCAAAAGTTCTTAAAACAGGCGTAAATCCTCTTACAGTTCTGTCTACTAAAACATTGCTTGCATTATAAACTTTATATGTTGCAAAGTCGTTAATCCAATCGACATTTATATATTTTAAAATAAATCTTACCGCAACATACCTATGAGTACTGTCAATCTGCACCCCTCGAATACTACTATCATTTTCCACACCTCGATTACAAGATAAACAAGGAATACTTGAAAAATCTACATCATCAATAGAGTGTATAGGTCTATCGCTTCCTGTCGATTGAATTTCTATATATGTTTTTTCTCCAACACTTTCTGCCCACCTAATAAATCTTTCACTACAAGGTTCGCCTAAATCAAAAGCAAAAGTAATATGTCCCTCTATTTTATATTTAATACTTACTTCGTCTTCATACATTTCTAAATGAATATCACCATCTTTTATTTTGTTAAACTCAATATTTTCTTTTTCAAGATAATGTGAAAATTCTTCAACGCTGGATTTTTGTATATAATCAAAACCATTTATACAATCACTTAAAACAAAATCAATAGGTTTGTTATCCCAGCCATGCCAATTTTGAGGAACTTTATAGTTTTTAAAAAGAGTTTCAAGAGTTTTAACATTTGTTTTTACTGATGATTTTCCTATAGAGTTTTCTTGAATTACAACATCTTTTATTTTTTCTTGACCCTTATAAAGAGTTGCATATTTTGCTCCTATAGGATATTTTGCAAGTTCAATATTACCCGAACCCTCTTTATTTCTTTTTTGTGAAAAACGCCAGCCAATATCGAAACCACGTCCAATTCTTTTTCCGTTAGTATCAAAAAATAAAACCATTAAAAGACCTCTCTATACTTAATCTTTATAGTACTTTCCGGTATTTTAATTTCAAAATCTTGTTTCCCTGCAATTAAAAATAATGGCATAATAATACTATCATCAGATAAATAAGACGAATAATCTTCATTGTTTATTTTTAAAATTCCATTTTTAAATTTTAATGTTTTTCCTTTTAATTCTATTTCTTTTGAAAGTTCTAAACCTGAATTATTAACTTCAATAATTTTTCCGCTTAATCTTTCAACATTGCTAATCTCAATTGTAGGTAATATATTATAATTTCCCCCGCAAACGACCTCTACTTTCCCCATTTCATTTATAAACGTTATTTCTTTTTCTTTTCCGTAAGCAAAAACATCAACACACTTTAAATTGAAATTTATTGAAAATGCTTTACCTGTATTTGAACCGTAATAATACCCTATTTTTACCGACCCATCCAAAAAACCTTTATAGAAAACATCATCTTCATCATTTCTAAAAATCATTAACTCTTTTTTTGAGAGTTTTTTTAAAAGCTCAGCTTGTTTTAGTTCAATTACCTTATAATCATCTGTAATAATAACACCCTCGCAAGATAAAAGCCTTGAAGAATACATTGTCTCTCCAATAAAAGCCTCGCCGTCTTTGTCATTTATCTTTATTCCTTTATTGATTGCATTTATAGAATTATTTTTAACCGTTATCCATTTTGGGATGTTCAAATTTTCTTTTGTTTTTGCATCAAATATTTTCATTAACTCGCCATAGCCTCTTCTACAATTTCTGTAAGCATTTCTTTTAAGTTCACGTTTTCATTTGCCGTGATATGAACCCCACCATAACTATTGAATGTCATTGATTGAATTATAATTTGTGTTGCTTGAATTTGTTGTACTGTCAATTCGTTCAACTCAATAGCTTTATTTATCTTTGAAAATCCGTCTTTAAAAACTTCCAAAAACCAATCTCTATCACTACCCGATAACTGCTGAATAATAGTACCGGAGTTTTTAGATTGTACTTCAACTCCCCCTTCAAGAGCTTTAGTAAGTTTTGCAAACGGTGAAAATTCTTTTTCCATTCCGTCAAAAAGCTTTTGCATTCCCTCTATAGATGAATTTATTTCGTCTTCTGTTATTTTACCGTCTTCCATTATACTTTTTATAACTGTATCTACTTGCTGTTTTAATCCGGTACTTGCTAGTGCTGATTGAATTATAGCTTTTTTCATTTCTCCGGCAAATGCTTTTTTAAAGCTCCCCCAGTCCGCATTGTAAGCGGAATTACTTAATCCTGTTGTTAAAGATTCTGTAATTGAATTTGTCAAATCAAGCCACGCTTTTTTTTGTTTCTCTATCTCCGCAGATGTAAGACCAAGAGCCCCCGCCATTTGTTCAGCTATTTCTGAGGCTTTTTTTGCAATGTCTGAGCCTTTTTCGAGTATTTGATTTAATGCCGATTGTTTATCAGTTGCTTCTTCATAATTATTAAACAATCTTTTCAAATCATTTGTTATAATATTAGATACAGTTTTATTTATAATTGCACTTCTTAATTTATCTTTTAACGAATTCTTAAAAGCAACCATATCTTTTGTTTTAATATAATCAGCAAAAGAAGAGTCTAAATTTTCTAAATAGTTTGAAAATAAATCTGTGTTTTCCAATTCTATACCTGCATCTTTTGCTCCCTTTTCCATTGCCTCTATAATCAGTTTTTTAATTCTATCTCGCTCTTCATCGGTCTTCGCATCTTCTAATCTAACAAACATCTCTTTAATCGTACGATGTTTTGTTTTTATATTAGATACCCACATTTCACCCTGTAAGTCAAAAATAGGGTCTATGTCTTCCCAATAACCTTCATCGACTGTATATGTAGAAGAAGTTTTAAGATTTTCTAAATCTTTCATAAAATTATCAATCTTCTTTTTTTTCATTTCAAGCAATCTGTCATCGAAAAGACTATCTATTGAAAATAGATTTTTTTTATACCCGCCAAACTTTTTGCCAAAATCTTCAGCAATGCCTCCGGCTCTTTTATTTATTTCTGACTCTCTTTTTTTATTAACCTCTTCCCAGTATTTTTCTGCCTCTCTTTTTTCTTTTTCTCTTTTATTTTTAATTGCACTAAAAACCTTACTGGCAATGCCAACAACAGCACCTCCCACTTTACTAACTGATGAGATTATTCCACCAATCTGACCCCCAATCAAACCCCCAATATCATTTAAAATTGAAATTCCTGCTTTAACGGCATTAAGACCCGATATTCCACCTTCTTCAATTGCTTTTGCAAGCACACCTGAAATAGTGTCTGCAATATTAAAACCACTATGTAAAAGATTTAATGCTAAAGATGCTTTTGCTATATTTACTTGTTTTTTTAAACTTCTTTTAAATTCTTTTTCATCCTCATCTGTTTTTATTTTTCCAAGTTTTTTGGCTTCACTAATTAAAGCAAGCCCCTTTTCTTTTTCTTTTTCAATGTCAATTATTTTTAATTTAAATTGTGATTTGCTACCACTTTTTAAATTAGTTAAAAAAGCATCAATTTCACTTATAGAAAATTTTGCTTCACCAAATTCAATTTTTAATTTTTGAGCCTCTTCTTGTAATTTCTGTATATATTCTTCTGCAACTCCTTGCTCTTCTTCATTGAACTCATTATCAGCAATCTTTTGCTGTAAATTTAAAATTTCATTTTCTAAATTTACTAATTCATCCTGTGCTTCTTTTAGACTTTCTAAATACTCATTAAAACCATTTGTATCGGCAGTGCTTAAAATATCTGTTTTGTTTTTTTCGTCTTTTAATGTGATTTTTAAATCTTTATCTACTAAAGTATTTTCACCATATTGTTTTATTAACTCATCAATTTTTTCCCCTCGTTCTTTAATAAACTCTTCTTGTATTTCTTTTTCCTTATATCCATACTCTTTCGCTAATCTTAATTTTTTTTGATAAAGCTCATCTATTTTGTTAATCTCATCTTTTATCAATTCCGATTCCGTTTTGCGTTGTTTTCCGCCTGAAGATGACACATCTGCTAAATCTTTGTAATAATCTCTTAAGTTAATAAGTTTTTTTAAATCATTAGAATTTAATCGAACTTTGTTTCCTTCTGCATCTACAACATTTTCTAATTTTGCAAGTCTTTTTATTTCATTTTTTAAAAATTCATAATATTCAGCGTTCTTATTAAAAACTTCGCCACTTATTTTTTTTGCTTCCTGAATATCTTTAATTTTCTTTCTTGAAAAATCATTCCAATTTTGTAACCCTTCATTAATTACATCTTTCTTTTTTAAAATTACTTTTGGTTTAGTAATAGCGTTCAATCCGGCTTTAGCCGTTTCAAGTTCTAATTGTAATTTTTGACTTTCTTTCTCTGCATCATATTGCTTTTGTAATGCTTCATTTAATTGACTTAATTTTTTTGTGCTTTTTTCTAATTTTTTTTCGTCTATTTCATATACTTCATCTGCTCTAGCTAACATATGTTTTATATTTCTCAGCGTAAAATCACCGGAAAACCCTTTACCGCCACCAAGCGAAGATTTTAAATCTTTATAAAAATCAGCTTCTTGCATTTTTATTTTTGCTAGAATTTCTTTTTGTTTTTCTGCATTCTTAGACATTACGGCAGTTCTAAGCTCTTCTAAAATAACCGCCCTTCTATTTTGTTTTTCTGTATTTCTTGCAAGAATATTAGTTTGTTTTTCTACATCACCTTCATTTTTTGCAATATAAGACCTTGCACTTTGAGCTGATGCTTTTGCTAAAATTAAAGCCCTTTGTTTATATGCTATTTCAAGTCGTAGTGATTCTTGCTGTGCTTTTCTTACTCGCTCAATATAGTCATCCATAGCCTCACCCTGTTTTTTCAAGGCTCCGCTTGCATTGGGTACAATTCCTTGTAATTCATTAATTACTTTATTAAATTCATTTTGAGCATCTTTACTGTCTTTTATTTTATCTTTTAAAGCATCATATTTACTTAATAACTCCCCAAGACGGCGACCTTTTGCTCCTTGTTTTTCTGCCTCTTGAGCGGCTTTTTTTGCCTCATTTAATTGCTCTGTTGCCTTATTAACATAATCTTCATGGGCTTTTCTAATTTGTGCAATTGTACCTAACGCCAAAGCACTAACTCCGGCAATTATTGCCCCTGCTACAAAAATAGGATTATTAGCCATTGTAATATTTAATTTAACCATTTCAGCTTTTAATTTTTTTAAACCTAAAACCAAAAGCATTAACGGGCCAACTGCGGCGGCAAATGCTCCAAGTGCTGTCGCTGTTGTTTGAACTCCTACAGGTAAATCGTTTACAACTTTTAAGACTTTAATAAACATTTGAGCGACACTATTAACAATAGGCATTACATTACCGGCAAGAGTAATTTGTACTGCTTCAAATGCTGATGCCATTTCTGCCCTCGTGTTTGCAAAAGAGGCGTTTTGTATTTCTTGCATGCTTTTCGCAGCTCCGTTTGAAGCAATAAGCAATCCGTCCATTGTGCGTATGGCATCTCCACCACTTTCAATAAGAGTAGACATACCAGCGGCTGCTTCTGCTCCAAATAATTTACTTGCCTTTGTAACATCAATATTCGCATTTTTTAATCTGTCTAAAACATCGGCTAAGTCATTTGTTTTTGGGTTTATTTCGTCATAAGTCAAGCCTACTTCTTGGAGTTTCGTTTTTAAATCATTCGAACCACTTGCTAACTTTTGTAAACCTGCTCGTAAAATAGTACCTGCTTGTTCTCCGCCAAAACCACTTTTATAAAGCCCCATAAGAGCGGAGGTTGTAGTTTCAAGACTTATATTCAAGCCTTTTGCAACAGGTCCTACATATTTCATTGAATAAGCCAGTTTAGTCATGTTAGCGGGGCTTTTACTGATTGCCATTGCAAAAACATCGGCAACATGTGAAGATTTGCTAGCCTCTAAATTAAATTGTGAAAGCGTACTTGTCATCGTTTGAGAGGTAAAAGCTAAATCGCTTCCTGTTGCCCCCGCCAATCGTAAAACACCGTCTAAACTTTTTATTGATTGTGTTACATTCTGCCCCGAACTGCCTAAGTGGTATAAAGCATCTGAGGCTTGACTTGCACTAAATCGAGTTGTTGCTCCCATTTCTTCAGCTTTATTTCTTAATTTCTCCATTTCTGAGGCATTGGCACTCATTACAGATGCAGTGTTTTGCATTGATTGCTCGAAGTTTGCAAAAGTATCAATGGCTTGTTTACCCATAATCATAAGAGGTGCAGTTACTCCAATACTCAAAGCTCCGCCAATCATTGCTAATTTAGAATTAATACGCTCTTGAGTGCTTTCTATATCTCTCTCTAATTTAGCAATTGTCCTGTTTGCTTTCTTAGTGCCGTCTTGGAGTTTTTTTGTTTTTAAATTTAATTCAGCATATAACTCGCCTAAATATCCCTTACTCATTTTTAACCCTTTTTATGTGTCGCCATCTTCAAATGCTTCTTGCATTTTTTTATTAAATGCTTTTTTCTCTTTTTCAGCTTTCTTCTTTGCCTCTTTTTTCTTTTCCCACTCCTTGCGATTTTTTTCTTGCTTTTTGTTTTCTGCTTCAACAGCTATAATACAAATTTCATCTACAAGAAATTTTTCAAAATCATCTAAATCTTTAAAGTAGTCGCTTGGTCTAAGTTTCCAGTATTTAGCAACTCGCCCGATGCGTTCAAAATTACATCGTCCGACTTTTTTTTTAGTGTTTCTTCCCAGTTTTTTACATACCACAAAAATAAATCTTTTGTAAAATCTTCAGGAATTATAGTTTTAAAAAATATTGCATCATCTTCAAGATATTTTAATTGCTTTTTTGTTGCCTCTTCTAATTCTTTGTACGTAGGCTCTACAAGGCTTCTTTTTACTAATTCTTGCATAAATATTTCTTCTTCATCTGCCATTTTTTTCAACTCAACTTCAGGAATTTCAGGTGTATCTTCGTTTAAAATTTCCGTTAGACCTTTTGTAAGACGATATAAAACATTCGGGAACCTGCCACTTATAAGAAGTTCAATAAAATCAATTTTGTGAATTAAGAAATTTCTTTTTTGACCAGACCAATAAAGATTAACCCAACGACAAGTATCGGCGACAAGTTTTTCAGCATAGGGTAAATCTTTATTTTCTTTTTTTATTTTTTTAATTGTTTTTTTTGTTTTGAAAAAGTTTTTAATTTTTGAACTCATCTTAATATCCTCTCTTGTAAATTTTTTTTAATCTTTTGAAAAGTGGTATATACATTATTTGCATATACCACTAAAAACTATGCAATTCCTTTTTCTACGAATTTTCTGTAATCAGAAATAGCAATACCCTTACTATACTTCATTGGCAAGTTACTAACTTTGTTTTCACTACAAGAGCCTGTAAGCTCTGTATTCGAAATATTACCCTCGCTTGCCTCTATTCCTGAAGGTGTTATCTGACAAGAAGGAAAGCAAAAAACTCTCATCTTTGTATTAGATGATCTTGTATTTGTCCCCTCTTCAAACTGTCGCACAAAATATCTTCCTGCGAATGCCGGAGCCTCATTGTTTTCAAAAAAGTATTCATCGGTTTCCTCATTGTAAGAGTCCCCTGTAAGCATTGCTTGTAATGCAAGGTCAGAGCCTGCAAGATTGATTGTTAAATTTAACCCCTTAATTGTATCTGGGTCTTTGATTGAACATCGAACACCCCGTCCGCTTGTTGCATCAACAGACTTTCCGCTTTCTTTTTCAAAATCGTCTTTAAAAGATTTACCATCTAAAGAAGAAACCCAACCAATAATACCAAGCATAACTGGAATTTTGCCTCTAAAACCTATCGGTGCAAAAAAAGGCAACTTTTTATCGGGTGCTGTTTCTGCATCAGTGATTTTAATAAAATCTCCGAAAATCTTTGCACTTAGTTTAATTCCCTGCACCTCTAAAGTCTTTAAACCTGTATTTAAGTCTTTGACCATTTCGGCTGTGGTGCATTCATTTTTTTTCACGGCAGTACTGGCAAAAGTAAATTCACCTTTTTTTGTGCCGTAAATAACGCTTACCTTTAAATCTTTTCCAGCAAGAGTTGACACATCATAAAGCCCGCCTTTACCAACAAGACCGCCTTTGTGTGTTCTAACCTCACCTGTTTTTGGATTAGTATCATCCCAATCATCAGGTGCAGGTACAGAACCATCTTGATTCAACAAAACAAAACTCATTCGGTCTATTGAGTAGCCGTATTCAGTTTTTCCCATATTTTCCTCCTATAAAAAATCGTTTCCAAAAATTGGAACCTTAAAAGATAATTTCCGACATACAGCATTAAAATCATCGTCAACAAAATCGGCACTCGCTCCCTCGTATTCGATAATAAAAGATGTATCATCAGAAACCCTGTTAATCATTTTTTTATTTAATGCGTTTTTTATTTTTCCGCATAAATTATCTAGCGTGTTTAAGTCTCCTGCTTTTGAATAGCAAAAAACAGAAAATGGAGTAAAACTTGAAAGCCTTGTCTGTACTTCAGTTTCCATTTTTAAAATCACAAAAGGAGGCTCTTTCTTTTTAAGAGGATGCGAAATATGATAAACTTTTACGCTTGAATTTATTTTGTTTAATTCTGAATAAAGTGCATTTCGCATTTTTTAAAAACCTCTTATCTCCCTGTTTAATTTATTACTTGCCTTAATGCGTCTTGCATTCCGTCAAAAAAATTTCTTGCGTGCATGTTTCTTGTTTCTTCCAAAATTGCATATTTGCCACCATGAGAATGCTCTAAGTGCCAACCGTACTCTTCCCCTGTCGCTCCGTATAAATCCTGTCTTATTTCTGCTGAAATAGCATCGCTTGACTTATCATAACTTCCTTTTAAATTCTTCTCCGCATCACCAGTTCTGTGTTTCCAGCGTTTGTTTTCTTTTGCGTATCGCTCCATTTCGGCGGCGGTTTCTGATGCAATATATAAAGCTTTTCCTTCCATTTCTTCTGTCAGCTCTTTTAGAGCCTCCATTATTAAACTTACCCTTTCCATTGTTACACTTCCTCATTTAATTCTTCTGCCCTTCCTGACTGTTTATAAATGCAATCTTCGGAAAATCCACCCACTCCAAATTTTCCCGTAACATTTACAAGATGATTTTTTAAAACACCCTCAATAACTAATCTTTGTGTTTCAGAATGTGAAAGTTCTGCAATTCTTACTGTTTGCTTTTCAAGTCTTTCCTCTTCAATTGTTAAATTTCCGTATTCGTCTTCACTTTCTTTATGCCTGTTGATTTTAATCTCGCAAGGATTAACATTAATTATTTTCTCTGTTCCCCGCCTTAAAATTTCAACATCGTTTAACCCCATATGCCACCGTCTTTATTTTGATAAATACAAAAAGAATTATTTTGCTCTTCTTTTTTTTCTGCTTCCCATAAATCTTTATAACCTTTGGCAGTTGTTAAACACAAATCAATAAAATCTTTGGCGGTGTATTCTTCTATCAACTCGCCTCCTGCCTGTATTCGTTTTATTGTGCCTGCATTTTTTTGTGCAAAACCTGCTTTTTTTGTCCATAAAATATATAGTGCATGATTTTCACTTGTAGCGTTTTGTAATTCTGATGCAATATCAAAATCACTAAAATTAGTATCCTTTTCCATGCCCCCGTCAGGAATTTTTTCATCTAATAAAGTTCTAATTTTTTTTATAAGCTCTTCGTTAAAAATCATGCACTATAATCCTTATTTATTATTCTTCTTTGTTTTTTTCTAACAATGATTCAAGCTATTATCTTCTAAAGAATGAGCGTTTACCTTCATTTGAAGAATCATCATCACTTTTAGAATTACCATTGTTTTCTGAAGAATCACCAGCAGACGTTTCTGCCAATTTTGTTTTAAAAGCTTCAATAGCTTCTGCAATATCAACATCACCCGCAAGTTCTTTCAACTTTGTGAACTTATCAACTTGCTCTTTAAGTGCTTCAAGCTCCGAAGTATCAAAATTTTTACCAACTTCAAATGGTGCTGATTCAATTCCATGCTTTTTGGGATTGATGTCTGTCCAGTTTTTCCCTATAACAGAATAACCCATTATATCGCCATTGCTTTCATATTCAACATAAAAGCCGTTAGCAGTTTTTAAAATATTTAATTTAATGTTATTATTCATATTTTTTTTCCTTATCAAAACATTTAATTAGAGGTGATTTTCTTAATTATAAAGCCACCTCTAAAAAAATTATGAAACTAAAACCTTTTGTACAGAATTGCTAATGCCTGCAATAACACCCCTGTAAAAATATTCAGATACTTCAAGGGCGGATAAATTCAAAATATTTCCTTTTTGCTCAATGCGTGTTCTTTCAGCTTTTACCAAAGATTTAAAATAACGCTTGGGACTGATTAAAAATACTTCGCCGTCTTTTGGGGCATCATAATTGTGCATTACTCCATTAACCACTCCACTCCAGCCGTCATAAGCAATAACTTTTTTAATCTGTCCGAGCTCTCCTAATTGTGAACCACTTTGCAACAAACCTTTAACAGCCGCTTCAACGTCCATCGCTGTTGCAGAATTACATAATGCAATTGTAGGTTTTATTTTGTAACCGTGTGAGTCTGTTCTCTTTAAAGCACCTTTGATACCCCGTCTTAAAGAAAGCCACACATTTTCTAAATCACTTTTGCCTGTAGTAACCTTGTTGGTTATTGAACCAAAAGTGTAAGTGCCTTTAATAATTGGAGAAAGGTGCATGTGATCAAGGGTTGTGTTATAAGCCTCTCCAATAGCCTTATTTGCTTGTGTGATTTTCCATAACTGATTAAAATCGAGCCATTTTTGACTAATAATAAAACCAACAGCAAGAGTTTGAATTTTAACCATTTGAAGTTTTTTAATCTTAAAATCTGCCTGATTAACAGCTTCACCCTCATTTACAACAGCAAACGCCGCCTGTACCCCGATTAAATCGTTTACCTCGATTGTCTCAGGAAAATTTGGATCTTTGATTATATCGTAAATTTCTTGGTAAAGAGTCGGATGCTCTCTTTCTGCTTCATCAATGGTTATAACAGCTTTTTTTACAAACTCTTTAACCTCTGCCAAAGTCATTTCTCCTTTCGGGATTTCTTTAAGCTTTTTGTAAAGAACATGAGTGGCATCATAATTAACACCAACTCCCGTTTTTTTCAATATCATTTCACCTTCAGGCTCATTGAGTATTGAAATTGTTTTTTTAACAATTTTATCACTTGCAAGTTGCCTCTCTCTAATAGTTTCTTTTGTTATAAATTCCATTTATTCCTCCTATAGTTTTTATGGTTTATAATAATGCCTTCCAGACATGTTAAGTTCAACTTTAACAGCAGAAAGATCACTATCATCAATGATTTTTCCAATGGTTACAACCATTGGAAGAAACCCGCCCGTAGACCGTTTCAACTCCCCACCTTCAATAATAAAACTGCTATTAGTTGCATCGATAGTTTTAATAACATTAGGCTTAAACTCAACCGTAGCCTTGCCGTCCTCATTAAGGTCTACAATAACACCAACTCGCCCAAAACCCCAAAAAGACGGGGCATTCATAGTCTCTCCTGTCATTTCAACAACAACAAAATCTATACCAATCTCAATATCTTCAACAATTAAGCAGTAACCTTTTGCATAAACAGGATAATCAAACATATTAACTTCTAAATCTAGGGTAGCAGTATTAGTCATCACGGACATTTCCGATGTCTTTCAACTAAGTGAAAAGATTACAGCTCCGCCCATTTCTTTCCAAAAATAACCAACTTGTTTCGTCCCACTTGAATTCTTTGTAAGTTTTCCGTTTGCTGTATCGATATAAAGTTTTTCACCTGCCTTTGGGAGATTGCTCCCGTCATACAATCGACAAACAAAATCTTTCTGTGAGTCAAAGTCTACAGTGATTTCTGTATCGCTTAACTTTTCAACAACAACACCGCAACGGTCGCCAACAAAAACAATACCGTGTTTGTCTAAGGGTTGACCTGGAACAATCGTAACATCAGCAATAGTAATAGTTTTAACCGTAGAATTTAGTTTATAAGTATTTGTCATTTATTCCCTCTCTTTTAGTATTCTATAACTTCAGGCTCTTGACTTGCCGAAGCTCCAACATTCGGAGTAGCAACCTGTGCTGTCTTACTACCTACTAACCTTTTAATATCAGGATCGTTCATTACCCTGTCCATTTCTCCAGCGATTTGCTCTTCTGTCATTCCAAGTTCGAGTTTTGCGAACTTGTCAACAAGAATTGCCATTTCGCCAATAGATTTACCATCTTTGACCAAACCTTTCTTTTCTTTCAAAGAACTAACCATTTCGCCAAACGCTTTTTTTTCAGCTTCAAGCTTTTCTGTTTCTTTTGCCTTTTTGGCAATTTCAACGGCATCACTTAAAGACATTTCACCGGCTATGACTTTTAAGTTTTCAAACTCTTTTTTGACACTTTCAAGTTTTGCAACCTTGTCTTTATCTTCAAGAGTTAAACCCATTTCGCCCGCAACTTTTTCAGCTGACATTCTGCCCTCGCTAGTGCGGCGTTTAATTTCAGCCAAAAGTGCATAATTTGTAATGTTATCCATGTTTTCGTCTTCCTCCTCGACTTCATATTTTACTATTCGGCGAACTTTAACCGCCGAACCTAGTTCTATTTTTCCATTAACCCTTTTATAAGGAATTTTATATAATTGATTTTCTTTTCTTGCAATTATTGTTTCATTATTAAAATCTCTAATATAAACATAACCGGAATACTTATTTTCTACAGCTTTTATTAAATCTTCTTCTAATTCATGATTAAAAATATCATTCATTTCACCAATAGTAACGCCCAAATTTTCCTGTCCTTCCGTTAAAGGTGGTACAAAATCAACAGACCGTAAATTGTAATGTATAACCTTTTGTCTTCTAGCATCTTCATAAGTAGGTATACCCCAAATTGATACAGCATTTATCTGCTTGTTTTTGAGCCATCTTCTAATTTTCTTTGCATGTTCTCCTTTATCCGGTATAATCCTGTAATAAACAACGCCATTAACAATGTCAAGTTTTGCTCCAATAACAGACCCCATCAACTCTCGCCCTTCATAAGAAAAAGCATCAGGACTTTGATGACCATAACTTGACGGTACAAAAACATCAGATTTTAAAATCTTATTTACAATATCCTCATAAGCAGAATCTAGGTACTCCATACCCCGATTATTAAATCTATATTTAACAGCAAAAACACAATCCATAGGGTCTTCATCGCCCTTCAATTGTTTAATTCGCTCTTCTGTAGCCAATGGGTTTAATGGAATTTTAGACCTTATTTCATCTGCCTGTGTATTGTCTAACATCTCACCAACACAAACAGAATTGATAAGATAAGAGTTTTCTTTTTTCTTAGGTTCAACAACCTTAAATTTCATTCTTGCCACCTCTCTTTTTTTTGCATTATACAAAATAGACATCCGGTAAAACAAATCGCTTTTTTGTTAAACCTTTATTTCTCTAAAATTTATGTCAGGATATTTATATAAAAGCAGTTTTTTCTTAATCTTAAAGACAGGTGTTCTTACTCCCTTAACATCTTCTATAATCTCCGCCCCTGTTTTATCTTTATATTTAAAATCCGCAACATACCAACAAGCTCTCTCTTTCTCTGTTTTTGGAATTAGTAAGAATTTAGGCTGCAATTCAAGACTTGTTATTTCGCCTGCCTTTTCAAGCATTTTTAAATAGTTGTATCGTTTCATTTCAGCTTTGCTTGCAAATGGTATACCATCAACAGTTCTGTCTTTTTTCGGTGATATGTTAAACTTGTTATATCTCATTGCTTATCACTCCAAACTTCAACCCACGCATCATATTCTTTGCGTATCTTTTCTATCTTTAAAATATAACGAACTAAACTCTGCCAATAGTGCAAGGGCATTTGTACGGTTTTATCATCTTCTAAAAGAATTACAATCGGCTTGCCATTCTCTGTTTTTGTGTCAGGGACTTTAGGAAAGACTAAATTAGGGTTATTCGCTATCCTCACTGGCTCCGTGCAACAACTCAACGCCAACATCGAAGCTATCCCTATTATCCCTATTAATATTATTAAGTTTTTCCTCTGTTTCATTTTCAATTTTTTCCTTTTTTGATGTATATTCACTTTGTTTCTGTATAACCTTTTTCAAAGTCTTTTTTTCTTTTTGAGTGTTTCTTACAAAAAAAAGAGTAAATAAAGTAATTGCGACAAATGAAATACCGCCCCATACAACAAATATATAATGTTTAATTTTATTCCATATTAAACTCATTTTAAGTACTCCCGTATTTAGCAAACTTTATGTCTTTTACCTTGTCAAAGATAATTCCAACAGATACAGGTGCGAAAACTCCACCGATTGCAAGCCCTGAATACAAAACCTCACTGACTTGAATACTTGAAAACACTCCGATAAATTTCAAACTACACCAAAGTACAATCCAAACAACGCTTAAAATCATGCCAATTAAACTCGCCGTCTTCGCTTTAAGTTTTTTCGGTTTTTCCTCTTTCTTTATTTCTATAGGCTCTTCAGTCAAATACTCCCCACTCATACACAACTCCTTTTTCTTAAAAATCCCAAAGCATTAGAATAATCGACAACCCTTAATTTTGCCCCGTCTTGTTTAAATCCGTCTTGCTCAAAAATAAGAGTTTCTGCCAAATTTGCAGAAACAACGATAGCGACATGCCCGTATTTATTCCCACCTGTAGCATCAAAAATAATTACATCACCCATTATTGGTCGACTTTCCTCAATACGAAACCTTTGAAAATATCGCTTTTCTTTTGGCATTCTTTCATAATTCTTGTACAAATCTTTTGCACCAACAACCCCGCCTGTGTGCGGAATGTTTAATACATCTTTGCAATACTGCCGAAATAAATCCACACACTGCGAACCATAATGACCGTCAAAGTCAACTTTTTGACCATTATATTTTTTTACAAATTCTAATAACCTCATTAAAAACTACCTCCTAAGTCTTTTAGATATTTTTTGTTTTTTTTAATTGGATATGTAATTGAATTATTTTTATAATTTTCTGTTTTGAAATTATTTTTTTCATTTTCATAAAGATTTATTTTTTCTTGAATATGCGAACACAATAAAAAAACAATTTTATTTGCCCAGTTTTTTATAAGGTTCATAACCGCTATATCTATATTTTCCCATTCAGGGTATTTTTCTCCATCCTTTAATTTCAATGCTTGTAGATAAAATGTTGAATACCTATCTCTAATATCTTTTAATATATCATCACAATAATCTCCTCGCTCTCTTTTTGAAAGTTTTTCTTTAACATTATTATAATCTAATCTCTCGTTTAACTCATCTTTAATTAAAGATGATACAAGGGATACAGGAAGCGATGATGTAAAATACGGGGCGAAAATATCAGTTACAGCTTTATCCACCCTTCTTACAGACCGCCTCATATCTGCCATTAAATGTTCGTCTATCCTCATAGACTTTTTAAACAAACTCTTTCTATGCTCTTCATCATGTAACCGTTCTAAATCTCTTTTTTCAATTTCTTTTTTAAAACTATTTATTTTTTTATCAACCTGCTTGCCTATAAAAATACTTTTATCACCCGCCCCAAGTCTTAAACCTCTTGTCATAATAATTATAAAAATAAGTATTGCTATAAATGCAACAACAACCCAGCCGAAATTTGGAATATGTGAAACCGCCTCAATCATTTTTATATTTTTCTCCTTATGCTTTTCTTTTTAAGTATATAAGAATAGGAGGGGGTAAAACAAACTTTACGCACCAATATCAAACAACTCTTCTTGTTTATCTTTTACTGCTTCTTTAAGCCTAGTTTTTGAGATGTTAAAATATTCATCATCAATTTCAAAACCTATAAACTTCCTGCCGGTGTTCAAACACGCAAGCCCTGTACTTGCTGAGCCCATGAATGGGTCAAGAATTAAATCATTTTTATTTGTATGTTTTTCTAAACATCTTTCCAATAAATCTATAGGTTTTTGATTTTGATGAACTAAATTACAACTAGGAACTCTTTTAAAGCTCCAAACATCAGAAAGGCGCGTGCCGTTTATTTCTTTCCGACCTTTATTACATAAAATTAAAATTTCGTATTGATGACCAAACGAGGCTGTTAAATCTCCTGCTGTTCGGTTATTCTTTACCCATATAATAAAGTTTTTTATTTTAAATCCTGCAGATAAAATTTCTTTTTTGAAAAAGTCTATGTTTTTGAAATCACAAAATAAATACATTGCTGAATTATTTTTTAATACTCTAAACATTTCTTTAAGCGATTTTTTTATAAGTTGCTTATTTTCAATTTTATTTATATCATCATTTTTTATTTGCTTGCAAAACTTATTATTTTTATTCTTACGATACCGAGAACTATATTTAATTAAATACGGTGGGTCTGTAACAATTGCATTTACGCTATTATCTTCCAGCCCTTCTAAAAGTTTGGTGCAGTCGCCTTTTTTTATTTCAATATTGTCATTTATCTTCATAGGAAAATTATAAACTATGTATAAGGGGTAAAACAAATCAAATAAAAAAAGCACACAGTAAATCAATACTGCGTGCCTTTAAAATCGTATTATTTATTTTTAATTTTCAACTTTATCCATTTAATTAAATAGTTATTTATTAAAAACGACAAACCAAAGATAACGAGCCAGCAAAAGAACCAATTACGCATCTGATAAAGTTCAACCCACCAGAAAAAGGTAGAGAAGCCCCCCGAAAAGAAAAGTGAGACAAATACAAACCACTTCTTTAGTCGGTGCTTTTTGTCAAAGGCTTTCACGATTTCAGTCAAAACGACTACAAATATCACGCCAATAACAATAATAGTGATAATTTCATAATACAAACTCCTTTAGTGTTTTAACACTATGGGGATTGTACTATATAGGTAGGGGGTAAAACAAATTTAAGTTTTGCTTTATTTATTTTTCTTTGCCTTTGAGAAATTGCCTCGTTGCTTGTTGCGAGTCTTAAATCGTTCAAGGTCTGCTTCTGTCCATAGGTATATTTTACCTCTACCGCTACCGACACTTTCAACATTATTATTCAAAGCCCATTGTCTAGCTGTTATTTCAGCGGTTTCAGATTTTTCAGCTACTTCTTTTGTTGTTAAAACATTCATCATCTTTGTTCCTTATTTTTTATTTTATATCTTTTAAATTATTGTTATAATATATCATACTTGACATATTTTATAAATAGGTTTTATTAAAATTCTGCTAATTTTTTTAAAAAAAATACACAAAACCTCTTGACAAATTATATCACTAGTGATATAATACAAACAACTGATAAGAACGGAGGTTCAAGAATGAATTATTTTAAAGAGTGTAAAGATTTTACGGAAGCAAAAAAGGTTTATAAAACTTTTGCTAAAAAACTACATCCTGACTGTGGCGGTAACGAGGCTGACTTCAAAGAATTATTAAAACAGTATGATGACTTTATGAATTTTACAACATCTACTATCTTTGATGATTCTGAAAAAGAGTACAGTGCCGAAGATATTGTAATTTTTTCCAACATTATAAAAAAGATTATAAACTTTGATATTGATATTCAAGTGATAGGAACTTGGATATATGCTTTTAATTCTTATGCTTATAAAGAGAATTTGAAAGAGTTAGATTTTTGGTTCTCAAAAAAGCATAAGGCTTGGATTTTTAACGGTTCTAAAAAGCGTTGTATAAGAACTAAAAACACGCTTGAAGATAATAAGAAAGAATACGGATGCAAGAAAGTTAAATCTACAACGAAAAGAATTGCATAAAAAACTAGAGGCTATGTTGTAGATTTTAAACTACACATAGCCGTATAAGAGAGGTTACAAAATGATTAAAAAATTAAATAAGACATCAGAAAAATTATTAAATTATTTATGGAACGAGGCTGAAAAGAATGACGGTTATTTTAAGTTAGAAAATAACAATACCTTTATGCCTTTAGTGGTAGAGCTTATCGGATATAATCAAATTTCATTAGCACACTATGGAGAGGAGAACGGCGACTTAATGCGTGATCCAGAAATTGTATTTTATAAAAAAGATAGTTGCTTTTTTCCTGTATTCATACAAAATGATTATGTAGGCTCGTACCATGTTGCTATGGAATATGTAGAAGAGCAAGGCTTTAAAATTGTAAACCTTGCGGAATACTATGACATTATAGGCTTTTTTAATACGCTGTGGTCAAAAAATATAATATATCAGCAAGAAGTAAAATTCAAAAAGGTTAGAAAAACTGCTTAATTCTATTCTTAGGAGCCTCTATATAAAAACCCCCCGTCCAAATACGGGGGGTCTACAGAACTCAATGCCTATAGAAATGATAATAGATAATACCATTTATGGAAAAATTTGTCAAGTTATTTTTTTAATTCTGTCTTTAACCTGTGATAATTTCACCCCTAAGATTAACCAATGAAAATTTCACCCCCAAAGTGAAAAATATATTATTATAGGAGAATGAATTATATCA
>PDOP01000018.1 GCA_002749205.1 Treponema sp. | reverse complement strand
TTGCCTACAGTTGAAGATGTTTTTACAGATACAAAAATAAAAACTAAAGAAAAGTTAAAAGAAAAAGGCGAGAAAGTTTTAAAAGAGAAACGAAAAGAAGACAAGCCTACTTTTGAAGTTGAAACAATTAAACCTATAAGGCTTTTTGATAAAGTTAGTTTAGTACACCCGGAAACAAACAAAATATATTCTTTTACAGTTGAAGAGGAGAAGATAAGTTATAAGGCAAGTGTTTTAAAACAAATTTTCGGGCTTGGTGGCGTTTTATTTAATCCTTTTTCTGCTCTTGTAAAAAAAGAAAGCGAGCAGAAAACATCAAATCTTATTCGATTACCTTCAGAAATAATTGCAAGAGGCTTTGATCGCTCTGTAATGATTAAATGGAAAAGCAATGCCGATTATTTTGTCGTAAGGTGGAAAGAAGAAACACAATTATTTTATAATTATCGTACTACAAAAAATAAAAAAGAAATGTTTGAAAGATTAGAAAACGGGAAAAGTTATTTATTTAGTGTTGCAGGTGTATTTGATAGCATTCGCTCTGGTTTTAGCTCAGAGGTTGAATGTATGCCTATAAGTAGTGATAATAACATCACAAATCCTTTGAATACATCGAATATTGATACAATTACAAGCGATGCAAAAAACTTAACTTTAGAAAAACCAAAGCCTACGCTTACCGCATGGCAAAATAAAATAATTGAATATGATGTAACAGATAAAGATAAAATAGAAATGACATTTGAAGAAGCCTTATATGATGTTATTGTTTTAAAGGGTGAATTAAAAAATAATTTTACTTTAGAATTATTTTTTGATAAAAATAATTTTAATGGTGCAAAAGATTATTTAGTTGTATTTAAGTTATTAGGTGAATATTTAATTACATTTACTACAGGAATTGAAAACAGTAAAAAAATACAGCATTCGATAAATGATGATATGTATCATATGGGTTGTTTTTTAGTTGTAGATTATCAGGGTGATGTTTCACATTTTAGAGGTGAAAAGGGAGCCAGTGGCGGGTTTGGTAATATCGATGTTGCTAATTTGATTAACCGGAAAGATTATTTTATAATTGAAAAAGAAGACAATGCTTATAAGGTTAGCAAGGTTGATACGTTTAAGTCAATACAGCAATTCGATAGTCCTATAGGGGAGATTAAAGAATTTTATGACAATGATTATAAGCATGGATTTTTAGAATGTAATGGATTGCCATTTAGCCCTGATGTTTTTCCTGACCTTACTGAATATGTTAAGAGAGTATTTAATACAGGAAAAGATGATGTAATAAATTGGCAGTTAAGACCAACATTAACAGGTAGTACCGGCAGGAAAGTTTATATAAAGGCAGTACAGGGAGTTTAAAATGGCATATACAAATGACCAATTAGGAAAAGCATTAGAAGATTTAACAATAGCTTATAATAATTTTAAGCAAGGGTTTTCTGAAGCGGTAAAATTAGCACTGACGAATACAGTAATTGCAGAAATAAAACAAGATGCTAAAGATTTTATAGCGAGCGAACTAGTTACACAAAAGGCTAATTTAGAATTAGCGATTAAGCAGGCAAAACAAGCTATAAACAATTATGTCGCCTCAAGCAAAGTAAATATTGAGAGCTTTTGTGAAGAGAAAAAACAAGAACTTGAAATATTACTTGAAACAGCGACCGCCTCTCTTAATGAGATATTTGTTAATGGCTCTGCAAGTATAGATAGTAAAGTAGAAAGTGCAGGAGTTGAAATAGATAATAAGGTAGCCGAAGCCGGTGAGGTAATCAATGGTAAGATTGACGAAATTAAAAACATTGTAAAAGAGTATTTTATAAAGTATTTTATGTCGCATAGGTGGGTACAAGGAGCTCCTTATGAAGAAAATGGCGTACAAAAATTTTTACCAAAGCCTTCAGATGTGTTTAGTTTTGATGGCTATAGATGGAAAGAAATACCTAGATACGGACGCATTGAAAGAGGGACGGGCGGTTTAGCGTTACCCTTTGGTACCGGTGAACAGGGGGACGCTATCCGAAATATAACCGGTTATTTTGGAATGCAAGCATGTAGATTGAGTGGAATTGACGGAGCTTTTTCTTATGAAAGTGTTACCGCTGGTAACGATGGTAATTCTAATGGTTATGATTTTATTGCAAGAAGAGTGGCTTTTGACGCATCAAAAGTAGTTCCGACAGCTGAAGAAAATAGAATGGTCAATGATACGGTTCGGCATTGGATTTTAGAAAAGTTATAAGGAGTGAAAAATGGAAAATAAAGAATATATTGAGATTAAAGATAATATTATCATAGGGCATTATTGTGGGGTTATGCTTGAAAAAAATGACGGTATTACAAGAATTGAAATTGATAATCCTAATGCAAATGTTGGTGATGATGTTCGTCTTTATTCTGATTTAGTTAAGGGCGTTAAAAAGCCTTTGGTGCAGTTGATAGAAGAGGGGTTAAAAACAATCCCCGAAGGTAAGAAACTTAATACAGATGGTACCGACTTTGAAGACATGACGGAGGCGGAAAAATGGGAAGCTGGCTTAATAGTTTTAGATGCAACGCAATGGCTTGAAGATGATGCAGATTATCCTAGAGCAAAAACGCAAGAAGAATTACTTGAGGTGGGACTTATAAGTAAAAATAAATATAATGAGTATATTTCAGATTTAAGAAAACAAGCTTATCAAAATGAAGCAGACCCTATTTTTTTACAGTATCAAAGAGAAGAGGCAACAAAACAAGAGTGGCTAGATAAGGTAGCTGAAATAAAACAGCGGTATCCTAAAAAATAAGGAGAAATAAAATGCAAACATGTAAAAACTATTCAGGCTATGACATGGAATTAACGGACGATGTACAAATTGTTAAAGGAGTGTCAGGTAACGCTTTGTATTTTCCTTTCGGGTGCGGTTTTGTAAAAGAAGATGACAATTTCAATGAAACGGCTTTTTCTTTATGGAGACGCTGGGACGGAGTTGCTGATGATGATTATAGAGGAATTTTAAAAACTGCGAATGTTAAGATTTATTTTGATAATGTTAGCGATAAATTAAAGATTGAACTTGTAGGGTTAGAGCCTGTTACCCTTGATGTTTTAGATGAAGCAGGTGAAGAATTTGTACACTGGGCGTTTACATTTTGCAAAAATGATGTTTTTAAGGCTTTTAGAAATGAAGAGCTTGTTTGTAAATTTTTGATAGGTGATTTTGTCGTTGATTTAAAAACTGAAGGTTTAATTATTGGCGGGGGTAAAACTCACGCCTCTTTTGACGAAATACGTACCGATAAGAAGGTTTACAGGGACTCTGATATAAGGGGGTTACATCGTTTACCGGGTCGTACTGTACAGGCTAGTGATGTAGTAGAAATTGTAAGTCAATCGACACCGAAATATTTAGGGACAGTAAAAATAGTGCCGACTACTCGAGCGGCGTTAATTACAAAGGGTGAGAGGATAGGAGTAATTACCGCCAATACCGGAGATTGGGTTTTGATGACTGAAGAGATAGGCGGTTGGACGCAAGGGGTGTGTTATAAATGGGAAGGTACAAAATGGGTAGCATTACAGCCTGAAGTTAATTATACAGAAGAGTATCATGCTTGTTTATTACATTTGTTTGAAATACCGGAATTAGCTCAAAAAACGGGGCATTTCGGAGCTTTATTTGCAAAGGTTCTTGTAGCACAAAAGGCTATGATAAATGAGTTGGTAAGTAATCAGGCTTTTATAGATAATTTGATTGTAAAAAAATTAAAAATAGACAGTAATCCGAATACTGATACAGACTTTGAATTATATATTGACGAGGATAATGGGATACTAGCAAAAAATAATAATGAGGTTTTATTTAGTGTTCAAAAAAATAAGAAAGCTTTATTTAGTGGGGATTTAAGAACTCCCTCACTTGATTTAATATTAGGAGCTCCGTATGAAAGGGCTTTAGTTATTCCTGAAGGGACATCTGTTGAAAATTTATCTTTAGATCATGTTTTTAATAATAATCTTGTTTTTGTTTCAGGAACTTATGGAAATGATGTTGTTGAAAAAGTTTTATTAAATTCTATAACAATAAATAAAAAAACTAGAACAACAGAAGTGATAACAGGTTCTACTATGAGTGATGGATGGAACCCAAATTTCTATTATTTTACAGATGACATTTGGGTAAATATTACAATAACAGAACATTTTATTTTTTTAAAAAATGGGAATACCATTAAAATAAAAAATAATTATGAATGGATAGACAAAGAAGATGTATTTGGGCATGAAACTAAATATAGTTGCTCATTAGAAAAATATGAGTGGGCTGAAGCTAATAAATTTAAAGTTCTTGATGGATTAAATGACAAATTAAAATTTGAAAAGACTTTAAATGTTATCAGTTTTGAAAAAAGAGGCTTGGTTATTTTAAAAGACCTTCCAAAAAGCAATCAGCCTGATTTACCCATTGGGGCAGTATATTCTAAAAACGGGCAATTATATATCAAGGACTCGCAATAATAATTAAGTTTTTTTGTATTTTAATTTCAATCTTATTTGTTATAAGTTTACCACTAATATTTTTATTTATATAAAAATCATTTCCCATTTTCTCAATTTTAGGATATGTTTTACCGCTAATATTTATATTCTCATCACTTTTTAAAATTAGATTACTAATATCAATAAGTTGATAACAATTGATTTCCTGTTCTCCGGTTGGAATAGTTAAAGCATCTGTAGGTTTGTTTAATGCTGAATAAATTGATTTTTTTGCATCATAAAATTTTAATCCACTAATATTATTTCTAACAGTGTACTTATATTTAGGTTGAATATCTGTAATATTCATATTTGATTTGCTTTCATTTATTTTAATTACCGATAAAGCCGGATTTGATATAATACACAAATGGTATCCTGTCCATTTTAAACGTATTTGTTCGTTTGGAGCTAAACTATAGAAAGAAGATTGATAATTTTGAGCAAATTCAAATTTAATGGTGTGTGTTGATTTATTTGATATATTAAAATATCCATTTTCTACATTCTTACAAGATAACACAAATAAACAAGTAAAAATCAACATGCCAAAAAATATTTTTTTATATATATTCATGATATTATTTTACTACCCAAATAAAAATTTGTCAAGTAGTTTTTTTATTATTCTTTATTCTATTTCGTTGTTCTCCCATATTCTTTTAAAGGTGTTTTTAAAATTATTTGATGGTTGTTTATTATCTTGATTTTTAAGGTGTGAAATATAGGTTTTAGTATTTCTAAGATTATTTTTTGATGTGTTAATCAATGTTTTTAAGGCGTTAAGTAATATAAGAATATCCTAACAAGTTTTTTCAGCACGCTTAGTCTGTTTTTGATGCCCGCAGTCTATCCTTTTGTACGATTATTATTTTAAAACGAGCCGGCTCAAGATGAGACGGCGATTGTATTTTTAAGTAAAGGACAAAAGATTATGCGGCGGGCATGGGTTGTTTTTATAAATTAAAGTTTTGATATTATAAGTCCGACAGTATTGTCTTGAGGGGGGGGTATATTTTTTTAAGGAGTTTTTTATGCAAAGGAAAAATTGGTATACCTATCTGCGAAATGGTGTTATTTATGTTGTGTTTTTGGATAAGGTTACAAGGAAGCGAATGCCTGCAAGGAGTACGGGGTGTAGGAATATGAAAGAGGCTTTGGAGGTTATTTATGAGTGGTATTATGATGCGAATAGTTTTTTTAATCAGCAACAAAAGGAGCGGGGTAAAAGATTGTTAGATGATTTGTTGAGTAACTTAGATTTTTCAGATTACGAGGTAAGGGGGATTTTAAAAAACTTTTTGTCTTCTAAAGGGTTCAATATTGAAAAAGATGTGTGTTTCAAAAATGACGGGAATTTTTTTATCAATAAAAGTAATGAAGTCTATACTACAGGAAAAGTATTAAAGTCTGTTTTAGATGTTGGAAGTTATCCTGAAGAGATTAAGGGATTGGTTCGCAGGTTTGATAGTTTGAAGTTTAGTGATTATATTTTAGAGTATTGGGATTTTGAGAATAGTCCTTATTTAAAACAGCTTTATAGGACAGGAAGTAAGGCTCCCGAATATGAGCGATTTTATCACCTTACAAAGTCATATATCAAGCATTTTAGTGTTTTCGATACTGATGTTTTATTAAAGGTCTGAAGGGATATGATGTAAATACGCTTTTAGGTAAAATTAAGAATAGGGGTAAGCTTGCAGATACTACTATGCTGGAGTTAAGGAACGGTATTACTCAGGCGTTAAAGTTTGCTTATAAAAATAAAATAATTCAAAAAGATATTTCAAAAGAGGTTATTACATTTTCTCAACAACCGGAGATGAAAAAAGAAATATTTACAAAAGAGGAAGCGAAGATGATAGCAGATAAAAGTATGAATGTTTTTGGTGATGATTGTTATTTTTTGTTAAATAGGTTGTTGCTTTCTACCGGTTGTAGGATTGGTGAAATTTTGGCTTTGAAAAAGTCTGATATTATTCAAAAAAATAACAAGGGTGTTTTTTTGGATGTTTCTAAAAATTGGCGAACAGATACGAGGCGATTAAAAGGTACAAAAACGGGGCGGAAAGATATTGTACCGCTTTCTTTAGAAGTGGCTCAGATGTTATTTAATTATACTAAGAGTATGAATGATGATGATTTTATTTTTAAGTCTAAAAAATTTGATGATAGACCTTTGGCGTATTCCTCTGTTTACAGGAATTTTAAGAAAACTCTTAAAAAAATTGGTGCTGATAGGAAAGGTTTAACTATTCACAGTTACAGACACACTTTTGCTACTAGGTTGCTTGAAGCCGGTTATAGTGAATTACAGTTATTGTTTTTAACTCGCCATGAGAGTTTAAGTCAAATAAGACTTTATACAAATCATGAAAATGAAGAAAGAGAAAAAATGAAGCAAGAGGCGATTGATTTAACCGAAAGATTATTAAGTTGATGTTGCCCCGTATTTTTAATTGTGTTTTAAGGGTTTTAATCTGTGATTATAGATTTTGGGGGTTAATTTAGGTTAGAATTTGTATAACCTTAAAAAAGTGTATTTTTTTTTAAGTTTTTTTAAAAAAAGACTTGACATTTTTTTTAAATGTGGTATTATATAAGTGTTGATTGCAAATTTGTTTTTGTAGAAAAAATGTAGAATTTGTGAGGTTTTTGACATCGAAATTTGGCTGTTTTAAGGAGTTTTTAAACTTAAAACGGGGTTTTTTTGACGCATTACTCTTTACACCATGTTATGCGTCGTTTTCTGTTAATTTATTTGTCATCTATTTTTTAGCACAATATTTTTTCCAAAATTGTTGGAACTTATCCGTTTCTTCTTTTTGATGACAATATACTAAATAATCCTCATTGTTATCTTCGATTACAGAAAACTGTGTATATCCTGCCATTAAACCACCTTGATGATAGATTGTATATTGACCCATTGTAACTTTTGCTTTTTTAATTTCATCTCTTTTAAAAACTTCAGGCTCACTGCACCCTTCAAGTTCAGGTGTAGTTTGGAGTAATACAACACTCATATCACTTTCACGATAGCCAATTATCAAACTTGTGTACTGATAAGTAACTTTTCTAGCTACAATATAATTTGAGTTTTTAACATTTAACCCAAAACCATAAACAACAGTATATGATTCACTATTTTCTACTGTTCTTGAAAATAATTCTTTCATTCTAGCCTTATTGCTATCTGACTTTTCTTCGTCCCATTCCTTTTTACCAAAACCAAATAATCCCATTTTTCATTCTCCTTCGTTGAGTTTATTATGTTTCATATCCATGAAACCTTAAATATTATAATATATAATTATATTTTTGTAAACAAAATTATGTAATTAATTACTTTAATTTTAAATTAACCCAAGGGCTTTTTTCGTGCTCTAATAATTCTTTCGCTATTTCCATTATACCGATATTAGCACAACCTTTTCCGCCCCACATACTTCTACCAATAATATAACTTCTTGAAAAATCTTTCCAAGAATAAAAATTTTCAATAGCTAATTCGTAAGCATAATCAATATATTTCCATGCTTCACTTTCTGAAATATATTTTATGTCAAAACATAATCTGCTTAAAAATACCAACCTTCCACAATCCCAAGCAATATTATTATATCGTTTTAGATCTATATCGTTTCTAATAATTTCATTTTCTTTTAATTCACTAAATGTTCCACGCAAATTATCCAGTTGACTATAAACATTCTGAACATGTTCTTGATATCGCTCATCATTTATATCAAAACTGGTTTTAATAAAATTCGTTCTTTCATTAACATCAGTGATTTTATAAGCTTTAAAAACAATATCAAAATATGATCTCTGTCCTTCATTAGCAATTTTTTCTAAACTTTTATAAGCCTCTTCTGAACTATATATTCTCCACCATTCAGATAAAAGATTTCTAATTTCGGATTCTTTCAAACCTGTCTCTAAAGAGTTTATATAGGCTGTTTGTTGCTCACTATAAAGCGCACCTAAAGCTATCTTTTTATACTCTAAATTTGTTAATGTAGAATTGTCATTTAAGTATACTCTACTGAACAAACCTTTACTTAATTTTTTAGCATTTTTTACAACTCTACCACTTGCTTTAAAAAATCTTATAATTTTAGGTATGATTTTAAATACCATTACATAAGAAATGTAAAGAAGAAAAGCACCTCCAACATAATAAAACATATATTTATCCATATATCATCTCCCATAAATTGTTTATTTTTCTTTCTGCTATTCTAACATCTTAAATGACGCATAACGAATCGGGTGTAAAAGCTGTGCTTTCTTTGGAGTTAGCCAAAGTGTGCAATTTTTCCATTAGAAAAAAATTGCACAGCATTGTTTTTTACACCATGTTATGCACTGTATTTTTCAGCAACATTAGGCAACTGTGATTTTATCAAATATTTTTACCATTTCATCAAATACTGTTTGTTGAGAATTTTTTAACAATGCAGTTTTAATTATTCCCCCAATGATTTCAAATATACTTTGTCTTCTTTTTTGATTCTTCCCAAAAAACGCATCCATCAATTTATTTGGAATTACATAATCAATTTTTAAGACATGTTCCTCACAAAAATATATTTTTATCCCGTGCATGTTGCTTTTCTTTATAACTACACACTTTTCCATTTTTCCATCTGCACCGGTTCTCATCTCCCACCCATCATATTTCTGAAAAACTTCAAATGCTGATTCCTTTTTTGCAAACTCTTCAATTTTTTCTAAAGAATTGTACTCATCTTGAATTCTTACCTTGCGTTCCATACTTCAAAACTCCTATTGTTTTATTTATTTTTTTTCGCTTTTACAAAACTTCCTATTGATGTAATTACACCAATAATTATCAGAATATACAAACCATATTTTGTAATAAAATTTCCTGCATTTGTGTATACCAATGATGGATTTTCTACATCATAATTTATTTCAATTTCATCACCGACAGATTTGAAACTTCCTAAAAAAGGAATGCGGTCGAGTTGAACTACTGTTTCAATCTCACGCCCATCTTGCGTTTTGTATAATATTCTTGCAATGTCCATAACTTTTCGTCCTGAACGCTTACTTTCAATTTCAAGAATTTTAGCTTTTGCCTGCAAAGTTTTACCTTCTTGGGCAAAAATTGCAACCGACGATATAATACTGAATAGTAAAAACAGTATTCCAATTTTTTTCACCATAAGAAACTCCTTCTTAAAAATATAGTGTATAACGAACCGGGTGTAAAAACAGTGCGACCTTTGCATTAGCAAAGTTGTCAATTTGCCCATTAGAGCAAATTGACAAGCATTGTTTTTTACACCATGT
>PDOP01000011.1 GCA_002749205.1 Treponema sp. | reverse complement strand
GTCTATACTTTTTTTTGCCCCTGATTTAAGAAGCAATCTTCGAGAGGAAGGAGAAGCATTGCTGAAATTTATTAAAAAGCAAAAAAAAGATTATGCGGTGCGAGCGGGTTGCAAAGCAAAAGTACGGCTTGCCGTACTTTTGCTTATTTTATTTATTTTAAAAAATCAATAAAATTTGCCTAATTTCAAAAAAAACAGTTGACAACATGGGAAAAGTATGGTTTAATATAGTGTAGGTATATAAAAATACAATACATTTCTCAATAAACTAAGGAGGAGAAAACTATGAAATCTTTTTTAAAGATTGTTGGTGTTGTAGTTGCAGTGGGGGTTTTATTCCTTTCCTGTAACGGCGGAAGCGGTGATGCCGGTTCAGCTCAATCAGAAGGAAATAAAGAAATTCCTGTGGCAAAACACGGTATGTACGCTGATAAGGTTATTTACAGTGTTAGCATGGATCAGTCCGTTGCATTGAAAGATGTTATCGAAGGTAAGACTGACATTATGTTTACATCTGTGCCTTATGATTTGATTGAAGGTTTAAGTGACGAAGACAGGGACAAAATTGATGTTTATTCAGTTCCATCAGGCTCTTTGGCACTTTGGTTAAACCCAATTCCAAATAAGGCTCCATACTCATTCACTACTACCAAAGGCGAAGAGGTATTCAATCCATTTGCTATTAACGAAGTCAGATATGCTATGAACTGGCTCGTAAACAGAAAACAGATTGTAGACGAAGTATTGAAAGGCGCAGGTGATCCTATGTTCACTATGATTACCCCCGGTCTTCCAGGCACATACAAGTACAATCTTCTTGCCGCCAAGTTGGGTATGACTGCAACAGGTGATGAAGAAAAAGCTATAAAGATGATTGATGAAGCTATGAAAAAAGCCGCCGAATTACCTGAAAACAAGGGTAAACTTGTTAAAAACGGTCAATTCTGGGAGTACAACGGTAAACCTGCTTCAATTAAATTCTACATTCGTGTTGATGATCCTGCAGCAAGACTTGTAATCGGTCGTCAGATTTCCGATAAATTGGAAAAAGCCGGTTTGAAAGTTGAAAGACTTGAATGGGATAGATCAAAAGTTATGAAAGCTGTTTACGGTGCTAATCCTCAAGACTTCATCTGTTCAATGTATACAGAAGGTTGGGGTGCAGGCGGTACTGCTTCTTATTTTGATGTAAACCTTTCACAGATGGGTGCTCCTTACTATGGCTATATGCCAGGTGGTGCCAACCCTGATTTCTGGTGCTATGAAAACGAAGAAATCGACCGATTAGGTATGCAAGGCTCTTACGGTCAGCACTTAACTACAGATGCTTACTGGAAAGCTAACTTGAGAATGAATGAGCTTATCATGAAAGATGCTGTTAGAATTTGGCTTTCTTCACAAAAAGACAGCTATGTTGCAAACAAAGCTAACATGGAAGGTCGAGTTGTATACGGTTTAGGCGATGGAATGAACGAATTCTCAATCCGCACAGCTAATGTCAAGCCTAATGATGCAGGCGAAAAAATATTGCGCATCGGTCAGTTCTCTGCAAGAGGTACTTTGTTCATGAGTACTTGGGATCCAATCGGTACACAAGGTTTCAGTGATGTATATTCAATGAGTATTGTTGGCGCTATCAGTGATAATGCTGTTGGTACTTCTCCTGTTTCAGGTCAACCATTCGGTTTGTCTGTAGGTTATCAAAATCCATCACAAATTACTTGTGAGCCAAAACTTGTAAAAAATGCTGAAGGCATTGAAGTTATGGGCGGTGATGTTGCTGTTCCTGCAGATGCAGTTAAATATAACAGTGCAACAAAAACTTGGGAAAAAGTTGGCGAAGGCGTTACTTCAGCTGTGTCTGTTAAGTCAAAAATAACCAAAGGTTATTGCTGGCATAACGGTGAGCCTGTTACTATTGCAGATATTCGATATGCAGACGCATTCCAAGTAGAATGGGCTACACAAGACGGCGAAGATGATCCTTATTACGATTCACCATTCGCTTCACAAATGTCATCTTCAATTGCAAATGACATGGGTAAAGTATGGAACTCAGACGGCTCGGTAGTAGCTTATTCAAACTACTTCTTTGCACCTGATTCTAACCACACTGCTTCAGGCTCAGCAATTAACCCTAAAGCCGCAAACCCCGGAAGACCTACTGTATTCCCATGGGAAATCTATGAAGCATTTGCTGAAATGTGTGTAAACGGTTCTGCAAGCGGTACCGAATATAATATCGTTCAAGGCGATGACAACCAAATTGATGTTATTAAGCAAACTTGTGTTGCTGATGTTAAGGCTAAGCTCGAAGAATTCATTGCTAACAAGCATATTCCTGTTTCATTAAAGGGTATTGTTACTGAGAAAGAAGCTGTTAAGAGATATGAAGCAAGTTTGAAGTTTATTGAAACTTACGGACATGCTTATATTTCAAATGGTCCCGGATTTATCGCTAAGATCGATACAGTTGCTAACTCAATCATTATTGATGCTTTCGATAAATATCCAAGAAAAGCAAACGAATTTGTTAAACAGTTTAGAACTGACTTGACTAACATCGATTATGTAAAAGCTCCTAGCAACGCTAAAGCAGGACAAGACGCACAGTTTGAAATGACTGTATCGAAAGTTTCATATCCTTCAATTGATGCTGTACCTGCAAAAGGTGCAACAGTAAAACTTAGATTACAGCATCCTGACGGAAGCGAGACTGTTTACGAAGCAGAAGACAAGGGCGAAGGCAAATATGTCGGTACTATCCCCGGTTCAGATACCGGTAAGTTAAGTGGCGGTGCATCATACACTGTTGTTATTGTTTCGGCATTTGGTGATGAAGCTCCTTCAGTAGCTACAAGCTCTCTTGTATTGCCATAACGGTGCTTTGTAATTTGATTTTTTTCTGTAGGGCAGTTTTATGACTGTCCTGCGGATTTGTAAAAATGTGATAATTGAGGCCTCAAGATTTGGTTTTTAATATTACTTAACTTGAGGTCTTTTTTGTGTCTGTTTATTTAGGAGGGTTAAATGTATAAATGGTATGCACTGAAGCGTATTCTGCGGGGTGTTGTTATATATGTAATCTTAATTTTCTTGTTTTCCCTTTTGTTTAATAAAGTAAGTGAAGAAACTACAGAAAATATGATTTTTGATCAAATACAAGCAGAGGCTAGAGGGCTTAAAACTACCACTGCTGAAGAGTATTTGAAATGGCGTCAAACAAGGAAGGCAGAGTTATATCATCAATATAAGCTCGATAGGCCGTTTGCAGAAAGGGTTGTTAGTAATGCTATTAACATCATTACTTTTAGATTTGGAACTTCCACAATCATAAAGTCGGGAACGGGTAGCCAAAAGGTAATGGATATTTTGATGGAGGCATTGCCTCGTACTATTCTGTTGTTTACCTTGGCGGCTGTTTTCCAAACGATAATAGGTTTATGGCTGGGTTTGAAAAAAGCACAAAAGCCGGGTGGTAAATTGGATAAATCGACCAGTATAGTAACACTGATTTTACAGGGTATGCCTGTTTGGTGGGTTGGTCTTTTGTTTATTCTTTTCTTTAGTTATACACTCAAACTTTTCCCTTCCGGTGGTCTGAGCTCTGTTCAAAGGCCTGAAGGCTTTATGTTTGTTATAGATAGAATGTGGCACATGTGTCTGCCTATTATGACTCTTGTTCTTTTGATTTTTTGGAGCAATAGTTTTGTTATCAGAAACCTGGTAGTTGGTACTCTTCAAGAAGACTTTATTATGAGTGCAAGAGCAAGAGGTATTCCAGAAAGAAAAGTTCTTTTTGGACATACTATCAGAACAGCCGCTCCTCCAATTGTTACTATCATTATTTTGCGATTGATAGTAAGTATGAGTGGTAGTATGATTTTTGAAGGTATATTCTCATGGCCGGGGCTTGGTAATCTTTACTGGATTTCCGTTCAGCAAAACGATATACCGGTTTTGATGGGAAACCTTGCACTTACCACCGGTATGTATCAAATAGGATTGATTTTCCTTGATTTAATTTACGGATTCCTCGATCCTCGTGTTAAAGTTGGAGGTAAAGCATGATAGAAGACTTGATTTTTAAATTTAAAGAATTCTGGGGTGAGTTTAAAAAAGACAAAACAGGACTTGCCGGCTTGATTATTTTGCTCATTGCTATTTTGGTTGTTGTGTTTGAGCCTTTCCTTTTGCCTGTAAAGGGTACTAATACTAATTGGCGCAATATTGATTATTGGGAAGATTATCCTGCGGCTGTTCCACCGGCGTGGACTAACTGGTTTACAACCAAAAAAGCCGCCAGTACAATAACCCTTAACAAACCGGAAGTTAAAAAAATTCAACATCCCGAATTTGGAGATGTAACGGATTATTCTTTTAAGTATAATTATAAGTACTCCAAAGCTCCGGTTGATATTATTGTAAGGGCATTGGGTAAAACCGGTTCTGTATTTTTCAATGTTACATTAGACAGACCTGACGGTAATAATGTTTTTATCGGGCAATTTCAATACAGTGATGTACATAACGATAAACTTAGAATTACGATTCAAAACGATGCTCGAAACGCCATACAGGGTTACATGAGGCAGTTTGGAGCCAATCCTACTTCAGGAAGTGCAAAGCAAACAGACTTGCTTTTTTCGGAAGCCGGCAGAAACATGTATCGTGAAAAAAAGCCATTAAAAGGCGAATATACCTTCCACATTTATTTATCGAATCAGTCGAATGCACAAATTGAAGATCCGCACATTATCGTCCAAGGCAGTGTAGCGGGTGTAATGGGTACTGATACCTCTAAAAGAGATATATTCTCAGGTATTATTGCCGGTTTGAAATGGGCACTTGTTATTGGTCTTGTTACAAGTACAATCTCGGTTGTTGTAGGGCTTATTTACGGTGTTATATGTGCTTATTTTGGCGGTTTTGTTGACGGTGCCATGCAGTTTGTTGCGGAAATATTCCTTTCTATGCCGATAATGCCGGTTTTGATAGTTATTTTTGCAACTCGCCAGCCAAGTATATGGTATATCATTTTTGCCATTGTTATTGTCGGTTGGGTAGGGCCTGTTAAAACCATACGCTCTATGGCATTGCAAATTAGAGAAGAAACCTATGTAGAAGCAGGAAAAGCACTCGGCGCAGGACATTGGAGACTTATTTTCGGACACATAATTCCGATACTCTTGCCTTATTCGTTTGCTACAATGGCAACAGCCGTGCCTGCATACATTGTTTATGAGTCATCGCTTTCAATGCTTGGACTTGGAGATGCAACAATAGTTACTTGGGGGCAAATCCTTCAAGATGCTAAATCAGCCGGTGCAAGTTTGAACGGTATCTGGTGGTGGATTATTCCTCCGGGCTTGGCTATTTCATTGATGGGTATGACCTTTGCGTTCATAGGGTTCTCGCTGGATAAGATTTTGTATCCTAAGTTGCAAAAACGATAATTCTAAGGAGGTAACTTAATGGAAGAAGAAAGAAAAGTAATACTGGATGTAAAAAATTTACGCCTATATTATCACACCTCTGCGGGGATTGTTAAAGCATTGGATGATGTAAGTTTTCAGTTGCGCGAAGGTGAAACTTTAGGGCTTGTTGGTGAGTCAGGATGCGGAAAAACAACTACCGGTATGGCTCTTTTAAAGATGCCATCACCTCCGGGGGTTATTGAAGAAGGTTCGCATATTATAATTGACGGTGAAGACATTGTACCTTTATCGGATTCTAAGGTGCGAAAAGATGTTCGTTGGGAAAAAATAGCTATGGTTTTTCAAGGGGCTATGAATAGCTTAACCCCTGTTTATACTATCGGTAAATTGATGTACGAAACACTTAATGAGCATAAACCCATGCCTAAAGAGGAAGCTGAAAAGCTGATGATTGAATATCTGGGTTATGTCGGGTTACCGCCTGAGATTTTAAAAAGATACCCACACGAGTTATCCGGTGGTATGAAGCAGCGTGTTGTTATTGCAACAGGCTTATTCTTAAAACCGAAAGTTGTAATTTTGGACGAGCCGACAACGGCGTTAGATGTTATCGTTCAGGCTCAGATTATAAATCTGTTGAAAAAACTAAAACGACAGTTTGACCTTTCGTTTATTTTTATTACACATGACCTTTCGTTGGAAGCTGAAATATCAGACAGGATATGTGTAATGTATGCGGGTAAAATTGCCGAGCTCGGCACCAATAAGCAAATTTACGGAGATAAGCCACCGCTTCATCCGTATACACAAAAACTCTTGTCTGCAACGCCGTTGTTGCATAAAAAGGTTGACGAGCTTTCCTATATTCCGGGAACTCCGCCGAATTTGATAACGCCTCCTACAGGTTGTCGATTCCATCCTCGTTGTCATTGCACGATGGATAAATGCACGAAGGAAATTCCACCGCTTATTGAGGTTGAACCCGGACACTATGTTGCATGTTGGAGGTGTGTAAATGACTAACTCTAGTAAAAATGTTTTGGAATTGGTAAATATCAAAAAATACTTTGCTCCGCACAAAAACCTGGTACAATCTTTGTCGGGTAAAAAAGTAAATCCCGTAAAAGCTGTAGACGGTGTTTCGATAAGTATAAAGAAAGGCGAAATATTCGGTTTGATTGGTGAATCAGGCAGCGGTAAAACTACTATCGGTAAACTTGCGATGAAGCTTTTAAAGCCAACCAGCGGTAAGATAGTTTTTAACGGCGAAGATGTAACAGAAACCGACAAAGAAAGAACGGCAGAATACCGCAGACAGGTTCAGATGATTTTTCAGGATCCGTATGCGTCCATGAATCCGCACTTTAAGATTCGCGATGTTTTGAAGGAGCCGCTTGATATTCATAAAATAAAAGGCACGCGTGAAGAGCATCGTCAAATGATTATCGATGCGCTCAAAGAAGTTAAGGTTACTCCTCCCGAGGAGTTTATAAAGCGCTATCCGCACATGCTTTCCGGTGGTCAAAAGCAGCGTGTTGCTACGGCAAGAACGCTTATTTTGCGTCCTGAAATAATTGTAGCGGACGAGCCTGTTTCCATGATTGACCTTTCAACTCGAGCCGAAATTCTGCACATGATGCGTGAAGTTCAAGAGAGAATGGGGCTGACATATTTGTATATTACTCACGACTTGTCAACTGCTCGCTACTTTACTGACAGAATTGCCGTTATGTACTTGGGACGAATTATGGAGATTGGAAATGCCAATGATGTTATAGACAACCCAATGCATCCGTATACCCGAGCGCTTATTGAAGCTGTGCCGGAGCCAAAGGACGGAATGCTTGAGATAATCAAAGAGCTGCCTATTTCCGGTGAAATTCCTTCTCCTGCCAATATTCCTTCCGGCTGTCGTTTCCACACCCGCTGTCCTTATGCAAATGATGAGTGCCGAAATGAAGAAGAGCCTAAACTTGAAGAAGTTACAGAAGGTCATTTCCACGCCTGTCGAAGGGGTCAGGAAATAAAGAGCCTGATAATTCAAAGGTCAATGGCGAATAAGGCATAAGGTTTTTATTTTTGAGGGGGTGTATCCCCCTCGCTTCAAAAAAATGGAGGTTAGTTTTAAAACTAACCTCATTTGTTTTTTCGCTACCCCCCAAACTAAAAATATCACGGTACATAAAACTCATCGCGACACTAAGCTCACTTTAAAAAAATGCCTTAACTTCTTTTATTAAAGGCTGTATTTTTCTTTGAATTTGCCGAAAATGGATTTGATGAGTACTAAAATAAAGTTTTTATTGACAGCATTTTTTGCATTGCTTTCTATGGCCTTATCCGCTCAAGATTTTACGGAATTAAAGAGTCTTCCTCGCAATTTTGAATTTGAAGTTGCAAATGTAAATATTGTAATTACGGCTGTTAATGGCGATAAAATGCAGTATCTTGCAGAGCTTCCTGACGGAAAAAGACTTTCCTGTGTGGAGCATCGCGGGAATTTTCGTGTACGCTCGCTTTATAAAACTAAAGGTACGCTTTATGTCAGAGTTCCTAAAACGCATCTGTTTGAACAAATTAGAATTACGGCAAGCATGTCGAATGTAACCGTAAAAGGAATTAATGCAGTAAATTTTATTCTTGTCTCAACACGCGGTAATATCAGCATTGCCGATTCTGTTTTCAAAACTTCTAATTTGGTACAGAATTTGGGCGTTATGGAGTTTTCGGTAAATGTCTTGCGTGCATCGGCAATATGCGTTAATTATGTAAAAGCTCGAATTGAATACATTGGCGAGTCTAAAAGCTATCACATTGACTACGGACAGGGTTTGTCGACAATGTATCTTTCAGGTGAAAAAATAAAACCAAGACAGGGTACTTGGGGAAGCGAAAATGCAAAAAAGCGTACTATCATTTCGGCGGGAAACTCACGCGTTGATATATTTTTTAAATCAGCCAAAGAAGTTGATACTCAATAACATTAGCCGAAAAGACTTTTTTGTCCTGCTTTTATCCACTTAGTCGGATTTCGGGAAATTACCTGCATCGACATTTGATTTGCAATCCATGATATGTATGCCTTATCATCAAATCCGTCCAGCTTTGTTAAAAGAGTTTGTACATTACCTTGCTCTGATTTATTGATTTCAAGTGCAGTTTCTTCGGCAAGTCGTACAAAAGCCGCAGAAGCAATCGAAACAGCCGTGTTTTTCTTGGCGCTTGGACATTCTCTGTGAATGAATACAATCCGGCCTGAGCCTTGTTTTAAGAACAGTGTTTTTAGAATTAGGGTGAGAGTTGCGTTGGCAGTAATTAAGTCGGTACAAGATTTATCCAAAGAAATAATGTCTGAATCTTCATAAAGTTTTTGATATTCATTTCCGTCAAAAACTACAACAGCTGTTTCTGCGGACATATTATGCTTTTTCAGCTGTAGTACCAAAGATTGAAGTGAAAAAGGCGATTGTCTATTCCACTCAATTGCGGTTGTCGCAGGCTTTTTGTCATCGTAAATAGGTTGGGTTGTTAAGCAAACCTTTACTTCTTTTCCGCGTAAAAATTCTGCCAAGTCTTTTGAAAAAGATAATCTGTCGTCTGTAATAAAAACATTCCTGTCCATGAGGTCAAGTATATCACAAAACAGAAAAAATGTTAATATCCAACCATATTTTTGTTAAAAAAAATTAAGAAAAGGCTAATTGGAGTTAGCGACTTTTTTTACAATAAATTCGGCTCCGTCAGGTTTTTCCCAATTTTCTGTTTTGGTTTGAAATTGCTCTTCGGTTATATGTATTTTTTTTAAGAACTGATTTTTAGTGCAGATAAGTATATCCAAGTTTGGATTATCGACAAGATTTAATACGGTAAAATTATTCGAACGACAGTAAAGCTCTTTTAACTCTATGTTTTTTGTAGTATTCAAGTTTTTTAATGAATTTGAATAGCACCAAAGAATTTCAAGTCTTCTGTTATTTGTTATATTCAGTTCCTCAATATTATTATTGCTTACAGAAAGCTTTTTTAAAGCCGTGTTTTTTTTCAGGTTTATTATGTTTATTTTATTATTGTGAAATCTTAAATCTGTCAACCTTTTATTCTGTGTTGTATCCAGGGCTGTTAAGCTGTTTCTGTAGCAATACAGGGTTTGCAACAGAGAAGATTTATTTACGGTCAGCTCTGTTAAATTATTTTCCGAGCAGTACAGCTCTTTTAAATCTCTGTTTTTTCCGGTTACGAGGCTCTCCAATCCGTTTTTACCGCAATATATTTTTTCCAAAAAAATATTGTTGCTAATATCAAGTGTCTTTAAATTATTACGCGCACAATTTAAAAACTCAAGCATTTCTATACTGCTTATATTAAGGCTTTCGAGTTTATTTGACAAGCAGTTTAATTCATTAAGGGTATAGTTTTCGCTAAGATCTAAAGATTTCAGTCTGTTTTTTCCGCAGTATAGCTTTTCTAATGCCCTGTTCTGTCTTAAATCAAGTTTGGATATTTTGTTTTCATAGCAATATAGTTCTTTTAAGTTTGTGTTTTCATTTAAATTAAGTTCGGAAATAATATTGCTAAAACATGATATGGTTTTTAGCTTAATATTTTCGGTTGTATCAAGCGTGAATAAATCATTTTCATGGCAAAAAAGGTTTTCCAGTCTTTTGTTATTCGTAATGTCAATATCCATTAACCTGTTTTTTCCGCATTTTAGATCCTCCAATAATGTGTTGGAGTTAAGGTTTATTTCGGCTAAGTTATTTTCGGTGCAGTCGAGTCTTTTCAGCATTGTTTGGTCGGTTAAGTCGAGCTTGGATAAATTGTTTTTACTGCAGTTCAGGTCTTCAAGCATCGGGCAATGATTTATTTTAAGCTCGGTCAAGGAATTGTTATAACAGTGAAGTAATTTTAATTTAGGTGCATGTGTTATTTTAATTGAAGTTAATCGATTGTCATAACAAAACAATTTTTCGATGTCTCCGTAAATTGTAATTTTATTTGATTGTATTTGATAATCGTTTTTGGCATTTGAGATTATTGTTTCATCATCGTCTTTTTTGCCGTTATTGTTGATGTCAATCCAAGGTTTGTTTTCTTCGTTGTAGTCGGTTGAAATGTTTACGCTGATGGTTTCGTTTAGTTGCAGCTCGGTGGTTAAAATAATTTTTGCTCTTTTATATTTACTGCATGAAGTGAATGTCGCAATAAACAAAAAAGCGGTGGCGACTTTTAATGTGAACATTGTTTTTGAATTAGGACATTTTTTCATAATATTTTTCCCCCAAATTTCAATATTTGTTTTAAAATTTATTATAGCTTTTAATAATAATGATGTCAATTATAAGATGCGAAAGGGACATTAGAGATGCGAACCGGTTTTTGCAAACCGGTGAAGCAAATAAAACTATGGCAATAATTTTTGCCGTAGTTTTAGTCGGAGCCGAAAGGCGTAGTCTCGGTTGGCCCGTTTTTTGCATTGCGTGTTTTTTTTATTGTTAATTTGTTGTATTTAAAACGCAATGCAAAAATTCGCCCGTATATTTTAAAATTTTAGTGTGTTAATATTTATTATTTTTTTTGAGAAAAGGAGCGATAATTTATTTCGGAAAATATAGGATAAAGGTGTTCTCGCTTTGAAAGCAGTTTCGTGTTCACTACCCCTGAGCCAAGAGAGTCGTAAAGGCGGTTAAATGAAGTTATATGCTCCGTAAATGTTTTTTCGGCACATTCTTTTCCGTAAGCCGTGTTTGCCATTAAAGGCCAAATAGTTGACTGTGCCAAGATAATCTCGCGTGCCGCCATATTTAGCACTCTGCGTTTTAGTCCTGTATCGTGTTCAAACCTGTTTGCCAAATCAATCATTCGCTCGGTGGCGTTAATTATATGTCGGTACATCATGTCGTTTTCGTTGTTAAGAAAACCGCCGGCATAACCGTCATCTAAAAGTGATGAAAAAAACGGTGATATAGTTTCGATCTGCTTGCAGTTTTTTATTATATCACGCGGGAGACTGCATTGAATTTCAGGATTTTTTGCACAGACTTTAAAAACATTTTCCAGCCATTTTATCCCTTCAAACCAACGATTACCCATAAATTCGGAAGTTGCGATAAATACAGAAGATAACGGAATGTTTGTACTAACTATTTCTTCCGCTTGTTTTAATTTGTTAAGTCTGTTTGCAACAAAATCTTCGGCGTGTGTTTTTGCTTGTTCGCTTGCTTTAGTTATGTCGTAAATTTCATTTCCTTCCGCCTGCGAATAATATGTAAATCCTGAGCATCTTCTTCCGTGTGAGGTATTGAATAGTTTTGACAGATAGTTTTCTGAAAGCTCAAAGCCAATGTCTCTGTTTGTGTTTAAGTAATGCGCAGAATTGATGTAAGGATTTTTTCCGCCGATGACATCATCTGATGCTGACATATCTTTTGCAAAAACGACAAGGTTGCTGTCGGTCATTGCCGGCGAAAAAATCCCGTAACTTGGAATTTTATCGGAAAACAAAAAAGCCTTTGTGTCAACAACGGTGTAGTCGAAACCGTAGGAGCGTATGATTTTTTCAAGCCCGCTTATATAGCCTGCTTTTCCGGGTAGCCAAAAACCCGAAGTAAGGCCGGAAAAAAACTGCCTGTAGTTTAGCTTTCCTGTTTCAATTTGTGCCGCAATTGCTTCTTTCATGTTTATATAAAACGGAAGGAATGCCGATGTCGCAGTTGTTGCCATTATTTCAATACAACCTTTTTGAGCGTAAATATCAAATTGTTTTAAAATATTACTGTCATATTCGATAAGGTCTTTTTTGTTTTCCTGCAAAAAGTTTTTATGTGCCTGAATGAGTTTAAGAGTTTTTTTGCATTTATGACAGCGACTTAATTCATCATCGCAGAATTCAATTGTTTTATCCAAGTGGGCAATGTACTTTTTTAAAATCGTTGTACTCGAAAGCATTTCGCATAAAGAGCCTTCAAAAGCAATTGCAAACGAAAACGGAATTGCCTCGCTTTCCAAATTTTTACACATTCTAAGCAAAGGTAAATAAGTGTATGAAATTAAATTGAAAAAATTGTTCAGCTTTACTTCACATTCTTGTCCATGAGGCAAAAACGGGAATTCACAGTTAAATACAATAGTAATATTCTTGTTTATTTTCATTACGATTCATTCCTAAAGGCTTGTCTAAAATTTTTAAAATGCGAACTCTTAATCAGCTTTAAACCTGAAAGTTTTTCGATTTCGCTTGCACTGTCCTGCGAAACGCATAATCGGTTTTGAATATTGTGTCTTTTCAAATCAATTGTGTTTGACTGTGATAAAACCTTAACCTCTTTTTGTATGGTTCGTATACATAAATCAACACGGCATACCTCATCATTGAACGAAAGATGCACATACCTTTTTCTGTCATTAATGCTAATATCAATATCGTAAAAATCCGCAGTTTGGGTTGTATTGTCTTTGCTCATAAGAACAACTCGCAAGAGAAAACTGTCAAAATCCGGCTCGCTAATGGCATTCTCAAAAAATTGAGAATTAAAATCCCAAAACACAAAAACCCACATCGGGTCTTTTAAAAGTACATGAATATTCGTAACCTCAAAAGTTTTCGGTAACACCTCTTCGGTATCAGCCGGCTCCTCGATTTCCAGCATAGCCGCTTTTGCGTAAAATTTGCTCTCATTGGCATACTCAAGAAATTCCCCGATAATAAATTCGCGTTTTAAATCTTTGGGAATGTAAATACCATAAAGTTCCGCCAAGTTTAAAAGCTCACTTGTACAAACCGTTTCTAAATACTCCTTCGATAATTCCATTAAAGTTCCTTAAAAAAAGAAAAAGTCATTCGAAGTATAGATAAAAAAAAATATTATGTCAAGTAACGATTAAGCCTTTGTTTTTTAGAGTTTTTAAATTTATCGCAATTAAATATTTTAAACATTTTTCAAAAATGTTTAAAATATTTAATGCTCTTAAACCCGACAGGCTCGCATAATCTTTCGCCCTTTTTTGTTTGTTTTAATCGATGTTTTTCGTTATCACTTCAACCACCTTTGCTTTTTAAACAAACGGGCGAAAGGATAGACTTCGCCTGTCCAAATCAGGTTAAACTAAATTGCCTTTTAACTTTGGTGTTCTTTTTATTTTAAATCAAGTTCTTAAATGAAGCTTTTTCAGGTAAGCCTTCCTTACTTTCAAAATAGAAGATTTAGGCTCGGGATTTTTCTCAAAGGCTCTATTGACCAAATTGCAATAAATATGTATTCTTATAGTCAATTACAGATAAATGAGCCGCTTGCAAAGGTGCGTTACTTTTTACAAGTAATTTTTAAATATTTTTTATTTCATTGTGTTTTTATTGTGCATTTTGATAAGAAATTATATGACTTTTGCAATTTACTCAAATTTTTGTTTGTAAAATCTATTTTAGGAAATGAATTTTAATGATTAAATTAAGAAAAAACGGATTGTTTATTGCATTTATGATCTTTGTTGCATTGGTATTTATGGTTTCATGCAAAAAAGAAGCGAAAAAAGATGATAAAGCGAAAGCTGACACACCTGAAGTTAAACAGGAAGAAAAAATGGAAATGCCTTCTGCAAAAGAAATTGGCAGGGCTTACGGAATACTTCTTGCATCGGATTTGAAACAAAGCGGATTGGAAATTGATGTTAATGCGTTGAAAAAAGGTTTTCAAGAAGTTATGTCTGCCAAAGAAGAAGATAAAGAAAAGACTGCAAATGCTGAAATGCTTATTCGAAATGCTTTTCTTGTAGCCGGAGAAAAGCGGGCAAAACAAAATATGGAAGCCGGCGAAAAATTTTTGGCGGAAAATGCAAAAAAAGACGGTGTTATTACAACCGAAAGCGGATTACAATACAAGGTTATAAAAGAGGGTACGGGTATTGTTCCGACACTTGACGGCTCCGTGAAAATTCACTACATCGGAAAGATGATAGACGGAACTGAATTTGATAACTCAAGAAAAGCAAATCCTGACGGAGAGCCTATTGTGCTGGGTAATCTGAAAAGGGTAATAGCAGGTTGGCAGGAAGCCTTGCCTTTAATGAAGCAGGGAGGAATCTATGAGCTTTACATTCCTTATTATCTTGCCTACGGTGAGCAAGGGATTAGAACTCAACAGGGGCAAGAACTAATTCCCCCTTATGCCGCTTTGATTTTTGAAATTGAGCTTATTGATGTTCGCTTAGGCGAGGAAGCTCATCAGGAGCCTGTAAAAGAGTAGATGATTATAGGCGTTGCATAGGCAGGCTTTGTCCTGTCTGCTTTGGCATGCGCAATAATAGCTTAAGGGGAGTAGTTATGCCTGAAAAACAAGATAATGTTAGACTTGAAGTTTCCGAAAAAAAGCCTCCAAAACAGGAAGTAAAGCTAATTTACAGGAATGTCAAGGATAAAGTTCTTTTCGGTGTTTGTTCAGGCCTTGCCGAATATTTTGAAGTCGAGCCTCTTGTAATTCGTCTTTTGGTGGTATTACTCACTTTTGCAGGCGGTGGCGGAATTATTGCATATTTGATATGTCTTTTTATGACCAATAAAAAAGAGTAAGTTTTTAAAACATGTAAAAAATCGTGTCGAGTTTTCCGCTTTTAATAACACTTGGTTTAATTTTTAATTCTCGGTTTTGTTTGCTTACGATTTCTTCCAATTCAGGTTTATTTGTTATAAAACCCAGTTTCCAGTTTTCAAAATATCTTGGCAGTAGGCTTATTTTTTTGTAAATTTCCATTGCGTCTTTTTCTTCGCCAATTCGCTCTCCGTATGGCGGGTTTCCAATCAAACACCCCGTTTCATAAGGAGCTTCGATTTCTGAAATATCGGCTTGTATGAATTCGGGACGGGTGAGCTTTTCAAACCTTCCAATAGATTCCAATGCTTTTTCTGCGATTTGGCATGCTTTTTCCGCATTTTTACATGAAAGATCAATTGCATTCAGGTCAATGTCTGAGCCTGTAATTCTTACAATGCAGTCGGTTTTTATTTTTTCTATGGCTTTTTGTTTTTCCGATTTCAAAAATGCACAAAGGTGTTCTTTCGAAAAACAAGCAAGTTTTTCAAAGGCAAAATTCCGGTTTATGCCCGCAGGTACATTATGAGCATACCAAGTTGCTTCAATCGGGATTGTTCCTGAGCCGCAGAAAGGGTCGTGCAGGGGTGTTTTTCGTTTCCACTGCATAAACTGAAGCAATGAGCTTGCCATAGTTTCGCGCATGGGGGCTATACCTCCTTTTAGTCTGTAGCCTCGTTTGTGAAGCGGCTCACCCGAGAGGTCGAGTACAACGAAGACTTTATTTTGGTCAATGTAAATTCTTACGGTTTGGGTTTCGCCCGTTTCGGGGAGAGTGAGCATTTTCCACTTTGCGGTAAGTTTTTTGTATATCGCTTTATGGGCTATGCTTTGGACTGCATGCTCTGAGGCAAGTTTGCTCTTAAAGCTTATAACTTTGTCTAAGATGATTTTTGTGTTTTTGTGAAAATAGTTTTCCCATGGAATTGAGTATATACCTTCGAATAGGATATCGAAGTCAAAGCATTTGAATGAAGACAGTACAAGTCCGATTTTATCGGGTATTCTTAAAAAGTAGTTGGCTTTAAAAGCACTTTCAAGAAAGTCTTCGTCTTTATTTACGGGAGAGAAAAAAACTCTTCCCGACAGTTTTTCTGTTTGCCTGAAACCGTTTAGTTTCAGCTCTTTATTGAATACGGATTCTGCACCGATTGCACAGAGACCTAAAAATTGGGTCATGTTAATTGTTCCTTATGTTAAGTTTTTGGTTTGAAGGATTGAAACTGCGATAGGTTAAGTAAAGTAAGTTTAATAAAGTTCCCAGTGCGAAGGTAAATGCCCAAACCTGCCAGTGTTCAAAAGGGTTTGCAACACGGTCGAATACATCGCAGAGAATTTTTTGCAGGTTGGCGACTAAGTCCCAAGAGTTCCACCTTAAAAAGCGACCAAGATAAATTCCAAAACCGGCGAGGTAGAGTATTATTACCGAAAATATTAGAGGGTGTTTTACTTTAAGCATTTTTACAAGCGCTTTTTCGGTAAAAAACAAGCTTGTAAACCCGTAGAACAATCCGCAGAAAGTGTACGACAGGATAAGAATCAGGTCAATCCAACGGTATTTAGGTGCCGCAATTTTTAGGTGGATAATGTCGGTTAGTATGTAAGGGGCGTTCGGGAAAAAGAAAATCCAGACGGCTAATATTATAAAGAAAACAGTTGTTTTTTTTATATCGCAAATCATCAGTATTGATGAAAGAAACCATGGTATAAAAGCCAAAAAGAGGTTCCATATTAAAAAAAGAAATAAAAAGTCTTTGCTTATTAAAATTCGGATAAAGGAAAGTGCCAAACAAAACAGGCTAAAGAAAAGTAGTACGATGCTGCTTTTTATTTTCAGGACAGTTTTAAAGTAGTGTTTCAAGTTATTCTCCCGAAAACAGTATATCCAAAAATGTAAATTTAATCAAGTAAAAAAAGGAACCCTCATCAGGTTCCTTTTAAGAGAAGATGGTTATAAAACCTCATAGGGTTATCATCTCTCTAACTATTTAAATTTTAACATTGATTACCTGATATGTCAAGGAAAAAATTTAAATTTTTAAAAAAAACGGTCTTTTTTTTGTTGAGACGGTTACAAAAGTTGGTTACTTTTGCAACCGTCTCCAAAGAAGCTCATTTCATTGCGCTTTTTGATAGATTTTGAGAAGAAATTGCAAAACTCGTCTGACTTTTGCAATTTCCTCTATTTATGCAGGTCGAATTTTGTCGTTAGGTTTATCATAAAACCGGCCTGTAATACAGAGACGTTATCATTTTGAGGAAGCCTGCCGGTATCCTTTTTCCCGATTAGGTTTTAAAGAAGAGGTGGCAGCCCGGAGTAAGACACCGATTAAGTAGGTTAAGAATAGGGGAAAAGATTTAAGGCAGGCGAGGGTTGCATTAAATCTATTTATATTCTTGATTCTAAGACTTGAAAAAATATCGATTACTGTGTTATAATTTCGGTATGAGAATGATAAATGGTCGTTACAGAATTGTTAGAGAGATATATGATGATTTTTCAACCTTAAAGAGTTTTTTGGTTTTGGATTTATGGAATGACGATATGCCGCTTTGTTTAACATTGGTGGATAGAAAGCGTGTTCCGGATTCTGTTTTTGATTTTTTGCGCGATAATCTTTTGCAGATTTCTGCCGTGCATAATGAGTTTTATTTAAAGAATATTGGGTTTAGTAATGTTGTAAGTATTAATGGGCGAAAGAGGGATAAGAGGCTGTTTTTGTATACTTCGGAATTTTTGGGGTGGAAAGTTCCGTTGCCTGAATATGTACATGGGCAGGGTTTGGATACTCTTTTGAATGTCATTATTCAGATTTGTCAGGCAGGCAGTTTTGCCGTGATGACGGGTTTTTTGTTTTTTACAACTCTTCCCGAGGACTATTTTATAACTGTTGATTCTGAGGGTGATATGCACCTGAAGATACGGGATTTTTTCAGTATTGAGTTAAATCGTGCCGGTGGAGCAGGGGATCTTGATTATGCTTATGAATCGGGCTTTTTTGATTCTATAAATTTGGGTATGCTTTTTTTGAAGCTTTTTGAAGGGTATTCAAGTACCAGAGGCAATTTAGAAAATATTGAGTTTATAAAATCTATATATTCTTTGAAGCAGCTTGATGAAAAAGATGTTAAGATTTTTGATGTTTTAATTACCGTTACAGAAAAGTTGATTTCAGATGAGTACAGCAGGTTTGAACATATTTTTTATGATATTTTTGCGGATATAAATAAGGCTTTAGATACTAAGTTTGTGCCGCATTCGACATATTCAAAAAATTTAATTTGTAATAGGCCGAAATTGGTTTCGTTTAATAATGATGTTGCAAGGGTGTTGAATAATTTTCGTAATTTTAATAATTGTGAGAATTTTGTAAGGACATTTATAGTTAAAGGCTGTGAGGGTAGCGGGAAGACCAGGTTTTTGCAGGAGGTTGCTTTTACTCTTTCGATTGAGAAGTCGCAGATTTTTGAATTCGATATGCAGGAAAAAACAGGGTTCTTTTTTTGGCTTTCGTTTTTAAATCTTATTTTTACAGATGAGCCTAGTATTGGAGATGAGTATGATCTGAAATCTTTGATACAGGATTTAAAAAATCTTAATTCTGCAGACGATGATTTTGAAGCTCAGAAAAACCGTTTGATTTTTATTTTTACTTCAATAGTTCAAAAACTAGGAAGGAAAGAGCCTGTTACCATACTTTTGGATAATTTTCATGTTGCGGACGATTTTACTGTTGATGTTTTTTTAAGTTTAATTATAAATCATTCAAATTCGGATAAACTTATTTTAATACTTTCCATTAATTCGCTTTATTCTCTTAGGAGAAAGAAGCTCCGGTTTTTTGAAGAAAAGGTTTTGACATCTGATGATGCCCGGATAATGCATTTGAATAATCTCGATGAGTTTGAGACCTCCGAGCTTGTAAAGAATTTTTTACTGATGAGTTTTAGGCCTATAATTTTATCTAAGGCTTTGTATAGATTAACCGGCGGTAATCCTCGATTTATTATTTCAATGTTAGAGGATTTAATGTCAAAAAATGTGTTGTTTAAAAATGATGATGATATAGTTTGGTTTGTTGTCAATAGTATTTATAATATGTCCACATTGATTGACAGTTCAAAATGTATACTTCCCTATGCCGATAAACAATTTAAATTTATAGATTATAGAAAGAATGAGTTTTTGCAGGTGTTTTCTATTTTTAATAAATTTTTTAAGAAAAAAGTTTTATACGGTATGTTAAGTAAGTATTCAAAAAAAGAAATCGATGAAAAATTCAACGAGTTTTTTGAAAATGGGCATATTAAGAATATTTATGATGATGTATATACATTCGATGATAAGATTTTTAGAGTTTGGGTATATGAGTCGATTGATGATGAAGAGAAAACAAGATTGCATAATCTTGTTGTAGATGTTTTGCTTGATGAGGACTCAATAGAAAGTGTTGAAGAGGCTGTTTTTCATTTGGAGGTTATGAGCCGTAAGAAAGAAGCTATGGTACTCTATTTAAGGTTGGGCAGGTATTATTCGGCGAATTCGAGTTACAGAGAGTCTGCTTTTTTTTATGAGAAGGCTTTGTCTTTGTCGGATAATAAAGAGGACGTTTTAGCTTTTGAAATTTTGCTGGAAACGGCAACGGCTCATTTTCAAATTGGTAATATAAAAGAAACGGTTTACTTTTTGGAAGAAGCCGGTGAATTATTGGAGAAAGTTGAATCTTCGGATTTGACAATCAGGTATCATTTAAGTCTTGCAAATGTTTCTTATGCTATGGGAGAAAATTCTCAATTAAAAAGCTCGTTAAAAAAGTTAGAAAAGAAAACGCGTGAGTTTAAAAATAAGTCGGAGTTATTGGAATATCAGATTTTGCTTGCAATCGATGATATTGATTCGGGAAATATAGAGAATGCACATTTTTTGCTTATTAAAGTTATTGATGATTGCGGTAATCATGAGGATTTGCAAAAACTTAAAGTTACGGCAATACGACTTTTGGGAAATTGTTATTTTTTTGCCAATGATGTTGATGAGGCTTTAAAAAAATATACCGAGACTTACGATGAAGCGGAAAGGTTAGATGATTATCAAGGTCTTCTTGAGGCTTTAAATAATACGGCTTATGTTTATTCTACAGTTTTGGGAGATTATGATAAAGGGTTATTGCAGTATGAAAAGATAGCAAGACTGGCTCAAGAACACGGTTTGTCTTCGGTAGAGTCCAAAGCGTTATTGGATATTGCGCGTATATGTATATTTCAGGATAAATTAGAGTTAGCTGAAAAATACGGATATAAAGGTTTTCAAAAGGTTATGCTTAATACTGTGGAAACAGATAAGCATGTGTTTTTTGCAACCTTGTTGCTATATGTTATAGAGGCTCGTAAGAAAAATTATATTTCCGCAAAAAAATATTACGATAACCTTATGAGGGTTAAAAAAGATACGGAAGTTACAAAACTTAATTCCAAACAGTTTATTGATTTTTATTCTATTGTTGCAGATTTCAAAGCTGATTTTGGGGATTATAAAGATGCTATGCAGGTTTTGGAAGAAGGGAAAAAGTTTATTTATGACTTTAATACTACTTCTGATGTAATTATAAAATTCAAGGTAGAATTGTTTGAAGTGTTGAGTTTTAGAAAAAAGTCACTTAAAAAGTTAATAAAACTGCTTAATGAGTCTAAGTCTGTTTTGTTAAAGCATGACCAAAACACTATTGTAAGGTCTTCTTCGTTGGCAATTGCTCAATTAATATTGCAAAATCAATTTCAACATATAAAAGATTTTGCAGTTGAGTTTTTGGAATTTTGTGGCAGTGATTTTAATTTTAGTGTTGTTAATAGGGTATGTTTTAATTTGATTAAAACATATATTGACGAAGAAAACGAAGAAAAATATTTATTGAATTCATTGAACGATTTAAGTATTTTTGAAAATATTTTTCTTAAAATAGTTGTTAATATTAAACTTGGAATTTATTATATAAATAAAAGCAAAATCGGTTTGGGTGTTTTAAATTTACTGGAAGCACAGGATTTGATATTCAAAATTATGGATAATATTCATGATAATGAAAAACAAAAGTTTTTTAATTTTAATTCATATAAGGTACCTTTTGCATTGGTTTATCAATATATTAGAACCGAGAATATAATAATTGAACCGTCATTATTTAACGAGAAAGTAAGCGGGGTAGGATTAAAAAAACTGTTAAACTCGAAAGACAGAGATGTATTGCTTAGAAAAAATGTATTTATAAATACGGTTGTAAAGGATTCAAATCAATTTAATCATCTTAAATATACAAGTTTAAAACGAACAATATCTCAGTTTTCACAAGATCCGGAAGATAATATACAAAAAATGCTACAGTTAATGCGCTCAAAACTTTTTGCAAATACATCAATGCTTGTGAAATATACTTCTGAAGAAAGGTATTTGCTTTTGTTTTCAGATGCTGATGTTGATAAGGCTTTGAATAAACAACTGCTTACTTTTTTGAATGATGAGGGTTTATCCGGTTTAGAGGATTTAGGTCTTAAGTTAGGGGTTAAATTTTTGGTTTTGCCTTTGAATGAATCTGAAATTTACGGTGAAAATGGTTCAGTGTATATTATATTTGCCATAAAGAATATTTTCTTTTCATTGAGCAAAAAGCGTTTAAGTTTTTGCAGAAATCAAAGAAATATTATTGTTTTTTTACTTGATGTATACAATAAAAAAAGACTTAGCTCTATAGATCCGTGTACGGGTGCGATATCCGTAAAATATTTCAAAAAGTATATTGCGGAATTATTTACAAAGACAGATGAAAAACATTCCGGTGTTTCGATTGTGTTTTTTGCAATTGATAATCTTAATAATATACGAAAAGAATATGGATGGATAGCAGTAAATAATATTTTAAAAACTATTGTTGGCATGAGCGAAAAAATATTGGATAAAAATCAAGCCATAGGACATTATGGAAGCGATAGTTTTATTTTAGCTCTTCAAGGTGTTGGTGTTCAAAGTGCTTTTAATAAGGTTAAAAAATTAAAAGAAATGATTGCTAAATATAGTTTTCCGAAAGTGCGGGAAACCATAACTATTACTTCCGGTATAGCTATATATCCGGGTGATGCTATATCTCCGGATGGGGTAATACAAAAAGCTGTTAAAGCGTTTAATTTTGCAAAAAAAATTGGTGATAACAGTAGTGCAATATGGGAAGAAAGCTTAGACAGAACGGTATTGATGACAAATGATTTATGTGATTTATTGGTTTATGATATTGATAAGATGCATTCATTGATTGAATTGCTTTCTTATTCGGTTAATTATGAATCAAAGGCTTCTATGTTGAAAACTTTTTTGACAACGGTGCTGGAAATATTTTCTGCAAATAATGCGTTGTTAATTTATGATTATGATAAGGCAGAAAAAAAGCATATTGTAGAGACAAATGCCGGTATAAGTGAGAGTCAAGTATATTCAAGGTTAGATCCAAAATATATTGAACGAATTGAAACGACTAAATACGGATTGTATGATTTAAATTGGGAGAATACATTTATTGATGATGCAGGTGTGCCGGTTTGGACATCTATTTTAATAGCGCCGGTTTTTTATAATACGAAAATGAAAGGTGTTATTTATCTTGATGCAAATGCCAAAATTAAACAGTTTGATTGTGAAGATTTGAATTATTTATCTACTCTTTCTATGATTATAGCTAAGGAGCTTTAAATGCCTTTATGTAGAATTCTTGCAATTTTAGTATATTATGTTACTTGTGTGTTGTTTGCAGGACGAGGTATTAGAGAATATCTTAAAGATAAAAGTACTTTTAAAAAACATTTTATGCAAATATGTTTATTGCTTTTTGTAATATCTTTTTTTTATGTGCTTATGTTTATAACTGATGATATTATCGAAGCAAATATATATCGAAACATAATTTTTATTTTAAAGTTTTTTGTTTTTAATTATTCTATTGTTTTTTTGTTTAGATTTATACCGGCTGTTGAAGATTTAAATAAAAAGAATTCTACAACAAAACTTTTAAAAAATATTTTTTATTTATTGACTTTTCAAGTAGTTGTATATACAGTTTTAATTTTTGTTTTTCCATTATCCGTATCATCTTTACAACGAATACCGCTAGGTTGGGCGTGTGTATCGTTTAGAGAGGTTTGGATAGATTTTCTTCTTTCTTGTATATCTATGTTGTTGCCTTATGTGTTTTATACATTGTTATTGAAGAGAAGTCGAGGGCTAAACTTTAAAATATATTCTATACTTATTCGAATATTTGTTGTATCTGTTTTAGTTATTGGTCTTGTTGTTGACCATCTTTTACCGGTGCTTGGTGTTACGCCAACGCCTCCTGTGTTTATTTTTGTTATGGCAATACTTGTACTTAGCTTTTATAAATATATAGACACTCATCCAAATACCTGTTTGGTGCCTAATTTGCTTGCAAGTGATATTATGGATGCGGTACCCGAAGGTTTTATATTAATTAATTCCAAATATATTGTAAAATACGCAAATCAAGGAGTAAACGATTTATTTGATTTTTCTGAAAGTATTATTGGTATGCCAATTGAGTTTGTTTTTAAAAATCAATTCACTGTAGAGGAGTTTAACAATGACTTTAAGAAAATAGTTGAACTGAACACAAAGACCAAATCATATTTACAGATTACATATAAAGTTAAGTATGATAATTGGGGACAAATTTTGGGAGGTATTTTTTTAATTGAAGATATTACACGATTAACCGTTGCAAAAATGGGATTGGAAATGGCGTATTCAAATATTGAAACTGAAATAAATACAAAGAATAAACAGCTTTTTCATGCAAACACTGTACTACAAGAGCGACTTTCAGGTAAAAATCTTTTAACCGAAGAATATTTAATGCTTGCCAGCTCAGATGTTTTGACTAAGAGTATAAACAGGACTCATTTTGTTAAAATGCTTGACGAAATTCTTGAAAGCGATCCTGAGCCACTGGCTGTTTTTAGTATTGATATAGATGATTTTAAAAAAATAAATGATTCAAGAGGGCATTGGTTTGGTGATATTATTTTGGTGAGGGTTGCAGAAATAATAAAAGATGCAGGTGAAGATAACTTTTTATTGTCGAGGGCTTCGGGTGATGACTTCTTGGTTATTGCAAAAAATATAGAAAGCAAAGAAATGGTTGAAATAAATGTACGCTCTCTTTTAAGCAGTTTGAGTGAGCCTAAGGTAATAGAAAATTTTGAAGTTTTAATTTCTGCCAGCGTGGGTATAAGTTTATATCCTGAAAACGGAAATAAGGCTGAAGATCTTATAAAAAAAGCAGAGCTTGCAAATTTTTCTGTCAGAGAGGTAAAAGATAAAAAGTACCTTTTTTATACTGATGAGCTTGGAAAATCTGTTTTGGCTGATTTAGATTTGACTAATGAAATAAGAGAGGCTTCTTTGCTAAACCAATTTATACCGTATTATCAGCCTCAGGTTGGAGTAGATGTTGACGGAAAGCAAAGAATTATCGGATATGAAAGTTTGGCAAGATGGAATCATCCTACAAAAGGTATTTTGACTCCGTATCACTTTATTGAAAATGCAGAGCGCTCCGGTGCAATTATTGAAATAAGCTATTCGATATTAAAACAGACTTGTCTTAAAATAAATGAGCTTGAAAACAAAGGTTTGAATAATTTTAAAATATCGGTTAATGTATCGTCAAAGCAATTAAAAGATCCCAACTTTATAGATATAGTTACAGGAATAATAAAAACTACAAATGTTAATGTTAAATTTTTAGAGCTTGAAATTACGGAAACAAGTTTATTAAATTATGATGAAAATTTAATTTCTATTTTTGCTAATTTAAAAGAACTGGGAATAAGTATTTCTGTTGATGATTTTGGAGTTGCTTTTGCATCTCTGAATTATATTAAGATATTACCAATAGATAAGCTTAAAGTAGATAAGGTATTTATTGATGATATAGGTTTAAGTAAAAAAAACGAAGAAGTACTTAATACAATTATAGATCTTTCAAATGGGTTGAATTTTGATGTTGTATTTGAAGGAGTAGAAAACAGTGAGCAGTTTGCATTTATTACAGAAAAGAGGAAATCTATTATTCAAGGGTATTATTTTTACAAACCTATGCCATTTGAAGAAATATTGGAAAAAGAAATATTGCCGGTGAGTGATTCTTTGTTGGGAGTTTAAAAGATGCTGATAAAGTTATTGGATATATGTTATTTTTTATTACCTGTTGCATTTGCCGTTATCGCAATGGCTTTGTATGATAAAGATAGAAAAAAGATTGTAAAAAGAAAACTGCTGTTTGTTGCTATTGTTTCGACTGTCATATCGATGGTATATCTTGTTTTTTTATTTAGCAAACCTTTAGATATAAAAATACTTTTTTTTAATATTTTTAATTCGCTTTTTCCCTTTTTATTTCTTTCGTTTTTTGATTTTGCTTTAAGATATTCGGAAATAAAAGAAAAAATTGTGTTGTATCAATCTCTTGCTATTGTCTTTATTGGAATACCTTTTGTATTAAATATATTTTATCCTTTTACTAAAGAGGCATATTATCAATATAATCAAAACTGGTATTTAGCAATGTATAATACAACTACTGCAGTTATTATGGCAAATATACATTTAGTCATTATAACAGTCTCAATTCTTCTGTTAGTTAAACACAGATATACAAATTATTTTAAAAGGATTAAAATATCGTCTACGATTATAATGGTTGTATCTGCTTTATGTGCTATTATATTTGTATCGCACACTGCAATAAAATATTTTATTACTAAGCCTTTAGTTTATTCTGATGTGGTAATGCCGTTGATATTTCTATTGCTTGCGACAATTTTATATTGTCAAAATAAATATTATTTTTTAGATGTTGAGCCTGAAGAATTTTTAATTAAAACTGTTTCTGAAATAGATCAAGGGTTGGTTATTATAAATCAGGCATTAAATATTGTTTGGTGTAATTTTCAATTTGTAAAAATTTTTGGAATAACTGAAACTTCATTGGTAAAAAAACGAATTACGGATTTTGTTTTTAAAGATAAAGATAAGAGCTTTTTTAATCAGAAACTTAACATGGATATTCCTATTAAGAGCTTTGGCATAGATAAAGAAGGAGTTATTTCATATATATCGTTGCCTGTCAATGATGGAAATAATAAATTTACCGGAGGTATATATAGTTTTAAAGATATTTCAAATCATGAAGCAGAAAAAAACAAACTTGTAGAAGAAATGCAAAATTTGGAAAAAGAAATAAATATCAAAACAAGTGAATTAAAAACCTTAAATTTAAAACTAAAAAATGAAATGGAAGCGAGAACTGCTTTGCAGAATGAAATATTTTCTTTGCTTTCGTTAGATTCATTAACGCAATTGTACAATAGAAGATACATTTCAGAAAAAATGACGGCTCTTTTAAATAATCCAAAAATTCTTAATATGGCAATTATTCTATTTGATATTAATGGCTTTAAGAGTATTAATTCTTCGTATGGTTATAAAGCCGGAGATGATTTTTTGAAGCAACTTGCCGTAAGACTTAGGCTTCTTGACAGAAGTCAAGTTAATGCGTCTCGAATAGGTGCTGACGACTTTTTGTTAATTGTAAGCAATTATACACAGCCAATAAAAATTATATGTGATGATATTATAAAAATAATAACCGAGCCATTTATGATTGCAGGCAAAAAAGTAACTATTACTGCATCTGTAGGTGTGTCAAGATATCCTGAAGACGGAATTGATGTATCATCATTGATGAAATTTGCAGACATGGCGCTATACAAAGCAAAAAAAACTAAAAAAAATAAAATAGAATTTTTTCATAAAGATATGCAATTAAAAACTGAAAGAGAGTTTATGCTTTCTGATAGATTGAGAGCTGCTATTGAATACAAAGATTTTTTAATGTACGGAAATCCGCAAATTATTATAAATGAAAATTCTATACCAATATTAAACAGTTTTGATATAGTTTTAAAATATAAGGGCAGTTTTATTTCGGATTTTGACGATAAAGAATTATTACAAGTTGCAGAAACAACAGGTATAATAAAAGACATAGACAGGTGGATGCTAAAAAAAATGTGCTCTATTTATTCGGCAACAAACGATAATATAAAACAGAAACATATTTCTGCCACTGTTAAAATATCTGCAAAAACATTTTATGATGAGCTATTTGTTGATAAACTGTCTTATATTCTTTCGTCTAATAATTTTCCGTTTCCATTATTACAAATTGAACTCTCGGAAGAAACCCTTATGCAACAACCGGAAAAGTCAAGTGCTATAATAGATGAAATTAAAAATGCAGGTATGCGTGTTTCAGTTTCTGAGTTTGGATTAAAATATTCTTCGCTAAACTACTTAAAAACTTTTAATGTAGATAAAATCAAAATCAGTAAGGCTTTTATAAACGAAATAGGAAAATCAAAAAAAGATGAAGAAATAATAAAAGTTTTAATTTCACTTGGAAAAAGACTGAATTTGGAAATGGTTGCAGAAGGCGTTTCAAGTCAAGAACAGTTTGACTTCCTTTTAAAAAATGGTTGTAATAAAATGCAAGGCAGTTTTTTTGGAAAGCCGCTGGAAATATCAGCAATGCTGGAGAATCTTGAAAAAAATAATTTTGAACTTGCTTTGTGATATGTTTATTTAGCAGACGGCGAGTTGCTCAGAATGCTTTTATTTGCCAATTATTCCGCTTGCAATTACTTGCTCATTCATATAAAGTACAACAACCTGACCCGGTGCAACAGCTCTTTCAGGCTCGTTAAACTTAATGTGCACAATATTGTTTTGCATGCTCAAAACTGTACCGAGCTTTGGAACTTGTTTGTATCTCGTTTTAATAAGGCATTCAAGATTTGAATTTTTATTTCTGTCGGTGATTTGTTTAAATACATCATTGGCAATTATGTTAATGTCTTTTGCAAACAACTCGGAACAAAAAAGCTCTGTATCTTTACCGACAGTAACCGTGTTATCTTTTGAGCTTTTTTTAATCACATAAACAGGATAACCGAAGGCAAGATTTAATCCGCGCCTTTGTCCAATTGTATATCTGTGTAAACCTGCATGTTTACCGACAACCTTGCCGTCAGAAAGTATAAAACTGCCTTCACGGAATTTGTCTTTTGCAATTTTATCGATTAAAAGCGTGTAGTCATTATTGTGTACAAAACAAATATCCTGACTTTCTGTTTTTTCAAAACAGGGTAGGTTATAGCTTTTTGCAATTTGTCTGACTTCGCTTTTTGTTAAATCAGCAAGCGGAAAAATTGTTTTTGAAAGCTGTGCTTGTGTCAGTCCTGCCAAAAAATAACTTTGGTCTTTATGTTTATCTTTACCTTTGTATAATCTAAAAATATCGCCGGTTTTGTCGTAGGTAATTTTTGCGTAATGTCCGCTTGCAATAAAGTTAAACCCTTTTTTAAACGCATACTCCTGCATTAAACCAAACTTAATTAAATTATTGCAGAGAAAACACGGATTTGGCGTTAATCCCGATTCGTAGCTTTCAACAAAATAATCGATAACAAATTTTTTAAATTCATCTTTGGCATCGTAAACAAAATGTTTAATGCCTAACGAGTCCGCTGTCAATTTTGCCGCTTTAATATCCGCTTCTTGGGCATTATCCGATAAAAGGTTTAAGGTAACTGCGGCAACATTATAACCTTTTTGTAAAAGCAGTTTTGCCGAAACAGCACTGTCAACCCCGCCGCTTAAACCTACTAAAACCTTTGTTTTATTATTTGCATTCATTATCGCTTAACAATTACAGCAACATTTATGCCCACCGCATGCAGCGATAAATTCTTTGAACATCAGCATCATTTCCGTATTTGTTGCACTCATCATTTCGGGGTGCCATTGTGTTCCAATAATAAATTTATCTTTATCAGTACTTTCAAAAAGCTCAACAATTCCGTCAACAGACTTACCCGTGCAAATAAAATTTTTTGCAAGATCTTTAACAGCCATGTGATGAAAACTGTTTACAAAAATGCGGTCGCGTAAAATATGATAAAACCGTGAGTTTTTTTCAACAATAATGGTGTGCGTCCCGACCGTGTATTCGCCTGTTTGTGAATGCTTAACTTTTACATCTGTTTGAGTTTTCAAATCCTGATACAATGTTCCGCCGAAAAAAACATTTAAAATTTGCGAGCCGCGACAAATAGCGAAAACAGGTTTTTTCAATTCAGATGCAAACCGCAATACCGCAAACTCAAACGCATCTCTTTCAACGCAAACGGTTTTTAATTCAGGGATAGGCTCTTCGCCCCATAACTGCGGATTTACATCTTGCCCCCCCGACAATAAAATGCCGTCAAGCGAAGCAACTTGCTCTTTAATTAAACTTTCGTTTTTTATAACCGGCATTACAAACGGCACTCCGCCGGCATCTGCAATTGACTGTGCGCAAAAATCACTGACAGAGCAACGCCTGTAACCTTCCCAACCTTCATCATTGTCTAATGTAATGTTTGCGGTAATTCCTATTTTCGGTATTTTCATAATTCCTCCTTAAACTTAAAATCGATTCTAACACAGAAATAAAATAGAATCAATAGAACAAAACATTTCTTTAATTTTTATTTGCGGGGGTGTATCCCCCTCGCTTCAAACAAATGGGTTAGTTAAAAAACTAACCCATTTGTTTTACGCTACCCCCCAAAGTAGGGGAGTGCTCAACATAAAACTCATCGCGAAATACATGCTTTTATTATTTTACTGATTTTTATTTTAATAAATGTCCGCAAACTTACGGGCTGTATTATCAGAAAACCGGCATGCTTAGCATAATCGGTTTGTCTGATTTTACGACCTCCTTCTATCCTTTCGCTCGATTGTATAAAAAAGAAAAGGCGGTTGGAGCGAAAGCGGAAAACGCCGTTTAGTTTTATTCAAAAAAGAGCGAAAGATTATGAGGAGGGAGTGGGTTGTAAATTATTTTTTAAAAACAGGAGCTAAATTTAATTGTTGACATAGCCGAAAAGATAATGTAGAATTAGAGTTGTAAAATGTTAAATATTTGAATTTAATTTAGTGTGTGATATAAAGGAGTCGGTATGATACAGGAATTTTCGAAAGATGCAACTATGCTTTTTCGGATTTATGCGTATAATGAGGCGAAAAATGTTAATGCAAAATTTTTGGAGCCTGAGCATGTTTTGTTGGCAATTATAAAAAATAAATATGGAATGGGCTATCATGTTTTGGAAAAGCTTGGTGTGAATATTATTAATTTGCAATTGCAATTGGAGCAAAAATTGCCTGTCGGTAATGAGCCGATACAAGATGAGCAACCGCCACTTTCCAGAAGGATGCAAACTGCGGTAAATGTTGCCGCAATCGAGTCTCGCTCTTTGAGAGCCCAATACATTGGTACGGAGCATTTCGTTTTGGCTTTCGCTCACGAAAATAATTCTGAATTTTATAAATTTTTGGAGCTTGAAAATAAACATATCAATGACATAAGAAGCGTTATAGCCGCAACTTCCGGAAAAGAAAGGTTTGATTTTAGGCAAGGCGAAAAAAAAGAGAAATCCCTGCTAGACGAAATGGGAGTTGATTTAACCGAAAAATATAAAATGGGTTTGCTTGATCCTGTTATCGGGCGCGAAAAAGAAACAAACCGAATTATCCAAGTACTTGCAAGAAGGAGAAAAAATAATCCTATTTTGGTAGGCGAGCCGGGTGTCGGTAAAACTTCAATTATTGAAGGGCTTGCGGCAAACATTGTAAACGAAGATGTACCACGGGTTTTGTTGGGAAAAAGGATTATAGTTCTTGAAATCGGCACTCTTGTAGCCGGAACTAAATACAGGGGACAGTTTGAAGAGAAAATAAAAAAAATAGTCCAGGAAGCATCAAGAGACAAGAGTGTTATTTTGTTTATAGATGAAATTCATACTATTGTTGGAAGCGGAATGGGGCAAAATTCCCTTGATGCGGCCGATCTTTTAAAGCCGGCTCTTGCACGAGGTATTATACAGTGTATTGGTGCTACAACCCAATCTGAATACAGGAATAATATAGAAAAAGATGCAGCTTTGGAAAGACGATTTCAGAGTATTCAAATTAAAGAGCCCGAAAAAGAAGAGACTCTTAAAATATTGCAAGGTGTTAAAAGCAAATATGAAGTGTATCATAATGTAGAGTATTCGTTTGAGGCACTTGAAAAGGCTGTTGAGCTTTCGGGTAAATATATACAAAATAAGGCTTTTCCCGATAAAGCAATAGATATAATTGATGAAGCAGGTGCAATGAAAAAAATCGAAATTGACAGGCGCCCCGATGAGTTTTCAAAAGTTGAAGAAAGTATAGCTCGCTTGATTAAAGAAAAAAATATTTATGTTGAACAGCAGGATTATGAGAGTGCGGCATATCTTCGCGATGAGGTTCGAAAACTAAAAAATGAATTAGAGCGAATTAAAATCAAGTGGCAAAATCCCGAGTGTAGACCTTTGGGTTATGTGCTTGAAAAAGATATTATAAAAACAATTTCTGTAATAACCGGCGTGCCGCTTGAAGATATGAGCCAAGACGAAACTGAAAAATTATTAAAAATGGAAAGCATTTTAAGTTCGGATGTAATCGGTCAGGATTTTGCCGTAAAGGTTTTGTCAAATGCAATTCGCCGCTCACGCGCCGGAATTACAGCTTATGACAGACCGATTGGCTCGTTTTTATTTTTAGGGCCTACAGGAGTTGGTAAAACTTTGCTTGCAAAAAAACTTGCAAAGTTTTTGTTCGGAAAAGAAAGCAATATTATCCGCATCGATATGAGCGACTTTATGGAAAAGCATAATGTTGCCAGACTTACAGGCGCTCCTCCGGGTTATGTTGGCTTTGAAAACGGTGGTCTTCTTACCGAAAAAGTCAGAAAGAATTCATATTCGGTTATTTTGTTTGACGAAATCGAAAAGGCTCATCAAGATGTGTTTAATTTACTGTTGCAAATACTTGAGGAAGGTGAACTACAGGATAATCTTGGCCATACTGTGAGTTTTAGAAATACGGTTATAATAATGACTAGTAATGCAGGTGCCAGATCCATTATCAACGAAAGCCGGCTTGGGTTTAATATGACTGAGCGTGGTGTTATGGATTATCAGGATATAAAGCTTAATTCCGAATCGGAAATTAAAGAATTACTTTCGCCTGAATTTATAAATCGAATTGATGATATACTTGTTTTTTCTCCGTTAGACAGAGAAAGTATTGCAAAAATATTTAGACTTGAATTTGATAAATTAAAAATACGCCTTGATGAAAAGGATATTACAATCATGCTTTCAGAAAATGCCGAAGACTTTTTTGTCGAAAACGGTTACAGTCCATCTTACGGAGCAAGACCTATGAGGCGATTGTTGCAAACGGAAATTGAAGATCCTTTGGCACAAAAGATAATAGCGAAAGAGCTTGCATCGACAGATACCGTTCAGATTGATGCAAAAGACGGAAACATTTTAATATCCATTATCAAAAGCGAAGAAGGGTTGCCCGAAAAAATATCCGTTGTAAATGACCGGTCAAGGACATTAACTAAATGACGGTATTGTTCGGTATGATGGCATTTTTTAAAACAACATAGATACCGTTTACGACATGATACGAGCCGTAGTCTCCGTCAGCCGGAGTTTCGCCGAACCCTATTGATACATTGTTGCCAATTCTGGCATTTTTGTCTATAATGGCTCTTTTTATTCTGGAATTTTCGCCAATACCGATTGGGGGAATGCCTTTTTTTTGGTTCTCTTTTTTTTCTTGCACTGTTTCATAGTAGTCGGCACCCATGCAGACTACTCCGTCTAAGAAGCTGCCTGTTTCGATTGTTGATCTTATACCGATTACAGAGTGCATAACCATTGCTCTTGTTATAACACAGCCTTCGCTACAGGTAACCCTGTCAAGCTCTGCAAAGTTGATTTTAGACGGTGGCAGGTTTCTGTTATGTGTGTAGATGGGCATTTCAACATTGTAAAAATTGAACTCGGGTTTAATATCGGTAAGTGCTAAGTTTGCATCGTAAAATGATTTAATTGTTCCGATGTCTTCCCAATATCCTTCGTGTAAAAACGAAGTAACCTTATATTTTCCGATTGATTGCGGAATTACTTCTTTGCCGAAGTCTGTAAGTTCATTGTCCAATGCCTCTTCCATAACATCTCGGTTAAAAATGTAAATGCCCATAGATGCCAGATAGTTTTTATTCGGGTCGGCAGGTTTGCCGGAAGAGTTTTTTGGGATTTGCCAATCTGTTATATCCAAGTCAGGACCGGGTTTTTCCATAAAATCTGTAATTTCAGATTTGGAATTTATTTTCATAATACCGAACCCCGATGCCGACTCTCTGTTTACAGGGGTACATGCAATGCTTATATCTGACTTTGAGTTTAGATGTTCTTGCAGGAATTTTTTTAAATTCATTCTGTACAGTTGGTCGCCTGCAAGAATGATGTAATGGCTAAAGTCCAGTCTCTTAAAATGTGTAAAGTTTTTTCTTACGGAGTCGGCAGTTCCTTCGTACCAGCCTGAATGGTCAAAGGTTTGCTCTGCAGCTAAAATTTCGACAAAACCGTTTGAAAACACATCAAAAACATAGGCTTTTGCAATGTGTAGATGTAAAGAAGCCGAATTAAATTGTGTCAGAACATATATGTTTCTAAAACCTGAATTGATTGAATTGGAAAGCGGTATGTCTATAATTCTATGTTTGCCGCCAAAGGGAACAGCAGGCTTGGAGCGTGATTTCGTAAGAGGATATAACCTGGTACCCTTTCCGCCACCTAAAATAAGCGATAAAACTTTTGCCTTTGCCATAATTTTCTCCTTTTTTGCCGTAAATTTTTCGATTTTTTCGGATTAACTCAAATCAAATTTTATACCGTTCAATTATATTGTATCATATAAATATGAAAAAAAACAGATTAAAATTACTAAAAAACAATTTTTTGAAAAAATTAATATAAAGAAAGATAGGAAAAATTGGAAAACTCGTCTGACTTTTAAAATTTATTCAATTATAAAATTTTATGCCATTAAAATTTATTCTTAACAGTTGACTTTCTTTTTTAGTTTTGTTATGTTATCAGTATAATATTTTTTTAGGAGAAATTATGGTATCTGAAAAATTGGAGAAGGCCTTGAATGAACAAGTGAACAAGGAAATGGCTTCTGCGTATTTGTATTTTGGAATGGCAACTTATTTTGAAACAGAAGATTTGCCGGGTTTTGCAAGTTGGATGCATAATCAGGCAGAAGAAGAAATGACACATGCAATGAAGATTTACAGATTTTTACTGGATGTCGGTTCAAAGCCTGTGTTTGGAGATTTGTCTGCACCAAAAACTGAATACGGAAAAGCTATTGATGTTATGAAGCAGGTTTTGGAGCACGAAAAGTTTGTAACAAAATCTATTACCGATTTGTACAAGCTGGCAGATGAAGAAAATAATTATACTACAATGTCATTCTTGAAATGGTTCATTGACGAGCAAGTAGAAGAAGAAGCAACTGTTAGTGCTATTATCGGCAGATTTAAATATTGCGATTCAAATCACTGTTTAATGATGATTGACCAAGAGATGGGAAAACTTGCGGCAGCGGCGGCAGCAGCAGTAGCTACTACTGCAACGGCCGAATAATATTCACAAATAAAGGTCTATTTTGTTTGAAAAAATAGTTTACGGGCCGATAAAAAGCAGAAGGTTAGGGCTTTCTTTGGGCGTTAATCTTCTGCCCCATAACAGTAAGTTATGCTCTTTTGATTGCATTTATTGTGAATGCGGGTTTAATAAAAAGATTGATACACCTGTGTCGTTTCCAACTGTCAGCGAGGTTGATATTGCAATTGAAAACGCTCTCATAGTTTTAAAAAAAGAAAACACTTTTCCTGATGTTATCACTTTTGCGGGTAACGGTGAGCCGACACTTCATCCTGATTTTAATAAAATAATAGATAACACAATTAGCTTGCGAAATAAGTATGCACCTAAAGCCAAAATTGCCGTGCTTACAAATGGAGTGCATGTATCAAAAATGTCAGTCTTTAATGCCTTGGAAAAAGTAGACTGTAATATTTTAAAACTTGATGCAGGAATTGATGCAACTGCTCGTTTGATTGACAGACCTGCTTCGTATACATATTCTGTTGAAAAGCAAATTGAACTTTATAAAAAATTTGACGGCAATTTTATCTTGCAGACAATGTTTTTAACCGGAGAATTTAACGGAAAAAAAATAGATAACACATCAGAGAATGAAATAAAGGCATGGCTTGAAGTTGTACAAAAATTGAAACCTTGCAGCGTGATGTTATACACAATAGACAGAATTACTCCTGCGAAAAACATTTGTAAAGTTTCTTTTCAAAAGCTGAAAGAAATAGCAGAATCCGTAAACCGACTTGGCATTGATACAATTGTTGCCGAATAATGTCTTATCTATCTGGTATTTAGATTATATAAAAGCAAAAATTTATAATACGGCTCCATATTGAAAACTCTCAACTTTATCGAAAATTTATGTTTTCCGATGCGAGCTGATTGCTTAAAATCTAAGTTGCACTCTGCACCCATCTGATATTTTTCCCAGCTGAAAACTTTAATTTTTTTTCCGCCTTGTTTAATGCTTTTTTTCCTGTTTTTTTGTAAAAAGTCAGCTGAAAGTCTAAAGTTAATATTTTCGCTAATATTAAAACCTATCCCTGCTTCAAATTTATATTTTGAAAGTATATATGGATTGACCATTTTATTTACTGCATTGAAACTAAAATCTGTTTTAAAAAAATCGAACCATTTCACATTTGGCTCTAAAATTTTTAATGATAATCCTGAAGAGAACTCCCCATATTTTTTTTGCCTGTATTTTTTATATTTTAATAATGTCGAAAAGCCGGCATAAGTATAATTAAGTTTTATTTCCCCGCTTGCTGTATCGACTTTTTGCTCCATACCTCTTGTGTAGTCTTCCGTTCTTCGAGGCGGTAAAATAAAAAAACTGTATGATGATCTTAAAGAAAAATGCTCTGTTTTAAATTGAGGATTAACAAAACAACATAAGTTTGTTTTACTAAATGTATTTTTGAAACCTAAAAAATATTTTGACGCATAACTGACACCGCTTTTTATCCCGAACCATTTATAAGCACCGTCTGCCTGTATCGAAAAATTTAGCCCCTGTTTTTTATTTTCCCTTATGCTTCCTGCCATTGTAGTTTCAAACCCGAAAAAATCATTTTTGTATATAAATGATGCACCGTAAACCGAATTAAACTTAGGCTTATCTTGTTTTAATATTTTTTTCGCCGAGTGTGAAAATCCCGTAAATGTCGATATAAACAAATTATGTTTAACTGAACTTTTGTTTTTTTGAAAATTAGCTAAACCGTTTTTTCCACTGCCCCACGCAAAAAAAATACCGTAATCCGTAAAGTTTGTTTTTTTCGACCTGCTCGCCAAAAAGTTTAATTCAAAATTACTGATGCTCAGTTCAATTCCAAAATCAGGTGACAAGCCTTTTTTGGAAATATTAAAATTCCCCGAATTGCGAATCGATGCAGACCTAAAACTAACTCCGCTGTAATTATATAAAATATTAGAAAAACTGCAAGTGTATAGTTTTTTAAAATCACGCCCTTCATAAATCTTACCTGTGAAAAACGATAAAACAGGTTTGAAAACTTTTTTATCGCTACTGTAAACAATCGGCGAAAATCTGAATCCAACGCTTTCGGGATTAAACTTTAATTCTGAAATTTTTTTCCCCTTTTGTAAATTCGGAATACTAAAACCCACTCGCAAATTATAAAACGGTGAATCAACTTCGGAAAACAAATCCACGCTTCCTCTCGGATAGCTGAAAGCACTTGAAAATGCAAACTCCGGCACTAAATATTCGCTAACCGGTTTTTCGCCTGCCTCTTGTGCTATTGCCGCTACTGAAATAAAAAACGCCGCAAAAACAATCGCAAAACTCGCAACTGCCGTCCGCAACCGCCTGAATGTCTTTTGATTATGTTTAAAATTTACTTTCATCATATTATATATATATAGTTTTTAAAAATTTGGCATACTTACATTAAAAAAAGTTTAAATTATTTGGGTGTTCCGGTGCAAGCACCGTCGGGACTTCCGCGACTACGCCTATCGGCTTCGACTAAAACTACGGCTTGAAATTGACGCCGTAGTTTTATTTGCCGATTTGTTCTTTAAGAACAAATCGGCATCGCTACACCCCCTAACACGGGCTAACAGTGTTAAGCTATTTTTCTTAAAAAAAACAGATTAAAAACTAGTTTTTAATCTGTTTTTATGCTATACTATAATATGTATATAACAATTTTTTAATTCGGATTTAGCTGAGCAAATCGCAAAAGTAACTCACCTTTTGCAAGTGGCTCAGCTGTATTTTCGACTTTCAAAACTCGTTAAATAAGATATTTGATTTTTAAAATTATTCGTATACTAAAACATTTTGAGAGGTGCGTTGTGAAAAGAATACCTATTATTACCACTGTTGAAACCACTGCTAATGCAATTTTGGAAGCCCTGGATCCTAATGATGTGGACATGTCTGCTTTTAAAGTAAAAAGATTTGAAGATGCTGTTTCAGTTTTGAAATACGAACTTCCCGAAATTAAAATCATAGACTTTGGGGATCCCAATATCGATGCAGAAGGCTGTATGAGTATTATAAAAGCAGACCCATGGCTTTTATTTGGAGGAGTAATAGCTATTGTTGAAAAAAACTCCAACAAAATTGAAATTGAACAACGCAAAGATCCGAATTTTCTTTTTGTAACTTCAAGGCGTGAATTTGAAGAGCATGCATCTCAAATTATCAGAATTTTAAAAAATCATCAACATTTTCTTTTTAACAGACGCTCGCATATAGATCTTGATGCCGTTGAGCACGGGCATTTTGTAAGTGAAACAGACCCGTTTGAAATTGTATTTTATGCTAACTTGCTTGGCACATATTTATACAATACAAATAGAATAAACGACTTTGAAAGAGCTTCATTTCAAGGCTCGATGATGGAATTGCTTTTGAACGCAGTCGAGCATGGCAACTGTGGGATAACCTATGATGAAAAAACACAGTGGTTGGAAGCCGGAAAAAACATCTTAGACTTGATTGATGAAAAACGAAAAACACCTGAAGTAAAAAACAAACGGGTATATATTACATATCAAATAACTCCTGAAAAAACCGGCGTTACTATTCGCGATGAAGGGAAAGGCTTTGATTGGAAAAAAAGATTGAATGCAGAATTTCAGGCAGGTTTACACGGAATGGGTATAAAAATGTCTCAAAATATGGTAAAAGAGCTAACCTACAACGATATTGGTAATGCTGTTTATTTTGAAATTCTCAACCAAAAAAACACCGCCAACTTAACGCCTGCTATTTTAAGGTCGCAACAGGTTTTGAGTTTTAGGCACATGCAGATTGTATGTAAAGAAAACGAAGAGTCAAACGATATTTTTTATATATGCTCGGGTAAATATGCTGTTTATGTTGATAATAAACTTTTGACGGTAATGACACCTGCTGATATTTTTATAGGCGAGATGGCTTTTCTTTTAAATGATAAAAGGTCTGCTACAATCGTAGCAATCGGTGAAGGTACCTTAATAAGAATGGACAAAATGAAATTCATGCGCCTTATGGAACAATATCCGCATTATGGCATTTTTTTGGCGAAACTTGTTGCTCAAAGGCTTGTTGTTCAGTCAAGACAGTCTGCTCGATTAAGGTCCGAGGTCGATAAACTGGAAGAACAAATTATCGACTAAAAGTTGTAAAAAATTGATGTAAAAAAAAACATCAAAAATCGATGTTTGGGATAATTGAATTTTTTAACCTCTATATTTTCATTACTCTATAAATATTTAATTAGGATTTAGTTATCATGGAAAAAAAAGGATTGTTTAAAAAATTTATCGGTTATTATAAACCGTATAAGTTTTTGTTTTTTACTGATTTGTTGTGTGCAGTTCTTGTTGCAAGTATCGACTTGGTATTCCCTCAGATATTGAGATATTTGATGAGAAACACATCTGCTCTTAATATTTCGCTTCTTTGGAGAACCGGTTTAAGCATTGCCGGCGTATTACTTTTGCTTTATATCATAAGATACTTCAGCCAGTATTTTATTACATCATGGGGGCATATTATGGGAGCAAGAATGGAGCGTGATATGCGTAATGACCTATTTTCACATTTACAGAGATTGTCATTTTCGTATTATGATGACCATAACACCGGAGATATGCTTTCCAGAATAGTTTCAGACTTGTTTGATATTTCTGAGCTTGCTCATCACGGGCCGGAAAATCTTTTTTTAGCTTTGATTAAAATCATTGGCTCTCTAACTTTACTGTTTTTAATCAATGTAAAATTAACACTTGTACTTGCAGTAGTAACCTTGGGGATTTTGATATTTTCATTTGAAAAAAACAAACGATTGCGTGCAATTTTTGCAAACAACAGAAAAAAAATATCCGGAATTAATTCACAGGTACAAGATTCTCTTTCAGGAATTCGCGTTGTTCAGTCTTTTACAAATGAACAAATAGAAGAGAAAAAATTTGGTGTTGCAAATGAAAAATTTCTTGACTCCAAAACACAAAGCTATAACGAAATGGGAAAATATCACGCCGGTAACGGTTTTTTACGCGGTTTATTATACATCACAATTATAGCAGTGGGGTGCTTATTGGTTTCTCAAAAAATGCTTGAAGTTGCCGATTTATTCATTTACATTCTTTATATAAATATTTTTGTTGAACCAATCAATGTTTTAATTAACTTCACGGAAATGTTTCAAAAAGGTGCGGCCGGGTTTAGACGCTTTTATGAAATTTTAGAAACAGATCCTGAAATAAAAGAGCTTGAAAATGCTAAAAATTTTTCAGGAATAAAAAAGGCAATTGTTTATGAAAATGTAAATTTTAACTATTCAGAATCATCAACGGTTTTGAAAAACATTTCCGTTGCATTTGAAGCAGGTAAAACAACCGCACTTGTAGGCCCGTCAGGAGGCGGTAAAACAACGATATGCTCTTTATTACCCAGATTTTATGATGTAACTTCCGGCAGTATAACAATAGACGGCATTGATATTCGTGATATGAATCTTCGCAGTCTTAGGCAAAACATAGGTATTGTGCAACAAGATGTATATCTTTTTGGCTCAAACATAGGCGAAAACATTCGTTACGGTAATCCAATGGCGAGTGATGATGAGGTTATAGAAGCGGCAAAAAAAGCGCATATTCATGATTTCATTATGAGTTTGCCGAACGGTTATGCGACGAATATTGGCGAAAGAGGGGTTAAACTTTCGGGCGGTCAAAAGCAGCGTATTTCAATTGCCAGAGTGTTTTTAAAAAATCCGCCAATTCTTATTCTTGATGAAGCTACATCTGCTCTGGATTCTGAAAATGAAGTATTGATTCAAAAAGCCCTTGATGAGCTTTCGGAAAATCGAACCGTAATAGTTATAGCACACAGACTTTCAACTATTAGGGCTGCAAATACAATTTTGGTAATAACTGATGAGGGAATTATAGAAAAAGGAACAGATGAAGAGCTTTTAAAATTGAATGGAGTTTACGCACAATTGAAACGAATGACTTTGTAATATCCTATTATTATAAAAATTATAGTTTGAACAATCTGTTCTGTTTTTATAAGCTATGGGAAAAACTAAAATTTGCTAAATATTTATGCAAAAACTATTGACATTTTTGTAGATTTTAATATAATAGAGCCACTTGCGAAAGTACATTACTTTTTACAAGTATCTCTAAAAAGCTCATTTCATTGTGCTTTTTGGTACATTGTTGAAGAAATTACAAAACAACTTGTTTGACTTTTGCATTTCTTAAATAAAACAATTTGGGCCATTAGCTCAGCTGGTAGAGCAACAGACTCTTAATCTGTGGGTCGCAGGTTCGAAGCCTGCATGGCTCAATTATTGTATCTTAAAAAACCCGTGAAAATTTTAATGTTCACGGGTTTTTTAATGCCTTAAACTTTGAATTTGTTTACTTCATTTGATAAGTCGGAAATGCTTTCTTTGTTTTGCTGTGAAAGTTCATTTACTTCTTGGACAGCATTATTTATCTGAATAACACCGCTTGTCATCTCGTTCATGCTATCGGTTATGATTTTGGAAATATCCATTAGTTTTTGCATTTCAACTGACATTTTTTCACCACCTGTCAACATTTCGTCAGAGCCGTTTATAATTTTTGTGCCTATGGAATTTACTGTATCTACAAGCGAAAGAAGTTGCTTAATTTGAGCATTTCGTATTTCTACAGTTTTTATTATTTCTTCGCTCATTTTTTCTACACCGTTTACTTTTGTATATATTGCTGTGAATTTATCTTCTATATTTTTTGATGAAGAAGATACAGTTTCAATTTCCGTACGCAGTCCTTTAAGAACCTTCGTAATGACCTTTCCTTGTGTGCTGGATTCTTCTGCAAGTTTTCTGATTTCATCGGCAACAACGGCAAAACCCTTGCCGGAATCTCCGGCGTGGGCGGCTTCAATTGCCGCATTCATAGCTAAAAGGTTTGTCTGGCTTGCAATGTTTTGAATTATGCTTGTTGCCTCTAAAAGACTACCGGATTCTTCTGTTATTTTTTGTACTTTAACATTTGATGCCTGTATAACATCTTTGCCTTCACTGGCTTCTTTTACCAACTCGTCAATTAAAGCATTGTTGTTTTTCATAACCGACTTTGTAGTATCATTGGTTTGTTTGCTTTCTTCTATCACTTTAAGCAGATCATTTATTGTAACAGACTGATTATTGATAGTATCATTTATCTGCTTAACTTTATTTATGAATTCATCTATACTTGCAGATGTTTCCGTAACACTGCTGCTTTGATTAAGAACATGATTTTTGACACCTTTAATTGTTGCTTGAATTTGATTTATTGCCCCTGCGGTTTCATACATATTGGTAGAAAGAGTTTCTCCTACGAATCCCATATTGTGAGTGTTTTTTAGAACATTTTTTATTGATCCTCCAATTTTTTCTATCGTTCTGTTAAAATAAAGAGCCAAATCTCTGGTTTCGTCATTTCCTCTTACCGGTAATCTTGAAGTTAAATCTCCGTCTCCTTCAGAAATATTTTTAAGTGATGAAACGGCTAACCTTATCGGTTTTGTAATATGGTACGAAATAAAATATGTAAAAGTCAAAAAGAGCAGTAATAGCACAGCACCCGTGATAATCAATAGTTTTAATGATTCATAGTACTCTTCATAAACTTCTTCGGCACTCATAAATGCAATTAATTTCCAATTTAACTTTTCAATCATGTATATATTTGCAATATATTTTTGATTATCCATATCCAGTGTTAATTTACCGGAAGTTACATCCGTAAACTTATTAAAATCTTTGACTGAAACTTCTTCTAATTTTTTAAAATTAAAATCATTATGTTTAGGATCTGCTAAAATAGTATTGTCGTCTTGTACCATCATAACATATCCTGTTTTTCCTATTTTTAATGATGAAAGCATGTCTGTCAAAGTTTTAAGTGTTATTTCAATACTGACATTTCCAATATGCTTATTTTCAAAAGATAAAACGCTATGTGATATAGATACAACAACATCACCTATTGATGAAGGATATGCGTTTGTTATAATGGCCTTACCCATAGAGGCAGTTGCATCTATATACCATGGTCTCTTTCGTGGATCATATCCGCCTGAAAGAGATTTATCGCAGGTGGAAGTATAACCGCCGCATTTGACACCCATGAACACACAAACAAATTCAGGATAGGCTTGATCTACTTTTAAAAAAAGATCATATATTTTTTGCTCTACAGGACTTTTTTCAATCGTGGTAACATCGGACACACTTGTTTTGTTAAAATATTTATTAAACGTAATATCGGCACTTCTGACATCGGGGTGGGTTGAAAGCATCTTTACCGTATTTATTGCATTATCAAAAAAAGAATTTATATTATGCTCGATTAGCTTCATATCCAGCATCATGTTTTCATCAAATTGTTTTTCACTTTTTTTCTTTATTCGTGAACCAAGAATGGCGGAAACAGCAATCAACAATATTATGATAGAAACTGCGAATACAGTCATAATTTTTTTTCTAATTGAAAAGTTCTTTTTCATCTAAGCCTCCAAGGATTTAAATTTGAAACTTTAGTATTACAGAGTGTAACTTGCAAGGCTTTAAATTTTTTTCCGTCTAAATTTTT
>PDOP01000047.1 GCA_002749205.1 Treponema sp. | reverse complement strand
CTTTCCGCACCTTGCAAACATTTTAAGTCGCTCAATGAATATAAAAACCGTCTATCCTATTCTTGAAAAATTTGAACAGATAGAAACTATTGAAGAAAACGAAAACGCACAATTACCTAAATTTAATAAGGGTATTGAAATTTCAAATTTGAATTTTGCGTACGATTCCGAAAAGCCGATTTTGAAATCCGTAAATATGAAATTTGAAAGCGGAAAAAAATACGGGATTATCGGCGAGTCGGGTTGCGGAAAAACTACGCTCTTTAAACTTTTAGTCGGCATGCTTGAAAATTATGACGGTAAAATAGAATACGATGGCGTTGAACTTTCAAAGCTGAACAAAACCGACATTCGCGAAAACATAGCCTACATCGACCAAAGCGTTTACATTTTTAACGACAGCATAAAGAAGAATATTTGCCTTTCACAAAATTATAGCCAAGAACAAATTGACAAGGCGATAGATTCTTCAGCACTGCGACCCATGATTGAGAACTTAGACCAAGGAATCGACAGCATAGCAAGCGAATCCGGCAAAAACTTTTCAGGCGGACAGCGACAAAGAATTGCCATCGCGCGAGCCTTAATTCACGGCAGAAAGATTTTGCTCATAGATGAGGGAACTTCATCACTGGATAAGGAAAACTCACTGGAAATCGAAAAACAACTTATCGAAAATCCTGAGTTGACGGTAATTATGGTAAGCCATCACTTTGATCCTGAAATCAAAGCTAAGCTTGATGGGGTGTACAGCTTGACATAATATATATCTTAAGTATATGCTATTACTGTAGGTTGTGATTAAAAAATTTAAAAATTGGACTGTATAAAATTTATTAGTAAAATAAAAAAAATAGCATTGACAAATAAAATACCGGTGCTATAATACCGGCGAGGCACTTGTAAAAAGTCATAGACTTTTACAAGTACCTCTACTATAATAAAATTATAAATTACAGGTCGTCTTCCAGTGCAGTTGACTTTGAGTAAGCAGTTGGCTTTGCTTCAAAAAAATCAGTTTTGACCATATTGGCATTACTGTACTGCGATATCCATTCCATTGATTTAGGCTCAACATCATAGCCGTCATAAAGTTTACCCATACCCAAACCTTTGGAGCGTAAATTACCCAAATACTTAATATAATCGGTTACCATTTCTTCGTTTAACCCTTGAATATCATTACCGATTATATACTTACCCCACTCTATTTCTTGGCGAACACCTTCACGCATCATATCTTTATATTCTTCAATATCTTTTTCGCCGAACAACTCAGGTCTCTCTTTTTTCAAATCCAGTATAATATTTCTGAACAACCATAAATGAGTATTCTCATCACGATTGATATAACGAATTTCCTGCACAGAGCCGGGCATTTTTCCCGAGCGACCAAGATTATAAAAAAACATAAAGCCCGAATAAAAATAAATACCCTCAAGAATATAATTTGCGACCATAACTCTGGTTAAAGTTTTTTCATCAGGGTGAACCAACAAATCATTATATTGGTCTCCAATAAATTTATTTCTCTCTAACAATCGCTTATCGTTTTTCCAAAGATATAAAATCTCAGAGCGCTCAACCGGCGAACAAATTGTATCCAACATATAACTGTAAGACTGAGAATGTATCGCCTCCTGATAAATCTGAATCGACAAACATAAATTAACTTCATTCGCCGTTACATACTGCGAAACATTCGGCAAATTCGCCGTTTGAATACTATCCAAAAAAACCAAAAACGACAAAATCGAATCATAAGCCTTCCTCTCATGCTCGTCCAACTTATTCCTGTAATCCAAAACATCGGTCGACATATTTATCTCTTCGGGAATCCAAAAATTATTCATCGCCTGCCTGTACCAATCACTCGTCCACTTATACTTGACATTATTAAAATCATTGAGGTTAGTCGTGTTTCCCCCAATTAACTTTCTCTTATCAAGCTCAATATCACCGTTCTCATTAAACAACGGTCTTCTTTCCATATTTTCCTCCATAAAAAATAATTTTAAAATTTAAAGTAAATGTTTGTTCTAACTTACACTTATCTTTGAAGAGCACTACAAACATTTCCTTGCAACCCACGCCCTCGCATAATCTTTTGTTCTTTATCGAACAAAAGGATAGACTTCGGGCTTAATTACCGAATAGCGTACTTACCACACTTTTGGTATTCTTTTTTACTTTACGCCATACCCAATCTTTACGATGCACACGACTCACATTCTTCAACCTCCAACGATTTACTGCGCACATAATAAATTGTCTTAACTTCTTCTTCCCATGCTAAAATATACATCTTCAAAATTTCACGCATCGTATTTTCATGTGTAATATATAAATTCATAGACTGAGCCTGATCAATATGCCTTTGCCTCTTTCCGGCGGCTTTTATACTCCAAATCTGGTCAATTAAATACGCACTTTTATAAAGCCAAAAACTATCGGCATTTAAATCAGGAGCCACACGCGGAACAATTGCACCTTTCTTTTCTTCCAAAAAGTATTTATTCATAACAGGATCCAAGCCCGCCGTTGTACCGGCAATCAATGAAGTAGAGCTTGTCGGAGCTATTGCCATAACATAAGAATTCCTAATTCCCGAAGTTTGTATTCTGTCTTTAAGCTCAGACCATTTTTGACAATTATAATTTCGCTTTTTAAAATAATTGCCTGTTTGCCAATCGGAACCTTCAAAAAAAGTATAAGCCCCTCTTTCTATTGCCAAGTCTGCGCTTGCGGAAACAGCATAATAGTTAATTCTTTCAAAAACATTATCGGCAAAATCCAGATGCGCATCGCTCTCCCATGAAATTCCCTGCTTTGTTAAAGCATGATGATAACCGCTTACCCCGAGTCCTATGGCTCTGTACTTTTTATTCGTAACCTTTGCATATTCCAAAGGGTAATAATTCAAATCAATCACATTATCCAGCGCCCTAACTATTGTTGCGGTAATATGTTTTAATTCACTGTTCCCTGCTTCATCATCATTGACATTACAATTCCCCAATACAAGAGAAGCAAGATTACAAACAACAAAATCACCTGCCTTTGTTTCTTCTATTATAATATCATCGCCTTCGACTGTTTTTATTGTTTTTTGTCCCTGCTTAATTACACTCATGTTCTGTGCAATCTCCGTGCATAAATTAGAGCAGTAAATCATTCCCTTATGCGGATTGGGGTTATACTTATTTACAATATCACGATTAAATACAAATGGTGTTCCCGTTTCAATTTGAGACTTTAAAAGCAACCTTATAATTTCTTTTACGGAAAACACCCTTTTTGGAATACGCGAATCATCAACACAGTCGTAGTATTTTTCACGCCACATATCACCGTAAAAATCTTCCAGTCGATAGCCCTTTACCTGCTCTATTTCATGCGGACACATTAAAGACCAAGGAGCATCAATATTATCTCTGGCTAATTCCCAAAACAAATCAGGAAAACAAATAGCCGGAAAAACATCATGGGCTTTTAATCTGTCATCACCGCTGTTAGTTCTGATTTGCAAAAACTCAGGTAAATCTTTATGCCAGCAATCAAGATATACTGCCGCTGCTCCCTGTCTTACACCAAGTTGGTCAACTGCAACGGCAGTATCATTTACAAGACGAACCCATCTTATAACACCGCCTGCGGCTCCTTTAAAGCCCCTTATAGACGAGCCTGCAGCCCTGATTTTTCCGAAATAAAGCCCCATACCCCCACCCATTTTGGAAACTTTTGCAAAGTTTGTAATACTTCGATAAATTCCTTCCAAGGAATCGGGTGTTGTGTCAATAAAACAAGACGATAATTGATGATACGGTTTTCTTGCATTTGACATTGTAGGAGTTGCCATAGTTGCTTTTAAACTGCTTAAAATATTATAAAGGTCAACAACAAATTCTTTTCTGGTTTCTTTTGGTTCGTTCATTCCTATGTGCATGGAAACACCCATAAACATTTCCTGAGGAGTTTCCAACGGTTGACTGTCGGTTGTTTTAATTACATATCGACCCAAAAGCATTTTTAAACTACTGTAAGTCAACAAATCATTTTTCTCTTCAATCAATTTTGATTCAAAAAAATCAATTTCATCTTTTGTATATGATTGCAAAATATATTTACCGTAAAGATTTAAATCGGTCATAAACTTTATTTTTTCATAAAAGCTTTTTATATTATTCTCTTTTTTAATAATACTTAAAGCATTTTTAAAACTAATCATTAAAAGCATCGAAGCAATATATTCCCATTTTGGAGCTTCTTGTGAAGTAAGCTCCACGGCACTCATTATTAAAGCATTCAGTTTGTCTAAGTCGCTCATATTTGGTTTGACAAAAGATGAAAACTTTGAATACAGTACTTCAAGTGTATATTCATTTTGCGGGTATTTTTTTTCTATACGCAATAATGTTTCGGCAAGCTCACCTGCAGTTATGTCTTTTAAAATATGCTCTCTGGCATTTCGTTTTTTTGTTCTTTCATTTCTGTATAATATATAGCTCTTTGCAACTTCATAATAGTCGTGTTGCATAAGCGATTTTTCAACCAAGTCTTGAATACTTTCAACACTTTGTAGGTTTTCATCTTTTGAAATTGTATTTTCCAATTCAGAGCATATTTTGTTTACAGTTTCATCTGGAATTTGATTTACACTTTCAAAAGCCTTAATAATGGCAAGTCGAATTTTTTCTGCATTAAAATTCTCTGCTCTCCCATCGCGTTTTAATATCTGCATTTTATCCTCCCACATTCTACAGATGAGCAACCTGCAAAAGTCGATTACTTTAGCAAGTTACTTAAAAATAAGCTCATTTCATTGCGCTTTTTGGTATGTTTTAAGAAAAAATTGCAAAACTCATCCGCTTTTGCAATTTCATCAGATTAAATTCGTATAAGCCCTGCGCTAGATACATTAAAAGTTTTGCATTGTGTTTAAAACACAATGCAAAAAATAAAAATGTGGCGTTAATTTTTAGCCACATTTTTAGTCGAAGCGATAGCGGAGCTTTTAATACATCGACCGTATTATTGTGTTGCAATAATGTCAACACAATAATACGGTAGCGCCCAAAATTTATTCAAACTAAATTTCAGAAGCATATTTTACACCGGCTTCCCAAAATGCCAAACAGTCTTTTGTTTTTTGCTTTACGGACTGTTGATAATGTCGATTTCGAACCAGAACATTATTTTCAGGATGCGGCATCAATCCCAAAACATTTCCCGCTTTATTGCAAATACCTGCAATGTCAGCAATCGAGCCGTTTGGGTTATAAGGATATTCACCGTTCGCCGGAGCGTTTTGTTTTGCATAAGTCAGTGCAATCTGCCCGTTGTTTTTAAGTCGATTCAAAGTATTTTCATTATCAACAATAAAGCGTCCTTCACCGTGTGCAATCGGGCAATGAATATTCGCCGTAAGATTTTTAGTCCAAATGCAATTCGACTTTTCAGGAATCAGATTAACATTTCTGCATTCAAATCTTCCCTGTTTATTAAATGTCAGCGTTGCATTTCTGTTTTTATATCCTTGCGGGTTTAAATTTTCACCGGCTTCATTTCCGGGTAAAATACCCGATTTAACAAGCACCTGAAAACCGTTGCATATTCCAATCACAGGTTTACCGCTCAAAACAAATTCGTTCACTTCATCAAAAAAATAGTTAGCCAAATCCAGAGCAAAGAGTTTTCCGGCTCCCAAAGCATCTGCGTAAGAAAATCCGCCGGGTATAACCAGCATGGAAAAATCACTCCAATTTTGTTTGCGCTCTTTCAGTTGTTTTATGTGAATAATTTCAGAGTCGGCACCTGCAAGTTTCAATGCAAGAGCCGCATCATTATCCCGATTCGTTCCGGGCGCATGTAAAATAATTGCTTTTGGTTTCATCTAAACTCCCACTCATCGCTTGGCTCTACTATATCAAAAATACGAAAAAAATTCAATTGGTAGATTTATTTTTTACCTCATATTTTAAATGCTTGCACTTGTTTTTTTAGGTTTAAAATATCCAAAAAGGCTCCCGCAGACTCCGCCAACCAGATGAGCAAACTGAGAAATGCTGTCTGCCTTAATTGCCGTAACTACATCACGACCGATATACAATAAAATTATCACAAAAAAACTTAACGGAACTTCACTTCGTTTTGTGTTTGAAAAAGAGGCAAGCAAAATCATCATAAAAGCAACACCTGAAGAGCCGTAAAGCGGTTGAGGGAAAAAGCAAACATTCAAAACTCCGGTAACTACGGCTGTCGTGAAAATCATCAATGCAAGCATTAAAGAGCCGTAACTTTCTTCCAGCATTGGGCCGAGCAATAAAATAAATGCAAGATTGCCCCAAAGATGATTCCAGTCAGCGTGCCCTAAAATATGCGAAAACAATAAAAAATAAGAATGCACATTCGATGCGTCAAAGTTATTATGTGCCGGAACTGTAAAAACATTTTCGGTCAAGCCCTGCAAAAAAAAGTCATTTACGAACAAAACTATAATACAAAAAATTGCAAAAGTTAAACTTGTTGGTGCATTATATTTTATTTTCATAAATAAAACATCCTAAAAATCACAGTTAAGTTTTACGGGACAGTGGTCTGAGCCTTGCACGCCACTTAATATTTGTGAGCCTTTTATATTTTTAACAAAATCATCGTTGACGCAATGATAGTCAAGTCGCCACCCGATATTTTTTGCACGCGCTTGAAATCTGTAACTCCACCATGTATACATTTCAGGCTCGATGCAAAAATGCCTGAATGTGTCGGTATAACCGCTTGAGGTAAACTTATCCATCCAAGAGCGCTCTTCGGGAAGATAACCGGGATTTTTTTCGTTTGCTTTTGGGTTTGCAAGGTCAATTGGTTTATGTGCAATGTTATAATCGCCGCATAAAATAACATTTTGACCCTGCACCTGAAGGTCATCGCAAAACTCCAAAATTGCTTCACAAAAATCAAGTTTATATCCGAGCCTTTTTCCCTCACTCTGCGAATTTGGAAAATATGCAGAAATAATGCTTACTTTATCATAGTGAGCAATAACTACCCTGCCCTCCGAATCGAATTCGGATAAACCCAAAGTGCGAAACTCAAGAGGTTGATTTAATGAATAAATGGCAGTCCCCGAATAGCCGGGCTTTTTTGCCGAGCTCCAAAATCCGAAATATTTTTTCCCGTTTGCAGAAAGCTCATCAAGCTCGACACTTACCTGCTCGCGCCTTGCCTTTGTTTCCTGTAAGCATAGAACATCAGGAGTTTCAAAATTAACCCAGTCCAAAAAACCTTTTCGCTCTGCGGCACGAATACCGTTTACATTCCAAGAAATAATTGATTTCATAGCGATAATTTTGACATAAAACAAACTAAATTTCAAGGTGTTATATTAAAATTATTTTTTTTGGCATATTTTTAAGTTGAGGCTTTTTTTTAAAAGCCTCAACTTAAAAACCGCCTCATTGCGAGGCTCCGCTATCGCTACGGCTAAATTTGCGTGCAAATGGCACGCAAATTGGATCTCGGATGCAGGTTTTGAAAAACCGGCATCCGCCCTCTCCAATCGGCTTATGCTGGGGGGGGGCTTCATTACATAGTTTCTATTTCTTCAATAGATAGGCCGGTTAGTTTGCTTATTTCTGTTATATCATAGTTTGAATTTTTCATGTTATTTACTATATTAACAGTTATTTTTTTTGTAGCTTCTTTGGTAGCTTCGTATCTTATTTCATCTTCTACTGTCATTTTATACATATATTCCTCATTTTTGAAAATATAACATTCATCTACGGCGTCGTACGAGAAAAAATAATGCTCTCTGTATAAAAATACAGCTCCGCTTATTTTTCCTCTAACTCCTTGTAGCTAAACGCTCTATTTTCAAAAAGCCATCTACCAATTTACATTAGGGGTAGGTCTTCAAATCTCTTCATGTTTATATTTTAGCACAATTTATTAAAATTTGCAATAAATTTAAATCGGTTTTTATGTGCATTTTGAAGATGCGTTAAAATACTTTGCATTCGAAGAAAATAACATAGACATGCTTTTAACCAGAAATATAAAAGATTATGTTGAACATGATATAAAAGTTTTAACTCATAAGAAATTTTTAGAGAGCTACTAAAATTTCATCATTCAGCATTTATAATTCTTAATTCATTTATCCTCCACAATCTCAATCTCTTCCTCCGTCAATCCATAAAGCTTATATACGGCTCTATCAATTTGGGAATCTAATATATCAATATGTTGTTGCAATAACTTTTTATCACTTTCCATTTTTGCTTCTTGTAGTTCTTTTTGTAGTTTTATCATTTGTTCAGCAAGTTTAGCAAGTGGTTCTTGATTTTCAAGTGTTGTGTTTGGAATTGGAAAATTAGCTAACTCATTAACTTTAAACTGAGGAAAGATTCCGCGAGATAGTTTTCCGAATTTATGTTCAAACCAAAATGATACAGCACGAGAATTAAGTACAGCTAAAATAAAAAGTGGATTGGGGTTTATGTAAATAATATTCATAGAATTTCTGTCGTTTAAAAATACTTTTTCTGTATAACAAGCATTTATACAATATGGCGGTTTAGAAGGAATTTGACGAACTAAAATTCTTGGAGTAGAAAATAAATCCCAATTTTTTCTAGGAGCTGCAAGGTTTTTTCCATATTTTAGGTATTCTTTTTTCTCCCAAGTTCTAGAATATCTTTTTACATCAATCCCATCTATATACTGAAAATAAGAATCATCATTTTTTTCTTTTGAATGATATATACGATTTAATTTTGTTTCTTTTGTTTGCTTTGGAATTCCCTTACCAACTTCATAAGCCTGTAATCCGGCTTTTATTTCTGCATAAGTTGAAAGTGTTTCAGAATTATTTTCTATTTTTTTGACAATAGTTGTAAAGGCTTCATTTTTATAAACTTCAATATTTATAATATAATCGTTTTCATCAAGAAAGTGTTTTATATTTGTTTCTTTAATAATTTTAAAATCATCTTTACTTTCAGCCTCAGCTAAAACAATTTTCTTATTACTGTCTGATTTAGTAAAACTTAAAATACAAGTATCAATATCTGCACCGTCAAAAACTTTATATTTAAAATTCAAAATATTAATATTTGATTTGTTTAAAACAAAATATCTTAAATCCTTATTAGAATTAATTGTCAACCAATTATTTGGAATAATATACGAGAACAATCCATTATCACTTAATAGTGAACAAGCTTTTTCGATAAACAAATGATACAAATTGATTTGATATTTTGCAACTTGATAATGATTGTAATAATAGTCCTTATCTTCACTCATCATTCCTTTATCTTTACTTTCTCTGGCAAAAACATACGGTGGATTACCGATTACACAATCAAAACCACCTTGAGCAAATATTTCCTTAAACTCTTTTTCCCAGTCAAATACATTTATTTTACGCATCGCTTCATCGTCGAAAAGGCTTAAATCTTTTTCAAGATAATAGTCAGATCCGACAAGGCTGTTGCCACATTTTATATTATCTGAAAGAGAGGGCAATAATTTCATATCGGAAAATTTAAATAATTGACCTTGAGCTTCTTTACCTTCATTTTCAAGAAGCTTTAAATAAAGTGAAAGCTTTGTTACTTCAACGGCTTGCTCGTCAATGTCAACTCCGTAAATATTATTTAACAAAATATTTTGCTTTTCTTCAATTGTTAATTTATAAGAATTATCGGAGACCTGATATATTTTTCCATTTTTTAAAGCTTTATTTTTATTTTTTGAATTGCCGTAATAGTCTAAATGAAAATTCATTAAAAACTGATATGCTTCAACTAAAAAAGAGCCTGAGCCACAAGCAGGGTCTAAAACTTTTAAGGCTTTAATATCTTCAGGCTTTTTGCCTTTTATTTTAACACCGATTGTATTTTCTACAATATGCTTTACAATATATTGAGGAGTATAATACACGCCGCCTGCTTTTTTTACTTCGGGCTTTTCGTGAATGCGAATGGTATGCCTGGTGCTTGTCCTTTCGGAAGAAACCTGCGAGTTTTGACTATCGTCAAAACATCGTCTCCCTACATTACGAAATTCGATGGTCTTGCCTAAAAACTTTTCGTAAATGTTTCCCAGTATTTCAACAGGCAAAATAGAAAATTCGTAAGGACATTCGGGATAATATAAAGCCTTAATAATATC
>PDOP01000064.1 GCA_002749205.1 Treponema sp. | reverse complement strand
TAAAAGAAAATTTAACAGAAAATGTAGATGATAGAGATGTTATCTTTAAAGGTATTGATCAATCATATTTTTATGAAGGTTATGAAAAATAGTCATGTCGGCCTATAATATAAGAAGAGCTGTCTTTAGTGATTGTATTGATATTCTATATGTTTATAATGATGCGAATAAAAGCTTGGGCTATCCTGCACAAGATATTTTAAGTACATTTGAAGAGATGGTGCAAAATAACTCTACATTTGTTTTATTGGATAAGGAAAAAATAATTGCTTTTATTTCTGCAAAAATAAATTCTAGGAGAGCCTTTATATCAGCTTTGTATGTTATGTATAATAAACAAAGAAAAGGTTTAGGCTCAAAACTTTTAAGATTCTTTGAAGAAGACTTATTAAAAAAACGGTGTTGAAATAATAACTCTAAAAGCCTTAAAACAAGAAGTTGCTTCAGTTAAATTTTATGAAAAAGAAAAATACTTAAAAGCTGATGAAAATATTGCAATAGAAAATTCATTAGAGCAGTATTTACCAATAAAAACTTATGAATATTTACTATATAAAAATATTAAAACAAAATAGAGGAGAGCGTTTATGATACTTTATTACGGAATAAAAGAAAAGCCTTTAAAAACAAAGAACATAAATACTGTTTGGTGTTCATCTTGTTCTAAAAGAGGCTTTATAAGTTTTAGTATGTTTTCTAAATATTTCCATATTTTTTGGATACCAATTTTTCCTGTTTTTAGATGGGGATATTCAGAATGTTCATATTGTAACAATCGTCTCGAACCAAAAGTGATGCCAGAAGATCTTAAAGAAGAATACAAAAAATTTAAAAAGGAGGCTAAATTTAAAATTTGGCAATTTTCTGGAGTTATTGCAGTCGTACTTTTGTTTTTGTTCTTTTATTTACGAGTGGTTTTAAAATAGAAAGTTTTGAACATGCTGGATAAAAATATTAAGGGGAACTATGAAAACTAAAAAATTAATTTTATTATTACTAACTATTGCTGTAATTTTTCTTATATGGGCTTGTGGAACATTTTCATGTATAGGCGCTAAAATTGACAAAGATTTGCCTGACACTAAATTTTTGAAAATGTCGAAAAATTTATTTTACCGACAAACTTATAACAACTGCGCTCCGTATTCAGTTATGGCTGTTATAAACATTTTAAAAGGTGAATCCCCAAACCCTGAAGTCCTTGCAAAACAAACGCCTTACAGAACTAAAAGCAATTTAACATATCCTATTGGTGTAGTGAAACAACTTTCATCAAATGGAATAAAGGCTCGAGAATACTTTTTATGGGGCTTTAATAACAAGAAAAAATTGCAATGGTTGAAAACGCAAATTAATTCTGGTAGACCCGTAATTCTGTTAATTGCTATAAAGGGTAGAACCAGTGATGTCCGCCATTATGTAACGGTTTTGGGTTATGATAAAAACGGATTTATGCTTTATGATTCATATCAAGCAAAGTCTAAAGAAAATCCAAGAAAAACTATCGATGATAATAAGAATCTTGCTGGAAATAGATATTACAAAAACAATGAACTACTAAAAAAGTGGAGCAAAGGTGGTTATGGTGTTTTTTATAACTATTGGGCTGTATCAGCAAAGCTAAAATAAAAATATTTTTTCAATACAAGAACTCTTGACAAAGATTAAAATTGCAGTATATAATAAAAGTATACAACAGGGAAAAGACGCCCTCATGTGATCATAAAAATTTGTAAAGTTTAATTTAAAAATACCTAAAAAATTTTCTTGGGGTTAGTGCGCTGATCGTTTTAAGCGTCTTATCAGTTACCATTGCTCGTAATGTTACAATGGAAAAAGTTGAGCATAATCTTAAGAATAAAGCGGTTGATACAGCTGATATAATAGAAGGAAGATTACAAGCTCTCTTTTATTTTTTAGAAATTACAGCCAACAATTCTATTCTACAAGATAATCAAGCCAGCTATGCAGAAAAACTTAATTATCTACAAGAAATGGCAAAGAAGAACAAACGCATTCATGAAATTAATATTTCAGATTTAAATGGTGTTTGTCATACAACAGGTGGTGTAACATTTTCCGTTAAAAATGAAGCAAATTTTATCAATGCAAAAAATGGGAAAAAGGCAATTGGTGAGCCTATTGTTTCGCTATCAGATGGTAGCTTAATTATTGTTGTTTCTGTTCCTATTTATAATAAAAATAACAAGGTCGTAAGTGTTTTGAATGTCATTATTGATGGCTTATGGATTAGTGATCAAATTAAGCACATTGTAGTTGGTAAAACTGGCGGCGCTTACATAGTGGGCGAAACTGGAACAAATATTGCTGATAGAGACAGTTCACTTGTAAAAGAACAATATAATGTAATAAAGGAAGCTGAACAAAAGAAAGAACTAGAACCGCTTGCCAATTTTATACAAAACGCTATGGCTTCAGAAAAATCAGATGTTGCTTTTTATGATTGGCATGGTGATGCAAAAATTGCAAGCTTTGCAAAAATAAAAGGTACAAAATGGACAATTTGTGTGTCAGCACCTGTTGATGAATTTTTGAAATCAATACAGCAAATGAAAATAATGTTGGCCTTGATTGCAACAGCTGTTTCCACTATGGCAATTATATTTATTTTCATAATTTCAAATAGAATAGTAAGACCTTTAAAGAAAGTATCAAGTGCTTTGAAAGATATTTCTGAGGGTGAAGGTGATCTAACTGCAAGATTAATTGAAAGTGGTAATGACGAAGTAACAGAAGTCTCTCGCTATTTTAATAAAACGCTAGAAAAGCTGGATTCTTCAATGCAATTGGTTTTAAACAACACATCTGATATGTCCGAAATTGGAGACACTCTCTTGAATAATATGACTGAAACAGCAAGCTCCATAAACCAAATCAGTGCAAACATTGAAGGCGTAAAGGGTCAGGTCTTAAGCCAGAGTGCAGGTGTTACAGAAACTTCTGCAACCATGGAAGAAATTATTCGCACCATTCATCAGCTAAACAAAAGCATCGAAAGTCAAGCAACAAGCGTAACTCAATCATCAAGTTCAATTGAAGAAATGATAGCTAATATTGCGTCAATTGCAAAAATGCTTGAGAATGGAAATAAGCTCGCAGAAAATCTAAACGAAAAAACAATCACAGCAAAAGAGGGTACTCAAGTTGCAAATAAGGATGTTGCAAGAATCGGCGAAAAGTCAGAGGCCTTACTTGAAGCCGCCGCAATCATTCAGAACATAGCCGCTCAAACAAACTTGCTCGCAATGAATGCTGCAATCGAAGCGGCCCATGCGGGCGATACTGGTAAAGGTTTTGCCGTTGTTGCTGATGAAATTAGAAAGCTCGCTGAAGAAGCTGGTTCGCAAGGTAAGGGAATTGCAACAACAATAAAAGAAACAACTGATATAATAAAAGCAATTACTCAAAACGGAACAACTGCTGAACAGATACTTAACGAAGTTTTCAGTCTTGTAAAACAAACTCTTGAACAAATAGAAAATATCGTGCAGGCAATGCGAGAACAAGAACGGGGCAGTCAAGAAGTTCTAACTGCATTGAAAGAAATAAACGCAATTACAAGTGAAGTTCAAGACGGCTCTAATGAAATGCTCAGAGGTGGCGAACAGGTTGCCGATGAGATGCGAAAGCTCGATGAACTTACCAGAGTAATAACTGATAGCATGAACGAAATGGCTAGCGGTGCAACCGAAATTAATAATGCAGTACAGGAAGTAAGTGAGCTAACTCATCAAAATAAGGAAAGCATTAAAACCCTAGCGGAAGAGGTTAATAGGTTTAAGGTATAGC